>NZ_JAXQPQ010000040.1:0-519 GCF_034427535.1 Enterobacter sp. A103
GCCGCCGCCGTCGTCGCGTCCACCGTCTTCGTGAAGCCGGTCAGGCCCGCCACGCCCAGGGTGTACGCTTTCGCGTCGGCCGGGGTGAAGCTCGCCGTGTATTCGCCTTTGTTCGCACTGTCTTCCGCGAACGCCGGCGCGGTGGCCATGCCCGTCCCCGTCAGGGTCAGACCGGTTTTACCCTTCATCAGCTGGTTACGCGCGTCCTTCAGCTTCAGACGTACCGTCACCGGGCTGTGCGCCACCGGACTCGCCGTCTCCACCGCCAGCTCAGACTTCACCGCCGAGACCGGGGCTGCCGTGACCTCCACCTGATAGCTTGTGCTCTGGCCCGCATAACCCTGCGCCGCCGATTCGGTTGCCGTGATGGTCACCGGCGTGCTGCCGGTCACCGCGTGGATTTCCAGTGCGCCCGTGGACGTATCCACCGCCACTTTCGTCGCGTCCGAAGAGGCATAGCTCACCGTGCCGCCGTTCACCGGGGTCACCACAACCGGGGCCGGTGAAGGTGCACCCAGC
>NZ_JAXQPQ010000041.1:0-501 GCF_034427535.1 Enterobacter sp. A103
GCGTCTGATCAGCTGGATTGTCTGCGGCCTGATGGTCTGGCAGCCTGTGGCACCCGCCGTCGCGGCGGCGCTCACGCCGGCCGGGCAGACCACGGTCGACCGGGCGGGGAACGGGGTGCCGGTCGTCAACATCGCCACCCCGAACGGGGCGGGTATCTCGCATAACCAGTTCAGTGAGTATAACGTCGGCAGCGAGGGGCTTATCCTCAATAACGGCACGGACCGTTTAACCCAAACCCAGCTGGGCGGGCTTATCCAGAACAACCCCAACCTGCAGGCCGGGCGGGAAGCGAAAGGCATCATCAACGAAGTCACGGGCGCCAGCCGCTCGCAGCTGCAGGGCTACACGGAAGTCGCCGGTAAGGCGGCAAACGTCATGGTGGCCAACCCGTACGGCATTACCTGTAACGGGTGCGGATTTATCAACACCCCGAACGTCACCCTGACCACCGGCAAGCCGCAGTTTGACGCCAGCGGTAACCTGCTGGCGCTGGAGGTGAC
>NZ_JAXQPQ010000005.1:0-361194 GCF_034427535.1 Enterobacter sp. A103
GTTCGGCAAGAAGTAAAAGAATTTGTCTGGCGGCTTTAGCGCGGTGGTCCCACCTGACCCCATGCCGAACTCAGAAGTGAAACGCCGTAGCGCCGATGGTAGTGTGGGGTCTCCCCATGTGAGAGTAGGGAACTGCCAGACATCAAATAAGTGAAAAGGCCATCCGAAAGGATGGCCTTTTTGCGTTTATGGGCGAAAAAAGGTAGGCCGGGTAAGGCGAAGCCTCCACCCGGCAGAGCAAACAACTAATGAATTACCTGTGACAGGAATGCTCGCGTACGTTCTGACTTCGGATGGGCAAAGAACTCATCCGGCGGCGCCTGTTCGACAATCTCACCACGGTCCATAAAGATCACCCGGTCGGCCACGGTTCGCGCAAACCCCATCTCATGTGTAACACAAAGCATGGTCATGCCGGATTGTGCCAGCCCAATCATGGTGTCCAGAACCTCTTTCACCATTTCCGGATCGAGGGCAGATGTCGGTTCATCAAACAGCATAATTTTCGGCTTCATACACAGCGAACGGGCGATAGCCACACGCTGCTGTTGGCCACCCGAGATCTGGCCAGGGAACTTATTGGCATGCTCTGCGATACGTACGCGTTCCAGGTAGTGCATTGCCAACGCCTCCGCTTCCTTTTTCGGCATCTTTCGTACCCAAATCGGCGCAAGCGTACAGTTCTGCAGAACGGTCAGGTGCGGAAACAGATTAAAGTGCTGAAATACCATTCCTACTTCCTGACGTACGCGTTCGATATTGCGGATATCTTCATTCAGCTCGATACCATCAACCACAATGCGTCCTTGCTGATGTTCTTCAAGATGATTAATACAGCGAATGGTTGTGGATTTTCCGGAGCCCGAAGGGCCGCAAAGGACGATGCGTTCTCCCTGCTTTACCTTAAGATTAATGTCCCTCAGGACATGAAATTGTCCGTACCATTTATTCACATTTTCCAGCGTAATCATCGCGTCGGCGGGTGTCATAGTTATTTGGCTCATAATTTCCTCAGTGCGGTGTACGCCCGGTGTTAAAGCGCTTTTCCAGATGCTGGCTGTAGCGCGACATGCTAAAACAAAAGATCCAGTAGATCAGGGCAGCAAAGACATATCCTTCGGTGGACATGCCCAGCCAGACAGGGTCAACGGTTGCCTGTTGCACGCTGCTAAAGAGATCGAACAATCCGATAATGATCACCAGGCTGGTATCCTTGAAGAGGGCAATGATCGTGTTGACCAGACCCGGAATGACCAGCTTGAGTGCTTGTGGAAGAATGACCAGTCCCTGCGTTTTCCAGTAACCGAGAGCCAGTGATTCCGCCGCTTCGTACTGGCCCTTAGGCAACGCTTGCAGACCACCACGTACAACTTCAGCGACATAGGCGGACTGGAAGAGAATCACCCCCACCAGGGCACGGATCAGCTTGTCGATGGTTGTTCCCTCTGCCATAAACAGCGGCAGCATGACCGATGACATAAACAGAACGGTGATAAGCGGTACGCCGCGCCAGAACTCAATGAAGATAACGGAGAGCACGCGGACGATCGGCATTTTTGAACGCCGTCCCAGGGCCAGTAAAATCCCCCACGGTAAAGCACCGGCTATCCCCACTGAAGCGATAATCAGCGTCAGCGTCAGCCCGCCCCACTGGCGTGTTTCAACGCGTTCCAGTCCCAGGAAACCGCCATACAACAGTACCCAGACAATAATCGGATAAACTACAGCCCAGGCAGCAATATAGCGTCCACGCTGAGGCAGCTTTTTCCAGAACATAGCCGCGACAGAGAGCAGGCCGATAACCAGCGCCAGATTTATCCGCCAGCGCTGTTCGTGGGGATACAATCCATACATGAACTGACCGAAACGTTCATGAATAAATACCCAGCAGGCGCCGGCTTTTGTGCAGTCAGCTCGGGTTGAACCGACCCAGTTGGCCTGTAAAAACGCCCAGTTCAGCAGGGGAGGAATCAATTCCCACATGAGCCACAGGCAGACAATCGTCAGCAGGCTGTTGCTCCAGCTGGAGAAAAGATTCTTACGCGCCCAGAGAATGAAACGTCCACCTGTCGAGTTGTCAGGGCGCGAGGAGTGCGACAGTATCGCTTTTGTCATCATAGATCCTTAGCGCTCGACCAGTGCTATACGGCGGTTATAAAGGTTCATCAGCAGTGAAATCACCAGGCTGATGATCAGATAGACAGACATCGTGATGGCGATGGTTTCAATGGCTTGTCCGGTCTGGTTAAGCACGGTTCCGGCGAAGAGTGACACCATATCCGGATAACCAATCGCAGCGGCCAGCGACGAGTTTTTGACAATATTGAGATACTGGCTGGTCAGGGGAGGAATGATGACCCGTAAAGCCTGCGGAATAATGACCTGGCGAAGCGTCACGGTATGGGGTAATCCCAGCGAGCGCGCCGCCTCGTGCTGCCCATAAGGAACGGCCTGGATCCCTGCACGGATAATCTCTGCGATAAACGCGGACGTATAAATCGACAGCGCCAGCGTCAGGGCTGCCAGCTCGGGAATTAATACCATTCCGCCCTGAAAGTTAAAGCCCCGCAGATGTGGAATATCCCAGTGCAAAGCGGCCCCAAACAGCCAGTGTGCAATTAGCGGGAGGCTAACGATCAGGACAACTGCCGTGGGCCAGGTTCTACGAAGCTGACCGGTTTTGATCTGATGCTTGCGGTTAAAACGGAATACCCCCGCAGAGAGCGCAAGCACTATCACAATCGCGCCGATAAAAGCGTACAGCCCTTCACCCGGCTGAGGAGAAGGAATGGACAACCCACGGTTACTCAGGAAAAACAGCTCAAACGCGTCGACGGCCTGGCGGGGACCGGGAAGGTTACGCAGTACGGCGAAATACCAGAAGAAGATCTGCAGGAGCGGGGGGATATTGCGGAACGTCTCGATATAAACGGTCGACAGTTTCCGCAGGAGCCAGTTTTCAGAAAGACGCGCCAGACCAATAAAGAAGCCCAGTACCGACGCGAAGACGATACAAAGCGCCGATACCAACAGCGTATTCAGTAAACCGACCACGAACACGCGTCCGTACGTGTCACCTTCCTGATAATCAATAAGGTGCTGAACAATACCAAACCCCGCGCTGCGGTCTAAAAACGCGAAACCGGAGGTAATGCCACGGTTATTCAGGTTGGTGATGGTGTTATGGATGAGATACACGGCGATGAGAACAACCGCAACAATAGCAATAATCTGGAATAGCCAGGCGCGGACCGCGGGATGAGAAAAGGATAGCGATCCTTTTACGGCTGAGCGGCGATGGGACATAAAGAAACCTCAGTAACCATGACTCTGGAGTGGGCACTGCCGGAGCAGTGCCCGTTACAGCTATGACTTAACGTACTGGTGGTGCGTACTGAATACCGCCGTTGTTCCAGAGATTGTTCTGGCCGCGTTTGATCTTCAGCGGGCTTTCCGATCCCACGTTGCGCTCAAAGATCTCAGAGTAGTTGCCCACCTGTTTGATGATGTTGTAAGCCCACTTGTTATCCAGCTTCAGATCCTTGCCGAAATCACCTTCTTTACCGAGCAGGTGTGCCATATCCGGGTTGGATGGCTTAGCGGCTTTCTCATCAACGTTTTTAGAGTTGATGCCCATCTCTTCTGCGTTCAGCATGGCAAACAGCGTCCAGCGAACAATGGAGAACCAGTCTTCATCACCACGACGAACGACGGGGCCGAGAGGCTCTTTGGAGATGACTTCAGGCAGGACAATCCACTCTGCCGGGTTGCTCAGCTTAATGCGTAAGGCATACAGCTGTGACTGGTCAGAGGCCAGCGTGTCGCAACGGCCGGATTCCAGCGCTTTGGCCGATTCATCCGAGCGGTCGAATGTCACAGGGGTGTATTTCATGTTGTTTGCTTTGAAATAATCCGCGACGTTCAGCTCGGTATCGGTGCCCGCCTGGATACAAACGGTGGCGCCATCCAGTTCCTTGGCGCTTTTCAGGCCCGCTTTATTGTGGGTCAGGAAGCCGATGCCGTCATAATAGGTCACGCCCGTAAATGACATCCCCATGCCGGCATCACGGGAGGAAGTCCAGGTGGTATTACGGGAGAGCATGTCGACCTCACCGGACTGCAGCGCCGTAAAGCGTTCTTTCGCCGTCAGCGGGGTATATTTTACTTTGCTGTCATCGCCAAAAACGGCGGCTGCAACGCCACGGCAGACATCCACATCAATACCGGTAAATTTGCCGTTCGCATCGGCATAAGAGAAGCCAGGCAAACCGTCACTGATACCACATTGAACAAAACCTTTCTTTTTAACGGCATCCAGTGTCGTTCCCGCATGGGCTTGACCGGCTAAGGCAAACAACATGCCTGCAGCGGCCAGGCTGGCTATCATCGTCTTTTTCATAATGCATCCTGTGTGGCGAAATTTATCGTTATAGAGGCGTTTTTAAACGCTTTACCTGTCTGTGGCTTTGGCCAACGTTTATAAAGCAAACGTAATGCCAGTTTTGCGTTCGACAAAATAAGAGACGAGTGAACGCTTAATGCTGAGTGTAGACAGGCTTAAATAAAATGAGCGCCCCAGAACGGTGCGAAATTACAACCTGTGCCACAAATCGGAGCAAAAGTTGCGAGTTGGGTCAGGAAAAAGAAGAGATAGTTTTCAGCGTGAATATTGGCAGGGTATTCAATAATCTTAATGTGTGAAAATCATCACGATAGAATAAGTAATTTGAATGAATATGCGAAAAAGTTGTGACTGACTTCAGGCTTATATTAATTTAGTGAATATTTACAGGGCTATTTTTTTACTTATTTGAAAATATTGCACTCATTAAAAGCAAAAGCGCGGCCAGAGCCGCGCTTTCTCAACAGATGTTACTTCGTGAGGGCAACAATACCCAGTGTTAAACCCGCTACTGCGGCAGCACCGCCGGCGATAGCACCCGCAGTCTCCCAGTTATCCTGGGTGGTGCCTTTCATACAGGTATTGGTATGAACCAGTCGGCCCTGGTCGTCGTAAACCGGTACACATGGAGAATCGTGCGCGCAACCAGCAAGCAGCGCAGCGAGAAGTGCAACGGAAATGAATCTTTTCATGATGTTACCTCAGTATTATTTCTCATCCGCTATAAAGCCAGGAGGGCTATTAACGAACTGGAGGTTATTTTACCACCGGGGTAAGTCCTCGTTACACGAGGAATAATCTCAAATTATGTAGTTTGTAAAAATCGTGGAGAAAAGTCGGTTTCAGGAGGAATTAATGGAGACATTATGGAGTTGCAAGAGACTGTTTTTACTTAATGCAAATCATCATATTCTTAATGCTTTCTTTATGTAAAACCTAATTGGTTGTTTAAGTTAAAAATAAAAAGGCACCAGAGGTGCCTTTTCAGGGAAACATTAACCTTTATGGTGAGTAAACCGTCGCCGAACAACCACAAAGAAAACGGGCACGAAGAAAATCGCCAGAAGCGTTGCGGAAAGCATTCCCCCCATAACGCCCGTACCGACGGCGTTTTGCGCGCCGCTCCCGGCCCCGGTGCTGATCACCAGCGGCATGACGCCAAGAATAAAGGCCAGGGATGTCATCAGGATCGGTCGAAGGCGCATCCTGGAAGCTTCCAGCGTGGCTTCAATAATGCCTTTGCCTTCTTTATCCATCAGGTCTTTAGCAAATTCGACGATCAGGATGGCGTTTTTCGCCGATAAACCAATCGTCGTCAGCAGGCCGACCTGAAAATAGACGTCATTGTTTAACCCGCGCAGCGACGCTGCGAGAAGAGCCCCAATGACCCCAAGCGGCACAACCAGCATAACGGAGAACGGAATGGACCAGCTTTCATACAGCGCAGCCAGGCACAGGAACACCACGATCAGTGAAATGGCGTACAGGGCAGGCGCCTGGTTACCCGAGAGCCGCTCCTGATAAGACATCCCCGTCCAGTCATAGCCGATACCGGAAGGCAGTTTTGCCGCGAGGCTTTCCATCATAGCCATGGCCTCACCGGTACTTTTACCCGGGGCTGATTCACCCAGTATCTCCATAGAGGGCATCCCGTTATAGCGCTCCAGACGAGGTGAACCATAGACCCAATGAGCGTTGCTAAAGGCGGAGAACGGGACCATTTCCCCATTCGCGCTGCGCACGTAAAGGTTATTAATATCTCCTGGCAACATACGGAATTTTGCCTCGGCCTGGACGTAGACCTTTTTCACGCGCCCATGATCGATAAAGTCATTCACATAGCTGCCACCTAAGGCCGTCGAAATCGTCTGGTTGACGTCAGAAAGGCTGACGCCCAGCGCCTGCGCTTTCTCCTGATCGACATCCAGCTTGAACTGAGGCGTATCTTCAAGACCGTTAGGGCGCACGCGAACCAGCAGGTCAGGGTGCTTATTCACCATGCTGAGCAGTTGGTTACGCGCCTGCGTCAGCTGGGTATGCCCCAGGTTGGCCTGATCGATCAATTCAAAGTCGAAGCCCGTGGCGGTACCCAGTTCGATAATTGCAGGCAGGTTAAACGGGAACACGAGGCCATCTGTAATTTGACTGAAGGCTTTTGTCGCGCGGCTCACAATGGCTTCGACGCCGTTTTCCGCCCCCGGGCGCTCCTCCCAGGGCTTCAGGCTGACGAAGGCGATACCGGCGTTCTGACCCTGGCCGCTAAAGCTAAAGCCGTTTACGGTAAAGATGGATTCCACGTTCGCCTTTTCGTTGTTCAGATAGTAATCCTGAACCTGATCGAGGACCTGCTGAGTACGCGTCTGGGTTGCACCCGCCGGGAGTTGAACCATCGTCATAAACACCCCCTGATCCTCTTCGGGCAGGAAGGAGGTAGGCAAGCGCAGGAAGAGCACCGCCATCCCACCGACGATAATGACGTACACCGCCAGATAGCGCCCTGTCTTACGCAAAATACCGCTCACGCTGTTGCTGTAGTGCTCCACGCTTTTATCAAAGAGCGCATTAAACCAGCCGAAGAAGCCACCTTTCTTCTCATGATGGTCGCCGGATACGGGCTTAAGCAACGTTGCGCAGAGTGCGGGCGTAAGGATTAGCGCAACCAGTACGGACAACGCCATAGCGGAAACGATAGTCAGCGAGAACTGACGATAGATCGCCCCCGTCGAGCCGCCAAAAAAGGCCATCGGAATAAAGACCGCCGAGAGCACCATGGCGATCCCCACCAGTGCACCCTGGATCTGCTCCATCGACTTCTGCGTGGCCTCTTTCGGCGGCAGTTTGTCTTCGACCATGACGCGTTCAACGTTCTCAACGACCACGATAGCATCATCGACCAGCAGACCTATCGCCAGCACCATACCGAACATCGTCAGGGTGTTGATGGAGAAACCGAATGCCGCCAGAACCGCAAAGGTACCCAGCAGAACGACCGGCACCGCGATAGTCGGGATGAGCGTCGCCCGCAGGTTTTGCAGGAACAGGTACATGACCAGGAAGACGAGAATGATTGCTTCAAACAGGGTCTTCACCACTTCGTGAATGGAGATTTTCACAAAAGGGGTGGTGTCATAGGGATAGACAACTTTCAACCCCTGCGGGAAGAACTGCTGCAGTTGCGCCAGCTTGCTCTTAATGGCTGCCGCGGTGTCCAGCGCATTTGCCCCGGTTGCCAGCTTAATCCCCAGGCCGGTTGCCGCCTGCCCGTTGATTTTAGTGACCATGTTGTAGTTTTCGCCACCCAGCTCAATACGAGCCACGTCCTTCAGATGAACCATCGAGCCGTCCTGATTCACCTTGAGCGTCACGCGGCCAAACTCTTCCGGTGATTTCAGGCGGGTTTGCGCGATGATTGAGGCATTCAGCTGTTGCCCGGGAATGGACGGCGTTCCGCCCAGCTGGCCTGCCGCTATCTGGTCGTTCTGCGTTTTCAGCTGGTTGATAATATCCTGCGGCGTCAGCTGGTATTTGTTCATCGCGTTGCTGTCGAGCCAGATGCGCATCGCATACTGAGCGCCAAACAGCTGAACGTCACCGACGCCAGACGTTCGGCTGATGGCATCTTTGACGTTCGAAGCGACATAGTCAGAGATGTCATTCTGCGTGAGATTTTTGTTGTCTGAAACAAAGCCAGCGACCAGCAGGAAGCTGCTGCTGGATTTCTCCACGCCAATCCCTTGCTGCTGAACCTCTTGCGGCAGCAGCGGCATGGCGAGCTGCAGCTTGTTCTGCACCTGTACCTGGGCGATGTCCGGATCGGTTCCTGACTCGAAGGTCAGGGTGATGGTGACGTTACCCGCCGAATCGCTGGTGGAGGACATATACATCAGCTTATCGATACCGTTCATGTTCTGTTCGATAACCTGGGTCACGGTATCCTGCACCGTTTGAGCGTCCGCTCCCGGGTAAGTCGCGGATATCGCCACGGCGGGAGGAGCAATGGTCGGATACTGTGCGACGGGAAGTTTGAGAATAGCCAGCCCGCCTGCAATCATCAAAATGATGGCAAGTACCCAGGCGAAAACCGGTCTCTGAATAAAGAAATTAGCCATGTCGTCGTCCCTTAACCGGCTGGCGTCGTGGTGATATCAGGCGTGGCGACGACGGTTACGCCGGGTCTGACTTTCTGTAGCCCGCTGACTATCACGCGGTCACCGTTTTTCAGCCCTTCCGTCACCAGCCAGCGATCGCCAATTGCCTGAGGGGCCACGACGGTTCGCGGCTCAACCTGGTTTTTATCGTTCACCACCAGCACGGTTGCATCGCCTCGCGGTGTACGGGTCACGCCTTGCTGTGGTACCAGAATCGCATCCGGCTGTGTGCCTTCATCAATGCGGGCGCGAACGAACATGCCGGGTAACAACAGATGCTGAGGGTTCCGGAAAATGGCGCGCAGGGTGATCGAGCCGGTACTTTCATCGACCGTGACGTCAGAGAACTGCAATGTGCCTTTTAGCGGGTAGGGCTGCCCGTTCTCCATCAGCAGCTCAACGTTGCTGGCGATATCACCTTTTTGCAGGCTCGTCTGTTTCAGGCGCATAAAATCATTACTGGACTGGGTGACATCAACATAAATCGGATCGAGCAGCTGGACCGTTGCCAGCGCTGCGGCTTGCCCGTTCGTCACCAGCGCCCCTTCGGTCACGCTGGATTTCCCGATACGACCATCAACCGGAGAGGTCACTTTGGTGTATGCAAGGTTGATACGTGCGCTCTCAACACCCGCTTTTGCGGCAACCACGCTGGCATCTGCCTGCTGAGCCGTCGCCACGGCCTGGTCATACTCCTGCTTACTGACATACTGGGTGCCTACCAGCGGGAGATAACGTTTCACCGTCAGGTGCGCAATATTGGCCGCCGCCTGAGCCTTCGCCAGTTCGCCTTTCGCGCTGTCATAGGCTGCCTGATAGGGCGCAGGATCAATCTGGTAAAGTGACTCGCCCGCTTTTACATCGCTACCCTCCGCAAAGTTACGGCGCAGGATAATGCCGCTAACCTGAGGACGAACCTCCGCAACGCGAAATGCATCTGTTCTGCCCGGGAGTTCAGTGGTGACCGCCAGAGGTGCGCTTTTCACAATATGCACGCTGACCTGAGGCGCCTGCTGGTGTTGCTGTTGATTTTCCTGACCATCGCATCCAGTGAGCAGTACCGCGCAGACAATGAAACCGGATAAGGGCAAACGTCTGAAATGATTCGTCATTACTGTTCCTTTAAATACCCATTCACCGATATATGCCGCGAATCGGTAGCAGGGGCAGAGGGATAAAAATAAAATGTAGCTGCGTATAATAATGAGGGTATTTAATGTTTTTTAATTTATAAGTGCGAATGACCATGCTTGTAGAAAAAATCAGAATCAGACTGGGTCCATTCAGGGATATACTTCAGGCATGTTAATCAGGTAAATGAGTTTAATGTTTTTAATTATTCACTCCGCCAATTTAATTGGAGCGATATATTTATATTGATTATAAATTAAGAGGGGTGACTTTTTTTGTGCAAAATTAAAACGGCTTTTAGTGAATACTTACATTTGCATGAACGCAATATTATTTTTAAACCTTGTGAGTAACGAGTAGTTGCCTATGGCGCGTAAAAAGAAAGAAGAGGCTCAACAAACCCGGCAGCAGCTGATTGAGGCGGCTATCGAACAGTTTGCGATGCGGGGCGTAGCCAGCACGACGCTGACGGATATCGCTGATGCTGCTAAGGTGACGCGCGGCGCAATCTACTGGCACTTCACCAGTAAATCTGAAATATTTAATGCCATCTGGGAACAGCAATTACCGCTTCGCGACATGATTCACGACAGGCTTTCCCTTTCCGATAGTGACGATCCATTGTTAAAACTTCGTGAGCAATTTATTACCGCGCTGCAGTATATTGCCCATGAACCCCGGCAATGTGCGCTTTTACAAATTCTGTATCATAAGTGTGAATTTAGCAGTGATATGATTTCTGAGCGCGAAATCAGAAAGCGTATCGGATTCAACGATGACACGCTACGCGCCACGCTGGAGGCCTGTATTTCGCGAAACAT
Source organism: Enterobacter sp. A103 (assembly GCF_034427535.1). Lineage (NCBI taxonomy): Bacteria > Pseudomonadati > Pseudomonadota > Gammaproteobacteria > Enterobacterales > Enterobacteriaceae > Enterobacter > Enterobacter sp. A103. The sequence continues at coordinate 10,503 of NZ_JAXQPQ010000005.1, forward strand.
CATTTCGCCACAGGTGAATGTTGATCTCACCTTGATTGTATTCCACGGTTTTTTTAGCGGAATAATTAAAAACTGGTTAATGAATAACGACAGTTTTAATCTTTATCAGCAGGCTCCCGCTCTGGTCGATAGCATACTGGCGACACTCCCGGTTATTCGCGTGTTGCCAGATGAGGGTGCTTATTGCTCAGCGCCGGGTAACATTTCCCCTCGGGCACAAAGTGCTTCTATGGTCTGCGCGCTGACGGGTTTACCTAACAGATAACCCTGAAGGGTGTTACAGCCCAGCTCGGTTAAAAAGGCTTGCTGCGCTTCGGTTTCCACACCTTCAGCCACAACTTTCAGGTTAAGTGTTTTAGCGAGAGCCACAATCGCAGAGACAATAGTGGCATCCTCGCTCTCGCCGCTGAGCTCTTGCACAAACGCCCTGTCGATTTTCAATTCACAGGCCGGTAAGCGCTTGAGGTACAGCAGGCTCGAATATCCGGTGCCAAAGTCATCAATGGAGGCCTTTACCCCCGCATTCGTCAGCTCTGTCAGCACGCGTACGCTCTCATCCGGGTTGCTCATCGCCGTGGTTTCCGTCACTTCGAGGATCAACATTTCCGGTGGCACCTGATGAAGTGCCAGGCAGTCGAGAACCGTTTTAACCAGCGAAGGTTGTTCAAACTGCAGTGTCGACAGGTTTACCGCCATTGACCAGCTTTGATGTCCCTGGAGATGCCATTCCCGCAGCTGGCGACAGGCTTCATTAATCACCCAGTTGCCAATCGGGACGATCAGCCCCGTTTTTTCCGCCAGCGGCAGAAAAAGGTCCGGCGTCAGTAACCCCTGCTTAGGATGCTGCCAGCGCAACAGCGCCTCGAATCCGAGGACCGGGCCCGCCGGGGCGTGAAATTTTGGCTGATACAGCAGGCGCAGCTCATTGCGATCGATCGCCATCCACAGATCGTTCATTAACTGGAGATGGGTCTGCGCCAGGGTGTTCATGGAGGGCTGGAAAAAGTGGTAACCGTTACGGCCCATATGCTTCGTGTGATACATCGCCGCGTCGGCGTTAAACATCAGCTCACGCTCGGTTTTGCCGTCGTGAGGGTACAGCGCGATACCAATGCTGAGGGTCACCACCAGTTCATAGGGGCTGAGATTGAAGGGGCTATCGATCGCGCGCACCAGCGAATTCGCCAGCGATGCCGCGTCGTCCGGACCTTCTCCCTCTGCCAGCAGAACAAATTCATCACCGCCGATGCGTGCAAGGGTGAACTGGCCTTTCAGGAGAAGCAACAGACGCTGCGTAACGGCGACCAGCAGCCTGTCACCGACATCATGGCCGTAGGCGTCATTGATAGCTTTAAAGCCGTCAAGATCCATGAACATCAGGGCAAAGTGATTCCCTTCACGATCGGCTTTGCTGATGGCCTGATCGAGTCTGTCTTCCAGCAGGATACGGTTGGGCAGACGCGTCAGGGTATCGTGTAGCGCCAGCTGAGCGAGTTCCCGGTTAGCTTCTGCCAGCGACGAGGCCAGAAGGGCGGTGCGTGCCTGAAGGCGGGCATCCAGCATCGACACCAGCAGGGTGATCCCAAGAATAGAGAGCGCGACGACGCTGACCAGCACCGCCAGCCAGCTCCCGTTAATCCCCTTATGGTGAACCATTGTGGACATCGGAAACTGCGCCGCTTTCATCCCGGCATAGTGCATGCCGGCAATGGCAATTCCCATCGTGATGGCGGCACCCATGCGCATCAGCACGACCTGCGCGGCTTCGCGACGCAGGCGGAAGGTCAGCCATAATGCCGCGAGTGAAGCGGCAAGCGCAATCACGACCGAAATGGCCACCCAGACCTTGTCCCAGATTATCCCGGGCATCACCTCCAGCGCCGCCATGCCGGTGTAATGCATGGCCACAATACCGCTTCCCATTACCAGCGCGCCGGGCAGCAGTCGGCGCAGGCGTAGTTGCTCGCAGCTCACAAGCCATAGCGCAAACAGCGACGAACCCACGGCGATGACCATGGATAGCACCGTCAGGGTGGCGTTGTAGCTCATGCTCATGGAGAGGTCCATCGCCAGCATGCCGATAAAATGCATGGCCCACACGCCAATCCCCATAGCAATACCGCCGCCAGCCAGCCAGACGCGGGCAGCGACGCCCTCACTCCCGGCGACGCGTGCAGCCATGTTCAGCGCGGTATATGCAGCAAGAATGGCAACAACAAAGGAGAGGACGACAAGGATATGGTTGTATTGGCTGACCAGCATGGACGGTTCTACTCGAGTGTGGGGTTACGCTAGAGCGGTTGAGAAGGGCGAGACATTATCACCGTCAGGTAATGGCTCAAAGGGATTTAAATCCCCGTTTTTAGTGGGTAATAACGGGGGTGATTTGCGCAATCGGGCGGTTAGTCGAGCTCTGAGCAGTTCACGAGTTTCAGCGGATTGACGGAGTTCATATTGCGACACTTATCGGTTTCGGTGCTCATCAGTTCAATCCACTGCATCAGGAGTGTATCGAAAATGAGAACGGAGATTGCAAAGACAACCAGCCACCAGTATTTACGAATCATTGTGTCATTCCGCGAGAAAATCGCCAGTAAGGTGGGGGAAATATACACGAAAAACTGGGGTTGAAAAGCAGGAGAGGCGAAGGTTTACAATGCGTTGACGGAGAAGCGCAGGTAATAAAAAAGGCGCTTCCCCATGCCGAAGAGCGCCTTTTTAAACAAGCATTTAACTGATTAGTATCAGTTCATGCCGTATTTTTTCAGTTTCTTACGCAGAGTACCACGGTTGATACCCATCATCAGCGCAGCGCGGGTTTGGTTACCGCGGGTGTATTGCATCACCATGTCCAACAGTGGCTGTTCAACTTCAGCCAGTACCAGCTCATACAGGTCATTAACATCCTGACCATTCAGTTGAGCAAAATAGTTCTTCAGTGCCTGTTTAACCGAGTCACGCAGGGGTTTTTGAGTTACCTGGTCCTGAGAGTTAACGGTAGAAACGGTCAGTACGTCAGAATTTACGCGTTGTTCGAACATAGTTCTGTCAGCTCTTTATTTCATTACGCAAGATTTTCGAAGTATGCCTCCAACGCCTCCAGCTGTACGCTGGCATCCTCTATGGCGTTGAATGTGCGCCGAAACTGGTCATCTGGAGCGTGCTCCTGGAGATACCAGGAGACGTGTTTACGCGCAATTCGGTACCCTTTTGCCTGACCGTAGTGGTCATGCAGTTCCCGAACATGCGAACAAAGCAAGCGCTTAACCTCTGCCAAAGGCAGCGGGGCAAGCAGCTCCCCAGTGTCCAGATAATGCTGGATTTCCCGGAAGATCCAGGGTCTTCCCTGAGCTGCACGTCCTATCATCAGAGCATCAGCTCCCGTATAGTCGAGTACAGCCCTGGCTTTAAGCGGGTCAGTTATGTCGCCATTCGCGATAATCGGAATGGAAACTTTCTGCTTAACTGCCCGAATGCTGTCGTATTCAGCTTCACCGTTGAACAAACAGGCGCGAGTGCGTCCATGGATGGTCAGGGCCTGAATGCCACAGTCTTCGGCCAGTTGGGCAATCTCTACACAGTTACGGTGTTCCGGCGACCAACCCGTGCGAATCTTCAACGTAACAGGAACGTCCACCGCGCTGACAACCGCCGTCAGGATAGCTTTCACCTGGTCGGGGTATTGCAGAAGGGCTGAACCTGCAAGCTTGCGATTCACCTTTTTGGCCGGGCACCCCATATTGATATCAATAATCTGGGCACCACTTTCCACGTTAATCCGCGCGGCATCTGCCATCTCTTCAGGCACGCTTCCGGCAATTTGCACGGTGCGGATACCTGGTTCATCAACGTGCACCATCCGAAGGCGGGATTTATCGCTTTCCCAAACCTGCGGGTTAGACGACATCATCTCGGATACGGTTAAACCGGCTCCCATCTCATAGCACAGCGTCCTGAACGGCCGGTCTGTAATACCTGCCATTGGGGCTGCGATCAGGCGATTTCTAAGCTGGTGGTGTCCGATGCGCATGAGTTAAGAAATGACCATACTGTGACTGCAAGGCGGCGTATATTACGCATTTTTTGCACGAGATGAAAGGCCAAACTTTGAACAATCCACTGTTGTAGATCAAGGAATCGCCGCCCAATCTTCCCGTTAAAAATTATTCATTATTTAAATCATTAAGTTATATGATAATGGTTATTTTATGGGCGCTTACAATTTCCCGTAACTTCTCATCATTTCTGAATAAATGCGTCGCTGAAGCGGGATAATCTGCTGTTTTTAACAGCAGATTTCCCTTCTTCTTTGCGATCTGCGTCGCATTTTAGAACATGATCGTCATGCGAAAAATGCGTGTTATTCGACCACGACGCGCCCATGCAGCGACTGTACCGGACGGTTATTATCGTGATGCATTGTCCGGGTGAATCTGGCAAGTTGTTCTGCAGAAACCGTCAGGGGCTGTTTAAGTACAATCCAGGTAACGCCTTCTGAACACGGTGGAGTGGTCAGTGAACCGCTAAAGCGCCAGTACGTTTTATTTTTTGGCAGCAGTTTGTTCAGGTTGAGATCCTGTTTGATGGAGACGTTCTGCTCGGCCTGCTGAGGCATAACGCGCCACAGTTTTTCAAGCTCCGGGTTTGCGGCCCCTTTATCAAACATGACCGCCACCACCGTCAGTTCCCCACTGGCATTTTTATGAACCAGATGCATTTCCATCGCGTACCTCTTGCCATGTACGGTGTTTTCGCTCGGCGCGTGGAAATGGAACTGCTGTAACGTCCAGGTTTGCTTATCGAGAGTAAGGGTATCGCGGGTGTTCGCCTGTTCACCTGCCTGAATGGTATGGCCATTGTTCGTCAGTGTAACAGGGCCATCAACGTAGTGGGTTTGTAGCGGGGAGAGATGGGCGTTAGTGGTCGAATCAATATTAACAGGAGACTGGTTCATACCGCTTTGACAGGTCTTGTATGCCTCGTCCATCTCGCCCCAGTGTTGCGGTGAACCTTCCCCTTCATAGCTCCAGTGTGATGCAAATGCTGAAGCCGAAATCATGCTCAGCGCCAGCAGCGCTGCCTTGCCTGTAACGTGTGTCATCATATTCTTCCGGTGAATTTTTGTAATACAAATCAACATGATTTGTAGGGTTATTTTACCGAAGAATGAACGGGGGAGAGAGGATTATCAGAGGGTGAGAGGCGTGGTCAGATGACCACGCCAGATTCTTATTTTTTACGCCCGGTGATGCGGCACCACTCTTCTTTTTCCACCACCGGGTCGAGGGCAAAGAGATCGGCGTAGGCTTCACACACGCTGTCGGCCTGGCTTGCCAGGATACCGGAAAGCCCCAGCAGACCGCCCTCAACGGGCAGCACGCTGATTAACGGAGCCAGTTCGCGCAGTGGGCCCGCCAGAATGTTTGCGACCACCACATCGGCTTTCATGGCTTCTGGCTGAGCATCCGGCAGATACAGCTCCAGACGATCGGAGACGCCGTTACGCTCGGCATTATCGCGGCTGGCCTGAATCGCCTGCGGATCGATATCGATCCCGATGGCTTTTGCCGCGCCCAGCTTCAGGGCTGCAATCGCGAGGATCCCGGATCCACAGCCGAAGTCGATCACTGTCTTACCGTCCAGATCCAGACCATCCAGCCACTGCAGGCACAGAGATGTGGTTGGGTGAGTACCGGTACCAAACGCCAGGCCCGGGTCGAGCATCACGTTCACTGCGCTTTCATCAGGGACATCGCGCCAGCTCGGACAGATCCACAGACGTTTGCCGAACTGCATCGGGTGGAAGTTATCCATCCACTCGCGTTCCCAGTCTTTATCTTCCAGCTGTTCGATTTTATGCACGAAACCCGCGCCCAGCAGAGGATGATTCTCCAGAATCGCGACAACCTCTTTCATATCGGTTTCGGCATCAAACAGGCCAATAACGTCGGTATCACCCCACAGGCGGGTTTCGCCCGGCAGCGGCTCAAAGACCGGCGTGTCATGCGTGTCCTGGAAGGTGATAGAGACCGAACCGGCCTCCATCAGCGCATCGCTCAGCTCTTCGGCGTTAGCGCCGGTTGTGTTCAGTTTTAGTTGGATCCACGGCATGGCAAAACTCTTTATTTATCAGTAGAAATCATAGCGGGTTGTGGGACGGGTTGACCGAAACGGTTCCCCACCACAAACGCCAGTAAACTTAGCAGTAACGAAGGCACAATCGGATGGAAGCCCAGGTACTGAATCTTAAACGTTGCGAGGACGGCGTAAAGTACGCCGCCGACAATCATCGCGCTCAGCGCACCGGCGGCATTCGCGCGCTCCCAGTAGAGTCCTAACACCAGCGGCCACAGGAATACCGCTTCAAGCCCACCAAATGCCAGCAGGTTCAGCCAGATGATCATCTCCGGCGGGCGCCACGCGGCTAACAGCAGCAATGCCCCTAACGCCAGAGTAATAACGGCCGACATGCGCTTCAGGCGCCGTTCATTCTCTGCCTGCTCAGGACGCAGGTTCAGATAGAGATCTTTTATGATCGTAGCGGAACTTTGCAGCAGCTGAGCGTTGATGGTCGACATAATGGCGGCCATCGGTGCGGCGAGGAAGATCCCGGCGGCAAATGGCGGCAGCACTTTAACCATCAGGGTTGGGATAACCAGATCGGGTACGGTAAGGTCAGGAATAACTGCCCGACCTAACGCGCCCGCCAGGTGCATACCAAACATCAGGATTGCGACAACGATAGTGCCGATAATGATACCTCTGTGCACGGCTTTGCTGTCTTTGTAAGAGATACAGCGCACGGCGGTATGCGGCAGGCCAATCACCCCAAAGCACACCAACACCCAGAACGAGGTCATAAAGGTTGGAGAAAGGATGTCATCCGCGCCCTGCGGCGAAACCAGTTTTGGATCGATCGCCTCGAGCGTTTCAACCGCATGGCTCAGGCCGCCCGCGGCGTGCACAATGCCGACCAGCAGGACGATAGTGCCGATAAGCATAACCATGCCCTGCATCGTATCGTTCAGCACGCTGGCGCGGAATCCGCCAAACGCGGTATACAGCGCAATGCTGACTCCGAAGATGATCAAGCCTGTCTCGTAGGGAATACCCGCCGCCGTTTCCAGCAGGCGTGCCCCGCCGATAAACTGTACCGTCATTGCGCCAATAAAGGCCACCAGCAGGCTTAAGCTGGCCAGCCATACCAGTAAACGGCTCTGATAGCGGGCAAACAGCATATCGTTGAGCGTCACGGCATTATAACGGCGCGCCAGAATGGCAAATTTTTTACCCAGTATGCCCAGAGAGAGCCAGACGGCAGGAAGCTGGATCATCGCCAGCAGCACCCAGCCTAACCCGTATTTATAGGCTGCTCCGGGTCCGCCGATAAACGAACTGGCGCTGATGTAGGTCGCGGTCAGCGTCATGGCCAGTACGACGCCGCCCATCGAGCGGCTACCCAGAAAATACTCGTTCAGGAAGGTGCCCGTCGTTCTTTTACGCATGGCGTAAACGGATAAACCAAACACCACTAACAAGTAAGCGATAAGCGGCAGAATGACTTCAAGCTGCATCATCGTCCTCCAGCGGAATATCGCGATAGATGAATTTCACCATTGCCCAGCACAGCAGGATGAAGACCAGCGGGACCAGCAGACACGCCATTTCGAACCAGTGCGGGAGGCCGGTGATGCCAATAGCGGAGTCAGGTAAGTAAGCAGTTACTAACCATGCTGCGAGATAGAGAAGGGTCAGCCACAGCGCCCAGCGCGCTTCTTTATGGGCCTGAACAAAACGTTTGTCCATTTTTTGTCCCTTGTGGATGAAGAAAGCGGGGATTGTACATGATGAGGCTTTCCAGGCCCCAGAAATAAAAAAGGCCGGATAATCCGGCCTTTTAGCAACACAGGTCTCTTACTTCTCGTTCAGACCGAGTTTTTTCTCCAGATAGTGGATGTTAGTTCCACCATTCTGGAAGTGCTCGTCGCTCATGATACGCATCTGCAGATCAACGTTGGTTTTGATACCGTCGATGATCAGCTCCTGCAGGGCGTTTTTCATGCGGGCAATCGCCACGTCACGGTTTTCGCCGTAGCAGATAAGCTTGCCGATCATTGAGTCATAGTACGGCGGTACGGTGTAACCGGCGTAGATATGAGACTCCCAGCGCACACCAAAGCCACCCGGCGCGTGGAAACGCGTGATTTTACCCGGGCTTGGCAGGAAGGTGTTCGGGTCTTCGGCGTTGATACGGCACTCTACCGCATGGCCTTTCACCACAACTTCTTCCTGCTTGATGGACAGCGGCTGGCCTGCAGCGATACGCAGCTGTTCTTTGATCAGGTCAACGCCGGTGATCATTTCGGTAACCGGGTGTTCAACCTGAATACGGGTGTTCATTTCGATGAAATAGAACTCGCCGTTCTCGAACAGGAACTCAAAGGTACCTGCACCGCGATAGCCGATATCGACACACGCTTTGGAGCAACGCTCGCCGATGTAGCGACGCAGTTCCGGAGTAATGCCCGGTGCTGGCGCTTCTTCGACCACTTTCTGGTGACGACGCTGCATGGAGCAGTCACGTTCTGCCAGATAGATCGCGTTACCCTGACCGTCAGCCAGCACCTGAATTTCGATGTGGCGTGGGTTTTCCAGGTATTTTTCCATGTACACCATGTCATTGCTGAAAGCGGCTTTCGCTTCTGCTTTGGTCATGGAGATGGACTGCGCCAGTTCAGCATCGCTACGCACAACGCGCATACCGCGACCGCCGCCGCCGCCGGACGCCTTGATGATAACCGGGTAGCCAATGCGTTTAGCATGAGCACGGTTAGCATCCATGTCGTCGGTCAGAGGGCCGTCAGAGCCTGGTACGGTTGGAACACCGGCTTTTTTCATCGCGGTGATTGCAGACACTTTGTCGCCCATCAGGCGGATGGTGTCGGCTTTCGGGCCGATGAAGATGAAGCCAGAGCGTTCAACCTGCTCAGCAAAGTTGGCGTTCTCAGAGAGGAAGCCGTAACCCGGATGAATTGCCACCGCGCCGGTGATTTCAGCGGCGCTGATGATAGCCGGGATGTTCAGATAGCTTTTTACGGACGGAGCCGGGCCAATACAGACCGTCTCATCCGCCAGCAATACGTGTTTTAAATCGCGATCCGCGCTTGAGTGCACAGCGACGGTCTTGATGCCCAGTTCTTTACAGGCACGAAGAATACGCAGTGCGATCTCGCCGCGGTTGGCGATAACAATTTTATCCAGCATGTACGCCTCGTTACTCGATGACGACCAGCGGCTCGTCAAATTCAACCGGCTGACCACTTTCGACCAGAATCGCTTTAACAGTACCTGATTTGTCTGCTTCGATCTGGTTCATCATTTTCATCGCTTCAACGATGCACAGGGTATCGCCTACGTTGACTTTCTGACCCACTTCGATGAACGCCTTCGCGTCCGGGCTCGGGGTGCGGTAGAAAGTACCAACCATTGGGGAACGTACGATGTGACCACTGATTTCTGCTGCAGCGGCAGGTGCGGCTTCAGCTGCTGGCGCAACGGCTGCGGAGAGCGCAGGCTGCTGCACTGGCGCAGCATAAGCTTGCTGCATTACCGGGAAGCTAGCGGCTGGGGCTGCACGGCTGATGCGTACAGACTCTTCGCCTTCAGAAATTTCCAGTTCGGAGATGCCTGATTCTTCAACCAGCTCGATCAGTTTTTTAATCTTACGAATATCCATGAGTGGGTTCCGTACTCTTGTTTAGTGTGATTGTGACAAGCGTTTTACCGCTGTCTGTAAAGCGTATGAATAGCCGTCTGCGCCCAGTCCACAGATAACGCCAGCAGCGATATCCGACAGATACGAATGGTGACGGAACGGCTCTCGGGCGTGCACATTACTCAGGTGGATCTCGATAAACGGGATACTCACCGCAAGCAGTGCGTCGCGGATAGCAACACTGGTGTGCGTAAACGCGGCCGGATTGATCAGGATATAGTCCATATTGTCTTTAGCCTGATGAATACGGTCGATGAGTGCGTACTCCGCATTCGACTGAAAATGATCCAAATCCACATTCAGTGACGCTGCTTCCGTTCCCAGACGGTTAACAATTTCACTCAATGTTAGCGTGCCGTACTTCTCTGGCTCACGGGTGCCGAGCATGTTCAGGTTCGGTCCGTTCAAAACTAAGATATGGAATTTATCAGTCATTATGCCGCTATCTCCTGCGATTTTCGGGTAAAAAACAAAATATACCTTCGAAACGCAAATGTCACCTTTTCAGAGGCTTAAAACCGCTGTCAGGCGAACCAAGGTCGCACATTATAACGATTTCGTAGCATTTAGCAGCTAAATACTGGTCTTATCAGGGAAGATTATCAACCGCTATCCGAAAAAGATTTGCGGTTGACGGGTAATCTGCGGGAAAACGCACAGTTTCGCGAACTATCGCAACCACTGGCGGAACTTCTTGTAACGCCATGCCAAAAGCGCCACGGCCGCCAGTGCATAAAGGATTGGCTGCGGCGAGAGGATCTTCACCGACCACAGGTAATGAATGGGAGCGAGGATCGCGACAAGATAGACGAAGTTATGCAGAAGCTGCCAGCGCCTGCCCAGTTTTCGCTGCGCATATTGCGTGGATGTCAGCGCTAACGCCAGTAAAACCACCCAGCTCACGATACCCAGCGTCAGATACGGACGTGTCACCAGTTCGCGGCCAAGCAGCGCCAGATTGTTAATTCCCAGTTCCAGCAGGGCGTAGCTGGTGAGGTGCAGCGTCGCCCAGGCAAAACACCATAGCCCTAACAGCCGACGGGTGCGTATCAATAAGGGCTGTTTAGCGTAGCGCGCCAGCGGCGAGACGAGCAAGGTGGCCAGCAAAAATTTCAGAGCCATCCGACCGGTAAAATGCTGGATATCCTTTGCAGGATCTGCGCTAAAGAGCCCCTGGCTGGCGGCCCAGAACAGCCATATAAAAGGAAGCAGCCCGGCCAGGTGCAGCAGCACTTTCAGCCAGGTAATCTGTTTTGCCGTTAAACGCACTTAGAAGTTCTCCCGTAAGTTGAGGCCACGGTAAAGCGAGGCCACTTCATCCGCATAGCCGTTAAACAGCAGCGTCGGCTGGCGCTTTACGTCCAGCGCACCGCCGGAACCGATAAACCGCTCGGTTGCCTGCGACCAGCGCGGATGATCCACGTGCGGGTTCACGTTGGCGAAGAAACCGTATTCGTCCGGGGCCGCCAGATTCCAGGTGGTTGGCGGACGTTCGCGGGTAAGCTTAATGCTGACGATAGATTTAATCCCTTTGAAGCCATATTTCCACGGTACGGTTAAACGGATGGGGGCGCCGTTCTGCGGCGGAAGCGCTTTGCCATAAACGCCAACGGTCAGCAGGGTGAGGGGGTGCATAGCTTCGTCGAGGCGTAGCCCTTCCACATACGGATACTCAAGCCCGCCGCCGATGAACCGATCTTTCTGCCCGGGCATCTCGTCCGGCGCATAGCGCGTCTGGAAAGCGACATATTTTGCATTGCTGGTGGGTTCAACCATCGCCAGCAGTTTATGCAGCGGGAAACCGACCCAGGGCACAACCATCGACCAGGCCTCCACGCAGCGCATGCGGTAGATACGCTCTTCGAGCGGGAAACGGGTAGTAAGATCGTGGTGATCCAGCGTCAGGGGTTTCGCCACTTCGCCATCAATTTTCAGCGTCCACGGATCGGTTTTGAGGCTCCCCGCGTTGGCGGCAGGATCGGCCTTATCGAGACCAAATTCGTAGAAGTTGTTGTAGCCGGTAACTTTATCTTCCGGCGTGAGCGTCAGCTTGTTTTGCCATTCGGCCGGTTTCGTAAAGGTGAGCGGGGCGCCGGATGGGGCCTTTGGCCGATCGTTGCCTTTAAACCAGTCGAGCAGGTCGGCGTGTGCCGCGGGAGAGAGCGTCAGGGCTGTGGCGCTGATGCCAAGCATTTTCAGGATCTGGCGGCGCTGTAACATAAAGACAGACTCAGACGTTACGTCGGCTTCCGTCAGTTTTCGGTTTTTCATGGCATCCTCCGTCATGCGTTTTTCTAAGCATGACGGAGGAGAGGGATTCGCGCGAATATGTCACGAAAATTTGAAGATTAGGCGATTTTCACCAGCGCGCGGCCGTGGAACTGGTTGTCCATGATCTTACTGGCGTATTCCGGCGCCTGGCTGAGGGTTATCTCCGTTGCGCTCTGGGTATAGAAAGATTCCGGCAGATCGCGCACCAGCCGTTCCCAGGCTTCATGACGACGGGCCGGCGGGGTCATTACGGAATCCACACCCTGCAGGCGTACGTTACGCAGAATAAATGGCATCACGGTGGTTGGCAGGGCAAATCCGCCCGCCAGACCGCAGGCTGCCACGCAGCCGCCGTAGTTCATCTGCGCCAGGACTTTTGCCAGCACCTTATCACCGACGGTATCCACCGCCCCTGCCCAGACCTGTTTTTCCAGCGGACGGGTTTCGGCAAATTCGTCGCGGCTGAGAATGCGGCTGGCGCCGAGCTGGCGCAGATAGTCATGGGTGCTTTCTCGGCCGGAAACCGCAGCGACCTGATAGCCCAGCTTGTGGAGCAGCGTGACTGCCGTGCTGCCCACGCCGCCGCTCGCGCCGGTGACGACAATTTCCCCTGACTCAGGGCGAATACCCGCATCTTCCAGCGCCATCACGCACAGCATGGCGGTAAAGCCTGCCGTGCCGACGATCATTGCCTTGCGGCCATCCATGCCTTTCGGCACAGGCACCAGCCAGTCGCCCTTCACGCGCGCCTGCGTTGCCAGCCCGCCCCAGTGATTTTCACCCACGCCCCAGCCGGTGAGCAGCACATGCTGGCCTGGATGGAAGCGCGGATCCTCGCTGGTATGAACCCGGCCAGCGAAATCGATCCCCGGCACCATAGGGAAATTTCGGATGATTTTACCCTTACCGGTAATAGCCAGCGCATCTTTATAATTTAAACTGGACCAGTCGATGTCGACGGTTACGTCGCCTTCCGGCAGGCGACTCTCTTCAACCGCCTGCACTGAGGCAAGCGTTTTGCCGTCCTGCTGTTCTAAGATCAAAGCCTGCATACGGGGTCCTCACGACTCAGATGATTGGAAAATAATTTCTGAAGACTATACTCGCTCAGGGAAACGCAGTGCCGATTTAACGCAATAAATTGCCAGATACGCCCGATTTGGTAGTATGCCGCATTTGAAATGCAAGTTAGCGCTTACTCGCTACCCCATCAACCCACGGAGTAATCTCAAGGATGCGATTAACGACGAAGTTCTCAGCTTTTATCACCTTGCTGACGGGGCTTACCATTTTTGTCACGCTTCTGGGCTGTTCCCTGAGTTTTTACACCGCCATTCAGGACAAGCTGGTCAACCGGGTACAGTCTGTTGCCTCGGTGATTGATACGCGTCTGCTGACGACGCCCCTACCGGCGCTCTCCCGTGAGCTTGATGAGTTGATGGTACCTGTTGATATCGTTCAGATCGACATTCTGCAGGGAAAGCATCGTGTTTTAAGCCACGAACGACCGGGAAGCTATCGCCCCGCGGGCGTGGTAAGCCAGTATCGGGAAGTGACGGTGCATTCCCTTAAAAATCCGGGGATGACCATACACATGGTCTACCTCGATCCTATGGCCAGCTATTTCCGTTCCATGATGACCACCGCGCCGCTCACCGTCGCCGTTGCGTTTATCGTCCTGCTGATCTTTCTCGCGGTCCGCTGGCTGCGCCGCCAGCTCTCTGGTCAGGAGCTGCTGGAGATGCGATCCGTACGTATCCTGAACGGTGAACGCGGCCCGCAGGTGCGTGGCTCTGTTCACGAGTGGCCGTCACGCGCCAGCAGCGCGCTCGATACCCTGCTCTCCGAAATCCAGTTTGCCAGCGATCAGCGCAGCCGTATGGATACGCTGATCCGCTCTTATGCGGCGCAGGATAATAAAACTGGCCTTAACAACCGTCTTTTCTTTGATAATCAGCTCGCCACGCTGCTCGACGATTCAGAAAAAGTGGGGACACACGGGGTGGTGATGATGATTCGCCTGCCCGATTTCGATCTCCTGCGCGACACCTGGGGACAGCGAGCCGCGGAAGAAAACCTCTTTACGCTGATCAACCTGCTCTCCACCTTTATTATGCGCTACCCGGGCGCGCTGCTGGCCCGCTATCACCGCAGCGACTTTGCCGTGCTGTTGCCTCACCGTACGCTGAAGGAATCCGAAAGCATCGCCAGCCAGCTGCTGAAGGCGGTAGATGCGCTGCCGCAGAGCAAAATGCTCGACAGGGACGATATGGTCCACATGGGGATCTGCGCCTGGCGTGGTGGACAATCGACTGAACAGGTGATGGAGCACGCGGAAGCCGCTACCCGCAACGCCGTGTTGCAGGGAGCCAACGGATGGGCGGTTTATGATGACTCGCTGCCGGAAAAAGGGCGCGGCAACGTGCGCTGGCGCACGCTGATTGAGCAAATGCTCAGCCGCGGCGGGCCACGTATTTATCAAAAACCCGCGGTCATGAAAAACGGCAACGTTCATCACCGTGAACTGATGTGTCGTATTTTTGACGGTACCGAAGAGGTCATCTCTGCGGAATATCTGCCGATGGTGCTGCAATTTGGGCTGTCCGAAGAGTATGACCGCCAGCAAATTACCCGGCTGATTCCGTTTTTATCCTTCTGGCCTGAAGAAAACCTGGCGTTACAGGTCACCGTGGAGTCGTTAATACGCCCACGTTTTCAGCGCTGGCTACGTGATACGCTAATGCAATGCGAAAAATCGCAACGTAAACACATTATTTTTGAACTTGCTGAGGCCGATGTAGGTCAACACATCAGCCGGTTACGTCCGGTGGTACGTTTGATCAATGCGCTCGGTGCACGTATCGCTGTGACGCAGGCAGGTTTAACGCTGGTCAGCACCAGCTGGATCAAGGAACTGGATGTGGAGTTATTAAAGCTACATCCGGGGCTGGTAAGGAATATTGAGAAGCGTACGGAAAACCAGCTGCTGGTACAGAGTCTGGTAGAAGCGTGCAAGGGTACGCGAACACAAGTATTCGCCACGGGCGTGCGCTCCAGAAGCGAATGGCAGATGTTAACAGCGCGCGGCGTGATGGGTGGTCAGGGGGATTTTTTTGCTGCCTCTCAACCGCTTGACACCAACGTGAAAAAATATTTGCAAAGATACTCTGTTTGACCTGCCGTTTACGCTGTTTTCACGTAGAATATCGCGCCTGTAGCTTTGAGTATGTCGAGCAAAAAGCCAGTGAACGACCTGTAACGGGTTACAAACGTCAGTGGGGAACGCTACTGTTTACTCAGCCCTGAGGGAATCAGGGGATGATTTTGTAACATCAGGAAACGTACTGCACAAATTTTCACCGTTGCAGATGATTTTTGCGCCTTGTCGCTGCTGCGTGTGGTTGGTAAAGTAAGCGGATTTTGTTTTCCGCCCCAGCTTTCAGGATTATCCCTTAGTATGTTGAAAAAATTTCGTGGCATGTTTTCCAATGACCTGTCCATTGACCTGGGTACCGCGAATACCCTTATTTATGTAAAAGGACAAGGCATCGTATTGAATGAGCCTTCCGTTGTGGCCATTCGTCAGGATCGTGCAGGCTCGCCGAAAAGCGTGGCTGCAGTGGGTCATGACGCGAAGCAGATGCTGGGTCGTACCCCTGGCAACATCGCCGCCATTCGCCCAATGAAAGACGGCGTTATCGCCGACTTCTTCGTGACTGAAAAAATGCTTCAGCACTTCATCAAGCAGGTTCACAGCAACAGCTTCATGCGTCCAAGCCCGCGTGTTCTGGTGTGTGTGCCGGTTGGTGCAACCCAGGTAGAGCGTCGCGCAATCCGTGAATCTGCCCAGGGTGCAGGTGCACGTGAAGTGTTCCTGATTGAAGAGCCAATGGCTGCAGCCATTGGTGCGGGTCTGCCTGTTTCCGAAGCTACCGGTTCTATGGTTGTGGATATCGGTGGTGGTACCACTGAAGTGGCCGTTATCTCTCTGAACGGCGTGGTGTACTCCTCTTCCGTACGTATCGGTGGTGACCGCTTCGATGAAGCCATCATTAATTATGTGCGCCGTAACTACGGCTCTCTGATCGGTGAAGCCACCGCAGAGCGTATCAAACACGAAATCGGCTCTGCGTATCCGGGCGATGAAGTGCGTGAGATCGAAGTACGTGGCCGTAACCTGGCTGAAGGTGTTCCACGCGGTTTCACCCTGAACTCCAACGAAATTCTGGAAGCTCTGCAGGAACCACTGACGGGCATCGTGAGCGCGGTAATGGTTGCGCTGGAACAGTGCCCACCAGAGCTGGCGTCCGATATCTCCGAGCGCGGTATGGTTCTGACCGGTGGTGGTGCGCTGCTGCGTAACCTCGACCGCCTGTTAATGGAAGAGACAGGTATTCCTGTCGTAGTTGCAGAAGATCCACTGACTTGCGTCGCCCGTGGTGGTGGCAAGGCGCTGGAAATGATCGACATGCACGGCGGCGATTTGTTCAGCGAAGAGTAGTCGAGTTTGAGAGGGTAGCAATTTGCTACCCTTTCTCTCTGACGCGAGAATACGCATAGCCTATGAAGCCAATTTTTAGCCGTGGCCCATCGCTACAGTTTCGCCTTATTCTGGCGGTTCTGGTTGCGCTTGGGGTCATTATTGCCGATAGCCGCCTCGGTACGTTCAGCCAGATCAGAACGTACATGGATACCGCCGTCAGTCCTTTCTACTTTGTTTCAAATGGTCCCCGTGAACTGCTCGACTCCGTTTCTCAAACGCTGTCTTCGCGCGACCAACTCGAACTCGAAAACCGGGCATTACGTCAGGAACTGCTGCTCAAAAACAGCGAACTGCTGATGCTGGGGCAATACAAGCAGGAAAACGCGCGTCTGCGTGAGCTGCTCGGCTCGCCGCTGCGTCAGGATGAGCAGAAAATGGTCACGCAGGTGATCTCCACCGTGAACGACCCCTACAGCGATCAGGTTGTGATCGACAAAGGGAGCGTGAACGGGGTGTATGAAGGTCAGCCTGTTATCAGCGATAAAGGCGTTGTGGGCCAGGTTGTTGCCGTGGCTAAACTGACCAGCCGCGTGCTGCTGATTTGCGATGCCACGCATGCGCTGCCGATCCAGGTTCTGCGCAACGACATCCGCGTGATTGCGGCCGGTAACGGCTGTACGGACGACCTGCAGCTGGAACACCTGCCGGCTAACACGGATATCCGCGTGGGTGACGTGCTGGTGACGTCCGGCCTGGGTGGACGCTTCCCTGAAGGCTATCCGGTTGCGGTGGTCTCTTCGGTCAAGCTGGATACCCAACGTGCCTATACCGTGATTCAGGCCCGTCCAACCGCCGGGTTGCAGCGTCTGCGCTATCTGCTGCTGCTGTGGGGCGCCGATCGTAACGGTGCTAATCCGATGACGCCTGAAGAGGTGCATCGCGTGGCGAACGAGCGCCTGATGCAGATGATGCCGCAGGTTCTCCCGCCTGCGGATTCCATGGGGCCGCCTGCGCCAGTTCCGGCGCCGGCAACAGGGTTAACGCAGCCGCTGCCGGATGCGCCGCCACCGCCTAAACTCTCTTCGGGAGGGCAGTAGTGGCAAGCTATCGTAGCCAGGGACGCTGGGTCATCTGGCTCTCGTTTCTCATTGCACTGTTACTGCAAGTGATGCCCTGGCCGGATGACATTCTCGTTTTCCGGCCAAACTGGGTATTACTCATTTTACTCTACTGGATCCTTGCCCTGCCGCATCGCGTAAATGTCGGCACAGGTTTCGTGATGGGTGCCATACTGGATCTCATTAGCGGCTCTACGCTTGGCGTGCGCGCCTTGTCCATGAGCATTATTGCGTACCTCGTCGCACTCAAATTCCAGCTCTTTCGTAACCTTGCGCTCTGGCAACAGGCCCTGGTGGTGATGCTATTGTCGCTCGCTGCGGATATCGTTGTTTTCTGGGCAGAGTTTTTAGTGATCAACGTCTCTTTCCGACCGGAAGTGTTCTGGAGTAGTGTAGTAAACGGTGTGCTCTGGCCTTGGTTATTCCTGCTGATGCGTAAGGTTCGCCAGCAGTTTGCTGTGCAATAAAAGGTTTCTATGACGTCTTTGTATCTCGCTTCCGGCTCCCCGCGCCGTCAGGAACTCCTGACGCAGCTAGGCGTCTCTTTTGAACGCATCGTTACCGGCATTGAAGAAAAACGTGCTGAGGGCGAAAGCGCTCAACAGTACGTGTCTCGCCTGGCGCGCGAGAAAGCGCAGGCGGGCGTGGCCAGTGTGCCACGCGATCTTCCCGTGCTGGGAGCAGATACCATCGTTATTCTGAACGGTGAAGTGCTTGAGAAACCGCGCGACGCCGATCATGCGGCGCGCATGCTGCACAAAATGTCCGGACAAACGCATCAGGTGATGACGGCCGTCGCCCTGGCTGACCGCCAGCACGTGCTGGATTGCCTGGTAGTGACCGAAGTGACGTTCAGAGTACTTACCGACGACGACATCGCCGCTTATATTGCCAGCGGTGAACCAATGGATAAAGCAGGTGCATACGGTATTCAGGGGCTGGGTGGCTGTTTTGTCAGGAAGATTAATGGCAGCTATCACGCCGTAGTCGGCTTACCGCTGGTGGAAACGTATGAGTTGCTGAGCAATTTTAACTCACTGCGTGAGGGAAGGGATAATTATGACGGCTGAATTGTTGGTAAACGTAACGCCATCGGAAACCCGTGTGGCCTATATTGATGGTGGCATTCTTCAGGAAATTCATATTGAGCGTGAAGCGCGGCGCGGAATAGTAGGCAATATCTACAAAGGTCGTGTCAGTCGTGTACTACCGGGTATGCAGGCGGCTTTTGTAGATATTGGACTGGATAAGGCGGCATTTTTACATGCCTCCGATATCATGCCGCACACTGAGTGCGTCGCGGGCGAAGAGCAAAAGCAGTTTGCCGTGCGCGATATTTCTGAACTGGTGCGTCAGGGACAGGATCTGATGGTGCAGGTGGTGAAAGACCCCCTCGGTACCAAAGGCGCCCGTCTGACCACCGACATCACCTTACCTTCCCGCTATCTGGTCTTTATGCCCGGCGCGTCGCACGTGGGCGTTTCGCAACGTATTGAGAGCGAAACCGAGCGCGAGCGTCTGAAGAAAGTGGTCAGCGCCTACTGCGATGAACAGGGCGGGTTTATCATCCGTACCGCTGCGGAAGGGATCAGCGAAGAAGACCTGGCGTCGGATGCGGCTTACCTGAAGCGCGTCTGGACCAAGGTGATGGAGCGTAAAAAACGCAACCAGACCCGCTACCAGCTCTACGGTGAGCTGGCCCTTGCTCAGCGCGTTCTGCGCGACTTTGCCGATGCCCAGCTCGACCGCATCCGCGTGGACTCGCGCCTGACCTATGAAGCGCTGCTGGAATTTACCGCTGAGTACATCCCGGAGATGCCTGGCCTGCTGGAGCATTATTCAGGGCGTCAGCCGATTTTCGATCTCTATGATGTCGAAAACGAGATCCAGCGCGCGCTGGAGCGTAAGGTTGAGCTGAAGTCAGGCGGCTATCTGATCATCGATCAGACCGAAGCGATGACCACCGTCGATATCAACACCGGCGCGTTCGTCGGCCATCGCAACCTGGATGACACCATCTTCAACACTAACATCGAAGCCACGCAGGCCATTGCGCGGCAGCTTCGTCTGCGCAATCTGGGCGGCATTATCATCATCGACTTCATCGATATGAGTAATGAAGACCATCGTCGTCGCGTGCTGCACTCGCTTGAGCAGGTGCTGAGCAAAGATCGCGTGAAAACCAGCATTAACGGCTTCTCGCAGCTGGGGCTGGTGGAAATGACGCGTAAGCGTACCCGCGAGAGCGTTGAGCATGTGCTGTGTAATGAATGCCCAACCTGCCATGGGCGCGGAACGGTAAAGACGGTTGAGACCGTCTGCTACGAAATTATGCGTGAAATCGTTCGTGTCCATCATGCCTACGACTCCGATCGTTTTCTGGTCTATGCTTCCCCTGCGGTGGCTGAAGCGCTGAAAGGCGAAGAGTCGCACGCGCTGGCGGAAGTGGAAATCTTTGTCGGCAAACAGGTAAAAGTACAAATTGAACCGCTCTATAACCAGGAGCAGTTTGACGTCGTGATGATGTAAGACGCAGTACGCTGCGTGACGAAAGCTGACAAGGAGAGATGCGTGAGGCGATTGCCGGGGATTTTATTGCTTACAGGGGCAACGCTGGTCGTGATTGTCGCGTTGCTCGTGAGCGGGCTACGCCTCGTATTACCGCATCTGGACAGCTGGCGTCCGCAGCTGCTGGCTAAAATTGAGTCCACCACCGGCGTGCCGGTGAACGTAAGCCAGATTAGCGCTAACTGGCAGAATTTTGGCCCGACGCTCGATGTCCGGGATATCAACGCCAGCCTGAAAGATGGCGGTCACCTGAAAATCAAACGCGTAACCCTGGCGCTGGACGTCTGGCAAAGCCTGCTTCATCTGCGCTGGCAGTTTCGCGATCTCACCTTTTATCAACTCCAGTTCCTGACCAATACGCCGCTGTCCGGTGGCGATAGCGGTCAGGGTCTTGAAGCCAACCGCTTTAGCGATCTTTTCCTCCGTCAGTTCGATCATTTCGATCTCCGCGACAGCGAAGTGAGCTTCATTACCCTTTCCGGCCAGCGCGCCGAACTGGCGATCCCTCAGCTGACCTGGCTCAACGGTAAAGAACGTCACCGCGCCGAGGGGCAGGTCAATCTCTCAAGCCTGAACGGCCAGCACGGCGTGATGCAGGTGCGCATGGATCTGCGGGACGATGACGGTCTGTTAAACAACGGCAAAGTCTGGCTGCAGGCCGACGATGTGGACGTAAAGCCGTGGCTGGGCGACTGGCTCCAGCAAAATATGCAGCTGGAGACTGCCCGTTTCAGCCTTGAAGGCTGGCTGACCCTGACCAAAGGTGAATTTGCCAGCGGCGATATCTGGCTCAAGCAGGGGGGCGCCAGCTGGAAAGGCGAAAAACAGCAGCATCAGCTTTCCGTCGATAACCTCACCGCGCACGTGACCCAGGAAAAAGAGGGCTGGCAGTTTGCCATTCCGGATACGCGCATCACCATGGACGGCAAGCCGTGGCCGCGCGGTGCGCTGACGCTGGCCTGGATGCCGGAGCAGGACGTCGGCGGCACGGCCAGTAAACGCAGCGACGAGCTGCGCATCCGCGCCAGCAACCTCGATTTGGCTGCCATTGAAGGCTTGCGCTCGATGGCGGCAAAACTCTCTCCGGATCTGGGCGAGATCTGGCTGGCAACGCAGCCGAGCGGGAAAATAGACGCTCTGGCGCTGGATATCCCGCTCCAGGCGACGGAAAAAACCCGCTTCCAGGCAACATGGAAAGATCTTGCCTGGAAGCAGTGGAAGCTGCTGCCGGGGGCGGAACACTTTAGCGGCAAGCTGGAAGGCAGCGTGGAAAACGGCAGGCTAACGGTTGATATGCACGATGCCAAAATGCCTTACGAGACGGTCTTCCGCGCGCCGCTGGAAATCGAACAGGGCAGCGCGGTGCTTAACTGGCTCCGTAACGACAAGGGCTTCCAGCTTGATGGTCGCCATATCGATGTGAAAGCCAAAGCGGTGCACGCGCGCGGCGATTTCCGCTATCTGCAGCCTGTAGGTGACGAGTCGTGGCTGGGCATTCTGGCCGGGATCAGCACCGATGACGGCTCTCAGGCCTGGCGCTACTTCCCGGAAAACCTGATGGGAAAAGCCCTGGTGGACTATCTCAGCGGCGCGATTCAGGGCGGTCAGGCGGACAATGCCACGCTGGTGTACGGCGGTAACCCGCATCTTTTCCCGTACAAACATAATGAAGGCCAGTTCCAGGTGCTGGTGCCGCTGCATAACGCGACATTTGCGTTCCAGCCCGGCTGGCCCGCGCTGAAAGACCTGGATATCGAGCTCAACTTCCTCAATGACGGACTATGGATGAAGTCCGACAGCGTGGCGCTGGGCGGCGTGACGGCCAGCAACCTGACGGCCAACATCCCGGATTACTCCAAAGAGAAGCTGCTGATTGATGCCGACATCAATGGCCCGGGCAAAGCGGTGGGGCCGTACTTTGAGGAGACGCCCCTGAAAGATTCGCTGGCGGCGACGCTCCAGCAGCTACAGCTTGATGGCGATGTGAATGCTCGCTTACATCTTGATATCCCGCTGGACGGCGAGATGACCACCGCCAAAGGCGACGTCCGCCTTAAGAACAACAGCCTGTTCATCAAACCCCTTGAGAGCACGCTGAAAAATCTCAGCGGGCAGTTCAGCTTTGACAACGGAAACCTGAAGAGCGAGCCGCTTACGGCCAGCTGGTTTAATCAGCCCGTTAATATCGACTTCACGACCACCGAGGGTGAAAAGGCTTATCAGGTAGCCGTCAATCTGGACGGTAACTGGCAGCCAGCGCGCATGGAGGTCCTGCCGAAACCCATTGAGGCGTCAGTGCAGGGCGCAGTCGCCTGGCAGGGTAAAGTGGCAATCGACCTGCCATATCACGCGGGTGCTCAGTATAAGGTCGACATCACGGGCGATCTGAAAAACCTTCAGAGCCAGCTGCCTGCGCCGCTGGATAAACAGGCCGGACAGCCGCTGCCGGTAAAGCTGAACGTCGATGGCAACCTGAACAGCTTCGCGTTGACCGGAAGCGCGGGCGGGACAAACCACTTCAACAGCCGCTGGCTGCTTAACCGCAAGCTCACCCTCGACAAAGCCATCTGGACAACGGATAGCCGCTCCACGCCGCCTCTGCCGGAGCAGTCGGGCATTGAGCTGAATCTCCCGCCGATGGACGGTGCAGAGTGGCTGGCGCTGTTCCAGAAAGGCGTTGGGCAAAACGTTGATGAAACCGCCCAGTTCCCGCAAGCCATTACCGTACGCACGCCGTCACTGATGCTGGGTGGGCAGCAGTGGAACAACCTGAGCCTGGTTTCACAGCCTGGCGCTAACGGCACGAAGGTGGAGGCCCAGGGAAGGGAGATCAACGGCACGCTGACCATGCGCAATCACGCGCCGTGGCAGGCGGCGATCCGCTACCTCTACTACAACCCGGCAAGCGCCGCGAGCGGGAAAGATAAACCGGCAGAAGCCTCGCCGCTGAGTAATGTCTCCCGCGTCGATTTTAGCGGCTGGCCCGATCTCCAGCTGCGCTGCGCGGAGTGCTGGCTGTGGGGGCAGAAATACGGCCGTATTGACGGTGATTTCACTATTCAGGCCAACACGCTTACGCTCTCCGGCGGCCTGGTTGATACCGGTTTTGGCCGCATGACGGCCGCAGGGGAATGGGTGAACAACCCGGGCGAGCAGCGAACGTCCCTGAAGGGCGACATTAAAGGCAACAAGCTGGATGCGGCAGCCAATTTCTTTGGAATCAGCACGCCGCTGCGCGGCTCGTCGTTTGACGTCGATTACGATCTTCACTGGCGTGACGCCCCGTGGAAGCCGGATGAGGCCTCGCTGAACGGCATTCTGAAAACCCGCTTCGGCAAAGGTGAAATTGCCGACGTGAGCACGGGGCGCGCCGGGCAGATCCTGCGCCTGCTGAGTTTTGATGCGCTGCTGCGCAAGCTGCGCTTCGATTTCAGCGATACCTTCAGCGAAGGTTTCTACTACGATTCCATCCGCAGCACGGCGTGGATCAAGGACGGCGTTCTGCATACGGACGACACGCTGGTGGATGGCCTGGAAGCGGATATCGCCATGAAAGGCTCCGTTAACCTCGTGCGTCGCGAGCTGGATATGGAAGCCGTGGTGGCGCCGGAAATTTCCGCGAGCGTGGGCGTGGCGGCGGCCTTTGTGGTGAACCCGATTGTCGGTGCGGCGGTGTTTGCCGCCAGCAAAGTGCTGGGGCCGCTGTGGAGCAAGGTCTCCATTCTGCGCTACCGCATTACCGGTCCGGTAGATAAACCGCAGATTAACGAGGTGCTGCGCCAGCCGCGCAAAGATGCACAGCAATGATTTGACGTGGGCAGGTAATTGCCTCACTCTCAATAAATACGATCTTTATACCGCCACGGGCGGCAACGAACGAGTAGCAATACGATGAGTCTGAACCTGGTAAGTGAACATTTGCTCGCAGCGAACGGCCTGAGCCATCAGGACCTGTTCTCCATTCTTGGTCAACTGACCGAACGCCGTCTCGACTACGGCGACCTTTATTTCCAGTCGAGCTATCACGAATCCTGGGTTTTAGAAGACAGCATCATCAAAGATGGCTCCTACAACATTGACCAGGGCGTCGGCGTCCGTGCCGTCAGCGGCGAGAAAACCGGTTTTGCCTATGCCGATCAGATTAGCCTCACCGCACTCGAGCAGAGCGCGCAGGCCGCACGTACCATTGTGCGTGATACCGGCGATGGTCGCGTGAAAACCCTGGGCGAAGTGCAGCACTCAGCGCTTTATACCAGCATCGATCCGCTGCAGAGCATGAGCCGTGAAGAGAAGCTGGATATCCTGCGTCGCGTGGACAAAGTCGCCCGCGCGGCGGATAAACGCGTGCAGGAAGTTTCAGCCAGCCTGAGCGGCGTGTATGAGTTGATTCTGGTTGCGGCAACGGACGGTACCCTTGCGGCAGACGTTCGCCCGCTGGTGCGCCTCTCTATCAGCGTGCAGGTCGATGACGACGGCAAACGCGAACGCGGCTCAAGCGGCGGCGGCGGTCGTTTCGGCTATGACTGGTTCCTGGGCGACGTTGATGGTGAAGCACGCGCCGACGCGTGGGCGAAAGAAGCCGTGCGCATGGCGCTGGTGAATCTGAATGCCGTCGCGGCGCCGGCGGGCTCATTCCCGGTGGTGCTGGGCGCCGGCTGGCCGGGCGTGCTGTTACACGAAGCCGTAGGCCACGGCCTGGAAGGCGACTTTAACCGTCGCGGGACGTCCGTGTTCAGCGGTCAGATCGGGCAGCTTGTCTCCTCTGAGCTGTGCACCGTGGTGGATGACGGCACCATGCGCGATCGTCGCGGCTCGGTGGCTATCGACGATGAAGGTACGCCAGGCCAGTACAATGTGCTGATCGAAAACGGCGTGCTGAAAGGCTACATGCAGGACAAACTCAACGCGCGCCTGATGGGCGTCGCGCCGACGGGCAACGGACGCCGTGAATCTTACGCGCACCTGCCGATGCCACGCATGACTAACACGTACATGCTGCCGGGCAAATCCACGCCGCAGGAGATTATCGAATCCGTTGATTACGGTATCTTTGCGCCAAACTTTGGCGGCGGCCAGGTGGACATCACCTCCGGTAAGTTTGTTTTCTCCACGTCAGAAGCGTATCTGATCGAGAAAGGCAAAGTGACCAAAGCGGTGAAGGGGGCGACGCTGATTGGCTCCGGTATTGAAGCCATGCAGCAGATCTCTATGGTCGGTAACGATCTGAAGCTGGATAACGGCGTGGGCGTCTGCGGTAAAGAGGGCCAGAGCCTGCCGGTTGGCGTGGGCCAGCCAACGCTGAAGGTGGACAACCTGACGGTGGGCGGCACGGCGTAATTTCCTGACCCTCTCCCCAAAGGGGAGAGGGGACTGCTCCACGCTGTCTTTTCTCCCTCGTCCTTTTGGAAAAGACCTACTCTTTCCTTCTCCCCCGCATCCCCTGAAACAGCTCCGCCACGTCCACAAAATACTCGGTCAGATAGTTAATACACACCTGGACCTTGAGCGGGAGTTTGTCTTTTTCGGTATACAGGGCGTACACCGGACGCGGATCGGACTGATAGCGCGGGAAGAGGATCTCCAGCACGCCGCTGTTGATCTCGTTGATCACCCACATTAACGGCACGTAGGCGATCCCGGCGCCGGCCACCAGCCAGCGTGAAATCGTCATCGGATCGTTAGTGACAAACCGTCCTTCCGGCAGCAGCCTGGTGGAGATCCCTTCCGGAGCGATCAGCTCAAATTCATTATCGGGCCGCACGCTGTACTCCAGCCACGAGTGGTTGGAGAGATCGGCGGGTTTCTCCGGAACGCCGTACTGCGCCAGATAGCTTTTCGAGGCGCAGACGACCATCGGCATGCTGCCCAGCCGTCGCGAGAACAGGCTGGAATCCTGCAACGCGCCGACGCGGATCACCACGTCCAGCCCGTCGGCAATCAGATCCGGCGCCGGGATACCCGTCACCAGATTGACCGTAAGACCGGGGTACTCTTTCAGCATATCCGCCGTCATGGCAGCGAGAACATTTTGTGCCATAGTTGAAGAACACCCGATGCGCAGCGTGCCGATAGGGGTGTTGTTGAAGGCATAGAGCTGTTCGTGAACATCCTGCACTTCAAGCAGCATGCGGCGACAGCCCTGATAGTAAATTTTACCCGCTTCCGTCAGCCCAATGCTGCGGGTACTGCGGTTGAGCAGCTTGACCTGAAGCTCATCTTCCAGTTTGGACACCGTCTGGCTGATGGATGAGACGCTCATCTGAAGCTGGCGGGCAGCGGCGGTAAACGAGCCCAGCTCAACCACTTTGGCGAAGACCGACATGCGTTTTAAACGTTCCATTGTTCACTCTGGCTTAAAAGTGATTTAGATCACATATTATAGGTAACAGCATAACAGTTACGTTAATATATTATTTATTACATAACGGCTGCGCCATTCTCGCCCGGCGTTTCTTGCTCTCCTGCGGTGGCGTGCGCTAAAAAATTCTGAAGCCTGCACTCTCTCTTATCAAGGTCAACATGAGTCTGTTTCCCGTTATCGTGGTGTTCGGTCTGTCGTTCCCACCGATATTTTTCGAGCTTCTTTTATCACTGGCGATCTTCTGGCTGGTGCGCAAGGTGCTGGTCCCTACCGGGATCTACGATTTCGTCTGGCACCCTGCATTGTTCAATACCGCGCTGTATTGCTGCCTGTTTTACCTGATATCGCGCATGTTTGTCTGAGGTTGATGTGAAAACGCTAACAAGAAAAATCTCCCGCACTGCCATCACAATGGCGCTGGTTATCCTCGCCTTCATCGCTATTTTCCGCGCCTGGGTTTATTACACCGAATCACCGTGGACGCGTGATGCACGCTTCAGCGCCGATGTGGTGGCAATAGCCCCTGACGTGGCCGGCCTTATCACGGCGGTCAACGTCCACGATAACCAGCTGGTGAAAAAAGATCAGGTCCTGTTCACCATCGACCAGCCTCGTTACCAGAAAGCGCTGGAAGAGGCGGAAGCGGACGTGGCCTATTACCAGGCGCTGGCTGCGGAGAAACGCCGCGAGGCAGGCCGTCGTAATCAGCTGGGCGTTCAGGCAATGTCCCGCGAAGAGATTGACCAGTCCAACAACGTGCTGCAAACCGTGCTGCACCAGCTGGCGAAAGCGCAGGCAACGCGCGATCTGGCGAAGCTCGATCTCGAGCGCACCGTGATCCGCGCGCCATCCGATGGCTGGGTGACCAACCTCAACGTCTATGCCGGGGAATTCATTACCCGTGGCTCTACCGCCGTGGCGCTGGTTAAACAGAACTCCTTCTACGTGCTCGCCTATATGGAAGAGACCAAGCTGGAAGGCGTGCGCCCGGGTTATCGGGCTGAAATTACGCCGCTCGGCAGCAACCGCGTCTTTAAAGGCACCGTCGACAGCGTTGCCGCAGGGGTGACTAACTCCAGCAGCTCTAACGATGCCAAAGGGATGGCGACGGTCGATTCCAACCTGGAGTGGGTGCGTCTGGCCCAGCGCGTGCCGGTACGTATTCATCTGGATGAACAGCAGGGAAATCTGTGGCCTGCGGGTACCACGGCGACGGTGGTGATCACCGGTGAAAAGGACCGGGATGCCAGCCAGGACTCGTTCTTCCGTAAAATTGCCCACCGCCTTCGCGAGTTTGGTTAATCGCCATGGGTATCTTTTCCATCGCCAGCCAGCACATTCGCTTCGCCGTGAAGCTGGCGTGCGCCATCGTGCTGGCGCTGTTTGTTGGCTTTCACTTCCAGCTTGAAACCCCTCGCTGGGCAGTGCTGACGGCTGCGATTGTTGCAGCGGGCCCGGCCTTTGCCGCGGGCGGTGAGCCCTATTCTGGCGCGATCCGCTATCGCGGGATGCTGCGTATCATCGGGACGTTTATCGGCTGTTTCGCGGCGCTGACCATTATTATTTTGATGATCCGCACCCCGCTGCTGATGCTGATGGTGTGCTGTATCTGGGCGGGTTTCTGCACCTGGCTCTCGTCTCTGGTGAAAGTGGAGAACTCCTACGCCTGGGGACTGGCGGGCTATACCGCGCTGATTATTGTCATCACTATCCAAAGTGAACCGCTGCTCGCCCCGCAGTTTGCGGTTGAGCGCTGCAGCGAGATTGTGATTGGTATTGTCAGCGCGATCGTCGCTGACCTGCTTTTCTCCCCGCGCTCCATCAAGCAGGAAGTCGACCGTGAGCTCGACGCGCTGATTGTTGCCCAGTATCAGCTGATGCAGCTGTGCATTAAGCATGGCGACAGCGAAGAGGTGGATAAAGCCTGGAGCGGGCTGGTACGTCGTACGCAGGCGCTGGAAGGAATGCGCAGCAACCTTAATATGGAGTCGTCGCGCTGGGCCCGCGCGAATCGTCGCCTGAAAGCCCTCAACACCGTCTCTCTGACGCTGATTACCCAGGCCTGTGAAACCTATCTGATTCAGAACACCCGGCCGGAAGTTGTCACCGATACGTTCCGCGAACTGTTTGCCGAGCCGGTGGAAACCGTACAGGACGTGCATAAGCAGCTTAAGCGCATGCGCCGGGTGATTGCCTGGACCGGGGAGCGCGACACGCCGGTAACCATCTACACCTGGGTCGGCGCCGCGACGCGCTATCTGCTTCTGAAGCGCGGCGTGATCGGTAACACCAAAATCAGCGCGGCGGAAGAAGAGGTGTTGCAGGGTGAAGTGGTGATCAAGGCGGAATCCGCCGAGCGCCATCACGCCATGGTCAATTTCTGGCGTACGACGCTTGCCTGCATGCTCGGCACGCTGTTCTGGCTGTGGACGGGCTGGACGTCCGGCAGCGGCGCGATGGTGATGATTGCCGTTGTGACCGCACTGGCGATGCGTCTGCCTAACCCGCGTATGGTCGCCATTGATTTCCTTTACGGCACGATTGCCGCGTTGCCGATAGGCGCGCTCTATTTCCTGGTCATCATCCCGTCGACGCAACAGAGCATGCTGCTGCTCTGTATTAGCCTGGCGGTAATGGCGTTCTTTATCGGCATTGAAGTGCAAAAGCGGCGTCTGGGATCGCTGGGGGCGCTGGCGAGTACGATTAACATCATCGTGCTCGATAACCCGATGACCTTCCATTTCAGCCAGTTCCTCGACAGCGCGTTAGGCCAGCTGGTGGGCTGCTTCCTGGCCATGATGGTGATACTGCTGGTGCGGGATAACTCGCAGGCAAGAACGGGCCGCGTGCTGCTGAACCAGTTCGTGTCGGCTGCCGTGTCGTCTTTGACAACCAATACCGCGCGCCGTAAAGAGAACCACCTGCCCGCGCTCTACCAGCAGCTGTTTTTGCTGCTGAACAAGTTCCCGGGCGATATCGCGAAGTTCCGCCTGGCGTTAACCATGATCATTGCGCACCAGCGTTTGCGTAACGCGCCCGTGCCGATCAACGATGATTTGTCGGCATACCACCGCCAGCTGCGTCGTACCGCCGATCACGTGCTTTCTGCCAGCAGCGATGACAAACGGCGTCGCTACTTTACGCAGCTGCTTGAAGAGCTCGATACCTATCAGGAAAAGCTCAAGCACTGGGAGGCGCCGCCTCAGGTGACCGAGCCGGTAGGACGGCTGGTGTTTATGCTGCATCGCTACCAGAATGCCCTCACGGATAACTGACTGAAGTAAAAAAACCGACGCCAAAAGCGTCGGTTTTTTTGTGGCTATACTTATTCCAGCACGTTCTTACATTTCAGAAAGGGAGAACACATGACGACCCAGGCGCTTCAGGACCACATCCTTTTTCAGACCGGTTATCTGGTCAACGGAATCTGGAAAACGCTGGATACAACCTTTGATGTGCTGAATCCCGCGACCGGCGAGGTCATTGCTAAAGTCGCAAAAGCGGGTAAAGCGCAAACCGAAGACGCTATTGCAGCGGCTACCCAGGCCTTCCCGGCATGGCGTGCCAAAACCGCGAAAGAACGCTCGGCGATTCTCTACCGCTGGTACGAACTGATTATTGAGAATAAAAGCTGGCTCGGGCGGTTGATGACCACAGAACAGGGCAAACCCCTGAAAGAAGCGGAGGGAGAAGTCGAGTACGCCGCCAGCTTTATCCAGTGGTTTGCCGAAGAGGCCAAGCGCGCGAACGGTGAAATTATTCCGCCGATAAAACCCGGCTCACGCATTCTGGCGACCCGTGAACCTATTGGCGTGGTCGCGGCGATTACGCCGTGGAACTTCCCGATGGCCATGCTCACCCGCAAGTTAGGCCCGGCGCTGGCAGCAGGATGCACCGGGGTCATTAAACCGGCCAACAACACGCCGCTCAGCGCGTTTGCGCTGCTTACGCTGGCGAAACAGGCCGGTGTGCCCGACGGTGTTCTCAACGCCGTCGCCGGGAATACGCATGAAATCAGCGATGCGATCATGGCAAGCCGCGACGTGCGTAAAATCTCCTTTACCGGCTCAACCTCCGTCGGCAAAACGCTGGTGCGTAACGCCGCAGAAACCATGAAAAAAGTCTCGATGGAGCTGGGGGGAAATGCCCCGTATATCGTTTTTGAGGATGCGGACATCGACGCAGCGGTTAAGGGCGCGATCGCCAACAAGTTCCGCAATGCCGGGCAGGTCTGCGTCAGCGTGAACCGTTTTTATATTCAGGAAACCGTCTACGACAAATTTGTGAATAAACTCGCCGATGCGGTGAATGCGCTGAAGGTAGGTAATGGTCTTGAGGAGGGGGTGGTCGTCGGGCCGCTGATTGAACCTTCGGCGGTCAACAAGGTGCGTGAGCATGTCGACGACGCCGTTGTCCGGGGCGCAACCGTACTGGCTGGGGGTAAGCCTCATCCGCTTGGCGGAAATTTCTGGATGCCAACCGTGCTGGGCGACTGCCATGAAGGCATGAAGCTGGCAGAAGAAGAGACGTTTGGCCCGGTGGCGGCGTGCTTCCGTTTCACCTCGGAAGATGAAGTCATCCAACGCGCCAACAACACGCCCTATGGGCTGGCGGCTTACTTCTACACCCAGAATCTCTCACGGGTCTTCCGCGTTTCACAGGCCATCGAGAGCGGGATGATCGGCATCAACGAGTGCGCCGTCTCCACGGAGCTTGGGCCCTTTGGCGGCGTAAAAGAGTCAGGCCTTGGACGAGAGGGCTCCGTGCTGGGGCTGGAAGAGTATCTGGAAGTTAAAACCCTGCATATTGGGGGATTATAATAGACAGGGCGGCATCTGCCGCTCGCCTGGACTGGGTGGCTGGCAATGAAAACCTATACGTTTGATTTTGACGAGATCGACAGTCAGGAAGACTTCTACCGTGAATTTATCCGGGCGTTTGATCTTGAACGGGAAAGCGTGACGAATCTGGATACGCTGTGGGACGTGGTCACCGGCAGTCAGTTGCCGCTACCGCTGGAAATTGAGTTCATCCATTTGCCCGATAAGCTGCGAAGACGTTTTGGCGCGCTGATCTTGCTGTTCGATGAAGCGGAAGAAGAGCTTGAAGGGCAGCTGCGCTTTAACGCGCGGCATTGAATGAAAAAAGCCCCTGACCATAAGGCCAGGGGCAAGTCGTATGATGAGATACGACGAGGGTTTATTTATACAGTTCTGCCGTTGCATGCCAGTGGTCACCCTGATTCAGTTCGGTGACGCGATAGCTGCTGGCGCCTGCTTTTTCAGCTTTGGCGGCAAGTTCGTGACGAATATCCATCGGTGAACCGGTGACAGACGTTACGGAGACGCTGCCCATACGCTGTAGATTTTGTGCCTGGTCGGCATTTACCTGCTGTACGGTTGCGCTCGCGCCGAAAGAGAGAACGGATGCCAGACCGAGGGTTGCGATGATCAATTTGGTTTTCATAGTCTTTACTCCTGAATAGGGTTTTTACTCAACGGCGAGAAGGGTTGAACCGCTATTTTTATGCCTGGTGCCGTTGAGTGGAGATTTACGTCTTCAGTTATTACTAAAACTTATTTGTACAGCTCAGCGGTGGCGTGCCAGTGGTCACCGGAACGCGCTTCGATGATGCGATAGGATGACGCACCCTGTTCTTCCGCTTTTTTGTTCAGCATCTCATGCATGTCCATTGGCGATGTACCGACCGCACCGACAGAAACCGTACCGATGGCCTGACGGGATTGCGCCTGGTCAGCATTGATAGAGTCAGCTGCGAAAGCACCGAATGACAGGACGGACAGGACGCTGAGCGCCGCTACAGTTGATTTGATTTTCATGATTTTTACCTCGTCGAATTTTTTAGTGGGGTCTTGTTTCGTGACCCTCATCACAAAATCAAGTATACACTAATAACGGTAAAAATTAATACCAGACTAATGGTTTCTATTGTTATTACGTGTTAACCAGTCTGTTTTTTATAACCAAATCGCATAATATTGGGCGTTTTTTGTTCATTTTAGTTGGTTATATCTAATAAAATCATATGGATATCAGCTTTTGATTTTTTGTGCGATTTTTTGATTTAGCATTCACCAGATGAATGTTAATAGGTGGTAAAAAGCACTATTTGTCAAAGTGAAGGGCAGTAGAAAAAAGGGGGAAACGCAGCAGAAGCAGAACGATCCCCGCAGCGGCGCTACGGGGAGAGGGGATTAGAGTTCCTGTTCGAACAGTACCAGAATGGCTTCGTGGAGATCTTTCACGGAGAAACCGCTAGCCGGTGTGGTAAAGATGGTGTCATCACCGGCGATAGTCCCGAGGATACCTTCCGTTTTACCCAGCGAGTCCAGCATGCGGGCAATGAGCTGCGCGGCACCCGGGCTTGTGTGGATCACCACGACGGCGTCGTTATGATCGATATCCAGAACCAGGTTTTTGAGCGGGCTGGAGGTGGTCGGCACGCCAAGTTCTGCCGGCAGGCAATAGACCATCTCCATCTTGGCGTTACGCGTACGCACCGCGCCAAATTTCGTTAACATGCGGGAGACTTTCGACTGGTTGATGTTATCGAAGCCTTGTTCCTGCAGCGCCTGAACAATTTCTCCCTGAGAACTGAATTTCTCTTCTTTGAGTAGCGCCTTAAACGCCTTTACTAATTCTTCTTGCTTAGACGAGCTTCGCATAAGTCACCCGGAATATGACGATAGAAACAACATTATTATGCATGTGGATGAATTTTTATGCAAATTATCTACTCAGCGCTAGGCTGAAATAATGTTATGAAAGGGAGTGATTTTATCAGATTTCGTTATCAGAAAACATGCCTGGGTCACGCCGCGCAAATAAGCTTAAAAGTAAATTAAATGTTATCAAAATGATGTTGTTTTGGTGGCGGGGCAGGGTGTATTGTAACCACCTCTTAATGCGTTGCCCTCTGTCGTCAGATAGTCTTCTGGTGAGAGATAAAGTCGCGTGACCTCAAATTCTTTAGCTACGAAAATTGTAATTATTTACTTGCTGAATTATGGTCGCCGCAACGGATTTACAGATACTTAAGTTAACCATAATAAGGAGTTTAGGATGAAAGTCGCAGTCCTCGGCGCTGCTGGTGGTATCGGCCAGGCGCTTGCCCTACTACTGAAAACCCAACTGCCTTCAGGCTCAGAACTCTCCCTGTACGATATTGCTCCGGTAACCCCAGGTGTGGCGGTTGACCTGAGCCACATCCCGACTGCTGTAAAAATCAAAGGCTTCTCCGGTGAAGATGCACGTCCTGCGCTGCAGGGTGCCGACGTGGTGCTGATTTCTGCAGGCGTGGCGCGTAAGCCAGGCATGGATCGTTCAGACCTGTTCAACGTCAACGCGGGCATCGTGAAAAACCTGGTGCAGCAGATTGCAGAAATCTGCCCGAAAGCATGCATCGGGATCATCACTAACCCGGTGAACACCACCGTGGCTATCGCGGCAGAAGTGCTGAAGAAAGCGGGTGTTTACGACAAAAACAAACTGTTCGGCGTAACCACGCTGGATATCATCCGTTCCAACACCTTTGTTGCTGAGCTGAAAGGCAAGCAGCCAACAGAAGTGGAAGTACCGGTAATCGGCGGTCACTCTGGCGTCACCATCCTGCCTCTGCTGTCGCAGATCCCAGGCGTGAGCTTCACCGAGCAGGAAGTGGCTGACCTGACTAAACGCATCCAGAACGCGGGCACCGAAGTGGTGGAAGCGAAGGCGGGTGGCGGTTCTGCAACCCTGTCTATGGGCCAGGCGGCTGCGCGTTTTGGTCTGTCACTGGTTCGCGCTCTGCAGGGCGAGAAAGGCGTTGTTGAATGCGCTTACGTTGAAGGCGATGGCGAACACGCTCGCTTCTTCTCTCAGCCGCTGCTGCTGGGTAAAAACGGTATCGAAGAGCGTAAATCCATTGGTACGCTGAGCGCGTTTGAACAACACGCGATGGAAGGCATGCTGGATACGCTGAAGAAAGATATCACCCTGGGCGAAGAGTTCGTTAACAAGTAAAACGAACCGTCTCCCGGTAAAAAAAACGGAGCTTATCGCTCCGTTTTTTTATGCCTGTCAGTTAGTGGCCGGGTATTCCTGAATCGTCACGTGCAGCGTCAGTTTCTTATCGTTGCGCATGACCTCAACAGGGATGATAGAACCCGGGCGAATTTCTGCAACCTGATCCATCGTCTCCAGCGCAGAGACCGCTGGCGTGCCGTTGACCGACACAATGACATCGTTTACCTGAATTCCCGCGTTAGCCGCCGGACCACCCGGTGCCACCTCGTTAACCACGATGCCCTGAATCTGATCGATACCGCCGCCCTGGGTATGCATCGGCGCAATTTCGCGCCCGCCGATACCGATATAGCCGCGGATCACGCGTCCGTCGCGGATCAGTTTATCCATAATTTTGGTCGCCAGCTGGAACGGAATGGCAAAGCCGATTCCTTCCGGCGTCTCACCGTCGTTACTTTTATCGAACGAGAGGGTATTTATACCCATCAGCTCGCCCAGCGAGTTGACCAGCGCCCCGCCGGAGTTACCGTGGTTGATGGAGGCATCGGTTTGCAGGAAGTTCTGCCGCCCGGAGGGGTTCAAACCGATACGACCGGTCGCGCTGATAATCCCCTGGGTGATGGTCTGGCCCAGGTTGTAAGGGTTACCGATAGCCAATACGACGTCACCAATATGCGGGGTACGTTTACGGTTGATCGGGATGACCGGCAAACCGCCCGTGGCATTAATTTTCAGAACGGCCAGGTCGGTCAGACTGTCAGAGCCAACGAGTAACGCCTCAAACACGCGGCCATCCTGCAGGGCGACGATGATCTGGTCGGCATCGTTAATCACGTGCTTGTTGGTAATAATGTAGCCGCGCTCGTCCATGATCACGCCGGAGCCGAGGGTACGGATCTCCAGCTGGTTATGGGCTGAGGTATTCAGACCACGGTTATAGACGTTAACCACGGCAGGTGCGGCACGGCGGACGGCCTGGTTATAGGTGGCCGGCGTTTCATCCGTGCTATCGAACTGGGGAGCCGACAGTTTATTGAACTGACGTAAAGACGGCAGCGCCAGCAGCAGCAGGCCAGCGACAATCAAACCGATGACAGTAGAACGTAAGAGCTTTAAAAGCATGATGCGCGTGTCGTTAAAAAAGGAACGATTTGCAGCATAACATGAGTTATCCGGACATCACACGCAGCGGTGATGTCCGGGTCGCAAATGCTTAGCGCAACAGAATATAGATGGACTCATTGCCACGCATGACCTGCAGGGCAATAACCGCTGGTTTGCTTTCCAGCACCTTGCGCAGTTCGGCAATAGACTGCACGCGGTTGCGGTTTACACCGATAATCACGTCATCCTGATGCAATCCGGCCTGTGCGGCAGGGCTGCTCTTCTCGACGGTGTCGATGCTAATACCTTTCGTACCGTCCTTCAGCTGCCCGTCGCTCAACGTAGCCCCCTGTAGCGCCGGGGCGATAAGCTCCGCGCTGGCCGAGGAAGAGGTGCTCTTATCCAGCGTCACTTCAACGTCAAGCGGCTTACCGTCACGTATCAGGCCCAGCTTCACTTTGGCGCCTGGTTCCGTTGTGGCAATCCGCGAACGCAGTTCTGCAAAGCTATTCAGCGGTTTGTCGTTCAGGCTGACGATCACATCTCCCGATTTCACGCCCGCTTTTGCCGAGCCGGAGTTTGGCAGCACTTCACTGACAAACGCCCCGCGCTGTACGTTGATATTGAACGCTTTTGCGATATCCGCGCTCATCTCCATACCTTTAATACCCAGCAGCCCGCGTTTGATTTCACCGAACTGGATCAGCTGCTGCGCCAGGGTTTTGGCCATATTGCTGGGGATAGCAAAACCGATCCCGATGCTGCCGCCGCCCGGGGCCAGAATCGCCGTGTTAATCCCAATCAGCTCGCCGTTAAGGTTGAGCAATGCTCC
Organism: Enterobacter sp. A103; assembly: GCF_034427535.1. Taxonomy (NCBI): domain Bacteria; kingdom Pseudomonadati; phylum Pseudomonadota; class Gammaproteobacteria; order Enterobacterales; family Enterobacteriaceae; genus Enterobacter; species Enterobacter sp. A103. The sequence continues at coordinate 47,040 of NZ_JAXQPQ010000005.1, forward strand.
GCCGGAGTTACCACGGTTGATTGAGGCATCGGTCTGGATAAAGTTTTCCAGCCCTTCCAGATTGAGGCCGCTGCGCCCGAGCGCCGAGACGATCCCGGAGGTGGCGGTCTGACCTAAGCCAAAGGGGTTGCCTACGGCGACGGCAAAATCGCCGACGCGCAGTTTGTCGGAATCCGCGATGGCAATCTGGGTCAGGTTGCTCGGATTTTGCACCTGCAGCAGCGCGATGTCGCTCTGGTCATCGCCGCCGATCAGTTTGGCATCAAATTCACGGCCATCGTTCAGCTGGACGCTGATCTTATCGGCCTGGCTGATGACATGGTTGTTGGTCAGGATATAGCCTTTTGCCGCATCAATAATGACGCCAGAACCCAGGCCTTCAAAAGGCTGAGCCTGCTGGTCGGGAGACTGATCGCCAAAATATTTTTTCAGTTCTTCAGGGACGCGTTGGCTTTGTACTGCGGTGCCCTCAACCTGAACGCTGACGACCGCCGGCAACACTTTTTCCAGCATAGGCGCGAGGCTTGGAATGGCCGCCTGGCCAGGCACCTGGGAGGGAATGGCGGCAAATACAGGGACGGACGCCGAGAGAGATAACCCGACACTTAACGCGATAGCGCTCAACAGCTGGTTTTTTTTCTTCATCGATGTTGACTCTCGTAACCTGGAATAAAGGAAAAACGGCCCTAAAACACGTTGATGTTATTGAATTTTAAACCGCTGAACAATGAGGTGTTTAACTAAATGATAGCTGGGGTCATCAGGAAAGGACGGGCGCAATCGCTGCGCCCGTAAAATATATTCAGGTTGTGCGATTAATCGCGTTTTACACCGCCGCGCAGCAGGCCGGACGCGCCATCGGAATAGTCGCGAGGCATCTGAACGGGCGCCTGATCGTTACCGGCTTCAGAGTCAGCCAGACGGTTGCGGAACGGGTTGGTTTCCGCGGTCATTTCCGGCAGCAGGCTGCTGGAGCTTTTTGCCATATGTTGGTACAGCTGACGATAGTCGGTTGCCATGTTGTCCAGCAGCTCGGCGCTACGGGCAAAATGGCTGACCAGCTCTTCGCGATACTCTTCCAGCTCGGCTTTGTTCTTTTCCAGTTCGTACTGCAGTGACTGCTGCTGACGCAATTTGCGATTACCGAAACGCATGGCCACAGCACCAATGACGATGCCGACGACTAAACCGATTAGCGCATATTCCCAGGTCATGAACTTCTCCCGTTGTCTTGTTGTTCCGTAGGGTGTTGGCTCGGCTCCTGCCTGTGCCTGATAATGCCACTATAACCGCTATTTCTGCAGAAGTGGAATCCTGACGTATCATCGCGTAGTGTAGAACGGCCTTTTTTTCATCAGTCACGTCTGCTGGTGAGCGTTAATTGAAGGAATAACAATAAGATTATGCAAAACCTGTCCCCTGCATCGCGATATCAACTGGCCCTTAACGAGGGCACTCATCAGCCTGATGACGTTCAACGTGAGGCGGTAAACCGCCTGGAGATGATTTACCAGGAGCTCACGGCAAAACCCGCTGAAGTCGAACAGAACGGTGGGCTAAAGGCGGCATTTGGGCGGTTGCTCGGTAAAAAAGCGCCACAGGCTCACGCGCCGGTGCGCGGTTTATATATGTGGGGCGGGGTTGGTCGCGGAAAAACCTGGCTGATGGACCTGTTTTATATGAGCCTGCCTGGCGCACGTAAGCAGCGTCTGCACTTCCATCGTTTTATGCTGCGGGTGCATGAAGAGCTGACCGCACTGCAGGGCAAAAGCGATCCGCTGGAGATTGTGGCCGACAGGTTCAAGGCGGAAACGGACGTGCTCTGCTTCGATGAATTTTTTGTGTCTGACATCACCGATGCCATGCTGCTAGGCGGCCTGATGAAAGCGCTATTTGCCCGCGGGATCACGCTGGTGGCCACGTCGAATATCCCGCCGGATGAGCTCTATCGTAACGGCCTGCAGCGGGCACGCTTCCTGCCCGCCATCGATGCCATCAAGCAGCACTGCGACATCATGAACGTCGATGCCGGTGTTGATTATCGTCTGCGCACATTGACCCAGGCTCACCTGTGGCTTTCGCCGTTAAATGCCGATACCACCCGCGAGATGGATACACTCTGGCTGGCGCTGGCGGGAGCAAAACGCGAGCACGCCCCGGAACTCGAGATTAACCATCGCCCGCTGCCCACACTCGGCGTCGAAAACCAAACGCTGGCGGTCTCCTTTACGACGCTCTGCGTGGATGCCCGCAGCCAGCACGACTACATTGCGCTTTCGCGTCTGTTCCACACCGTGATGGTGCTGGACGTGCCGGTGATGACGCGGCTGATGGAGAGCGAAGCACGGCGCTTTATTGCGCTGGTGGACGAGTTTTATGAGCGCCACGTCAAGCTGGTGGTCAGCGCCGAGGTACCTTTATATGAGATTTACCAGGGCGAGCGGCTGAAGTTTGAGTTCCAGCGCTGCCTGTCGCGCCTGCAGGAGATGCAAAGCGAGGAATACCTGAAGCTGGAGCATATGCCATAAATGCCACCCTCTCCCGTGGAGAGGGGCTGGGGGTGAGGGCACCAGACCGCACATCACTCACCCCCGAAAAACCCATTCCAAAACGCATTTAAGGGTCGATCTTTGACCTCAACTTCTCTATAATCTTGCGACCCCACGTTACGAGAAGGTTTTTTTCCCAAAACTTTCTATGTGTCGGCATGTGCTATTCGAAGGGGTAGGTTTGCCGGACTTTGTCGTGTGAGCCTCAACTGACTAAACGTTTGGGTGTTCACCAACGTGTAACTTATTTATTTGGGTAAGCTTTTAATGAAAACTTTTACAGCTAAACCAGAAACCGTACAGCGCGACTGGTATGTTGTTGACGCGACCGGTAAAACTCTGGGCCGTCTGGCTACTGAACTGGCTCGTCGCCTGCGCGGTAAGCATAAAGCGGAATACACTCCGCACGTTGATACCGGTGATTACATCATCGTTCTGAACGCTGATAAAGTTGCTGTAACCGGCAACAAGCGTACTGACAAAGTGTACTATCACCACACCGGCCACATCGGTGGTATCAAAGAAGCGACCTTTGAAGAGATGATTGCCCGCCGTCCTGAGCGTGTGATTGAAATCGCGGTTAAAGGCATGCTGCCAAAAGGCCCGCTGGGTCGTGCTATGTTCCGTAAACTGAAAGTTTACGCAGGCAACGAGCACAACCACGCGGCACAGCAACCGCAAGTTCTTGACATCTAATCGGGATTATAGGCAATGGCTGAAAATCAATACTACGGCACTGGTCGCCGCAAAAGTTCCGCAGCTCGCGTTTTCATCAAACCGGGCAGTGGTAAAATCGTAATCAACCAGCGTTCTCTGGAACAATACTTCGGTCGCGAAACTGCCCGCATGGTAGTTCGCCAGCCGCTGGAACTGGTTGATATGGTAGAAAAACTGGATCTGTACATCACCGTTAAAGGTGGTGGTATCTCCGGTCAGGCAGGTGCGATCCGTCACGGTATCACCCGCGCTCTGATGGAGTACGACGAATCCCTGCGTTCTGAACTGCGTAAAGCTGGCTTCGTTACTCGTGACGCGCGTCAGGTTGAACGTAAGAAAGTGGGTCTGCGTAAAGCACGTCGTCGTCCACAGTTCTCCAAACGTTAATCCATTCTGCTTACGCAGAACGATTGGCGAAAAACCCGCTTCGGCGGGTTTTTTTATGGATAATGCGCAGGTTATCCACAATATCCATGCATATATCTTCTCTTTTTCCACATTTCCAGAATCCCCTCACCACAAAGCCATCAAAATCTGGTAAACTATCATCCAATTTTCTGCCCAAATATCGGTGAATACTCGATTTTTGTTCGTTTCTTGAACAATGTGTTTTCTCTGGGATGGGCGATACAACATCTGGCTGGCCCCTGTTGGGCTGGTAGCAGTAAAAATTCTGAATATACCTGGAGGTTTTCATGGCTGTCGCTGCCAACAAACGTTCGGTAATGACGCTGTTTTCTGGTCCTACTGACATTTATAGCCATCAGGTTCGTATCGTGCTGGCCGAGAAGGGTGTCAGTTTTGAGATCGAGCATGTGGAAAAGGATAACCCGCCTCAGGATCTGATCGATCTCAACCCGAGCCAAAGTGTACCGACGCTGGTGGATCGCGAGCTGACCCTGTGGGAATCCCGTATCATTATGGAATATCTGGATGAGCGTTTCCCGCATCCGCCACTGATGCCTGTTTACCCTGTCGCGCGTGGTGAAAGCCGCCTGTACATGCAGCGTATCGAAAAAGACTGGTACTCGCTGATGAACGTTATCGTCAGCGGTTCCGCTTCTGAAGCCGACGCTGCGCGTAAGCAGCTGCGTGAAGAGCTGCTGGCAATCGCCCCTGTGTTTGGTCAGAAACCATTCTTCCTGAGCGATGAGTTCAGCCTGGTGGATTGCTACCTGGCACCGCTGCTGTGGCGTCTGCCAACCCTGGGCGTAGAGTTCAGCGGTCCTGGCGCGAAAGAGCTGAAGGGCTACATGACTCGCGTATTTGAACGCGACTCTTTCCTGGCATCTTTAACTGAACCGGAACGTGAAATGCGTCTCGGCCGAGGCTAATGACTGTGGAAATGTCACAACTTACCCCACGCCGTCCGTATCTGCTGCGCGCCTTCTATGAATGGCTGCTGGATAACCAGCTCACGCCGCACCTGGTTGTGGATGTGACGTTGCCGGGCGTGCTGGTTCCAATGGAATACGCGCGTGACGGACAAATCGTACTGAACATTGCGCCGCGTGCGGTGGGTAACCTGGAGCTGGCAAACGATGAAGTGCGCTTCAACGCGCGTTTCGGCGGCGTGCCGCGTCAGGTTTCCGTGCCGCTGGCAGCCGTGCTGGCTATCTACGCGCGTGAAAACGGTGCGGGTACCATGTTCGAGCCGGAAGCGGCGTATGATGAAGATGTTGCCAGCCTGAATGATGACAACGCATCCGATGAGCGCGAAAGCGACACGGTGATGTCACTTATTGATGGCGATAAACCCGATCGTCATGACGACAATGACCCTGATGACGATCCGCCTCCGCGCGGTGGTCGTCCGGCTCTTCGCGTCGTGAAATAAAAACAGGCCCAATAGGGCCTGTTTTTTTTTACACTTCCAGGAAGTTCAGGATCCCGTCAGCCGCTTTACGGCCTTCGGCAATCGCCGTGACCACCAGGTCAGAGCCGCGAACGATGTCGCCACCGGCGAAGATTTTCGGGTTGCTGGTCTGGAACGCGTTATCGCTGCCTTCTGGCGCAATCACGCGGCCCTGCGAATCCAGCTCAACGCTGTGCTTCGCCAGCCATTCCATGCTGTGAGGACGGAAACCGAACGCCATCACCACGGCATCGGCCGGGATCACGTGTTCAGAACCGGCGACGATCTCGGCGCGACGACGGCCTTTCGCATCCGGTGCGCCCATCTCCGTGCGCGCCATCTTCACGCCGCTCACTTTACCGTTGGCATTCACTTCAATACCCAGAGGCTGGATGTTGAACTGGAACTCGACGCCCTCTTCACGCGCGTTTTTCACTTCGCGTTTAGAGCCCGGCATGTTCTCTTCATCACGACGATAGGCGCAGATCACGTGTGCCGCATTCTGACGAATGGAGGTACGCACGCAGTCCATCGCGGTATCACCGCCGCCCAGCACCACCACGCGTTTGCCTTCCATGCTGACGAACGGCTCATCGGCGGTTTCGCCGTAGCCCATGATCTGCTTGGTGTTGGCAATCAGGAACGGCAGCGCGTCAAACACGCCCGGCGCATCTTCGTTCTCCAGACCGCCGCGCATGGACTGATAGGTGCCCACGCCGAGGAACACGGCGTCGTAATCCTTCAGCAGGTCGTCGAGCTGCACGTCGCGGCCCACTTCCACGTTCAGTTTGAACTCAATGCCCATGCCGGTGAAGATTTCACGGCGACGGGTCATGACCTCTTTTTCCAGCTTGAAGGCAGGGATACCGAAGGTCAGCAGACCGCCGATTTCCGGATGGCGGTCAAAGACCACCGCCTTCACGCCGTTGCGGGTCAGCACGTCCGCACAGGCCAGGCCCGCCGGGCCCGCGCCGATGATTGCCACGCGCTTGTCGGTTTGCTTCACGCCGGTCATATCCGGACGCCAGCCCATCTCGAAGGCTTTATCGTTGATATAGCGCTCGATGTTGCCGATTGTCACCGCGCCGAACTCGTCGTTCAGCGTACAGGAACCTTCGCACAGACGGTCCTGAGGACACACGCGGCCGCACACTTCCGGCAGGGTGTTGGTCTGGTGAGACAGCTCGGCGGCTTCAAAAATACGTCCTTCGTTAGCCAGCTTCAGCCAGTTCGGGATGTAGTTATGTACCGGACATTTCCATTCGCAGTAAGGGTTCCCGCAGGACAGGCAGCGGTCTGCCTGTGCCTTGGCCTGGCCTTCTGAAAACGGCTCGTAGATTTCAACAAATTCAATTTTGCGGATCTTCAGCGGTTTCTTTGGCGGATCAACACGCTGCAGGTCGATAAACTGGTATACGTTCTGGCTCATCTGAATTCCTTACTGCGCCTGCACGCGCAGCTCTGCTGCGCTACGACTACGGTGACCCAACAGGGCTTTAACATCGCTGGACTTCGGCTTAACCAGCGCGAATTTCGCAGAGAACGCTGGCCAGTTCGCCAGGATCTCTTCGCCGCGCGAAGAACCGGTATGCTGCACGTGTTCGGTAATCAAACCGCGCAGGTGTTCTTCATGGATAGCCAGCGTATCAACGTCCAGCACTTCCACCAGCTCCGGGTTCACGCGTTTGCGGAACTCACCGTCTTCATCCAGGACATACGCAAAACCGCCCGTCATGCCCGCGCCGAAGTTCACGCCGGTTTTACCCAGAACGCAAACAATCCCGCCCGTCATGTATTCACAACCGTTATCGCCAATGCCTTCCACCACGGTGATAGCACCGGAGTTACGCACCGCAAAACGCTCGCCCGCACGGCCTGCTGCAAACAGACGACCGCCGGTCGCGCCGTACAGGCAGGTGTTACCGATGATGCTGGCTTCATGGCTGCGGAAGGCTGAGCCAACCGGAGGACGCACCGCCAGCAGACCGCCCGCCATGCCTTTACCGACGTAGTCGTTGGCATCGCCGGTCAGGTACAGCTCAACGCCGCCTGCGTTCCATACGCCGAAGCTCTGACCCGCGGTACCGCTGAAGTGCGCGGTAATCGGATCCGCTGCCAGCCCCTGGTCACCGTGCGTCTGCGCGATATAACCGGAGAGGGAGGCGCCCACGGAGCGGTCGGTGTTGCGGATATCGAACCAGAACGTTTTGCTCTGCTTGTCGTCCACGTACGGTTTCGCCTGCTGCAACAGCTGCGCGTTCAGCACGCCGTTATCGAACGGCGGGTTGTTCTCGGTGCAGTAGACCGCTTTGCCAGGGTGCGGCTGCGCGGTTTCCAGCAGCTTGCTCAGCTCCAGCTTCTGCTGCTTCGCGGTGAAGCCTTCCAGCTCTTTCAGCAGGTCAGTGCGGCCAATCAGGTCCACCAGACGCTTCACGCCCAGCTGCGCCATCAGCTCGCGGGTTTCGCGGGCGATGAAGTCAAAGTAGTTGGTCACTTTGAACGGCAGACCGTGATAGTGGTTCTTACGCAGCTTCTCGTCCTGGGTAGCCACGCCGGTTGCGCAGTTGTTCAGGTGGCAAATACGCAGGTATTTACAGCCGAGCGCAACCATTGGGCCGGTACCGAAGCCGAAGCTTTCCGCGCCGAGGATCGCCGCTTTAATGATGTCGAGGCCCGTTTTCAGGCCACCGTCCACCTGCAGACGGATCTTGTGACGCAGGCCGTTCGCCACCAGCGCCTGCTGGGTTTCCACCAGGCCAAGTTCCCACGGACAGCCCGCATATTTCACGGAGGAGAGCGGGCTGGCGCCGGTACCGCCGTCATAGCCGGCGATGGTGATGAGGTCCGCATAGGCTTTCGCCACGCCGGTCGCGATGGTGCCGACGCCCGGTTCGGAAACCAGCTTCACGGAGATCATCGCCTTCGGGTTGACCTGCTTCAGGTCGAAAATCAGCTGCGCTAAGTCCTCGATAGAGTAGATATCGTGGTGCGGCGGCGGGGAGATCAGCGTCACGCCCGGCACGGAATAGCGCAGTTTGGCGATGTACGGGGTAACTTTATCACCCGGCAGCTGACCGCCTTCGCCCGGTTTAGCACCCTGAGCGACTTTAATCTGGATCACGTCGGCGTTGACCAGGTACGCAGGCGTTACGCCAAAGCGACCGGATGCCACCTGCTTGATACGGGACACTTTGTTGGTGCCGTAACGCGCCGGATCTTCACCGCCTTCGCCGGAGTTGGAGTTGCCGCCGATGCTGTTCATGGCTTCCGCCAGCGCTTCGTGGGCTTCCGGGCTCAGCGCGCCGATGGACATCGCCGCGGTATCAAAGCGTTTGAACAGCTCGGATGCAGGCTCAACCTCGTCAATGCTGACCGCTTCATCACCCGGGTTCAGGGCAATGAGGTCGCGCAGCGTTGCCGCCGGACGGTTGTTTACCAGCTCAGCGTACTGCTGGTAATCGCTGTATTCACCGCTCTGAACCGCCTGCTGCAGCGTGCGCACCACGTCCGGGTTGTAGGCATGATACTCGCCGCCGTGAACGTATTTCAGCAGACCGCCCTGATCCAGCGGCTTACGTGCCAGCCATGCGCGTTTGGACAGGTTCACCAGGTCCTGCTGGAAGTCAGCAAAACCGGCGCCGCCGATGCGGCTGACCACGCCCTGGAAGCAGAGGTTGGCGACCTCGTCATGCAGGCCGACCGCTTCAAACAGCTTCGAACAGCGGTAGGAGGCAATGGTCGAGATGCCCATTTTGGACATGATCTTGTACAGGCCTTTGTTGATGCCGTTACGGTAGTTCAGCATCACCGCGCGGTAATCTTTATCGATCGCGCGGGTATCCACCAGGCGTGCCAGCGTTTCGTAGGCCAGGTACGGGTAGATCGCCGTCGCGCCGAAGCCTAACAGCACGGCAAAGTGGTGCGGGTCGCGGGCGCTTGCGGTTTCAACAATGATGTTGGCGTCGCAGCGCAGGCTCTTGTCAACCAGACGCGTCTGGATAGCGCCGACTGCCATCGGGGCAGGTACCGGCAGACGGTTTTTCGCGATATTGCGGTCGGACAGCACCAGCAGAACGGTACCGTTACGCACCATCTGTTCGGCTTTGTCACACAGCGCATTCACCGTCTCTTCGAGGCTCGCTTCGGTCACGTCGAAGGTAATATCGAGCGTGTCGGCGCGGTAGTGCTCCTCTTTCATGGTGGTGAGCTGTTTGAAATCGGAGTACAGCAGGATCGGTGATTTAAAGGTCAGACGGTGCGCCTGGCCTTCGGCTTCGCAGAAGACGTTCATCTCGCGACCGATGCTGGTAGCCAGCGACATCACGTGCGCTTCGCGCAGCGGGTCGATCGGCGGGTTGGTCACCTGCGCAAACTGCTGGCGGAAGTAGTCGTAAATGATGCGCGGCTGGCTGGAGAGTACGGCAAACGGGGTGTCATCACCCATGGAGCCGACCGCTTCCTGGCCGTTTTCACCGAGCACGCGAATAACGGAGTCCAGCTCTTCTGCGCTGTAGTTAAACTGTTTCTGGAAGCTTGCAAGCGTATCGTCGTCCAGTTCGCGGCGACCCACTTCTTCATCCGATAAATCTTCGAACGGCACGAGGCGACGGACGTTCTTCTCCATCCACTCTTTGTACGGATGGCGGCTTTTCAGATCGTGATCGGTTTCGGCAGAGTGCAGAATGCGCCCACCGCGGGTGTCGATAACCATCAGCTCGCCCGGACCGACGCGGCCCTTCTCGACCACTTCGTCAGGCTGGTAATCCCAGATGCCGACTTCAGAGGCGCAGGTGATGAGCTTGTCTTTGGTGATGACGTAGCGCGCCGGACGCAGACCGTTACGGTCCAGGTTACAGGCGGCGAAGCGGCCGTCGGACATGACGATGCCCGCCGGGCCGTCCCACGGCTCCATGTGCATGGAGTTAAAGTCGAAGAACGCGCGCAGCTCAGGGTCCATATCCGGGTTGTTCTGCCAGGCCGGTGGCACGAGCAGACGCATGGCGCGCACGATGTCCATCCCGCCCGCCAGCAGCAGTTCCAGCATGTTATCCATGGAGCTGGAGTCAGAGCCGGTTTCGTTCACGAACGGCGCGGCATCGTGCAGATCGGGGATCAGTGGCGTCTGGAATTTATAGGTACGGGCGCGGGCCCACTGGCGGTTACCGGTGATAGTGTTGATCTCGCCGTTGTGCGCCAGGTAGCGGAACGGCTGAGCCAGCGGCCAGCGTGGAACGGTGTTGGTGGAGAAGCGCTGGTGGAACAGGCAAATGGCCGATTCCAGACGCAGGTCCGCCAGGTCCAGGTAGAAGCGCGGCAGGTCAGCCGGCATACACAGACCCTTATAGATGTTCACCAGGTTAGAGAGGCTACAGACGTAGAATTCTTTATCGTCCTGGAGACGTTTTTCAATGCGGCGGCGGGCGATAAACAGACGGCGTTCCATATCACGCGGACGCCAGCCCGCAGGCGCGTTGACGAAAATTTGTTCAATACGAGGCAGCGAGGAGAGGGCGATTTCACCGAGCACCCCTTCGTTGGTTGGCACATTGCGCCAGCCGACAATCGACAGGGTTTCACGCTGAAGTTCTTCTTCGACGATGCGGCGTGAGGCGGCAGCCTTTTCAGGATCCTGATTCAGGAACAGCATGCCGACAGCGTAGTTTTTGGCTAAACGCCAGCCGCGCTCTTCCGCCACGATGCGGAAGAAACGATCCGGTTTTTGCAGCAGCAGGCCGCAACCGTCGCCGGTTTTACCATCGGCAAGAATAGCGCCACGGTGCTGCATTCGGGCCAGTGCGTGAATAGCAGTACGCACTACCTTGTGGCTAGGTTCGCCTTCTATGTGGGCGATCAGGCCGAAACCACAGTTATCCTTCTCAAGGGATTTATCGTACAACATATCAGTGAACCTCCCCAGGCTCGTCGGGCTTCCCACTGAACTTTACCGTGGCGCACAGGCACAGAAAGAGCGTGGCGACGGGGTTTGCGTTTCATACGCGGACCTCGCATTCGCCCTCTTTTTCATCCTTTCGCGCAGGTAAACAAGTTTGAGGACTTGCTTCAGAGGGAATCTCAATTACTGCATAAATATGATGAGCAGGCCGCTCATCCAGAAAGCTTCCAGCGGATTTCCAACTTATCGGGAATTGGTACACAGGTCAAATGGCAATCTTATTTATACAAAAATGTGCTAAAGAGCGTTTATGTCTTTGAAAGTAAATGTTATTTAACTATTTTTACATTGAATGTATGCCTGGCAGGACGCAGCGGAGTGTGATCTGACTCACTATATGAAAGCGGTATTATCAATGCAGCGTGCTGAATAGCAGTTTTATAGCAGAATAATAATCTGGTATCGGATGCAAACCCGCATAAACCCACTGTTTTTCAGTGGTGGCGCTATAAATGAAAAAAACAATCAGAACATAAGGAAAAGTAATCACGAATGGCGTGAATGAAATTGCAGTAATCCTGAGTATTTATTCATATAGATAAAGGCCGTCCGGGACGATTGATCCAGGTCATCGCCGACAGAGGCTAAAAGTGGCAGGCTTGTCCCCTTTCTCCGGGACGGTCTATCAGATTATGCAGTTACAGAAATTAGTCAATATGTTTGGTGGGGATCTTTTGCAGCGGTACGGGCAAAAGGTTCATAAGCTGACGCTGCACGGCGGGTTTAGCTGCCCGAATCGCGATGGCACCATCGGGCGCGGCGGCTGCACCTTCTGTAACGTTGCGTCCTTTGCTGACGAAGCCCAGCAGCATAAATCTATCGCTGAACAGCTTGCCCATCAGGCGAGCCTGGTGAACCGCGCGAAGCAATATCTGGCCTATTTTCAGGCCTACACCAGCACGTGGGCGGAGGTGCAGGTGCTGAGCTCTATGTATCAGCAGGCCGTCAGCCAGGCTAACATCGTTGGGCTGTGCGTGGGGACGCGCCCGGACTGCGTACCGGACGCGGTGCTGGACCTGCTCAGCGAGTACAAAGAACAAGGCTACGAGATCTGGCTGGAGCTGGGCTTGCAGACCGCGCACGACAAAACCCTGCACCGTATTAACCGTGGCCATGATTTCGCCTGCTACCAGCGCACCACGCGCCTGGCCCGAGAGCGCGGGCTGAAGGTCTGCTCGCATCTGATTGTCGGCTTGCCGGGTGAAGGGCAGCAGCACGGCCTGGAGACGCTGGAAAAGGTGGTTGAGACCGGCGTGGACGGCATTAAGCTGCACCCGCTGCATATCGTTACGGGCAGCATTATGGCGAAAGCCTGGGAAGCCGGACGGTTAAGCGGTATTGAGCTTGAGGACTATACGGTGACGGCGGGGGAGATGATTCGCCACACCCCGCCGGAAATTGTCTACCATCGCATCTCGGCCAGCGCCCGCCGTCCAACGCTTCTGGCACCGCTATGGTGTGAGAACCGCTGGACGGGGATGGTGGAAATCGACCGCTATCTGCAGGAGAACGGTGTGCAGGGTTCAGCGCTTGGCCGCCCGTGGGTTCCCCGTCTACCGGCGACGGCCACCTAACAGACTTCCCAGCATGCCGCGCACTATCTGATTGGTGACCTGCCGCGCCGCGCTTTTCGCCATGGTCTGTACCACGCCGTCGCGCTTGCCGCCGCGCGGCCCGGTGCTGCCGAACAGGATGTCTTTGAGCCCCCCGAGAATACCGTCATCCACGGCGACGGACTGTCCTTTAGCGGCAGGCGCATCCTGCGACTCCGTTGTCGCCTGCACCCCTTTTTGCAGCATCTCGAACGCGGACTCGCGATCCACCTCGTCTTCGTATTTCCCGTAAACCGGAGAGTGGTTAATCAGGCCGTTACGTTCATCGTCGGTAACGGGCCCCATGCGCGAGCAGGGCGCGATCACCATGGCGCGTTCCACCACGGACGGGCTGCCCTTCGCATCCAGGAACGAGATCAGCGCTTCACCGGTGCCTAACGCCTGAATCGCCGCTTCGGTATCAAAGGCTGGATTGGCGCGCATGGTTTGCGCGGCGGCTTTCACCGCTTTCTGATCCTTCGGCGTAAAGGCGCGCAGGGCGTGCTGCACGCGGTTACCGAGCTGGCCGAGAACGTTATCCGGAATGTCCGACGGGTTTTGCGAGACAAACCAGACGCCAACGCCTTTGGAGCGGATCAGGCGAATGACCTGTTCAATCTTATCCAGCAATACCTGCGGCGCGTCGTTAAACAGCAGGTGCGCTTCGTCAAAGAAGAAGACCAGCTTCGGTTTTTCCAGATCGCCCGCTTCGGGTAACTGTTCGTACAGTTCGGAGAGCATCCACAGCAGGCTGGCGGCGTAGAGCTTTGGCATCTGGTAGAGCTTCTCGGAGCTCAGAATGTTGATGATGCCTTTGCCGCTGCTGTCGGTGCGCATCCAGTCTTTGATATCCAGCATCGGCTCGCCGAAGAAGTGCTCTGCGCCCTGTTGCTCCAGCGTCAGTAACCCGCGTTGAATGGCACCCACCGAGGCGCTGCTGATATTGCCGTACTGGTTCTGGAAGGATTTGGCGTTATCGCCGATGTACTGAGTAATGGCGCGCAGATCTTTGAAATCAAGCAGCAGCAGCCCCTGATCGTCGGCAATGCGGAAGATAATATTCAGCACGCCGGACTGCACGTCGTTGAGATTAAGCAGACGGGCCAGCAGCAGCGGGCCGAGATCGGAGACGGTGGCGCGCACCGGGTGGCCTTTCTCACCAAAGATATCCCACACTACTACCGGATTGTTATGCGGCGTCCAGTCCGTAATGCCAATATTCTTCAGCCGTTCGAGCAGTTTTTCAGAGGCCGTTCCTTCCTGAGCCACACCGGTTAAATCGCCTTTCACGTCAGCCATAAAGACCGGTACGCCAATCTCCGAAAGCGACTCCGCCAGCTTTTGCAGGGTGACGGTTTTCCCCGTCCCGGTCGCTCCGGTGATCAGACCGTGGCGGTTCGCCATCGCGGGCAGTAAATACAGCTCTTTTTCCAGCGTCCTGGCAATTAACAATGGTGTACTCATGATGCGCTTCCTCTCTTTGTCCTGGGGGGAGTATAGGCAATCTGGCCGCAATTTGGTTGAGTAAATTCCTGACTTTGCGGCGCATTGTCCAGCGCGGACTATGCTTTTGCATACGGTTCACAAAAATAGTGGGAAACGATGTCCAGATTCTTCTTTAACGATCGCAAACAGCTGGTCAACGATGCCATTGAAGGCATACTGCTTTCTGCGCCACACGCAAATCTCGTCAAACTTGATATCGATCCGGCCATCAGGATCGTCGCACGCGGCGACTGGGACAAAAGCCGCGTGGCGGTGATCTCCGGCGGCGGCTCAGGCCACGAACCCGCGCACGCCGGGTTTGTTGGCAAAGGGATGCTGACGGCGGCAGTGTGTGGCGATCTGTTTGCCTCGCCGAGCGTGGATGCGGTGCTGAACGCCATTGTGGCGGTCACGGGCGATCGCGGCTGTCTGCTGATCGTCAAAAACTACACCGGCGATCGCCTGAACTTTGGTCTGGCGGCAGAAAAGGCCAAACGCTACGGCCTGAAGGTGGAGATGGCGATCGTGGCGGACGATATCGCGCTGCCGGATAACAAACAGCCGCGCGGTATTGCCGGTACGGCACTGGTGCATAAGATTGCGGGCTATGCGGCGGAGCACGGGAAATCGTTGAGTGAGGTGCGGGATATTGCGCAACAGGCCTGCGATAACCTCTGGAGCCTGGGCGTTGCGATGCAAACGTGCAACCTGCCGGGCAGCGACGAGGAAGAGGGGCGCATTAAGCAGGGCCATGTCGAGCTGGGGCTGGGCATTCACGGCGAGCCCGGTGCTTCCGTCGTGGATACGCAGAACAGTAAAGCCATTATCGACACGCTGGTGACGCCGTTACGCGCGCAGGCGGGAGAAGGGCGGTTTGCGGTATTGATTAACAATCTCGGCGGCGTATCGGCGCTGGAGATGGCGCTGCTGACCAAAGAGCTGGCGCATTCGGCGCTGAAAGAGGAGATTGCGTACCTGATAGGCCCCGCGCCGCTGGTGAGCGCGCTGGACATGAAGGGCTTTTCGCTCACGCTGCTGAAGCTCAATGACTTCTTTGAAAAGGCGATTCACGCCGAGGTCGAAACGCTGGGCTGGCAGAAGCCCGTGGCGTTTGCGCCACTGCGCACCGTGGCGCATACCGTCATTCACGATCGCGTGGAATACACTCCGTCGGACAATCTGCGGGTGGGCGAGTATGTCTCCTCGGTGACGAAAACGCTGCTCCAGCTGGAAAACCGACTGAACGCGCTGGATGCCAAAGTGGGCGACGGCGATACCGGCTCCACTTTTGCGCAAGGGGCGCGGGATATTGCGCAGCGTCTGGAGGATCGCAAGCTCCCGCTTGATAACGTATCGACGCTGCTGTTGCTGGTGGGCGAGCGGCTGGCGACGGTGATGGGCGGATCGAGCGGGGTGCTGATGTCGATCTTCTTCACCGCGGCCGGGCAAAAGCTTCACGATGGTCAGCCGCTGCCCGAGGCATTGCTCAGCGGGCTGGCGCAGATGAAGCAGTACGGTGGGGCAGATCTCGGCGATCGTACCCTGATCGACGCGCTGCAACCGGCGCTTGAAGCATTGAAGAATGGCGATCTTCAGGCAGCGGCGAAGGCAGCACAGCACGGTGCCGAAGCAACGGCGAAAATGGCGAAAGCCGGTGCGGGGCGCTCGTCGTATGTGAATAAAGAGAATCTGGATGGGGTAATGGATCCCGGTGCGGTTGCGGTGGCTGAGGTGTTTAAGGCCATGGTAGATGCAAAACGGTAACGACCGTTACCGTTTTTAGTGTGTGCGCCCTCTCCCTGTGGGAGAGGGTTGGGGTGAGGGCATCAGGCCGCACATTCCCCGCCTATGTCACATCAAAAATCCGCTTTCAACACCACGCGGTAGCGGGCTTTGCCGTCACGCACGTGCTGGATCGCTTCGTTGATTTTCGACATCGGATACAGTTCGGTGGTCGGCGCCACTTTGGTGCGTCCGGCAAACTTCATCAGCTTGCGCAACTCAAACGGCGTACCGGTCGCGGAGCCTGACACGCTGCGATCCCCGCCGATCAGGGTAAACGCCGGAACCGGCAGCGGCTTCATCACGGCACCTACGGTGTGGAAGTTACCGCCGTAGGCCAGCGCCTCAAAGTACGGCTGCCAGTTGAGATCGACGTTAACGGTGTTGATGATCAGGTCAAACTGCCCAGCCAGCGCGTTCAGCGCATCAGGATCGCGGCTGTTAACGACTTTATCCGCACCCATCGCCAGCACTTCTTTCTCTTTCGCCGGGTTCGAGCTAAACGCCGTGACTTCACAGCCCATTGCGTGCAGCAGCTTGATGGCGATATGGCCCAGACCGCCAATACCGATGACGCCCACGCGGCTGGTGGCGGTGATATGGTGCATCAGCAGGGGTTTGAAGACGGTGATACCGCCGCACAGCAGCGGACCGGCGGATTCGATATCAATGCTGTCCGGCAGCGGGATCACCCATTGCCAGTCGGCGCGCAGTTTGTCGGCAAAACCGCCTTTGTTCAGAATGGTGGGAACGGCGCCCTCGAGGCAGTTGATCTGATTGCCGCTGATACAGGCGTCACAGTGACCACAGCTGCGTGCCGTCCAGCCAATGCCCACGCGCTGGCCTACCTTCAGCCCTTTGTCCTGTGCGGCACTACCGAGCGCCACGACGCGGCCAATGACTTCGTGCCCGGCAACCAGCGGATAGCTCGAGAAGCCCCATTCGTTGTCGATCATCGAGAGATCCGAGTGGCAGATCCCGCAGTAATCAACCTGTACTTCGACGTCTTCTGCTTTTAGTTCGCCCGCATCGTACTCGTACAGCTCAAGTTCTGCACCCGCCTGCGGTGCGGCGTAGCTTTTTATCTTCGACATCGTGTTTCCCCCGTTGTGGTGTGAACTGAGAGTGTAGAGCATTCAGTTTACAGCCGCTTAACAGAAGAGGGCAGGAACGAAACTTACAGACTTTTCAGCATTCTGACTTCGCAATCAACGTGGCCGGTACAGCCCAGCGGCGCATCGATATGCTCAAAGCCCAGATGTTCATACAGGCCGATGGCCTCTTTGAGGAAAGCGGTTGTTTCAAGGTAGCAGCGGGTAAAACCCTGCTTGCGCGCGTGGTCTAGCGCAATCAGCGCCAGCTTTTTTGCCAGTCCTTGCCCGCGCGCCGTTGGCAGGAAATACATTTTCTGCAGCTCACAGATATCCGGCTCGCTGCAGCTGAGGGGCGCCACGCCGCCGCCGCCCACCACCTGACCGTTCTGCTCGATTACCCAGTAGGCATGCCCTGGCTGGCTGTAGAGCTGGTAAAGCTCGTCCAGGTTCGGGTCTGCAACCGTGTAGCCTTTGTCAGCCGTCAGGCCATATTCGGCAGAAACGGTGCGGATAACGGCGGCGATAGCCGGGTTATCCTGCTCAGCGATCCGGCGCATCGTCGTCGCGACGGGGGTAATCACGCTCATAGCATTACTCATTACAAAAATTGACACATAACTGCTGTTAATAGCACCGCAGAAAGGGGAGTGCAAGCGAGGAGTTTTCAGGAAGGATACCCCTTACGCCCTGAAGCGTAAGGGGTAAAAGCATTACAGGGCTGCGATAACCGCCTGCTGCTCGATCAGTTTGGTCTTCGCATCGGCGAAAGCAACCAGACGCTCGCGCTCTTTCGCGATGACTGCTTCCGGCGCGCGGGCCACAAAGCCTTCGTTCGCCAGCTTGCTTTCGATTTTGCCAATTTCCACGTCGACTTTCGCCACTTCTTTCGCCAGACGAGCCAGCTCGGCGTCTTTGTCGATCAGGCCCGCCATCGGGATCAGCAGCTCGGCACCGTCGATGATTTTGGTCACGGAAACCGGACCTTTGTCATCCGCAGGCAGCACGGTGATGCTTTCCAGACGCGCCATGGTTTTCAGGAAAGTGTTGTTCTCGGTGACGCGACGAACGGCCGCCTCGCTGCAGCCACGAAGCAGCAGCTCCAGCGGTTTGCCAGGGGCGATGTTCATTTCAGCACGGATGTTACGTACCGCAACGATCGCCTGTTTCAGCCACTCGGTATCCGCGGACGCCGCTTCATCAACCTTGGCCGCATCGAATTCCGGGAACGGCTGCAGCATGATGGTATCGGCGTTGATGCCCGCAATCACCTTCACGCGCTGCCAGATGGTTTCGGTGATGAATGGAATGACCGGATGCGCCAGGCGCAGCAGACCTTCCAGAACGGTAATCAGCGTATTGCGCGTGCCGCGCAGCTCCGCCTCAGTGCCGCCGTTCATCACCGGCTTCGCCAGCTCCAGATACCAGTCGCAGAACTGGTTCCAGGTGAATTCATACAGGATGCCCGCCGCGATATCGAAGCGGTAGCTGTCCAGCGCCTCGCGGAACGCTTTCACCGTCTGGTTGAATTCCGCCAGGATCCAGCGGTCTGCCAGAGACAGCGTCATCTCGCCGCCGTTGAAGCCGCAATCCTGATCTTCGGTATTCATCAGCACGAAGCGGCTGGCGTTCCACAGTTTGTTACAGAAGTTACGGTAACCTTCCAGACGCTTCATGTCCCAGTTGATGTCACGACCGGTTGAGGCCAGTGCCGCCAGGGTGAAGCGCAGGGCGTCGGTACCGTGAGACTCGATCCCGTTCGGGAACTGCTTCTCGGTGCGCTTGCGGATTTTCTCAGCCAGCTGCGGCTGCATCATGTTGCCGGTACGTTTTTCCAGCAGATCTTCCAGAGAGATACCGTCAACCATGTCCAGCGGGTCAATAACGTTACCCTTGGACTTGGACATTTTCTGGCCTTCGTCGTCGCGGATCAGACCGGTCATGTAGACGGTATGGAACGGAACCTGCGGCTTGCCGTCTTCGTCTTTGATGAAGTGCATGGTCATCATGATCATGCGGGCAATCCAGAAGAAGATAATGTCGAAGCCGGACACCATCACGCTGGTTGGGTGGAACTGACGCAGCGCGTCGGTGTTTTCTGGCCAGCCGAGGGTGGAGAAGGTCCACAGCGCGGAGGAGAACCAGGTGTCCAGCACGTCTTCGTCCTGACGCAGCGCAACGTCCGCGCTCAGGTTGTTTTCCTGACGCACTTCGTCTTCGCTACGGCCAACGTAAACGTTGCCTTCGTTGTCGTACCACGCCGGAATACGGTGACCCCACCACAGCTGACGAGAGATACACCAGTCCTGAATGTCGCGCATCCAGGAGAAGTACATGTTTTCGTACTGCTTCGGCACGAACTGAATGCTGCCGTTTTCAACCGCTTCCACAGCCGGTTTCGCCAGCACGTCGGCACGCACGTACCACTGGTCGGTCAGCATTGGCTCGATAACCACGCCGCCACGGTCGCCGTACGGCACGGTCAGATCGTGAGGTTTGATCTCTTCCAGCAGGCCGAGCGCGTCAACGGCAGCCACGATGGCTTTACGTGCGGCAAAACGCTCCAGCTTCTGGAACTCAGCCGGGATGTCGCTGGAGTAAACGTCGGATTCGTTGCCTTTGGTGTCGTACACTTCTGCGCTTTCGCGGATATCACCGTCGAAGGTCAGAATGTTGATCATCGGCAGGGCGTGACGACGGCCGACTTCATAGTCGTTGAAGTCGTGCGCAGGGGTGATTTTTACGCAGCCGGTGCCTTTTTCCATGTCGGCGTGTTCGTCGCCCACAATCGGAATACGGCGGTTTACCAGCGGCAGCACCACGAATTTGCCGATCAGATCTTTATAACGCGGATCTTCCGGGTTAACGGCCACGCCGGTATCGCCCAGCAGGGTTTCCGGACGGGTCGTTGCAACCACCAGGTAATCTTTTCCGTCGGCGGTTTTTGCGCCATCGGCCAGCGGATAGCGGATGTGCCACATGGAGCCTTTAGACTCGCGGTTTTCCACTTCCAGGTCAGAGATGGCGGTGCGCAGTTTTGGATCCCAGTTTACCAGGCGTTTGCCGCGGTAAATCAGGTCTTCTTTGTACAGGCGGACGAAGACTTCTTTAACGGCGTTGGACAGGCCTTCGTCCATGGTGAAGCGCTCGCGCTCCCAGTCCACGGAGTTGCCGAGACGGCGCATCTGACGGGTAATGGTGCCGCCGGATTCCGCCTTCCACTGCCAGATTTTGTCGATGAACGCATCGCGACCGTAGTCGTGGCGGGTTTTTCCTTCTTCAGCGGCAATTTTACGCTCAACCACCATCTGGGTCGCGATACCCGCGTGGTCAGTCCCCGCCTGCCACAGGGTGTTTTTACCCTGCATGCGCTGGTAGCGGATCATGGTGTCCATGATGGTCTGCTGGAAAGCATGACCCATATGCAAACTGCCGGTGACGTTCGGCGGCGGGATCATGATGCAGAAGGACTCTTTGCTTTCGTCGCCGTTAGGCTTGAAATAGCCCTGCTGTTCCCAGTGCTCGTAAAGCGGCTGTTCGATATCGCGTGGGTTATATGTCTTTTCCATTATTTCCAGGTTGCCGTATTCAGGTTAAAACCAGCCAGGCGGTACGCTTTATAGCGTTCGCGCGCCAGTTGTTTCAAAGATTCTTCGTAAGGGACAAAGTCTACCACTTCTGTGAAAGCGGTGGCAAAATCTGCAAAATCTATCCGCAGGCTAATCAGAATATCGCGCGCGCTGCTGTTGCGCTTTTGCGGCCAGGCAATTTCAACCGGTGCTCCACCGCGCGGGCCTTCGCCCGACAGGTTGTGCGGCACAAAACTCTCCGGCGGGCGCGCCCACAGCGCTTCATCCAGGCGAATCGCCTGCTGTTCATCTTCACAGGCAATCAGAACGCGTTTACCTGCGCGCCAACGTTCTGCGGCAATTTCACACACCAGCTGTTCTACGGCGCTGAGGCCATCCTGATGGGTGTCGTTGTCCAGAAGGTAGAACGTTGCATTCTTCATATATGGGGCTTCTTGTGCTCACTTTAAATGCTTAAGCCGGGCGGCAGCTTCGCCTTACCCGGCCTACGGTTTACTGCCGTTTAGACTTACTCGTCGCCGTTAAAACCTGCGCGGTTCAGCAGGAACTGCGACAGCAGGGCCACTGGACGACCGGTTGCGCCTTTGGCTTTACCGGAGCGCCATGCGGTGCCCGCGATATCCAGGTGTGCCCAGTTGTACTTGCGGGTGAAGCGTGCCAGGAAGCAGCCCGCGGTGATCGCCCCGCCAGGACGTCCGCCAATGTTCGCCATATCCGCAAAGTTAGACTCCAGCTGATCCTGATACTCGTCACCCAGCGGCAGACGCCATGCGCGGTCCCCGGCCTGCTCTGAGGCACCGATAAGCTCATGCGCCAGCGGGTTGTGGTTCGACATCAGGCCGGTGATATGGTGGCCCAGCGCAATCACGCAGGCTCCGGTGAGGGTAGCGACGTCAATCACCGCTTCCGGCTCGAAGCGCTCAACGTAGGTCAGCACGTCACACAGCACCAGACGCCCTTCGGCGTCGGTGTTCAGCACTTCAACGGTCTGGCCGGACATGGTGGTCAGAACGTCACCCGGACGATAGGCGCGCCCGCCAGGCATGTTTTCGCAGCCCGCCAGTACGCCGATCACGTTGATAGGCAACTGCAGTTCCGCGACCATGCGCATCACGCCGTAAACCGCCGCCGCACCGCACATGTCGTACTTCATCTCATCCATGCCTTCGGCAGGCTTGATGGAGATACCGCCGGAATCGAAGGTCAGGCCTTTACCGACGAGCACAATCGGGCGCGCGTCTTCGGACGGATTGCCTTTGTACTCGATGACGGACATCAGGGATTCGTTCTGCGAGCCGTTACCGACAGCCAGGTAAGAGTGCATCCCCAGCTCTTTCATCTGCTGTTCGCCGATGACGCGGGTAATGACGTTTTTGCTGTAGGCGTCGGCCAGCTGACGCGCCTGAGAGGCCAGGTACGCCGCGTTACAGATGTTAGGCGGCATGTTGCCGAGATCTTTGGCCGCTTTAATGCCGGCCGCGATCGCCAGACCGTGCTGGATCGCGCGTTCGCCGCTGGTCAGCTCGCGACGGGTTGGCACGTTAAAGACCATTTTACGCAGCGGACGACGCGGCTCGCTTTTATTGGTCTTCAGCTGATCGAAGCTGTACAGGCTCTCTTTTGCCGTTTCAACCGCCTGACGCACTTTCCAGTAGGTGTTACGCCCTTTAACGTGCAGCTCCGTCAGGAAGCATACGGCTTCCATTGAGCCAGTATCATTCAGCGTATTGATTGTTTTCTGAATCACCTGCTTATACTGACGTTCATCCAGCTCGCGTTCTTTGCCGCAGCCAATCAGCAGAATACGTTCTGACAGTACGTTCGGAACATGGTGCAGTAACAGCGTCTGCCCAGGTTTGCCTTCCAGTTCGCCACGGCGCAGCAGGGCGCTAATATAGCCGTCACTGATTTTATCGAGTTGCTCGGCGATCGGGGAGAGTCGGCGTGGTTCAAAGACGCCCACAACGATGCAGGCACTCCGCTGTTTCTCCGGGCTACCGCTTTTTACACTGAACTCCATGCACTACGCTCCTGAATCTTAAAGACAACGGCGGCAGCTACGGATAGAATTGAAACCTTTCGTAACTCATGTCCGCTGTTGTGGTGACTTCGTGTTAATCTTACGTTACTACGGTTTCGACACGTCAGAAAAAGTCCTGAAGCGTGAATCCGCCGGATGTTTTAATCTTAGCGATGATTTCGACGACTCAAGAGAATAAATGACGTTTAAGCCATGAAACAAGCGATTTTCCAGCAAAGAGACGGGTTTTTACGGGCGTATTTAAAGTGATAATCATAAGATATCTGGTGCGGGAGACGCTCAAAAGCCAACTGGCGATCCTCTTCATCCTGCTGCTGATTTTTTTCTGTCAGAAGCTGGTTAAGATCCTCGGTGCGGCCGTTGACGGCGAAATTCCAACAAATCTGGTGCTTTCCCTGCTTGGCTTAGGGATCCCGGAAATGGCGCAGCTCATCCTGCCGCTAAGTCTTTTCCTTGGCCTGCTCATGACGCTTGGGAAACTCTACACCGAGAGTGAAATCACGGTGATGCATGCCTGTGGCCTGAGCAAAGCGGTACTGGTGAAAGCGGCCATGATACTGGCGCTGTTCACGGGTATTGTCGCGGCGGTGAATGTGATGTGGGCGGGTCCCATGTCTTCCCGTCATCAGGACGAAGTGCTGGCCGAAGCGAAAGCCAACCCCGGCATGGCAGCCTTAGCCCAGGGGCAGTTCCAGCAGGCGACCGACGGCAACTCCGTGCTGTTTATTGAGAGCGTTGACGGCAGTAAATTCAACGACGTATTCCTGGCGCAGTTACGTCCCAAAGGTAACGCGCGTCCTTCCGTGGTGGTTGCAGACTCCGGTCAGCTTGCTCAGCGCAAAGATGGTTCTCAGATCGTGACGCTGAACAAAGGCACCCGTTTCGAAGGCACCGCCATGCTGCGCGACTTCCGTATTACGGATTTCCAGAACTATCAGGCCATTATCGGCCATCAGGCGGTGGCACTCGATCCAACGGATACCGAGCAAATGGACATGCGTACCCTGTGGAATACCGATACCGACAGAGCGCGTGCTGAGTTCCACTGGCGTATTACGCTTGTCTTCACCGTGTTTATGATGGCGCTGATTGTCGTTCCGCTGAGCGTGGTGAACCCGCGCCAGGGCCGCGTGCTCTCTATGCTGCCGGCGATGCTGCTTTACCTGATCTATTTCCTGCTGCAAACCTCTATTCGTTCTAACGGCGCGAAGGGTAAGCTGGACCCTATGGTCTGGACATGGTTCGTCAACAGCCTGTACATCTTACTGGCGCTGGGATTAAACCTGTGGGATACGGTGCCTGTGCGCCGCATACGTGCCCGATTCTCGCGTAAAGGAGCCATCTAATGCAGGCGTTTGGCGTTCTTGATCGCTATATCGGTAAAACCATTTTTACCACCATCATGATGACGTTGTTCATGCTGGTGTCGCTCTCCGGCATTATCAAATTTGTCGATCAGCTGAAAAAAGCCGGCCAGGGGAGCTATGACGCGATGGGCGCGGGGATGTATACCCTGCTCAGCGTGCCGAAAGATGTACAGATCTTCTTCCCGATGGCGGCCCTGCTGGGCGCGCTGCTGGGGCTGGGGATGCTGGCGCAGCGCAGTGAGTTGGTCGTTATGCAGGCCTCGGGCTTTACCCGCATGCAGGTTGCGCTGTCGGTCATGAAAACCGCGATCCCACTGGTGCTGTTGACCATGGCGATTGGCGAGTGGGTCGCGCCGCAGGGCGAACAGATGGCGCGTAACTACCGTGCGCAGGCCATGTACGGCGGCTCGCTGCTCTCGACCCAACAAGGTTTATGGGCGAAAGACGGTAAAAACTTCGTCTACATCGAACGGGTGAAGGGGAATGATGAACTGGGTGGGGTGAGCATTTACGCTTTCGATGACCAGCGCCGTCTGGAGTCAGTCCGCCACGCCTCTTCGGCGAAATTTGACGCCGAACATAAACAGTGGCGTTTGTCCCAGGTTGATGAATCTAACCTGACCGATCCGAAACAGATTACGGGTTCTCAGACGGTAACCGGTACGTGGAAAACCAACCTGACGCCCGATAAGCTCGGTGTTGTGGCGCTGGATCCTGACGCGCTCTCCATCAGCGGTTTGCACAACTATGTGAAATACCTGAAGTCGAGCGGGCAGGACGCAGGACGTTATCAGCTCAACATGTGGAGCAAGATCTTCCAGCCGATGTCCGTGGCGGTGATGATGCTGATGGCGCTGTCGTTTATCTTCGGCCCGTTACGCAGCGTGCCGATGGGCGTGCGCGTCGTGACCGGTATCAGTTTCGGCTTTGTGTTCTACGTGCTCGATCAGATCTTCGGTCCGTTGACGCTGGTTTATGGCATTCCGCCGATAATTGGTGCGCTGCTGCCAAGCGCCAGTTTCCTCCTGATCAGCCTCTGGCTGCTGTTGAAACGCTCCTGATTGACCTCTCCTCGCTTCCGGTTAACCGGGAGCGAGGCTAATCTCCTGTTTCACCCCGCACTTTTTCTCACAACCTTCAACGCCTCGCCCTGAATTTGAGTATTATTGAGCGATAAAGTCGTGAAGGGATCCTCTATGAAGCAAATTCGAATGCTTGCCCAGTATTACGTCGACCTGATGATGAAGCTTGGGCTGGTGCGTTTCTCCATGCTGCTTGCGCTGGCGCTGGTCGTTCTGGCCATTGTCGTGCAAATGGCCGTCACCATGGTTCTGCATGGTCAGGTCGAGAGTATCGACGTCATCCGCTCCATCTTCTTTGGCTTGCTCATTACGCCCTGGGCGGTCTATTTCCTTTCCGTGGTGGTTGAACAGCTGGAAGAGTCCCGTCAGCGTCTGTCAAAACTGGTCGATAAACTGGAAGAGATGCGCGAGCGCGACCTGAAGCTCAACGTCCAGCTTAAAGACAACATTGCGCAGCTGAATCAGGAGATTTCCGATCGTGAGAAGGCGGAAGCCGAGCGTCAGGCCACGCTGGAGCAGCTGAAAATCGAAATGAAAGAGCGCGAGGTCACGCAGATCCAGCTTGAGCAGCAATCCTCTTTCCTGCGGTCGTTCCTCGATGCTTCGCCGGATCTGGTGTTTTACCGTAATGAAGATAAAGAGTTTTCCGGCTGTAACCGGGCGATGGAGCTGCTCACCGGGAAAAGCGAAAAGCAGCTGATTAACCTGAAGCCGCAGGACGTTTACTCTGAAGAGGCAGCGGCCAAGGTCATGGAGACGGACGAAAAAGTGTTCCGCCATAACGTCTCGCTGACCTATGAACAGTGGCTGGATTACCCGGATGGACGCAAAGCCTGCTTTGAGATCCGTAAGGTGCCCTACTATGACCGCGTGGGGAAACGCCACGGCCTGATGGGCTTTGGCCGCGATATCACCGAACGTAAGCGCTACCAGGATGCCCTGGAGCGCGCCAGCCGCGACAAGACTACCTTTATCTCCACCATCAGCCACGAGCTGCGTACGCCGCTTAATGGGATTGTCGGGCTGAGCCGTATTCTGCTGGATACCGACCTGACCGCAGAGCAGGAAAAATACCTCAAGACTATCCATGTATCCGCGGTCACGCTGGGTAATATCTTCAACGATATTATTGATATGGATAAGATGGAGCGCCGTAAAGTTCAGCTTGATAATCAGCCGGTTGATTTCACCAGCTTCCTTGCCGACCTCGAAAACCTGTCCGGCCTGCAGGCGCAGCAGAAGGGACTGAGCTTTGTCATGGAGCCAACCCTGCCGCTGCCGCATAAAGTGGTGACTGACGGCACGCGTCTGCGCCAGATCCTGTGGAACCTTATCAGCAACGCGGTGAAATTTACCCAGAAGGGGCAGGTGGCGGTGCGCATCCGCTATGACGAAGGCGATATGCTGCACTTCGAGGTGGAAGACTCCGGGATGGGTATTCCGCAGGAGGAGCAGGACAAAATTTTCGCGATGTACTACCAGGTGAAGGACAGCAACGGTGGGAAACCGGCGACAGGAACGGGCATTGGCCTGGCGGTCTCTAAACGGCTGGCGAAGAGCATGGGTGGCGATATCACCGTTGTCAGCCAGCCGGGCAAAGGATCAACCTTCACGCTGACGGTCCATGCGCCGGCGGTGGCGGAAGAGGTTGAAGACACCTTTGAAAACGACGATATGCCGCTGCCCGCGCTGCACGTCCTGCTGGTGGAAGACATTGAGCTGAACGTGATTGTGGCGCGCTCGGTGCTGGAAAAACTGGGCAACAGCGTGGATGTCGCCATGACAGGTAAGGCCGCGCTGGAGATGTTTAAACCGGGCGAATACGATCTTGTTCTGCTCGATATCCAGCTGCCGGATATGACCGGGCTGGATATCTCGCGTGAGCTGACGCGTCAGTACGCGGCCGACGAGCTGCCGCCGCTGGTGGCGCTGACGGCGAACGTGCTGAAAGATAAAAAAGAGTATCTCGATGCCGGTATGGACGATGTACTCAGCAAGCCGCTGGCGGTGCCTGCTCTGACCGCCATGATTAAGAAGTTCTGGGATACCCGTGATGAAGAGGAGAGCACCATGACGTCTGTTGATAGCGCAAAAGCCCAAATGATACTCGATACCGCAATGCTGGAGCAGTACATCGATCTGGTGGGTCCGAAACTGATTACCGATGGTCTGGCGGTGTTCGAAAAAATGATGCCGGGCTATCTGAGCGTGCTGGAATCAAACCTGACGGCTCGTGACCAGAAGGGCATCGTCGAAGAAGGACATAAAATTAAAGGCGCCGCCGGCTCGGTCGGTTTACGCCATCTGCAGCAACTGGGTCAACAGATTCAGTCGCCTGATTTACCCGCATGGGAAGATAACGTGGGTGATTGGGTTGAAGAGATGAAACAAGAGTGGCAAAACGATGTGGCGGTGCTTAAAGCCTGGGTAGACGCCAGAAAAAAATGACCCCGGATTAACCGGGGTGCGCGAATACTGCGCCAACACCAGGGAAATCGTGGCTGCGCCTGTTTTTTAAAGTTATTTTCGAAAGGGCGCTGCCTGAAAAATTTAGGCCGCACGCAGATAAGATAGCAAATCTTAAATGGTTTGTTACATGAATCAGTGAAATGTGTGAAGCATAGCGTTTTAATCAAAATTATTAATGTGCTTCAGCAAGTTGCAGAAAAGGATTGTCATGATGAAAAAGATTGGTGTCGTGCTGAGCGGATGCGGTGTTTACGATGGTTCTGAAATACATGAAGCCGTAATCACGCTGCTGGCCCTGGCTAAGCAGGGAGCAGAGGTTATTTGTTTTGCGCCGGACAAAAATCAGGCGGATGTGATTAATCATCTGACCGGCGAGCCGATGGCAGAAACCCGCAATGTACTGATTGAAGCCGCGCGTATTGCGCGAGGTGATATCCATCCTCTTATTCAGGCAGACCCTACAGAGCTTGATGCGCTCATTGTGCCGGGTGGGTTTGGCGCGGCCAAAAATCTCAGTACCTTTGCTGCGCAGGGCGCGGAGTGTCAGGTTGATCCTCATCTTAAAGCGCTGTCGCAGGCCATGCACGCGGCAGGAAAACCGCAGGGCTTTATCTGCATCGCGCCGGCAATGCTGCCCAGTATTTTTGATTTCCCGCTGCGCCTGACTATCGGGACGGATATTGATACCGCAGAGATCGTCGAGGAAATGGGGGGCGAACACGTTCCGTGCCCGGTTGATGACATTGTGGTTGATGAAGATAACAAAATTGTCACCACGCCGGCTTATATGCTGGCGAATAATATCGCTGAGGCGGCCTCAGGTATTGAAAAGCTGGTGGCTCGCGTGCTGGTGCTGACTGAATGAGGCGTAAATTTGCCGCAGGTGCAGGGGTGAAACGTTTTCTCTTGCGCATCGTACTTGTGCTGGCGGTATTCTGGGGAGGCGGGCTGGCTTTATTCAGCATTATGCCGGTTCCGTTCTCTGCCGTTATGGTTGAGCGCCAGCTTAGCGCGTGGTTCAGTGGCGATTTCAGCTACGTTGCCCACTCTGACTGGGTGAGCATGGACGAGATCTCCCCGTTCATGGGGCTGGCGGTCATCGCGGCGGAGGACCAGAAATTCCCGGAGCACTGGGGGTTCGACGTGGCGGCCATTGAGAAGGCGTTAGCCCATAACGAACGCCATGAAAACCGCGTGCGCGGGGCATCAACCTTGTCGCAGCAGACGGCCAAAAATCTGTTTCTGTGGGATGGTCGAAGCTGGTTGCGAAAAGGGCTGGAAGCAGGGTTGACCCTGGGGATGGAAACGGTCTGGAGCAAAAAACGCATTCTGACCGTCTATCTCAACGTCGCTGAGTTTGGCGACGGTATATTTGGCGTGGAAGCTGCCGCACAGCGGTATTTCAATAAGCCAGCCAGCCGTCTGAACATGTCAGAAGCAGCGCTATTGGCCGCTGTGTTACCGAACCCTATCCGCTTTAAGGCCAGTGCCCCATCAGGGTACGTGCGAACCCGTCAGGCGTGGATTATGCGCCAGATGAATCAGCTGGGCGGAGAGGGGTTTATGCAGCGTAATAATCTTATGTAGAGCGGATAAGCGCAGCGCTACCCGCCTGAATAGCAGACCTTAATCTTCGTCGAACCCTGCGTTAAACAGGGCAATCACCGCCGCCAGCGCTTCCTCTTCCTGAGGGCCGGTGGCTTCTACTTCAATCTGGCGCCCTTTGGCGGAATCCAGCATCAGCAGCGCGATCACGCTGTTCGCTTCCGCTTCGGTGCCTTCGTCATTCCGCAGCAGAACCTCTGCATCGAAACCCTGCATCAGCTCAAACAACTTCATCGCCGGGCGTGCATGCATACCCAGCTTGTTGGTGATCTCAACGGTTTGTTTTACGGTCATGTTTTACGTTTTTCCAGCGTGCGATGACGGGACTGAACGTTCTTACCGCGCGAGCGGAAATAGTCGGCCAGCTGTTCGGCGATGTAAACCGAACGATGTTTACCGCCGGTACAACCAATCGCCACCGTCAGGTAGCTACGATTGTTTGTCTCCAGCATAGGTAACCATAGCTCAAGGTAGCTTCGCGTCTGGTAGATAAAATTGTGTACTTCTGTGTGCCGGTCGAGGAACGCCGCCACCGGCTTATCCAGACCGGTCATTGGACGCAGTTTTGGATCCCAGTGCGGGTTCGGCAGGAAGCGCACGTCGAAAACGTAATCCGCATCAATCGGAATACCGTGCTTAAAGCCGAAGGATTCGAACACCATCGTCAGTTCGCGCTCGCGTTTACCCAACAGCCGGGTACGCAGCATTTCCGCCAGCTCGTGAACGGACATCTCAGAGGTGTCGACAATCAGGTCGGCACGAGAACGCAGCGGCTCCAGCAGGTCGCTCTCTTCATCGATAGCGCTCTCCAGAGAGAGGTTCTTGCTGGATAGCGGGTGCAAACGACGGGTATCGCTGTAGCGGCGGATCAGCGTATTGCGGTCTGCATCGAGGAACAGCAGCTGAGGCGAGAACGCGTCAGGCAGGTTGCTCATGGCCTGTTCGAAGATCTCTGGCGATTCAGGCATGTTACGAACGTCGATACTGACGGCGGCAGAGGTTTGTCTCTCCGCCAGCGTGCGGGCCAGATCGGGTAACAACACGACCGGCAGGTTATCGACGCAGTAAAAACCCATGTCTTCCAGGGCGCGCAGAGCAACGGATTTCCCCGACCCTGAACGGCCACTGACAATCATCAGCACCATGTTCCGTTTCTCCTCAGGACAACAGATGTGAAGGCCATCTCCTGGTTATGCATCATCCTGATTGCCTTCTGCTTCAGTGATAATTTGATAGAGCTCTTCATCACTTTGGGCCGAGCGCAGTCGACGGCAAATGGTTTTATCGGCCAGACGTTTTGCGACCAGCGACAGCGTATGCAGATGGGTTTTCGTCTGGTCGGCAGGTACCAGCAGCGCGAAGAGGAGATCGACGGGCTGGTTATCAATGGCATCGAAGGCGATGGGTGTTTCAAGCTGCACAAACACACCAACGGCACGCAGGGTATCCTCTTCCAGTTTGCCGTGCGGGATCGCGATGCCGTTGCCGATACCGGTACTGCCCATTTTTTCACGGGTCAGAATCGCTTCGAACACCACCTGCGGCGGCAGGCCCAGCTGTTTGGCAGCCAGTTCACTGATGATCTCCAGCGCACGTTTTTTGCTCTGGCAGTGAACCGCACTGCGGGTACATTCCTGGTTAAGGACATTGCTCAGTTGAAGAGCGGAATCGTTGTTCATCATAATTTCACCTAAGCGCTAACTGTACAAATGGCCTGTTGTGTTTCACAACAGGCCGTCCTGCACCCGTTAACTGCCCGGACAATTAGTGTTGTTTCAGTTTATCTTTATGTTTATTGAGCTGTCGTGCAAGCTTATCAATCAAGCCGTCGATAGCAGCGTACATGTCTTGCCCTTCCGCACTGGCATGCAGTTCACCCCCGTTAACATGCAGGGTGGCATCCGAGATATGAGTCACTTTCTCCACTTTCAACACAATATAGACCTGATTGATCCTTTCGAAATACTGCTCGAGTTTTGCAAACTTCGCGTTCACGAAGTCGCGTAAAGCCTCAGTAATTTCGACGTTTTGTCCAGTGATGTTGAGCTGCATAGTGTCTTCCTTATCGGTTGTGTCAGACCAGCTGTTTACGCTGGTTCGACGGCGGAATGGATAAAGACTCTCGATACTTCGCAACAGTACGACGTGCCACCATAATACCCTGATCGGACAGCATGGTGGTTAACTTACTGTCGCTTAGTGGCTTCGCGGGGTTTTCCGCGGCGATCAACTTCTTCACCAGGGCACGAATGGCCGTTGACGACGCTTCGCCGCCGCCCTCGGTATTCACATGGCTGGAGAAGAAATACTTAAGCTCAAATATACCGCGTGGACTGTGCAGATACTTCTGCGTGGTGACACGGGAAATGGTTGATTCATGCATCTCGACGGCCTGGGCGATATCCGCCAGTACCATCGGTTTCATATACTCTTCGCCCTGCTCAAAGAACGCCTGCTGCTGTTCGACAATACAGCGGCTGACGCGCAGCAGCGTATCATTTCGGCTCTCCAGACTTTTGATCAGCCATCGCGCTTCCTGAAGATTGCTACGAATATATTGATTGTCGGAGTCGTTACGCGCGCTGGTGCACATGGAGGCATACTGCTGGTTGATTTGCAGGCGAGGGATGCTGTCTGAGTTCAGTTCAACGACCCAGCGGTCATTGTGTTTTCTGACCAGCACATCCGGGATCACGTACTCGGGCTCGCTGGTTTGGATCGACTGTCCCGGGCGGGGATCGAGTGACTGGATCAGATTCACCGCTTCTTTCAGCACCTCTTCCTTCAGGCGCGTGACGCGCATCAGGCTGCGGAAATCGTGGTTGGCCAACAGATCCAGATGATCGCTGATGATTAAGCGCGCCTCGTCGAGCCATGGCGTCTCTTTGCTGAACTGAGAAAGCTGGATCAGCAGGCAGTCGCGCAGATCTTTTGCGGCCACGCCTACCGGATCGAAACGCTGGATGCGCTTCAGAACGGCTTCGATCTCCTCAAGTTCAATCTCTTCGTCGCCCATGCTTTCCAGGATATCGTCCAGCGTGACGGTCAAATAGCCGGTGTCGTCAACGGCATCGACAATTGAGGTAGCAATCGCGCGGTCGGTATCGGAGAAGGGGGTAAGTTCCACCTGCCACATCAGGTAATCCTGCAGCGACTGGGTGGTTTCTCCCTGATAGACCGGTAGCTCATCATCCTGGTAGTCTGCACGCGTACCGGAAGGGGTTCCGGCGGTGTAGATTTCATCCCAGCTGGCATCCAGCGGTAGCTCGTCGGGCATCTCTTTTTGTTCGAGTGCATCCGCGGTGTCGAGCGCTTCTGTATCCTGTGACTGCTGAGTATCTACCTCGTCATGAAGATCGGTTTGTTCCAGCAGGGGGTTGCTGTCCAGCGCCTGCTGGAGCTCCTGCTGAAGTTCTAACGTGGACAGTTGCAACAGGCGAATTGCCTGCTGTAGCTGCGGCGTCATTGCCAGTTGTTGGCTGAGCCTTAATTGCAAACCTTGCTTCATGTTCAGAGCGTTTTTCTCCGGTTCGGCGTTACGTTACCTCTACCCTATCAGAGTCTGAAGTCTTCCCCAAGATAGACGCGCTTAACATGATCGTCTTCGAGGATCTGCTGCGGCGTACCGTGGGCGATCAGATTGCCCTGGCTGACAATATACGCGCGTTCACACACGGCCAGCGTTTCACGGACGTTGTGGTCGGTGATCAGTACGCCAAGCCCGCTGTCACGCAGGTGTTCAATGATGCGTTTAATGTCGATAACCGAGATCGGGTCAACGCCGGCAAACGGTTCATCCAGAAGGATAAATTTCGGGTTTGCGGCCAGCGCACGTGCAATCTCAACACGACGGCGTTCACCCCCGGAGAGTGCCTGACCGAGGCTGTCGCGCAGATGCTCAATGTGGAACTCTTCCATCAACTCGTTGGCACGATCCTGACGCTGTTCGCTGGTCAGATCGTTACGAATTTCCAGGACCGCCATCAGGTTATCGTAAACGCTAAGACGACGGAAAATGGAGGCTTCCTGCGGCAGGTAGCCGATCCCGCGACGCGCGCGCGCGTGCAGCGGCAGAAGGCTGATGTCTTCATCGTCAATGATAATGTTGCCGGCATCGCGTGGCACAATGCCAACGACCATGTAGAAAGTGGTGGTTTTACCCGCACCGTTAGGGCCAAGCAGCCCCACGATTTCGCCGGAGTTGACGGTCAGACTGACATCTTCTACGACACGGCGGCCCTTGTAGGCCTTCGCGAGATTTTTTGCAGTTAATGTTGCCATAACGAATTAGTTACTCTTCTTCTGTGCCGGGGCCTGGCCTTTGCCTTTGTCCTGCAGCTGCGACGGAACCAGGACAGTCGTGACGCGTTTGCCTTTCTCGCTGGAGGCCTGCATTTTTTGCTCTTTCACCAGATAGGTGATCTGGTCGCCGGTAATGTTGCTGTCCAGCTGTTCCAGATACGCGTTTCCGGTCAGGATGACCAGGTCCTTCGCCAGCTCATAGTGCATATGCGAGGCGCGGCCTTTCACCGGCTTGCCGTTATCCTGCATCTGGTAGAAGGTGGCCGGGTTGCCGTAACCATCAATGATCTCTTTGCCCTGCTCGCCACCCGGACGGGTCACGACCACTTTGTCGGCGTTAATTTTGATGGTGCCCTGAGTCATGACGACGTTACCCGTGAAGGTGACGACGTTGCCCTGCATATCGAGAGACTGGGTATCAGACTCGATATGGATCGGTTGGTCGGTATCGCCCGTTACAGCAAGCGCGGGGAGACTGGTCGCCAGCATCGCGCTGGCGATAATTACTTTAAGGCTGAGTTTGTTTGTTTTGAATTTCATAGGAGGTTCTAACCTTTTCAATCAGCTCGGCGTTCTTGCTGCGTAAGTTCCCGCGCATTCTCAAACCGCTGGAATTAAATGTTGTGCCATACAGTGTGACCAGATCCTGCGAGGTCACGTCCTGGGTTACCAGGTTAATTTGGGCATTATCCGTCGTAATTTTTCGCAGTTGCGAGTCAGCGGTCAGGGCGTTGACTTCAACGTGGCCATACAGATAAAGCATACGGTCATTTGTCAGTTTTGCCCGATCTGACTTAATTGACCACGTCGGCACTTTGTCCTTATCAAATGTGGTCATGACAGGTTGGGTAAACCACGAAATACCGTCATCTGAAAAATATTCAACATGCTGGGCAATCAGGCGATAGTTCAGCGCGCCTTCCGGGCTGTAGACCACGGTGTCGCTGTGATCGCTTTTATAGGTTGGATCGTTATTGTTGACCACTTCCGTTTGCATATCGTCGCGATCGGCAAGGTTCACGCCAATCAATACCAGTGCGACAAGCGAAAGCAAAATGATAATCCAGCGTCTGGTTTTACTCATATCGATTGCCCTTTGGCCTCATCAAGCTTGCCCTGCGCCAGCAAAAGCAGATCGCAGACTTCACGTACGGCACCACGGCCCCCGTTGATGTGGGTAACGTAGTCAGCGCGCGGGATCAGCAGCGGATGCGCATCGGCAACGGCGATGCTCAGCCCGACTTCAGCCATCACGGGCCAGTCAATCAGATCGTCCCCGACGTAGGCTACGTTTTCCGGCGCGATAGCCAGTTTACCCAGTAAATCCTTAAACGCCGCCATCTTATCGGATTGACCCTGATACAGATGGGTAATTCCTAAGGTTTCACAGCGGTCTTCTACCAGTTTAGCTTTTCGCCCGGTGATGATAGCCACCTCAATACCCGAGGTGAGCGCGCAGCGGATACCGTAGCCGTCGCGAACGTTAAACGCTTTCAGCTCTTCACCATTATTGCCCATGTAAATCAGGCCATCGGAAAGTACGCCATCCACGTCCAGGATGAGCAGACGAATGTTTTCCGCCTTTGCCATCATCTGGGTACTGACCGGTCCATAACAGGTTGCAAGGGATGCACCCGCATTACTCATTGTTTTATCCTTCATTACACTACGCCTGCGCGCAGCAGATCATGCATATGTACCACACCCAGCAACTGGTCGCCATCGGCAACCATCACTGAGGTAATGTGGCGGGACTGCATCAGGTTCAGCACATCCACGGCCAGCGTACCCGGACGGACGCGGATACCGCCCGGCGTCATCACATCGGCAATGCCGAGCGTGCGGACATCTACACCCATGTCGAACACGCGGCGCAGGTCGCCATCGGTGAAGATCCCCTGAATTTTCATCAGATCGTCGCACACGACCGTCATACCCAAATTCTTACGGGTGATTTCCAGCAGCGCATCACGCAGGGAGGCTTCTTTACTGACGTGAGGGATCTCATCCCCGGTGTGCATAATATCGTTTACCCGAAGCAGAAGCTTGCGCCCCAGCGCGCCGCCCGGGTGGGAAAGCGCGAAATCTTCCGGCGTAAAACCGCGGGCTTCGAGCAGCGCGACGGCAAGCGCATCACCCATTACCAGCGCGGCGGTGGTGCTGGACGTCGGCGCCAGGCCGAGCGGACAGGCCTCCTTGGGCACTTTCACGCACAGGTGAATATCGGCCGCCCGCGCCATGCTGCTTTCCGGACGGCTGGTCATGCAAATAAGCGGCACCTGCAGTCGCTTCAGTACCGGGATCAGCGCCAGAATTTCATTGGACTCCCCGGAGTTGGACAGCGCGATGACGATATCCTGCGGCGTGACCATACCCAGGTCACCGTGCGCGGCTTCCCCCGGATGTACAAAGAAGGAAGAGGTTCCGGTGCTGGCAAACGTTGCCGCCATTTTGCGTCCAATGTGGCCGGACTTACCCATCCCCATCACCACGACTTTGCCGGCACAGTAGAACATCTTTTCACATGCCAGACTAAAATCCTGATTAATGTACCGATCTAACTGCGCCAGACCTTCACGTTCAATCTCCAGAACCTCTTTGCCTGCTTTCTGAAAGTCAAAACCCGGCTGCAATTCTATTTGCGACATAATGCGTTTCCGTTTACCCAGAGAGAAGAGGCGAGAGCCAGTACAGCATCGCCATCCATACGATAAATCCACCCGTCAGCAGCGCGCCTGCGCCTTTGCCGATCTGTCGTTGCCGCCGCCAGCAGAGCAGGGCAAATATCACGCTGACCAATAACATCACGCCGTAGTCGCGTGAGAACGCCAGGGGATTAAAGGGCCCTGGCGTTATCAGGGCCGGCAGGCCCATCACAATGGCGATATTAAATATGTTGGAACCGATGATATTACCAATGGCAATGTCATCCTCACCTTTACGTGCCCCCGCAATGGCCGTGGCCAGCTCCGGCAGGCTGGTGCCGATGGCAATCACCGTCAGGCCAATGGTCAGTTCACTGATGGCGAAATAGTTCGCCAGCACGGTCGCGTTATCCACGACCATGCGCGTTGCCATCGGCATGATGATCAGCGCAACGCCAAGCCAGAGCAGGGCAACAGGCAGCGTGCCTTCTCGCGGCAGTTCGGCGACCTGCTCCCGCGTGAGGCTATCCTGACCCTGCTTCTCAGCCTGGCGGGCGATTTTAACACTATACAGCAGCCAGATGACGGCCAGCGCCAGCAGGAAAATGCCGTCGCTGTAGCTCAGCACACCATCGTAAAATACGCAGCCTGCCAGCAGGCTTACGATTAACATTAGCGGCAATTCACGGCGCAGAACATCAGAATGCACGCGAAATGGATGGAGCAGTGCGGCCAGGCCCAAAATCAAGAGTATATTGACGATGTTGGAGCCAATCGCGGTACCTACTGCCAGGTCTAACTGACCATGCAGCGATGCCGAGACAGAGACGATGATTTCAGGAAGTGACGTTCCAACACTCACCACGGTCATCCCGATGACGACAGGCGGTACGCCCGTCAGGCGACACAGGATAGATGCAGCAAACACTAAACGGTCAGCACTGTAGACCACCAAAAGTAAACCAATTATTAACAGTGCTGTTGCTAAAAGCA
Source organism: Enterobacter sp. A103 (assembly GCF_034427535.1). Classification (NCBI taxonomy): domain Bacteria; kingdom Pseudomonadati; phylum Pseudomonadota; class Gammaproteobacteria; order Enterobacterales; family Enterobacteriaceae; genus Enterobacter; species Enterobacter sp. A103. The sequence continues at coordinate 84,158 of NZ_JAXQPQ010000005.1, forward strand.
TCAAAAGTCCTTTCTTCAGGTATACTCGTCGGTCCATCGCACGGGAATGGCTGGACTGCATACAGTCTGAGGCGTAACGAATTCCTAATTTTGACTTTATGCGCCGGAAAAGTAAAACAAATGCCAGCTTTCGCTAACCTCAACGGCTATTATTCTGTAAAAATGCGGAGTTGAGGGCTGATTCAGGCGTCATGCCTTAACGTGAGCAGGGTAATAAAGGAACCATAAATGAGCCAAACGATGGCGAATTTAGTCGATGTTCGCGGCGTGAGTTTTTCTCGCGCCAACAGATTGATATTTGATGATATTTCGTTGACCGTACCGCGTGGCAAAATCACTGCCATCATGGGGCCGTCCGGGATCGGTAAAACGACCCTGCTGCGCCTTATTGGTGGGCAGATCCCACCTGATAGCGGTGAAATCCTCTTTGATGGCGAAAACATCCCGGAGATGTCACGCTCGCGTCTGTATACTGTCCGCAAACGCATGAGCATGCTCTTTCAGTCGGGAGCCTTGTTCACCGACATGAATGTCTTTGATAACGTGGCCTATCCGCTGCGTGAGCATACCAGCCTGCCGCCTGAACTGCTGAAAAGCACGGTGATGATGAAGCTCGAAGCCGTCGGTTTGCGGGGCGCCGCAAAGCTGATGCCTTCGGAGCTGTCCGGCGGGATGGCGCGCCGCGCCGCGCTGGCACGCGCCATTGCATTAGAACCTGATTTAATCATGTTCGACGAACCGTTTGTTGGACAGGATCCCATCACGATGGGCGTGCTGGTGAAGCTCATCTCTGAACTGAACAGCGCGCTTGGCGTCACCTGCATTGTGGTATCTCACGATGTACCGGAAGTATTGAGCATTGCCGATTACGCCTATATTGTGGCGGACAAAAAGATCGTCGCACACGGTAGCGCTCAGGCGCTGCAGGAAAATTGCGATCCGCGTGTGCGGCAGTTCCTTGACGGTATTGCCGATGGCCCTGTGCCGTTCCGCTACCCGGCGGGCGACTATCGTGACGATTTACTGGGAATAGGGAGTTAAGCCACTCATGCTGTTAAATGCGTTGGCCGCTCTCGGACACCGTGGCATAAAAACCATCAGGACGTTCGGGCGTGCCGGATTGATGTTATTCAACGCGCTGGTCGGCAAGCCGGAATTCCGTAAGCACGCACCGCTGCTGGTGCGGCAGCTTTATAATGTCGGCGTGCTGTCGATGCTCATTATCATTGTCTCCGGTCTGTTTATCGGTATGGTGCTTGGGCTGCAGGGCTATCTGGTTCTGACAACCTACAGTGCGGAAACCAGCCTCGGGATGCTGGTGGCGCTCTCGCTGCTGCGCGAGCTGGGGCCGGTTGTGGCGGCGCTGTTGTTCGCCGGGCGCGCGGGGTCGGCATTAACGGCTGAAATTGGCCTGATGCGTGCGACCGAGCAGCTCTCCAGCATGGAGATGATGGCGGTCGATCCGCTGCGTCGCGTGATCTCGCCGCGTTTCTGGGCTGGGGTGATCTCTTTACCGTTACTGACTATTCTGTTTGTCGCCGTGGGTATCTGGGGCGGTTCGCTGGTTGGCGTGCACTGGAAAGGCATTGATGCCGGTTTCTTCTGGTCCGCGATGCAGGACGCCATCGACCTGCGAATGGATCTGGTTAATTGCCTGATTAAAAGCGTGGTATTTGCCATTACGGTCACCTGGATTGCATTGTTCAATGGTTACGATGCCATCCCGACGTCGGCGGGCATTAGCCGCGCAACTACACGTACAGTCGTACATTCGTCGCTGGCCGTACTGGGTCTGGATTTTGTGCTCACCGCACTGATGTTTGGGAATTGAGTTCATGCAAACGAGAAAAAATGAAATTTGGGTCGGTGTATTCCTGCTGCTGGCGCTGCTGGCCGCGCTGTTTATCTGCCTGAGAGCGGCGGATATCACGTCTGTACGCACCGAGCCGACGTACCGCATCTATGCCACCTTCGATAACATCGGTGGGCTGAAGGCGCGTTCACCGGTCCGCATCGGCGGCGTGGTGATCGGACGCGTATCTGACATTACGCTGGATGAGAAAACCTATCTGCCCCGCGTCGCGATGGATATCGAAGAGCGTTACAACCATATCCCGGACACCAGTTCCCTTTCTATCCGTACTTCCGGCCTGCTGGGCGAACAATATCTGGCGCTTAACGTAGGCTTTGAAGATCCCGAGCTGGGAACGACTATCCTTAAAGACGGTAGCGTCATTCAGGATACGAAATCCGCGATGGTTCTGGAGGATATGATTGGTCAGTTCCTTTACAACAGTAAAGGGGATGAGAAAAAATCCGACGCTGCCCCTGCGCAGAGCGAAGATCATACCGACGTCGCACCGACGCCAGGTGCTGCGAATTAATATCAGGAGAAGTCATTCATGTTTAAACGACTGTTAATGGTTGCCATGCTGGTCATCGCCCCTCTTACCGCCGCCCACGCTGCGGATCAGAGTAACCCGTACAAACTGATGGACGAAGCGGCGAAGAAGACCTTCGACCGTCTTAAAAACGAACAGCCTAAAATTCGTGCTAATCCTGATTATCTGCGTGACGTCGTTGACCAGGAGCTTCTGCCGTACGTGCAGATTAAATATGCGGGTGCGCTGGTGCTGGGACGTTATTACAAAGACGCGACCCCTGCGCAGCGTGATGCCTACTTTGCCGCGTTCCGTGAATACCTGAAACAGGCTTATGGCCAGGCGCTGGCGATGTACCACGGCCAGACCTATCAGATTGCGCCTGAGCAGCCGCTGGGCGATGCGACCATCGTCCCTATCCGTGTGACGATCATCGATCCTAACGGTCGTCCGCCGGTTCGTCTGGATTTCCAGTGGCGTAAAAACAGCCAGACCGGTCACTGGCAGGCGTATGACATGATTGCCGAAGGGGTAAGCATGATCACCACCAAACAGAACGAATGGAGCGACCTGCTGCGCACCAAAGGCATTGATGGCCTGACCGCTCAGCTGCAGTCTATCTCTCGCCAGAAAATTACCCTGGACGAGAAGAAGTAATGTCACAGCAACTCAGCTGGTCGCGTGAAGGCGAGACATTAAAGCTGTCCGGTGAACTGGATCAGGATCTGCTGAACCCACTGTGGGACAAACGTCACGAAGCGATGCAGGGCGTGACGCTTATCGACTTAACCGACGTCAAGCGGGTGGATACGGCAGGTGTTGCGCTGCTTGCCCATCTGATTGCCGTGGGGAAAAAGCAGGGGACAAGCGTCACGCTTCACGGCGCGAGCGATAATGTCGTGACCCTTGCGCAGCTCTACAATCTCCCTCAGGACGTACTGCCTCGTTAATATTTTCAGTGCGTTACTTCCGAAAGCCCTGACTGTTTCATCGTCGGGGCTTTTTGCTTGTTTAAGACAACGCCACTTTGCTCTAAGATGTTGGGCTTGTTTTCACTATCAGATGATTAAGAGCCCATGGAAAATCATGAAATCCAGACAGTGCTGATGAATGCACTCTCCCTTCAGGAAGCCCACGTCACTGGCGATGGCAGTCACTTCCAGGTTATTGCTGTGGGTGAGATGTTCGACGGTATGAGCCGCGTGAAGAAACAGCAGGCTGTGTACGCGCCGCTGATGGAATATATTGCGGATAACCGCATCCACGCCCTGTCGATTAAAGCGTTCACCCCGCAAGAGTGGGCACGCGATCGCAAACTAAACGGTTTTTGAGCTGAGGGCGACAGGCCCGCAGCACGGTTGAATTTATAAGAGAGCACACAATGGATAAATTTCGTGTACAGGGGCCAACGCGTCTCCAGGGCGAAGTCACAATTTCTGGCGCTAAAAACGCCGCGCTGCCAATCCTCTTTGCTGCGCTGCTGGCTGAAGAGCCGGTAGAAATTCAGAACGTACCGAAGCTGAAAGATATCGACACCACCATGAAGCTGCTCACCCAGCTGGGCACGAAAGTCGAGCGTAACGGTTCCGTCTGGATTGACGCCAGCAAGGTGAACAACTTCTCAGCCCCTTACGATCTGGTGAAAACCATGCGTGCATCCATCTGGGCGCTTGGCCCGCTGGTGGCGCGTTTTGGTCAGGGTCAGGTCTCTCTGCCGGGCGGTTGCGCCATCGGTGCGCGTCCGGTTGACCTGCACATCTTTGGTCTGGAGAAGCTGGGCGCCGAGATCAAGCTGGAAGAAGGTTACGTTAAAGCGTCCGTTAATGGTCGTCTGAAAGGCGCGCACATCGTCATGGACAAAGTGAGCGTGGGCGCAACGGTCACCATTATGTCTGCGGCGACGCTGGCAGAAGGTACCACCATCATCGAAAATGCCGCGCGCGAACCGGAGATTGTGGATACCGCCAACTTCCTCGTGGCGCTGGGGGCAAAGATTTCCGGTCAGGGTACCGATCGTATCACCATCGAGGGCGTTGAGCGTCTGGGCGGCGGTGTCTATCGCGTTCTGCCGGACCGTATCGAAACCGGCACCTTCCTGGTCGCTGCGGCGATTTCTGGCGGTAAGATTGTTTGTCGCAACGCGCAGCCAGATACCCTGGATGCGGTGCTGGCGAAACTGCGCGATGCGGGTGCGGATATCGAAATCGGTGAAGACTGGATCAGCCTCGATATGCACGGCCAGCGTCCAAAAGCGGTCAATGTGCGTACGGCACCGCATCCGGCGTTCCCTACGGACATGCAGGCGCAGTTCACCCTGTTGAACCTGGTTGCCGAAGGCACTGGCTTCATCACAGAAACCATTTTCGAGAACCGCTTTATGCACGTACCGGAGCTGATCCGTATGGGCGCGCATGCTGAGATCGAAAGTAATACCGTGATTTGCCACGGCGTTGAGAAACTGTCAGGTGCTCAGGTGATGGCAACCGATCTGCGTGCGTCTGCAAGCCTGGTGCTGGCGGGTTGTATCGCGGAAGGTACAACGATCGTGGATCGTATCTATCACATCGATCGTGGTTATGAACGTATCGAAGATAAACTGCGCGCGCTGGGTGCCAATATCGAGCGTGTGAAGGGCGAGTAATCGTTCCGGCAGCCCCCTGCCAGCAATGACCGGGGGGTTGCTGTTCCTGTCAAAAATGCGTTATTCCTGCGGTTCTCTTTTTAACTTTCTCTGGCGAATCATGCGCGATCTGTCGATAAATTCATGGGTAATAGGATCGTGGTAGCGCGAAGGCCAAATTACCCACGGATGCGTATCCAGCGCCGTCGCGATAATTAATTCTCCCTTGGGCCAGGGGCGGGTGAGGGCGTTTGCCAGAGTGGAAGAACTCAGTCCATGGCGGCGGGACTCTGCTGCCAGTGAAGTGCCTCTTTTGCGCAGCGCGGCAATAATATCAGCCGTGTGCCAGTCGATAAATTTCGTATCCATAACGCCGTCCTTAAGTTCGGATTCACCTACGCCGTTTCTTCTGAAACGACGCGGTTACTATACCCATTTCAACTTCTTGTTCTAAAAAGTTCGCGTTACTTGAAGGGATATTCAGAATAAGACACGGCTTTATTCATGCGGTCTCTAAACCGATGAATTTACATGAACACGGAATTTACAGGTGTGTACTGGAATCTCCCCGCTATCGCTGCGGGGAGAAACAAGAGGATTAACGGTCGCGCTGAACGGCGATGTGGGCAAGACCAATCAGTGCCTCGCGCCACGGGCTGTCTGGAATGACCTGAAGCGCTTCGATGGCTTTGTCGGCTTCTTCTTCCGCGCGCTGACGCGTCCATTCCAGCGATCCGCAGATAGCCATAGTTTCCAGTACAGGTTCCAGAAGATGGCGGCCATTTCCCTGCTCAATCGCTTCACGGATCATTTTCGCCTGGTCGGCTGTTCCGTTGCGCATAGCATGAAGCAGCGGCAGGGTGGGTTTACCTTCGTTCAGGTCATCGCCCACGTTTTTACCGAGCGTCTCGCCGTCCGCACTGTAGTCCAGCAAATCATCAATCAGCTGGAAGGCCGTACCCAGATAGCGGCCATAGTCCTGCAGGCCTTTTTCCTGGGCTTCAGTACAGTCGGCCAGAATGCCGGAACACTGGGCAGCCGCTTCAAACAGGCGCGCCGTTTTGCTGTAGATGACGCGCATGTAGTTTTCTTCGGTGATATCAGGGTCGTTGACGTTCATCAGCTGCAGCACTTCGCCTTCAGCAATGACGTTTACGGCTTCGGACATCACTTCCAGCACTTTCAGGGAGCCCAGGCTGGTCATCATCTGGAAGGCGCGGGTATAGATAAAATCCCCCACCAGGACGCTGGCTGCGTTTCCGAAAGCGGCGTTTGCCGTGGCTTTGCCACGACGCATATCCGATTCATCCACAACATCGTCATGCAGAAGCGTCGCCGTGTGAATAAATTCGATGAGCGCTGCGATAGTGATGTGAGCATTTCCCTGATAGCCAACGGCTCTGGCAGCCAGAATGGCAATCATCGGACGAATGCGTTTACCGCCGCCGCTGACGATGTAATAGCCCAACTGATTGATCAGCTGAACGTCAGAGTTGAGTTGCTCCAGGATTGCTGCATTCACACCCGCCATATCTTGCGCGGTTAACTCGTTGATTTTTTCTAAATTCATCGCAAAAGCCGGGCTTTTTATCCTGTTGATCCCATCTTCAATGGGGTAACGAAGGGTTTCGGTTTATCAATAGTAGTGCTGATTGTACTGAAAAAACGGCACAGATAAACGTTACCGTACGTGTTGTGTTTTTTTTCTTCATGTATTGACGGTAGCACTTGTCAAAGGCTCGCGTTTTGCGTAATATTCGCGCCCTATTGTGAATATTTATAGCGCACTCTGATTCATACGAGGACGTGCGCGGAAGCGGAGTTTATATGTACGCGGTTTTCCAAAGTGGTGGTAAACAACACCGAGTAAGCGAAGGTCAGACCGTTCGCCTGGAAAAGCTGGACATCGCAACTGGCGAATCTGTTGAGTTCGCAGAAGTTCTGATGATCGCAAACGGTGAAGAAGTCAAAATCGGCGTTCCTTTCGTTGATGGCGGCGTTATCAAAGCTGAAGTTGTTGCACACGGTCGTGGCGAGAAAGTTAAAATCGTTAAGTTTCGTCGTCGTAAGCACTACCGTAAGCAGCAGGGCCACCGTCAGTGGTTCACTGATGTGAAAATTACTGGCATCAGCGCCTAAGACCTGAGGAGAGATTTAAATGGCACATAAAAAGGCTGGCGGCTCCACACGTAACGGTCGCGATTCAGAAGCTAAACGCCTTGGCGTTAAGCGTTTCGGTGGCGAATCCGTTCTGGCGGGTAGCATCATCGTTCGTCAACGTGGTACCAAATTCCACGCTGGCAACAACGTAGGTTGCGGTCGTGACCACACTCTGTTTGCTAAAGCAGACGGTAAAGTGAAATTTGAAGTTAAAGGCCCGAACAACCGTAAATACATCAGCATCGTTGCTGAGTAAGGTTTTCTCGGTCCGGTAACGGATTAAAGCCCCGCAACCTGTTGCGGGGCTTTTTACATTGGAAACCCGGTAATTTTTTCTGTAGGGAAAACGGGCATGAAGCAGCAGGCCGGCATTGGTATTCTTTTGGCGCTCACTACCGCAATGTGCTGGGGTGCGCTGCCAATTGCAATGAAGCAGGTACTAGAAGTGATGGAGCCGCCTACGGTGGTCTTTTATCGCTTTCTGATGGCAAGCATCGGCCTCGGGGCCATTCTGGCTGTCAAAGGTAAGCTTCCACCCTTGCGGCTCTTCCGCAAACCGCGCTGGCTGGTATTACTGGCTATCGCGACGGGCGGTCTGTTCGGTAACTTCATCCTGTTCAGCTCTTCCCTGCAATATCTCAGCCCCACGGCGTCGCAGGTGATAGGTCAGCTTTCACCGGTGGGCATGATGGTCGCCAGCGTCTTTATCCTCAAGGAAAAGATGCGCGGTACGCAGATTATCGGGGCGAGCATGCTGCTGTGCGGTCTGGTGATGTTCTTCAACACCAGTCTGATTGAGATTTTCACCCGCCTGACGGATTACACATGGGGTGTAATTTTCGGCGTGGGGGCGGCAACGGTCTGGGTGAGCTATGGCGTCGCGCAAAAGGTGTTATTGCGTCGTCTTGCCTCACAGCAGATCCTCTTTTTATTGTACACTTTGTGTACAATAGCATTGCTGCCATTAGCAAAGCCGGGTGTGATTTCCCAGCTTAGCGACTGGCAACTGGCGTGCCTCATTTTTTGTGGGCTGAACACGCTGGTCGGTTATGGCGCGCTGGCCGAAGCGATGGCGCGCTGGCAGGCGGCACAGGTGAGCGCGTTAATTACGCTTACTCCGCTGTTTACGCTGTTATTTTCAGATTTGTTATCAATGGCCTGGCCCGATGTCTTCGTCAGACCGATGCTCAACCTGTTGGGTTATCTCGGTGCGTTTGTCGTGGTTGCGGGCGCGATGTATTCCGCCATTGGTCATCGTCTTTGGGGACGTTGGCGCAAAAATGAAGCGGTTGTAGTAGTCCCCCGCTCAGGCGAATGAGTTACGGAGAGTAAAATGAAGTTTGTTGATGAAGCGACGATCCTGGTCGTGGCTGGTGATGGCGGCAATGGTTGCGTGAGCTTCCGCCGTGAAAAGTATATCCCACGTGGCGGTCCTGACGGCGGCGACGGTGGGGATGGTGGTGACGTGTGGCTGGAGGCGGATGAGAACCTCAACACGCTGATCGACTACCGTTTCGAAAAATCCTTCCGCGCTGAACGTGGCCAGAACGGCCAGAGTCGTGACTGTACCGGGAAACGCGGTAAAGACGTCACCATTAAGGTTCCGGTCGGTACGCGTGTGATTGACCAGGGGACCGGTGAAACCATGGGTGACATGACCAAACACGGTCAGCGCCTGATGGTGGCGAAAGGCGGCTGGCACGGTCTGGGTAACAGCCGTTTCAAATCCTCCGTTAACCGTACTCCGCGTCAGAAAACGATGGGTACGCCGGGCGATAAGCGCGATCTGCAGCTGGAGCTGATGCTTCTGGCAGACGTGGGCATGCTGGGTATGCCAAACGCCGGTAAATCGACGTTCATTCGCGCCGTTTCTGCGGCGAAACCAAAAGTGGCGGACTATCCGTTTACCACGCTGGTACCAAGCCTGGGCGTTGTCCGTATGGATAACGAGAAGAGCTTTGTGGTTGCCGATATTCCGGGTCTGATTGAAGGCGCTGCGGAAGGCGCGGGTCTGGGTATTCGCTTCCTGAAACACCTTGAGCGTTGCCGCGTGCTGCTGCACCTTATCGATATCGATCCTATCGACGGTTCCGATCCGGTAGAAAACGCCCGCATCATCATCGGTGAGCTGGAAAAATACAGCGAAAAACTGGCGAATAAACCACGCTGGCTGGTCTTCAACAAGATCGACCTGATGGACAAAGCCGAAGCGGAAGCGAAAGCTAAAGCGATTGCTGAAGCGATGGGCTGGGAAGATAAATACTACCTGATCTCTGCGGCAAGCCAGGTTGGCGTGAAAGATCTGTGCTGGGATGTGATGACCTTCATCATTGAGAACCCAGTTGTTCAGGCAGAAGAAGCGAAACAGCCTGAAAAAGTCGAATTCATGTGGGATGACTACCACCGCCAGCAGCTCGAAGAGCTGGAAGCGGAAGAGGATGATGAAGACTGGGACGATGACTGGGATGAAGACGATGAAGAAGGCGTCGAGTTCATCTACAAGCACTAATATCTGTCGAGAGCCCCCATTATGGGGGCTTTTTTTATTCCAGCGTTGCGGGTAGCCAGCAGCTGGCGATCAAACCACCTTCAGCGCCATTCTCAAGCGTCAGCCTGCCGTGGTGGAGCTGCACGATGCGCTGCACGATACTCAGCCCCAGACCGCTGCCACCGTAGCGCTGGTCAAGACGGCGGAATGGCTCGGTAATTGACTGTCGGTGCGCGTCATCAATACCGGGCCCCTGATCGATCACGCCGATCTGCGTCCCCCCGTCGACCCCGGTTAATGTCACTGTAATCGTTGTCCCTGCCGGGCTGTAGCGCCCGGCATTCTCCAGCAGGTTGCGCAGCATCAGACGCAGGAGCACGGCGTCTCCCTGAACCGTGAGCGCGCTTTTAGCGGGCCAAATCACCGTATGCTCTTTGGCTTCATGGCCCAGGCCGAGAGGTTCAATGATATTTTCCGTCCAGCTCACGGTTTCGTAGTGTCCGCTGGCCATTGCCTGTCCGGCACGGGCCAGCATCAGCAGTTGCTCAACGGTATGCATGAGCTGATCGATACGGCTAATTAACGTCGCGGCCTGTGGTGCGCCTGACTGCGCCATAAGCTCCAGATGGAGCCGGATACCAGCAAGGGGCGTTCGAAGCTCGTGCGCGGCGTCAGCGGTGAAGAGACGCTCCTGCTGAATGGTATTGTCCAGCCGGGCGAGCAGCTGGTTCAGGGAGGTTGTCACCGCGCCGATTTCTTCCATGTCGGAATACATAGGAAGCGGAGTTAAGTTATCTGCCGAACGGTTAGCCAGGCTGTCACGCAGTTTATTCAGCGGTCGGGTTATCCAGGTGACTGCCCAGAAAGAGAAAAACAGCGTAAAGCCTACCATCACCAGAGAAGGGACGAGAAGGGAAGCAATCGCTTCGCGGATCTCTTTTTCGACATGGTTATTACGGGCTTTTGCCGACAGCGTTTCATTCACCAGAAAACCGATCTGCTCGCGGCTTTCATGCCACAGCCAGATGACGCTTATCAGCTGGAAAAATAAGAGAATGACCGCCAGCAGCACCATTAAACGCCGACGCATGCTGTTCATTTCTGGCTCTCAAGGCGATAGCCAACGCCACGGACGGTTTTGATTCTGTCCTTGCCGAGCTTGCGACGCAGGTTATGGATGTGAACTTCCAGGGTATTTGACCCAGGATCGTCCTGCCAGGAGTAGATATCCTGCTGGAGCGTCTCTCTGTGCACCGTTTGTCCGCTGCGCATGATCAGACGCGTAAGCAGGGCGAACTCTTTTGGCGTCACCTCTACCGCCTGGTCCCGGCGCAGTACCTGCTGGGTTTGCAGATTCAGCGTAATATCGCCGTCGGTCAGTAAGTTATCACTATGGCCCTGATAGCGGCGAATCAACGCCCGCACACGCGCCTGCAGCTCCGCAAGCGCAAAAGGCTTCACCAGGTAATCATCTGCGCCTGCATCGAGGCCGGTGATGCGATCTTCAATGGCATCGCGTGCCGTCAGGATCAACACCGGGTTGGCGATACCGCGGCGTCGCCACTGGCTGAGCAGCGTGGCGCCGTCTTTATCAGGCAAGCCCAAATCGAGGATCACCAGACTGTATTCGCCGCTCTGGATCAGGGCGTCCGCCTCCGCTGCGGTGCCAGCGCAGTCGAGGGCATACCCTTCATTAGCCAGCCCCAGCGCCAGCCCTTCCTGCAATAACAGATCGTCTTCAACTATGAGTAGTTTCATCGCTAGTTATTCTGGTAGATGTCCTTATAAAGCCTGCTTTCGAAGCGAACAAGCGGAATACGACGATTGCGCTGGTCGGTCGGTTCGACGGCATAGCCGGAAAGATACTGCACGAATGCCATGCGTTGTCCGCTGGCGGTAGTGATGAAGCCTGCAAGGTTGTAAACCCCCTGCAGTGAGCCAGTTTTAGCGGATACTTTGCCATCCACGCCGGCAGCGTGAAGCCCGGCACGGTACTGCAGCGAACCGTCATGCCCGGCCAGCGGCAGCATTGAAATAAAGTTTAGCTCAGTGTCATGCTGTGCAATGTACTGAAGCACCTGCATCATCGTGGCCGGAGAGATCAAATTATGACGCGATAATCCTGAGCCATCGACGGCGATGGTATTACCCAGCTCGATCCCGGCCTGCTGGCGCAGGATCTGACGAACGGCGTCTGAACCCGCGCGCCAGGTTCCCGGCACGCCGAAACGCGCGTGGCCAATCATGCGGAACACGGTATCGGCAATCATGTTGTCCGACTTTTTCAGCATGATTCGCAGTAAATCGTGCAGCGGAGGAGACTGTTTGCTGGCGATGACCGTGCCGGGCTGATTGACCTGCGTCTGGCGAAGCAGCGTGCCGCTGTATGTAATGCCCGCTTGTTTCAGTTCATCTTTCAGAATGGCACCCGCATAGCTTGCACCATCCTGTATCGCAAAGGCCAGCGGCAGCGGATCGGCGCGCTGCGTCAGGCAGCCGGTAAGCGTGAAGCGGTTAAGGTCGCCCGGCACGACGTCCAGCTCACAATATTGCGCATCCGGGGAGCCTTTCGCCAGCGTGCGGACCTGGCTAAACATTGTGACCGGGTAGTAGGACGCTATGCGGATAAACGCTAAATCGTCTGGCTTTGGCGCGCTGTAAAGCGAAACCGAGAAGCAGTTACGGTCAACGATTGCGGCGGCGGGCGGGGCGCTAAAACATTGGGTCATGTCGTTCCACGGCCAGCCTGGGGCTTTATCGTGGCTGGCAAAGATGGACGTGTCGATCAGTACATTGCCATCAATTTTCTGCACGCCAGATTTTTTCAGTACCGCAACCATATTGCGGATATCCTGGCGCTTAAAGGTCGGATCGCCGCCAAAACGGGCGATAAGATCGCCTTTCAGTGCGCCACCCTCGACGTTACCTTTGGTCTCGAGTGTGGTCGTAAAACGGAAGTCAGGCCCGAGCTGGAGCAGGGCGGCGAGGGCAGTGATCACCTTTTGGGTACTGGCAGGCAGCGCCATCTGTTGACTGTGATAGTCAATCTCGGGAGCCTGTGCGCCAACCTTCTGCACCATCAGGGCAAGGTTCGCGCCTGCGGGGAGCTGATTAATGTACTCATCAACATTCGCGGCCTGGGCGGTGAACGTTATACTGGTAGTCAATCCGATGATAAATCTGGAAAATCGCATAATCTCGCGCTAACAACCCGAAAACAAACCGTCATACTACGGTGCATGGCACTGCAAAGTAAACGATGACCCATAGTGAACTTCGCGGTAAAATACATATCAAATTGAAAAATTGCTGCTGACCTGGGGCATTGCTCCCGGGTCGGTTTTCTTTTTGCTTCTTGCCCGCTTAGGGGGGCAGGAGCAGGGAACACTGCTCCCAACAGGAATGTTTAAGAGGTATAACAAATGCAAGCTATTCCGATGACCTTACGTGGTGCCGAAAAACTGCGCGAAGAGCTGGATTTCCTGAAATCCGTGCGTCGTCCTGAAATCATCGCCGCTATCGCGGATGCGCGCGAGCATGGCGACCTGAAAGAGAACGCTGAATACCACGCCGCGCGTGAGCAGCAGGGCTTCTGTGAAGGGCGTATTAAAGATATCGAAGCAAAACTGTCCAATGCACAGGTTATCGATATCACCAAAATGCCTAACAACGGGCGTGTGATCTTTGGTTCTACCGTGACCGTGCTGAACCTGGACAACGACGAAGAGCAGACCTATCGCATCGTGGGTGATGATGAAGCAGACTTCAAACAGAACCTGATTTCAGTGAACTCCCCGATTGCTCGCGGCCTGATTGGCAAAGAGCAGGACGATGTTGTCACCATTCGCACCCCTGGCGGTGAAGTGGAATACGAAATTATTAAGGTTGAATACCTGTAATTCGCTTCTCTACTAAGATGTTGATACATTGTAAAGAAAAGAAAAAGGCCGCATAGCGGCCTTTTATCAACTCAAGGAGCATGGCATTTTGCTCGCCTGCTGACAGAAATCCCTCGTTTCACACAGAAAATGTGTTTGATTCAGGATATCCTTAGCGTGGCAGCGAGATTTTACGCTCTTTAGATGGGCGGTAGAGCACCAGCGTTTTACCGATGACCTGTACATTACAGGCGCCGGTTTCGCGCACGATGGCTTCCACGATCAGGTTTTTAGTGTCTCTGTCTTCAGAGGCGATTTTCACCTTGATCAGCTCGTGGTGTTCCAGCGCTTGTTCAATCTCGGCAAGCACCCCTTCGGTCAAACCATTGTTGCCAAGCATCACTACAGGCTTGAGCGGATGTGCCAGACCTTTAAGGTGCTGTTTTTGTTTAGTACTCAGATTCATCGTATATTTTTGCTTACGTTGGGATTGAAAACGGTTCATTCTACCGCCATCTCCCTTATATCGCCAAATAGCTGCGTAGAAATTTACGTCACAGGCAGGTAACGATGAACCAGGACGGAAATGTTAAATGACAGGTAAAAAGCGTTCTGCCAGCTCCAGCCGCTGGCTTCAGGAACACTTTAGCGATAAATATGTTCAACAGGCACAGAAAAAGGGGTTGCGTTCCCGTGCCTGGTTTAAACTTGATGAAATACAGCAAAGTGACAAACTTTTTAAGCCGGGGATGACGGTTGTTGACCTCGGTGCGGCACCTGGCGGATGGTCCCAGTATGCGGTAACGCAGATCGGCGGAACGGGCCGAATCATCGCGTGCGATCTTTTACCAATGGATCCCATCGTCGGTGTCGACTTCCTTCAGGGCGACTTTCGTGATGAATTAGTGCTGAAAGCGTTACTTGATCGTGTAGGTGACAGTAAGGTCCAGGTTGTCATGTCTGATATGGCACCAAATATGTGCGGAACACCGGCGGTGGATATCCCCCGCGCCATGTATCTGGTGGAGCTAGCGTTAGAAATGTGTCGTGATGTACTAGCGCCTGGTGGTAGTTTTGTTGTGAAGGTGTTTCAGGGCGAAGGTTTCGAGGAGTATCTTAAGGAAATTCGCTCCCTGTTTGCGAAGGTTAAAGTTCGTAAGCCGGACTCTTCCCGGGCCCGTTCCCGAGAAGTGTATATTGTAGCGACCGGGCGAAAATGATAACCGGTAGATTTCAGGCGAAAGTTTGAATGAAACTGGATATAGAGTATCCTGACGCTGTTTTTAACACAGTTGTAATATGAGGTTAATCCCTTGAGTGACATGGCGAAAAACCTAATACTCTGGCTGGTCATTGCCGTTGTGCTGATGTCAGTATTCCAGAGCTTTGGGCCCAGCGAGTCGAATGGCCGCAAGGTGGATTATTCTACCTTCCTGCAGGAGGTCAATCAGGACCAGGTTCGCGAAGCGCGTATCAACGGACGTGAGATCAACGTTACCAAGAAAGATAGTAACCGTTACACGACTTACATCCCGGTGAACGATCCTAAGCTGCTTGATAACCTTCTGACCAAAAACGTCAAGGTGGTAGGTGAGCCGCCAGAAGAACCAAGCCTGCTGGCTTCTATCTTCATTTCCTGGTTCCCGATGCTGCTTCTTATCGGCGTCTGGATCTTCTTTATGCGCCAGATGCAGGGCGGCGGTGGCAAAGGTGCCATGTCGTTCGGTAAGAGCAAGGCGCGTATGCTGACGGAAGACCAGATCAAGACTACCTTCGCTGACGTCGCCGGTTGTGACGAAGCGAAAGAAGAGGTGGGTGAACTGGTTGAGTACCTGCGTGAACCGAGCCGTTTCCAGAAGCTGGGCGGTAAGATCCCGAAAGGCGTGCTGATGGTTGGCCCTCCGGGTACCGGTAAAACCCTGCTGGCGAAAGCCATCGCGGGCGAAGCGAAGGTGCCGTTCTTTACTATTTCAGGTTCTGACTTCGTTGAAATGTTCGTGGGTGTCGGTGCATCTCGTGTGCGTGACATGTTTGAGCAGGCCAAAAAGGCAGCACCGTGCATTATCTTCATCGATGAAATCGACGCCGTGGGCCGCCAGCGTGGCGCAGGTCTGGGCGGTGGTCACGATGAACGTGAACAGACGCTGAACCAGATGCTGGTTGAGATGGACGGCTTCGAAGGTAACGAAGGTATCATCGTTATCGCGGCGACTAACCGTCCGGACGTACTTGACCCCGCGCTGCTGCGTCCAGGCCGTTTCGACCGTCAGGTTGTTGTGGGTCTGCCGGACGTTCGCGGTCGTGAACAGATTCTGAAAGTTCACATGCGTCGCGTACCGCTGGCGCCAGATATCGACGCGGCAATCATTGCGCGCGGTACCCCGGGCTTCTCCGGTGCTGACCTGGCGAACCTGGTCAACGAAGCTGCTCTGTTTGCCGCTCGCGGTAACAAGCGCGTCGTGTCGATGGTGGAGTTTGAGAAAGCGAAAGACAAAATCATGATGGGTGCGGAACGTCGCTCCATGGTGATGACGGAAGCGCAGAAAGAGTCCACGGCATACCACGAAGCGGGTCACGCGATTATTGGTCGCCTCGTGCCGGAACACGATCCGGTGCATAAAGTGACGATTATTCCGCGCGGTCGTGCGCTGGGTGTGACCTTCTTCCTGCCTGAAGGCGACGCGATCAGCGCCAGCCGCCAGAAGCTGGAAAGCCAGATTTCGACCCTGTACGGCGGTCGACTGGCAGAAGAGATTATCTACGGTGTGGAACATGTTTCTACCGGTGCGTCCAACGACATTAAAGTTGCGACAAACCTGGCGCGTAACATGGTGACGCAGTGGGGCTTCTCCGACAAACTCGGTCCGCTGCTGTATGCAGAGGAAGAGGGTGAAGTATTCCTCGGCCGTTCTGTGGCTAAAGCGAAACATATGTCCGATGAGACGGCTCGTATCATCGACCAGGAAGTAAAATCTCTGGTAGAGCGTAACTACGCACGTGCACGCCAGATCCTGACCGACAATATGGACATCCTGCATTCGATGAAAGATGCGCTCATGAAATATGAGACCATCGATGCACCGCAGATTGACGACCTGATGGCGCGCCGTGAAGTGCGTCCGCCAGCGGGCTGGGAAGACCCAGGCGCTTCCAATAATTCTGACAACAATGGCACCCCGCGTGCGCCGCGTCCGGTTGATGAACCGCGTACGCCAAACCCGGGCAACACCATGTCAGAACAGTTGGGCGATAAGTAAGTCACTGCTGTTGAAGCGTTTGTCTGTACCTCAAACCCTGGAGCTTGCTCCGGGGTTTTTCATTTCTGTTTAACGATATAGATACCAGGGATTTCGCCATGAAATTATTCGCTCAGGACTCGCATCTCGATCTTTCACATCCCCATGTGATGGGGATCCTGAATGTTACCCCTGACTCCTTCTCTGACGGCGGCACGCATAACACGCTTATCGAGGCGGTTAAACACGCGAATCTAATGATTAATGCGGGTGCCACCATTATTGACGTGGGCGGCGAATCGACGCGTCCTGGTGCGGCTGACGTGTCTGTGGAAGAAGAGCTGGCGCGCGTGGTGCCGGTGGTTGAAGCTATCGCGCAGCGGTTTGAAGTATGGATCTCCGTTGATACCTCTAAACCCGAAGTGATTCGTGAAGTGGCGAGAGTGGGCGCTCATATTATCAATGATATCCGTTCACTCACTGAACCTGGCGCACTAGAAGCCGCGGCAGAGACCGGGTTACCGGTATGCCTGATGCACATGCAGGGCCAACCGAAAACCATGCAGGAAGCACCGAAGTATGATGATGTCTTTGCCGCCGTGAATCGCTTCTTTATTGAGCATATTGCGCGCTGTGAACGTGCAGGTATCCCAAAAGAGAAATTGCTGCTCGACCCGGGGTTCGGTTTCGGTAAAAATCTCTCCCACAATTATGCGTTGCTTGCGCGCTTATCGGAATTCCATCACTTTGACCTGCCGCTGCTGGTGGGGATGTCGAGAAAGTCGATGATTGGGCAGTTGCTGAACGTGGGGCCGAGCGAACGCCTGAGCGGCAGCCTGTCCTGCGCGGTGATTGCGGCGATGCAGGGCGCGCACATTATTCGTGTCCATGACGTCAAAGAAACAGTAGAAGCCATGCGTGTGGTGGAAGCCACACTGGCAGCGAAGGAAAACAAACGCTATGAGTAATCGTAAGTATTTTGGCACCGATGGTATCCGTGGGCGTGTAGGCGATGCTCCCATCACCCCTGATTTTGTCCTGAAGCTCGGCTGGGCTGCTGGCAAAGTGCTGGCGCGTCATGGTTCCCGTAAGATCATTATCGGTAAAGACACCCGTATTTCCGGCTATATGCTGGAGTCTGCGCTGGAGGCGGGTCTGGCGGCGGCTGGACTGTCCGCGTCCTTTACGGGCCCAATGCCAACGCCTGCTGTCGCGTATCTGACGCGCACTTTCCGTGCGGAAGCGGGGATTGTCATCTCAGCTTCTCACAACCCGTTCTACGACAACGGCATTAAATTCTTCTCCATTGACGGCACCAAGCTCCCGGATGACGTGGAAGAAGCCATTGAAGCCGAAATGGAAAAAGAGATCACCTGTGTAGATTCCGCAGAGCTGGGTAAAGCGAACCGTATCGTTGATGCGGCGGGCCGTTATATCGAATTCTGTAAAGGTACCTTCCCGAATGAGCTGAGCCTGGCTCACCTCAAAATTGTGGTGGACTGTGCTAATGGCGCGACCTATCACATCGCCCCGAATGTCTTCCGCGAACTGGGTGCGAAAGTCATCACCATTGGCTGCGAGCCGGATGGTCTGAACATTAACGAGCAGGTGGGGGCAACTGATGTTCGTGCCCTGCAGGCGCGTGTTCTGGCAGAGAAAGCCGACCTGGGCATTGCGCTGGACGGCGACGGTGACCGCGTGATCATGGTCGACCACGAAGGTAACAAGGTAGACGGCGATCAGATCCTCTACATCATTGCCCGTGAGGGCCTGCGTCAGGGCCAGCTGCGCGGCGGTGCGGTGGGCACGCTGATGAGTAACATGGGCCTGGAACTGGCGCTGAAACAGCTCGGTATTCCGTTTGTCCGCGCGAAAGTGGGTGACCGCTATGTGCTGGAAAAATTGCAGGAGAAGGGCTGGCGCATCGGCGCAGAAAACTCGGGTCACGTGATCCTGCTCGATAAAACCACAACCGGTGACGGTATCGTGGCTGCGCTGCAGGTGGTTGCCGCAATGGCGCGCAACCATATGAGCCTGCACGATCTGTGCAGCGGAATGAAAATGTTCCCACAGATCCTGGTAAATGTACGCTTCACTGCAGGTAAAGGCGATCCGCTGGAAAATGAGAACGTTAAAGCGGTGATGGCTGACGTTGAAGCGGCCCTGGGCAATCGTGGCCGCGTGCTGCTGCGTAAGTCCGGTACTGAACCGCTGATCCGCGTGATGGTGGAAGGTGAAGACGAAGCGCAGGTAACCGAATTTGCACATCGTATTGCGGATGCTGTGAAAGCTGCATAATTGTGCACGCTAAATGTATAAAAAGGCGGCTTTTGTCGCCTTTGTTTTAAGCAATTAATGGCTTTTTGCTGTTTTTTTCCGCAGTTGATACAATGCGTCAAAAATGCCCTTGCGAAGGTCATTCGCTTTGGTTAGTATTCACACCCGCTTCAGTGGGAAACAAAAATCCTGCTAATTGGTCGAAGCATTGGTATGCGGCAAATCCGCAAGGAACAGGTTGATTATGTACGAAGCTCTTTTAGTTATTTTCCTTATTGTAGCCATCGCTCTCGTAGCGCTGATCATGCTGCAGCAAGGTAAAGGCGCTGATATGGGAGCCTCCTTCGGAGCAGGCGCTTCCGGTACGCTGTTCGGTTCAAGTGGTTCTGCGAACTTCATGACCCGCACAACGGCGATTCTGGCTACGCTGTTCTTCATCATCAGTCTGGTGCTTGGCAATATCAACAGCAACAAGACCAGCAAAGGAAGCGAGTGGGAAAATCTGAGCGCGCCAGCGAAAACTGAGCAGACTCAGCCAGCTGCACCGGCTAAGCCAACCAGCGATATCCCGCACTAAGTATTCTGTACCGAGGTGGTGGAATTGGTAGACACGCTACCTTGAGGTGGTAGTGCCCTAACGGGCTTGTGGGTTCGAGTCCCATCCTCGGTACCAATATTCCAGAAGAAAGACGTCGAAAGACGTCTTTTTTTTTCGTCTGTAGACTGCGAGATCTCCGATCTTTTGTAGGGCGGGTAAGCGCATGCGCCACTCGCCATGTTGCCCGGTGGCGCTGCGCTTACCGGGCCTACGAAAATCAAAATAAAAAAGGCGCCCTGTGGGCGCCTTTTGCACGTTACGTCAGCGATTACTTCTTATCGCTGTGCTCCAGGTTTTCAACCTGCGGCAGACCGTTACCTGAACTGGCGGAGAGCAGGCCATTCTCAACATAGTTGAACAGCTTCTCGCGGGTATCGGTGATGTCCAGGTTACGCATGGTCAGCTGACCAATACGATCGTCCGGTGAGAACACGGATTCACCTTTCTCCATGGTCAGACGCTCTGCTTTATAGGTCAGGTTGTCAGACACGGTGTTCAGGATGGAGTAGTCGTTGCCGCGACGCAGCTCCAGCGTCACTTCACCGGTGATCGCGCTTGCCACCCAACGCTGCAGCGCATCACGCAGCATCAGCGCCTGTGGATCGAACCAGCGGCCCTGATACAGCAGTTTACCCAGCTGACGGCCATGAGAGTGATACTGCTCAATGGTGTCTTCGTTGTGAATGCCGGTCAGCAGACGCTCGTAAGCGATGTGCAGCAGCGCCATTCCCGGGGCTTCATAGATGCCACGGCTTTTCGCTTCGATGATGCGGTTTTCAATCTGATCGCTCATGCCCAGACCGTGACGACCACCAATACGGTTAGCTTCCAGCATTAGTTCAACATCATCAGAGAAGGTTTTACCGTTCAGCGCAACCGGATGGCCGCGTTCGAAACGCACGGTCACTTCTTCAGCCTGGATTTTGACGTTCTCGTCCCAGAACTTCACGCCCATGATCGGGTTAACGATCTTCACGCTGGAGTTCAGGAATTCCAGGTCTTTCGCTTCGTGCGTCGCACCCAGCATGTTGGAGTCGGTGGAGTAGGCCTTCTCGACTGACATCTTATAGTCGAAGCCGCAGGCGATCATAAACTCGGACATTTCATGACGGCCACCCAGCTCGTCGATGAAGTCGGTATCCAGCCACGGCTTGTAGATCTGCAGTTCGGCGTTGGTCAGCAGGCCATAACGATAGAAACGTTCAATATCGTTACCTTTATAGGTGCTACCGTCACCCCAGATGTTCACGCCGTCTTCTTTCATCGCCGCAACCAGCATAGTGCCGGTGACCGCACGGCCCAGAGGGGTGGTGTTGAAATAGGTCAGGCCGCCGGTGGTGTTATGGAACGCACCGCACTGAATAGCCGCGATACCTTCAGCGACCAGTTGCTTGCGGCAGTCAATCAGGCGCGCGTTCTCTGCACCATACTCTTTAGCGCGACGAGGAATGGCATCGTAGTCGTCCTCATCCGGCTGACCCAGGTTCGCAGTATAGGCGTACGGAACCGCTCCCTTCTGGCGCATCCACAGCAGTGCAGCGCTGGTATCCAGGCCGCCTGAGAAAGCGATGCCAATACGTTGTCCTACCGGAAGATGCTTGAGAATCGTCGTCATAGAATAAAACCCTGCTTGATTGACTGATTAGAGACCGCTTTCGCTCTCTTGTGCATTTTTATGCAAAATAAGTGAGTATTCATTTAATCATCTTTTGGCGAAGACCGGAAGAGAGTCGTGCGTTTTTTGTAAAAATTTTGGTCTAATCGATCTGGCGGAAGTTGGGTTGACAGGTGGGGTCAACTATCAATATACTAAACGCCGATTTTACGTCCCGTCTTCGGTACCAAATCCCAGCATTATTTGCAAATTCTGTCCAAAACGCGTAGAATTTGCCACGTTTCAGGCGCGGGGTGGAGCAGCCTGGTAGCTCGTCGGGCTCATAACCCGAAGGTCGTCGGTTCAAATCCGGCCCCCGCAACCACTTTCCCATAAAGTTCTTTTTCAAATATACTGTGAAGACTTAGAGCCTTCGTAGCTGGATTTGAAAAAATTCTTTCGGAAAGTGCTCCAGGCCACAGTTGTGGCTATAGGGTTCAGTTATCTAAAGCCCCGATTTATCGGGGTTTTTTGTTATCTGACTACAGAATAACTGGGCTTTACGCCCTTTTTTTATGTCTTGGGGGTGGGCTTGTCCACATTAGAGCAAAAATTAACAGAGATGATTACTGCACCGGTCGAAGCACTGGGCTACGAACTGGTCGGCATCGAATTCGTTCGCGGCCGTACATCGACGCTGCGCATCTATATTGATAGTGAAGATGGCATCAATGTTGATGATTGTGCTGATGTCAGCCACCAGGTGAGTGCGGTTCTTGATGTTGAAGACCCGATTACCGTTGCGTACAACCTGGAAGTTTCCTCACCTGGCCTCGATCGCCCGATGTTCACGGCCGAGCACTATGTGCGCTTTACCGGTGAAGAAGTGGCTCTCGTTCTGCGTATGGCCGTACAGAACCGCCGTAAATGGCAGGGAATTATCAAAGCCGTTGATGGTGAAATGATCACGGTGACAGTCGAAGGCAAAGATGAAGTGTTCGCGCTGAGTAATATCCAGAAGGCGAACCTGGTTCCCCACTTTTAACAGTCTGGATTGAGGTGAAAAGCCCGCGATGAACAAAGAAATTTTGGCTGTTGTTGAAGCCGTCTCCAACGAGAAATCACTGCCGCGTGAGAAGATTTTCGAAGCGCTGGAAAGTGCACTGGCTACAGCAACCAAGAAAAAATACGAACAAGAGATCGATGTTCGCGTAGAAATCGATCGTAAAAGCGGTGACTTCGATACATTCCGTCGTTGGGTAATCGTTGAAGAAGTGACCCAGCCGACCAAAGAGATCACGCTGGAAGCTGCCCGTTTTGAAGACGAAAGTCTGAACGTGGGCGAGTACGTAGAAGATCAGATTGAATCTGTGACCTTCGACCGTATCACGACTCAGACCGCTAAACAGGTTATCGTGCAGAAAGTGCGCGAAGCCGAGCGTGCGCTGGTTGTCGATCAGTTCCGCGATCAGGAAGGCGAGATCATCACCGGCGTGGTGAAAAAAGTGAACCGCGACAACATCTCCCTGGAGATCAAATCCGAAGGGTTGCCGGGTAACGCTGAAGCCGTGATCCTGCGTGAAGATATGCTGCCGCGTGAAAACTTCCGTCCAGGCGACCGTATTCGCGGTGTTCTGTACGCCGTTCGCCCTGAAGCGCGTGGTGCACAGCTGTTCGTGACCCGTTCTAAACCAGAAATGCTGGTAGAACTGTTCCGTATTGAAGTGCCGGAAATCGGTGAAGAAGTTATCGAGATTAAAGCGGCGGCTCGCGATCCGGGCTCCCGTGCGAAAATTGCGGTGAAAACCAATGACAAGCGTATCGACCCGGTCGGTGCTTGCGTCGGTATGCGCGGTGCGCGCGTTCAGGCAGTTTCGACTGAGCTGGGCGGCGAACGTATTGATATCGTTCTGTGGGATGACAACCCGGCGCAGTTCGTGATCAACGCAATGGCTCCAGCTGATGTGGCGTCTATCGTTGTTGACGAAGACAAACACACCATGGATATCGCTGTTGAAGCGGGCAACCTGGCGCAGGCAATCGGCCGTAACGGTCAGAACGTACGCCTGGCGTCACAGCTGAGTGGCTGGGAACTCAACGTAATGACCGTTGATGACCTGCAGGCTAAGCATCAGGCTGAAGCCCATGCGGCGATCGATACCTTCACTAAATACCTGGATATTGACGAAGACTTCGCCACTGTTCTGGTTGAAGAAGGTTTCTCTACGCTGGAAGAACTGGCCTATGTGCCAATGAAAGAGCTGCTGGAAATTGACGGTCTGGATGAACCAACCGTTGAAGCCCTGCGTGAACGCGCTAAAAACGCACTGACCACCCTGGCACTGGCTCAGGAAGAAAGCCTTGGCGATAAGAAGCCGGCTGATGACCTGCTGAATCTGGAAGGTCTTGATCGTGCGATTGCGTTCAAGCTGGCTGCCCGTGGTGTTTGTACGCTGGAAGATCTCGCTGAGCAAGGCGTTGATGACCTGGCTGATATCGAAGGTTTAACCGACGAGAAAGCCGGCGAGCTCATCATGGCCGCACGTAATATTTGCTGGTTCGGCGACGAAGCGTAATAAACTGTAGCAGGAAGGAACAGCATGACTGATGTAACTGTAAAATCGCTGGCTGCTGAGATTCAGACCTCCGTGGACCGCCTGGTACAGCAATTTGCTGATGCAGGGATCCCGAAGTCCGCTGATGACTCGGTGACCGCGCAAGAAAAACAAACCTTGTTAACGCACCTGAACCGTGAACACGGTTCTACGCCTGACAAGTTAACGCTGCAGCGCAAAACGCGTAGCACGTTAAACATCCCTGGTACCGGTGGCAAAAGCAAATCGGTCCAAATTGAAGTCCGCAAGACGCGCACCTTTGTAAAACGTGATCCGCAAGAGGCAGAACGCCTTGCCGCGGAAGAGCAGGCACAGCGTGAAGCGGAAGAACAAGCTCAGCGTGAGGCGGAAGCAACCGCCAAACGTGAAGCAGAATTAAAAGCTGAACGTGAGGCCGCAGAAAAAGCGAAACGCGACGCAAGTGATAAAGTGAAGCGTGACGCTGCGGAAAAAGACAAAGTGAGCAATCAACAGACAGACGAAATGACCAAAACCGCCCAGGCTGAAAAAGCCCGCCGTGAAAATGAAGCTGCCGAGCTGAAGCGTAAAGCGGAAGAAGAAGCCCGCCGTAAGCTGGAAGAAGAAGCTCGCCGCGTCGCCGAAGAAGCGCGCCGTATGGCAGAAGAAAACGAGAAGAATGGTGTGAATACCGTTGAGCCGACTGAAGACACCAGCGACTATCACGTGACCACTTCTCAGCATGCGCGTCAGGCTGAAGATGATAACGACCGTGAAGTTGAAGGCGGTCGTGGCCGTGGCCGTAATGCAAAAGCAGCGCGTCCGGCGAAAAAAGGCAACAAACACGCTGAATCCAAAGCTGACCGTGAAGAAGCACGCGCTGCTGTTCGCGGCGGTAAAGGCGGTAAGCGTAAAGGTTCCGCTCTGCAGCAGAGCTTCCAGAAGCCTGCTCAGGCCGTTAACCGTGACGTCGTGATTGGCGAAACCATCACCGTTGGCGATCTGGCGAACAAGATGGCGGTTAAAGGCTCTCAGGTCATCAAAGCGATGATGAAACTGGGCGCCATGGCGACCATCAACCAGGTCATCGATCAGGAAACCGCACAGCTGGTTGCTGAAGAGATGGGCCACAAAGTTATCCTGCGTCGTGAAAACGAGCTGGAAGAAGCAGTAATGAGCGACCGTGATACTGGCGCTGCGGCTGAACCGCGTGCACCGGTTGTGACCATCATGGGTCACGTTGACCACGGTAAAACCTCTCTGCTTGACTACATTCGTTCTACTAAGGTTGCCTCTGGTGAAGCGGGTGGTATTACCCAGCACATCGGTGCTTACCATGTAGAAACCGAAAACGGTATGATCACCTTCCTGGATACCCCAGGCCACGCAGCGTTTACCTCAATGCGTGCTCGTGGTGCTCAGGCAACGGATATCGTTGTACTGGTTGTTGCCGCAGACGACGGCGTGATGCCACAGACCATCGAAGCTATCCAGCACGCGAAAGCGGCGCAGGTGCCTCTGGTTGTTGCAGTCAACAAAATCGATAAGCCAGAAGCCGATCTGGACCGCGTGAAGAACGAACTGTCTCAGTACGGCGTTATGCCGGAAGAGTGGGGCGGTGAAGCGCAGTTCATCCCAGTATCTGCGAAAGCGGGTACCGGTATCGACGACCTGCTGAACGCGATCCTGCTGCAGGCTGAAGTACTGGAGCTGAAAGCGATCCGTAATGGTATGGCGAGCGGCGCGGTAATCGAATCCTTCCTGGATAAAGGTCGTGGTCCGGTTGCAACCGTTCTGGTACGCGAAGGTACCCTGAACAAGGGCGACATCGTTCTGTGTGGCTTCGAATACGGCCGCGTTCGTGCGATGCGTAACGAACTGGGTCAGGAAGTTCTGGAAGCGGGTCCGTCCATTCCAGTGGAAATCCTGGGTCTGTCCGGTGTTCCGGCTGCCGGTGACGAAGTGACCGTTGTGCGTGACGAGAAGAAAGCGCGTGAAGTTGCGCTGTATCGTCAGGGCAAATTCCGTGAAGTTAAACTGGCTCGTCAGCAGAAATCTAAACTCGAGAACATGTTTGCCAACATGACCGAGGGCGAAGTTCACGAAGTGAACATCGTTCTGAAAGCTGACGTTCAGGGTTCTGTGGAAGCGATCTCCGACTCCTTGCTGAAACTGTCTACCGACGAAGTGAAAGTGAAGATCATCGGTTCTGGCGTAGGTGGTATCACCGAAACTGACGCGACCCTGGCTGCTGCCTCCAACGCTATCCTGGTTGGCTTCAACGTTCGTGCGGATGCATCTGCGCGTAAAGTAATTGAAGCCGAAAGCCTGGATCTGCGTTACTACTCCGTCATCTATAACCTGATCGACGAAGTGAAAGCAGCGATGAGCGGCATGCTGTCTCCTGAGCTGAAACAGCAGATCATCGGTCTGGCTGAAGTACGTGACGTGTTCAAATCACCGAAATTCGGTGCGATCGCGGGCTGTATGGTTACCGAAGGTAACATCAAGCGTCACAACCCAATCCGCGTACTGCGTGACAACGTGGTTATCTACGAAGGCGAGCTGGAATCCCTGCGCCGCTTCAAAGATGACGTTAACGAAGTCCGTAACGGCATGGAATGTGGTATCGGCGTGAAGAACTACAACGACGTTCGCGTTGGCGATATGATCGAAGTGTTCGAGATCATCGAAATTCAGCGTACCATCGCTTAATTACCGATTGTAAGCCGGGATCGCCTCGCGCCACCCGGCAATAATTTTAAAAGGGGCTTTTAGCCCCTTTTTTGTCTGGAGAATTTATTATGGCGAAAGAATTTGGTCGCCCTCAGCGCGTAGCGCAGGAAATGCAGAAAGAGATCGCGCTCATTCTGCAACGTGAAATTAAAGACCCGCGCGTCGGCATGATGACCACCGTTTCCGGTGTCGAAATGTCCCGCGATTTGGCCTATGCAAAAGTGTTCGTCACCTTCCTGAACGATCAGGACGAAGCGGCAGTGAAAAACGGCATTAAAGCGCTGCAGGAAGCCTCTGGTTTCATCCGCTCCCTGCTCGGCAAAGCGATGCGCCTGCGCATCGTGCCTGAGCTGACCTTCTTCTACGACAACTCGCTGGTTGAAGGTATGCGTATGTCCAACCTGGTGACCAGCGTGGTTAAACATGACGACGAGCGTCGTGTTAACCCGGCGGACGACAGCAAGGAGGACTAATGAGTCGTCCTCGTCGTCGTGGTCGCGACGTGCATGGTGTGCTGCTGCTGGATAAACCCCAGGGCGCTTCCAGCAACGACGTGCTGCAGAAAGTTAAGCGTATTTATAACGCCAACCGTGCGGGCCACACCGGCGCGCTCGATCCGCTGGCAACAGGCATGCTGCCGGTCTGCCTGGGAGAGGCGACAAAGTTTTCCCAGTACCTGCTCGACTCCGATAAGCGCTACCGCGTTATCGCTAAACTGGGCCAGCGCACGGATACCTCCGACGCGGATGGCCAGGTGGTGGAAGAGCGTCCGGTGACGTTCAGCGCGGAACAGCTTGATGCTGCGCTGGAGAGCTTCCGTGGAGACACGATGCAGGTGCCGTCGATGTATTCGGCGCTGAAATATCAGGGCAAGAAGCTCTACGAATATGCGCGCCAGGGCATTGACGTTCCGCGTGAAGCCCGTCCGATAACCGTGTATGAGCTGCTGTTTATTCGCCACGAAGGTGATGAGCTGGAGCTGGAAGTACACTGTTCGAAAGGGACCTATATTCGCACTATCATCGACGACCTCGGTGAAAAGCTGGGCTGCGGCGCGCATGTGATTTACCTGCGCCGCCTGGCGGTGAGCAAGTACCCGGTGGAGCGGATGGTGACCCTGGAATATCTGCGCGAGCTGGTAGAACAGGCGGAAGCGCAGGGGATTGCGCCGGCAGATTTGCTGGATCCTTTGCTGATGCCGATGGACAGTCCGGCAGCGGACTTCCCGGTTGTTAATCTTCCTTTAACATCGTCCGTTTACTTTAAGAACGGCAACCCGGTTCGTACGGCACAAGCGCCGCTGGAAGGACTGGTACGCGTGACCGAAGGTGACGAAGGGAAATTCATCGGTATGGGCGAAATGGATGGCGAAGGGCGCGTTGCGCCGCGTCGTCTGGTCGTCGAATATCCGGTCGACGCGTGACGGTGGTAACGGCTCACCTTGCGATAAGCAGGGGAGACGAGTAGAATATCGCCGCTTAACGCCTGGTAAATTGTTTAACAATCTGCGGGGCGTACATGGGATTGCTGAATTAGAGATCGGCATCCTTACATTCTTTATACTTTGGAGTTTGAAAATGTCTCTAAGCGTTGAAGCTAAAGCTAAAATCGTTTCTGAGTTTGGTCGTGGTACTAACGACAGCGGTTCTACCGAAGTTCAGGTTGCACTGCTGACTGCACAGATTAACCACCTGCAGGGTCACTTTGCAGAGCACAAAAAAGATCACCACAGCCGTCGTGGTCTGCTGCGTATGGTTTCTCAGCGTCGTAAACTGCTCGACTACCTGAAACGTAAAGATGTTGCACGCTACACCGCGCTGATCGAGCGTCTGGGTCTGCGTCGCTAATTCTTGCGAGTTTCAGAAAAGGGGGCCTGATGGCCCCTTTTTTCAACCAGACGGCAGCAATTCACTGGAAACTATTGTATTGTTGCTATAAATGATCTTCATTGCAGAGGTTCGCGCGGCTAATGAGAGGCTTCACCCATGGGGGTGTTGGTTGTCATTAGTCGCGAGGATGCGAAGAAGGTCGGGTTAAATCGACAGCACACCGGTGGTGTGCTGTCAAACATTTAAGAAAGGACAGAACTTTGCTGAATCCGATCGTTCGTAAATTCCAGTATGGTCAACATACCGTCACGCTGGAAACCGGCATGATGGCACGTCAGGCTACTGCTGCCGTTATGGTAAGCATGGATGACACTGCGGTATTCGTTACCGTTGTTGGCCAGAAAAAAGCTAAACCAGGTCAGGACTTCTTCCCGCTGACCGTTAACTACCAGGAGCGTACCTACGCTGCCGGTAAAATCCCGGGTGGTTTCTTCCGTCGTGAAGGCCGTCCAAGCGAAGGCGAAACCCTGATTGCGCGTCTGATTGACCGCCCGGTTCGTCCGCTGTTCCCGGAAGGCTTCGTTAACGAAGTACAGGTTATCGCGACCGTTGTTTCCGTTAACCCACAGGTTAACCCGGACATCGTTGCCATGATCGGCGCATCCGCTGCCCTGTCACTGTCTGGTATTCCATTTAATGGCCCAATCGGTGCCGCGCGCGTTGGCTACATCAACGACCAGTACGTACTGAACCCAACCCAGGAAGAGCTGAAAGAAAGTAAGCTGGACCTGGTTGTTGCGGGTACTGAAGCGGCTGTGCTGATGGTTGAATCCGAAGCTGAACTGCTGAGCGAAGACCAGATGCTGGGCGCTGTGGTATTTGGCCACGACCAGCAGCAGATCGTTATCCAGAACATCAACGACCTGGTGAAAGAAGCCGGTAAACCACGTTGGGACTGGCAGCCAGAAGCAGCAAACGATGCGCTGAACGCACGCGTTGCAGCTCTGGCAGAATCTCGTCTGAGCGATGCATACCGCATCACTGACAAACAGGAGCGTTACGCTCAGGTTGACGTGATCAAGTCTGAAACTATTGCGACGCTGGTTGCTGAAGACGAAACGCTGGACGCTAACGAACTGAGCGACATCCTGCACGCAATCGAGAAAAACGTTGTTCGTAGCCGTGTACTGGCAGGCGAGCCGCGTATCGATGGCCGCGAAAAAGACATGATCCGTGGTCTGGATGTGCGTACTGGCGTTCTGCCACGTACTCATGGTTCCGCGCTGTTCACCCGTGGCGAAACGCAGGCGCTGGTAACCGCGACCCTGGGTACTGCACGTGACGCACAGATCATCGACGAACTGATGGGCGAGCGCACTGACAGCTTCCTGTTCCACTACAACTTCCCTCCGTACTCCGTAGGCGAAACCGGTATGGTTGGCTCGCCGAAGCGTCGTGAAATTGGTCACGGTCGTCTGGCGAAGCGCGGCGTGCTGGCAGTAATGCCAGAAGCTGACAAGTTCCCGTACACCGTTCGTGTGGTTTCTGAGATCACCGAATCCAACGGTTCTTCTTCCATGGCTTCCGTGTGTGGTGCTTCTCTGGCGCTGATGGATGCAGGCGTGCCGATCAAAGCCGCCGTTGCGGGTATCGCAATGGGCCTGGTGAAAGAAGGCGACAACTTCGTTGTTCTGTCTGACATTCTGGGTGACGAAGACCACCTGGGCGATATGGACTTCAAAGTAGCGGGTTCCCGCGAAGGTATCTCTGCGCTGCAGATGGATATCAAAATTGAAGGTATCACCAAAGAGATCATGCAGGTTGCTCTGAACCAGGCTAAAGGTGCGCGTCTGCACATCCTGGGCGTGATGGAACAGGCGATTAACGCGCCGCGTGGCGACATTTCTCAATTCGCTCCACGTATCCACACCATCAAGATCAACCCAGACAAGATCAAAGATGTTATCGGTAAGGGCGGTTCCGTAATCCGTGCGCTGACCGAAGAGACTGGCACCACGATCGAAATCGAAGATGACGGTACTGTGAAGATCGCAGCAACCGACGGCGAGAAAGCGAAATTCGCGATCCGTCGCATCGAAGAAATCACGGCAGAGATCGAAGTGGGCCGCGTCTACGCAGGTAAAGTGACCCGTATCGTTGACTTTGGCGCGTTCGTTGCCATCGGTGGCGGTAAAGAAGGTCTGGTTCACATCTCTCAGATCGCTGACAAGCGCGTTGAGAAAGTGACCGATTACCTGCAGATGGGTCAGGAAGTACCGGTGAAAGTTCTGGAAGTTGATCGCCAGGGCCGTATCCGTCTGAGCATTAAAGAAGCAACCGAGCAGTCTCAGCCAGCTGCTGCGCCAGAAGCACAGGCAGCAGAACAGCAAGGCGAGTAAGTTGCCATTTGCCCTCCGCTTTGCGGAGGGCCTATTATCAGGCAGGACGCCTTGTTAAGCCGCCGGGGGACAGGACGTTCATCCAATAGTTGTCTTCGGGAGTGGGAAATGAAGCCTTTTTTGCGCTGGTGTTTCGTTGCGACAGCTTTAACGCTGGCAGGATGCAGCAACTCTGCCTGGCGTAAGAGCGAAGTCCTCGCAGTGCCATTGCAACCGACTTTGCAGCAGGAAGTGATTCTGGCACGCATGGAACAAATACTTGCCAGTCGGGCTTTAACCGATGAAGAACGCGCACAGCTTTTATATGAGCGCGGAGTGTTGTATGATAGTCTCGGTCTGAGGGCATTGGCGCGAAATGATTTTTCACAAGCGCTGGCTATCCGACCTGATATGCCTGAAGTATTCAATTACTTAGGCATTTATTTAACGCAGGCAGGCAATTTTGATGCTGCCTATGAAGCGTTTGATTCTGTACTTGAGCTTGATCCAACTTACAACTACGCGCACTTGAATCGCGGTATCGCATTGTATTACGGCGGTCGTGATAAGTTAGCGCAAGATGATCTGCTGGCGTTTTATCAAGACGATCCTAATGATCCTTTCCGTAGCCTGTGGCTTTACATCGTTGAGCGGAAGCTCGATGAGAAGCAGGCAAAAGAGGCACTAAAACAGCGCTTCGATAAATCGGACAAGGAACAGTGGGGATGGAACATTGTCGAGTTCTACCTGGGCAACATTAGCGAAGCAACGCTGATGGAACGTCTCAAGGCGGACGCAACGGATAACACCTCGCTCGCTGAGCATCTCAGTGAAACCAACTTCTATTTAGGTAAGTACTACCTAAGTCTGGGGGATATGGACAGCGCTACGGCACTGTTCAAATTAGCGGTTGCTAACAACGTACACAACTTCGTTGAGCACCGTTATGCATTGTTGGAATTATCGCTCTTGGGCCAGGAGCATGACGACCTGGCAGAATCGGACCAGCAATAGCTGACGACATAAACATCAGCCCGTAATCTTTTGATTGCCATCACCTTAACTGGTGAGGGCGTTGTTGTTCGTCAATACACCTACTTTGAGCCGGTTCACACTTTTCAATGAAAATTGCTAATCATTTTCACGATGAGCTAAGTAGACTGGCCGCCATTAATATCGAGGCACTTGTACTACATGGCTGAATTCGAAACCACTTTTGCAGATCTGGGCCTGAAGGCTCCTATCCTTGAAGCCCTTAACGATCTGGGTTACGAAAAACCATCTCCGATCCAGGCTGAGTGTATCCCACACCTGCTTTCTGGTCGTGACGTGCTGGGCATGGCCCAGACTGGTAGCGGTAAAACTGCAGCATTCTCGCTGCCGCTGCTGAACAACATTGATCCGGACCTGCGTGCACCGCAGATCCTCGTCCTGGCTCCAACCCGTGAACTGGCTGTTCAGGTTGCAGAAGCCATGACGGAATTCTCTAAACATATGCGCGGCGTAAACGTGGTAGCCCTGTACGGCGGCCAGCGTTATGACGTGCAGTTACGCGCCCTGCGCCAGGGCCCACAGATTGTTGTCGGTACGCCGGGCCGTCTGTTGGATCACCTGAAGCGCGGTACTCTGGACCTCTCTAAACTGAGCGGCCTGGTACTGGATGAAGCAGATGAAATGCTGCGTATGGGCTTCATCGAAGACGTCGAAACCATCATGGCGCAGATCCCGGACGGTCATCAGACCGCGCTGTTCTCTGCCACCATGCCAGAAGCGATTCGTCGTATCACCAAGCGCTTCATGAAAGATCCTCAGGAAGTGCGTATTCAGTCCAGCGTAACCACTCGCCCGGACATCAGCCAGAGCTACTGGTCTGTGTACGGCATGCGCAAAAACGAAGCGCTGGTACGTTTCCTGGAAGCGGAAGATTTTGATGCGGCGATTATCTTCGTGCGTACCAAAAACGCGACCCTGGAAGTGGCTGAAGCCCTGGAGCGTAGCGGCTACAACAGCGCAGCGCTGAACGGCGACATGAACCAGGCCCTGCGTGAGCAGACTCTGGAGCGTCTGAAAGACGGTCGTCTGGATATCCTGATTGCAACCGACGTGGCAGCACGTGGTCTGGACGTTGAACGTATCAGCCTGGTTGTAAACTACGACATCCCGATGGATTCCGAGTCTTACGTTCACCGTATCGGCCGTACCGGTCGTGCGGGTCGTGCGGGTCGTGCGCTGCTGTTCGTTGAGAACCGCGAGCGTCGTCTGCTGCGTAACATTGAACGCACCATGAAGCTGACCATTCCAGAAGCTGACCTGCCAAATGCAGATCTGCTGGGCAAACGCCGCCTGGAAAAATTCGCCGCGAAAGTACAGCAGCAGCTGGAAAGCAGCGATCTGGACCAGTACCGTGCGCTGCTGTCGCAGATTCAGCCTGTTGCTGAAGGCGAAGAGCTGGACATGGAAACCCTGGCTGCAGCACTGCTGAAAATGGCTCAGGGCGAACGTAGCCTGATCGTGCCACCAGATGCGCCGATGCGTCCTAAGCGTGAATTCCGTGATCGTGACGATCGCTTCGAACGTCGTGGCGACCGTAATGACCGCAATGACCGTGGCCCACGTGGTGACCGTCCAGAGCGTGGTGGTGAAGATCGTCCACGTCGTGAACGTCGCGACGCGGGTGATATGGAACTGTACCGCATTGAAGTGGGCCGTGATGATGGCGTTGAAGTTCGTCACATCGTTGGCGCGATCGCTAACGAAGGCGACATCAGCAGCCGTTACATTGGTAACATCAAGCTGTTCGCATCCCACTCTACCATCGAGCTGCCAAAAGGCATGCCGGGCGAAGTGCTGCAGCACTTTACGCGTACCCGCATCCTGAACAAGCCGATGAACATGCAGCTGATGGGCGATGCACAGCCACGTCCTGACCGCGGTGGCGAACGTCGTGGCGGTGGTCGCAGCTTCGGTGGCGAGCGTCGTGAAGGCGGCCGCAGCGAAGGTCGCGGTGGTGAAGGTCGTCGTTTCTCCGGCGAGCGTCGCGAAAACCGCGGCCCACGTCGTGATGAAGGCACCAGCCGTCGCCGTGACGCGTAAGCCTTACGCAACTGACGTAAAGTAAAATATACAGCCCCGATACACGCTATCGGGGCTTTTTTTATTCCTTTTGTACTCTTGTACTGGTACAGTGCGTCACATTAAAATGCAGAACCGCATGATTGACTGGAGAAAAGGCTGTATGGCGACACTAACCACCACCCAAACGTCACCTTCGCTGCTTGGCGGCGTGGTGATCATCGGCGGAACCATCATTGGTGCCGGGATGTTTTCCCTGCCAGTGGTCATGTCCGGTGCGTGGTTCTTCTGGTCGCTGGCGGCGCTGGTCTTTACCTGGTTCTGCATGCTCCATTCCGGGCTGATGATCCTTGAAGCAAACCTGAACTACCGCATTGGCTCCAGCTTCGACACCATCACCAAAGATCTGCTGGGCAAAGGCTGGAACCTGGTGAACGGCCTGTCCATCGCGTTTGTGCTCTATATCCTGACCTACGCGTACATTTCAGCGAGCGGCTCGATTCTGCACCATACCTTCTCGGAGATGTCGATGAACGTTCCGGCGCGTCTGGCAGGGCTGTGTTTTGCGCTGGCTGTGGCGTTTATCGTCTGGATGAGTACCAAAGCGGTGAGCCGCATGACGGCGATCGTATTAGGCGCGAAGGTCATCACTTTCTTCCTGACCTTCGGCAGCCTGCTGGGGCACGTGACGCCCGCCACGCTGTTTAACGTCGCCGAAGTGAACACCTCCTACACGCCGTACCTGCTGATGACGCTGCCGTTCTGTCTGGCGTCGTTCGGTTACCACGGTAACGTGCCGAGCCTGATGAAGTACTACGGCAAAGATCCCCGCACCATTGTGAAGTGTCTGGTCTACGGCACGCTGCTGGCGCTGGGTCTGTATGTGATTTGGCTGCTGGGGACGATGGGCAACATCCCGCGTCCGGAATTTATCGGCATTGCCCAGAAGGGCGGTAACATCGACGTGCTGGTGCAGGCGCTGAGCGGCGTGCTGAACAGCCGCAGTCTGGATCTGCTGCTGGTTATCTTCTCTAACTTTGCGGTGGCGAGCTCTTTCCTGGGCGTGACGCTGGGCCTGTTTGACTATCTGGCGGATCTGTTCGGCTTTGATGATTCTGCGATGGGGCGTTTAAAAACCGCGCTGCTGACCTTCCTGCCGCCGATTGTGGGTGGCCTGCTGTGGCCGAACGGCTTCCTGTACGCCATCGGCTATGCAGGGCTGGCGGCAACTATCTGGGCGGCGATTGTGCCGGCGCTGCTGGCGCGCAAATCACGTAAACGCTTCGGCAGCCCGAAATTCCGCGTCTGGGGCGGTAAGCCGATGATTGCGCTGATTCTGGTATTCGGCGTTGGTAACGCACTGGTACACGTGCTGTCGAGTTTTAACCTGTTGCCCGTTTATCAGTAAGACGAGGAGTTGAACCCCTCACGCCGGCCCTCTCCCATAGGGAGAGGGAGAAAAGCAAAAAACTACCCCACCAGTTCCTCTTTCACCTGCATCGCCAGTTCAAACGAATGCAAACGCGCCTGGTGATCGAAAATCTGGCCGTTAACCATAATCTCATCCGCCTGCGTTTCGCGCAGCACCGCGTCCAGCCCGTGGCGCACTTTCGATTTATCGCCTACCAGCGACATGCTCAGCGCCTGCTGCACGCCATACTGCTCGGAGGCGGACCACAGCTGATGCATATTCTCCACCGGCGGCGGAAGCTGGCCCGTCTCACCGCGGCGCAGCTTCACAAACGCCTGCTGCATTGAGGTGAACAGGAATTCCGCGTCGCGATTGCTGTCGGCGGCAATGATGTTGATACACACCATCGCGTACGGCTTCTCAAGACGCTCGGACGGTTTAAAGTTCGTGCGGTAAAGATGCAGCGCCTGATGCAGCATATCCGGCGCGAAGTGCGAGGCGAAGGCAAACGGCAGCCCCAGCTGTGCGGCGAGCTGTGCGCTGTAGAGGCTTGAGCCTAACAGCCACACCGGGATCTTCTCACCGTAGCCCGGTACCGGGCGTACGTGCGGGTTCGGATCGCGCGCGTCGAACCAGTCCACCAGCTCGGCCACGTCGCGCGGGAAGTTGTCGATATCGCCGCTCATATGGCGGCGCAGGGCGCGCATGGTCGGCTGGTCGCTGCCGGGCGCACGACCAAGACCCAAATCAATACGCCCAGGATAGAGGGTATTCAGGGTGCCAAACTGCTCGGCAATCACCAGCGGGGCGTGGTTCGGCAGCATTACGCCACCGGAGCCCAGGTGCAGGGTGGTGGTATTTGCTGCCAGATAGCCAATCAGTACCGAGGTCGCGGCGCTGGCGATGCCCACCATGTTGTGGTGTTCGGCCAGCCAGTAGCGGTGATAGCCACGCTTCTCGGCCAGCTGAGCCAGATCCAGAGAGTGCGAAAAGGCTTCTCTTGCCGAGGAGCCCTGAGGGATCGGCGCCAGATCCAGCACCGAAAACGGAATGGTTTTGTCAGTCATAACAGCTCACTTTGTCGACGGTGAATCTTTAATACTGCATTAAATAATGATAACCGTTGTTAACAAAGTGAGCCTTTTTTACGCCTGCAGCTCCAGCCCGGCGAGCCGTCTCCAGTAGCCGTTGCAGTCGCTGTTTGCCGTCAGCGGCAGCAGCGCGGCGCCGTTTTCATTGGCGCGGAAGGCGTCCAGCATCGCGAACACGCCGGTATCCAGCGGCGACAGCCGAACCATATCCACCAGCCCGTCCATCGACGCCAGCTCGTTGCCTAGGTTATAGACATAGCCGCTCATGGTTTGAATACCGTTGAGGACAAACACCTGCTGATTCTCCTGCGACAGCATGCTGCGTCCGTTCGGGTACTTGATGCAGCAGGTTTCGCATTCGTCTTTTGGGCGGTCTTCCGAGCGCGCGGTGAAGCAGCGGGCGGAGTAGGCCAGCGGCAGATGGCCGTAGCTCAGCACTTCCACTTCAAACTGATTGCGAATGCCCAGCTCGTCGCACTGGTTAAGCAGGTTTGCCAGCCAGTCGCGGGAGAGTTCCACCGGCATGCACCAGCGCGTCATTCCCTGTTTGAGCAGCAGGCGCAGGGTGACGGCGTTGTAGCAGTTCAGGGCATGACCCGCGACGAACGGCAGCCTGCGTTCAGCGCACATGTTCACCACGCCCAGATCGCTCGCTTCCAGCAGGAACTCACCGTTTTCAACGTAGCGCTTCAGCTCGCCCAGTTCGGAAGACGCCTGCACCAGCGCGAGCGTGGAGAGCACCACCTGTTTGCCGCTGCCGGCCAGGCCTTTCGCCATATCCAGCCAGTCGCCCACTTTGGTGGAGCGGCGCTTGCTGCACACCGCTTCGCCGAGGTAAATCACGTCGGCGCTGCTGGTCGCGGCCTGTTGGTAAAAATCTTCCAGCGTCTCTTTTGGCCAGTAGTAGAGCACCGGTCCTAATGAATATTTCATGATTTTCTCACTGCCATTTACGGTGATACGCGCCAAGCGTGGTTTGCGTGCCTTCGGACATCGAACCAAGCGTTTCCATCCAGGCCTGCTGTGGTGCGTAGTTCTGCGGGTCCGCCATGCAGCGGTCGATGGCCTGACGCCACACTTTCGCTACCTGGCTCACATAGGCCGGGCTGCGCTGACGTCCTTCAATTTTCACCGAGGCAATATTGGCCGCCAGCAGTTCCGGCAGCAGCTCCAGCGTGTTGAGGCTGGTCGGCTCTTCCAGCGCGTGATAGCGCTCGCCGTCGACCAGATAGCGGCCTTTACACAGGGTGGGATAACCGGCGTTTTCACCGTCCTGGTAGCGGTCAATCAGCACCTCATTCAGGCGAGATTCCAGGCCCTGAGGGGTCTGCTGCCAGCGAACAAAGCGGGCAGGAGAGCAGGCCCCGACGGTATTCGGCGATTCTCCGGTTAAATAAGAGGAAAGATAGCAGCGGCCTTCGGCCATGATGCACAGGCTGCCAAAGGCAAAAACTTCCAGCGGTACTGGCGTGACGCGCGCGAGTTGCTTAACCTGATGAATAGAGAGCACGCGCGGCAGCACCACGCGGGCCACGTCAAAGTGTTGATGATAAAAACGCACCGCCTCTTCGTTGGTGGCAGATGCCTGAACAGAGACGTGGCGCTCAATATGGGGATAGCGTTCTGCCGCATACTCAAGCATGGCGAGGTCGGCCAGGATCAGCGCATCGGCACCCAGCTGTGCTGCCATATCCACCGCGCGCTGCCAGCGGGCGTAGCCGTCAGGATGAGCAAAGGTATTGATGGCGATATGCAGCTTGCGGCGGTGCTGGTGAACGAAGTTAACGGCTTCCTGAAGCTTTTTCTCCGTAAAGTTGAGGCCAGCAAAATGGCGGGCGTTGGTGTCATCTTTCAGCCCGATATAGACCGCATCGGCCCCATTTTCGATGGCCGCCTTAAGCGCCGGAAGATTTCCGGCAGGGCAGAGCAGCTCCATAATTTATCCTGATGTAGTCGATCGCAAAATTGTTAACGAGCTGGGATTTTAATTAACCCATACGCGACAATTTTTGATTTAAGGCAGCTAATGGCGTATTGATGACACCAATAATGAGGTACGGCTGACGACGGTTTGTTGATTTACGCCGCTATGTTGCGCTTCGGATATGGCAAAATAGCAGGACTATAGATATCAGGGAGTAAAGCTCGTGCTGGATAAACTGCGTTCACGTCTCGTACAATTTGGTCCATCAATGCTGAGCGTGCCGGTCAAGCTGGCGCCGTTCTCGCTTAAACGCCAGGTGCTTGAGCAGGTCCTGAGCTGGCAGTTCCGCCAGGCGCTGCAGGACGGCGAGCTGGAGTTCCTGGAAGGCCGCTGGTTAAGCATTGAGGTGCGCGACATCGGGCTGCGCTGGTTTACCTCCGTTGAGAATGACCAGCTGATCGTACGCGAATCCGCCGACGCGGATGTGAGCTTTAGCGCCAACGCCAGCGATCTGCTGATGATCGCCGCGCGCAAGCAGGATCCGGATACGCTCTTCTTCCAGCGCCGTCTGGTGATTGAAGGCGAC
This sequence comes from Enterobacter sp. A103, assembly GCF_034427535.1. NCBI lineage: Bacteria > Pseudomonadati > Pseudomonadota > Gammaproteobacteria > Enterobacterales > Enterobacteriaceae > Enterobacter > Enterobacter sp. A103. Next base: position 122,990 of record NZ_JAXQPQ010000005.1, read on the forward strand.
ACGGAGCTGGGCCTGTACGTGAAGAATTTAATGGATGCCATTGAGCTGGAGCAGATGCCAAAAGCGCTGCGCGTGATGTTAATGCAAATGGCAGATTTCGTTGAGGCCGGGCTGAAAACCCCGCCGGACGGTAAACACACTTCAGTAGGTGAGCCATGCTGATTCGAGTCGAAATTGGGATTGATGCGCCGGGGATCGATGCGTTGTTACGCCGCGCCTTTGCGAGCGATGCCGAAGCCCAACTGGTCCACGACCTTCGCGAAGACGGCCTGATTACGCTGGGGCTGGTTGCCACCGATGACGAAGGTCAGGTGGTGGGCTATGTTGCCTTCAGTCCGGTCATCGTTCAGGGCGAAGAGCTGCAGTGGGTAGGCATGGCGCCGCTGGCGGTAGATGAAAGCTATCGCGGGCAGGGTCTGGCGCGTCAGCTGGTCTATGAAGGGCTGGATTCGCTCAATGAGTTCGGTTACGCGGCCGTTGTCACGCTGGGCGATCCTGCGTTCTATGGCCGTTTAGGCTTTGAGCAGGCCGCGCATTACGATCTGCGCTGCCGCTGGCCGGGTACGGAATCCGCTTTCCAGGTCCATCGCCTGGCGGACGATGCGCTCAACGGCGTCAATGGCCTGGTCGAGTATCACGACCATTTCAATCGCTTTTAATCAGGCTCTCGCGCAGCGCCTCAAAGGAGCCGTCTCCGGTCACGAGGCGCTCTTTCTGGCGCTTCGTCAGCTGCTTGATGCGGTATTCCAGCCTGAGCGCCAGCGAACGGTCGCCGACCGCCGCTGAGAAGGCGAGCTGTAATTCCCCTTTCCCCCGCAGCGCCTTTGCCCCTTTTCCCGTTTGATGTTGTAAAAAACGCCGCGCCACATCGGTGGTGATCCCGGTGTAGAGGGCGTTATCAGCGGTTCGGACAAGATAGAGAAACCAGCACACGGTAAACGGATTCAGTATGTTAAGGTGAACGCACCATAGCATGAGAGAGAACGAAAATGGAAACACTGGCCGCCATTAACCGCTGGCTGGCGAAGCAGCATGTTGTCACCTGGTGCGTCTGTGACGAGGGTGAGATGTGGTGCGCAAATGCGTTTTACTACTATGACCCTGAGCGCGTGGCTTTTTATGTCATGAGTGAAGACAAAACGCGTCATGCGCAGATGACCGGCCAGCAGGCAAAGGTGGCAGGCACGGTAAACGGCCAGCCGAAAACGGTCGCGCTGATCCGCGGCGTGCAGTTTAAAGGGGAGATCCGTCGTCTGGATGGTGAAGAGAGCGACGCGCGCCGTAAGCTCTACACGCGCCGCTTTCCCGTTGCCGCTGCGCTAAAAGCCCCGGTGTGGGAAATCCGCCTCGATGAGCTGAAATTTACCGACAACACCCTGGGCTTTGGCAAGAAGCTGCACTGGTTACGCGCCGAGGAGGCGTAGCGCTTCGCGGTTAAACGCCGGGAGATCGTCCGGGGTACGACTGGTGATCAGCTGGTCTTTGTCGTTGACCATCTCCTGATCGTAAAACTCGGCCCCCGCGTTTTTCAGATCGATAACGATCGGTTTCACGGCGGTAAGCTTTCGCCCGCGGACCACTTCTGCGCTGATGAGCAGCTGCGGGCCGTGGCAAATGGCAAAGACCGGTTTGCCGGTCGAGACAAAATCCCGCGTGAAGGTCACGAAGCGCTCGTCCCCGCGCAGGGAATCCGGGGAATGGCCGCCGGGTAACAGCAGAGCGTCGAAATCTGAAGGGCTAACGTTATCGATGGTCTCATCGATGGTCACGGTCGCTTCGCCCTTATGGCCTGTCACCGTTTTGCCCGCCTCTTTCTCAATGGTGATGACCTCATGTCCCGCCTTGCGGAACGCCTCTGCTGGAGAGGTGAATTCTGAATCTTCAAACTCGTCGGTAATCAAGACTGCGATTTTCTTGCCCATGCTTCCTCCGTTGTTTTGGCTTCAGACTGATTTTTCTCCGCTTGTGGTAAATACTTACCTGTAACAGACTTCTAAGTGTGGTCGACGACGCTGAGTTCGCAAACGGACAATTCTGTAAAGGGGAAAAGATGAGTCAGGTATTGATTACGGGTGCTACCGGGTTAGTGGGCGATCATCTGCTGCGGCTGCTGATTCAGGATCGCCGCGTGAACTATATCGCCGCCCCGACGCGTCGACCGCTGGCGGACTTATCCGGCGTCTTTAATCCGCACGATCCTCAGCTGACCGACGCGCTGGCGCAGGTGCAGGATCCCATTGATATCGCCTTTTGCTGTCTGGGCACCACGCGGCGGGAGGCGGGCAGCAAAGAGGCCTTTATCCACGCCGACTATACGCTGGTGGTGGATACCGCACTCACGGCGAAAAAGCTGGGCGCCAAACATTTTCTGGTGGTCAGCGCCCTGGGCGCCAGTGCCGGATCGCCTTTCTTCTACAACAAGGTGAAGGGCAAGATGGAGGATGCGCTGATAGCGCAGAAATGGGAACATCTGACGATAGTGCGCCCTTCGATGCTGATCGGCCACCGGGACGAACGCCGGTTTAACGAGTCGATATTTGCCCCGCTGTTTCGCATTCTTCCCGGCAACTGGAAATCCATCGAGGCGCGGGACGTCGCGCGCGCGATGTTAAAAGAGGGGCTGGCCCCGTCGAAAGCGGGCGTAAACATTATCCCTTCGGCAAAACTGCGTGAAATCGCGCAGGGCGAGGCGTAAACTCCCCCGGCTAATAACCTAATACTCTCCGGGGAATGCTATGACTGGTCAGTCTTCATCTCAGGCGGCAACACCTGTTCAGTGGTGGAAGCCCGCACTCTTCTTTCTCGTGGTCATTGTTGGCCTCTGGTACGTGAAATGGCAGCCGTACTACGGCAAAGCCTTCACTGCCGCCGAAACGCACAGCATCGGTAAATCTATTCTCGCTCAGGCTGATTCCAGCCCGCTGCAGGCGGCGTGGGACTATGCCATGGTCTACTTCCTTGCCGTCTGGAAAGCCGCCGTTTTAGGCGTCATTCTGGGCTCGCTGATTCAGGTGCTTATCCCTCGTAACTGGCTGGTGAAAACCCTTGGGCAGCCGCGCTTTCAGGGCACGCTGCTGGGGACGATTTTCTCCCTGCCGGGGATGATGTGTTCCTGCTGCGCCGCGCCCGTGGCCGCAGGGATGCGGCGTCAGCACGTGTCGATGGGCGGCGCGCTGGCGTTCTGGATGGGGAACCCGCTGCTCAACCCGGCGACGCTGGTGTTTATGGGCTTTGTGCTGGGCTGGCATTTCGCGTTCATCCGTCTGGTCGCCGGGCTGCTGACCGTGCTGGTGGTGGCGACGCTGGTGCAAAAACTGGTCAAGGATACTGCCGCAGAACCCGCAGCCGTTGAGCTGGACGTCAGCGAACCGCAGGGGGGCTTCTTTGCGCGCTGGGGCAGGGCGCTATGGCAGCTGTTCTGGAGCACCATCCCGGTCTATATCCTGGCGGTACTGGTTCTGGGGGCGGCGCGCGTCTGGCTCTTCCCGCATGCGGATGGCGCTATCGACAACACGCTGATGTGGGTCATTGCGATGGCCGTTGCGGGCTGCCTGTTTGTGATCCCAACGGCGGCGGAAATCCCGATTGTTCAGACCATGATGCTGGCCGGTATGGGCACCGCGCCGGCGCTGGCGCTGCTGATTACGCTGCCGGCGATCAGCCTGCCGTCGCTTATCATGCTGCGTAAGTCGTTCCCGGCGAAAGCGCTGTGGCTGACCGCAGGGCTGGTGGCGTTGAGCGGGGTGATTGTGGGCAGTATTGCGTTGATGTAAAAAAAGCCCGGTGGCGCTGGCGCTTACCGGGCCTACAAAAAAATCCCCTCAAGCGAGGGGATTTTTTTTATTTGATGTAAGTAAACGCGGTGGTGACGTGCTTCACGCCGCTCACCCGGCTGGCGATATCCGCCGCCGCTTTCCCTTCACGGTCGGTCACCAGACCCAGCAGGAATACTTCGCCGTTTTCAGTCGTCACTTTCACGTTGGAAGATTTCACCTGGTCCGAGCCCAGCAGCTGGGAACGCACTTTGGTGGTGATCCAGGTATCGGAAGAGGCGTCACCCAGGCCAATTGGCTTGCCCTGGCGCACTTCGTTAAACACCTCTGTGGTCCCTTCGACGCCCATCGCAATCTGTTTCGCGCGAGAGGCGAGCTCCAGATTTGGCGCCTGGCCTGCCAGCAGCACTTTGCCCTGGTAAGCCGTCACGTTGATACGCGCTTCTTTCTTGATTTGTTCGTCTTTCGACAGCGCACTGTTGACGCGCAGCTCCAGCGTACCGTCATCCACCTGTGTCCCCACGGTGCGTGGATCGGTTGCCGCTTTGGTGCCTACCGCGGCGGTACCCACAACGGCCGCAGCGATACATCCCTGAAGCAGTAATGCAGACATAAGGACTGCGAGGGTCGATAAAGCCTTCATAAGAACTCCTTAATCATCCTGGTGAGGGAAAAGCGTGTTATCGATCAAATCACATAAGCAGTTCACCGTGAGCATATGCATCTCCTGAATACGCGCGCTTCGGTGAGAAGGAATGCGGATTTCCACATCCTGCGGCCCAAGCAGACCCGCCAGCTCACCCCCGTCATAGCCGGTTAAGGCCACGATGGTCATGTCGCGGGTGACGGCGGCTTCAACGGCTTTGACAATGTCCCGGCTGTTGCCGCGCGTGGAGATGGCCAGCAGCACATCTCCCGCATGACCCAGGGCTCGCACCTGCTTTGCGTAAATTTCGTCATGCAGACGATCGTTAGCAATCGCCGTTAAGACCACATTATCGGTATTAAGTGCAATGGCGGGTAAACTCGGGCGTTCTGTTTCAAAGCGATTGATCATGCTGGCAGCAAAATGCTGTGCGTTGGCGGCTGACGTGCCGTTGCCACAACAGAGGATTTTGTTGCCATTAAGCAGGGATTGCACCAGCGTCATTGCGGCACGCGAGATAGCATCCGGAAGGGCTTCCGCCGCGGCAATCTGAGTCTGGATGCTTTCTGTGAAGCACACTTTAATTCTTTCGAGCACGTTATCCCTTTTAAATCTTAATTATGCGTCTTCGCCAAAAGCGTTTTTAAGCCATTCGATCTCATTTCCGGTGAAGGCTATCACATCGAACCGGCAATCCACAGTATCAAAGCTCCCATTATGGCGGGCAAGCCACAAGTGGGCAGTCTGTAATAATTTATGTTGTTTGGCGAGCGTCACGCTGGCGGCAGCACCGCCAAAACGGGAGGACTGTCGAAAGCGGACTTCTACAAACACGATAACCTGACCGTCTTTCATGATCAGGTCGATTTCGCCGCCGCGCCCGCGGACGTTAGCGGCGATAAAGCGCAGTCCTTTGCCTTCAAGCCAGCGACGCGCCTTTAACTCCCACGCATCGCCGGTCTCTTTACGGCTTAACTGGCCGGGACGATTTGCCCCTGCTGGTATTTGAGCCATGATAACTTCCTGTTGATCACGCAGTCCTGAGTCGCGGTCAGATCGCCGGTGTTGCCGTTAAGCTCAAAGCCCGGCACCTGACGCATCTGGGTAAAGTGGTTCGCCAGCGCCCATGCATCGACACCCATCGCATACAGACGCGCCAGCGAATAATCGTTACGTACGGTACTCAGCGCCTGCTGCATCAGCGCCGGGTTGCTGCCTGCCAGCATCGGGATTTCGCTGTACTGCAGACCGTCCATTTCCAGACGGAAATCCGGGCCTGCGGTGCCCTGCGCGCTGCGCGAGCTGGCGTAGAGCGTTGCGCCGCTCTGGCTGCCGTTACGCATCGCGATCATCGGTTTGATAAAGGCGATCTCCTGCGGCGTGGCAACGATATAGGCCGCATCCACTTTGCCGCCACCGCTAATCTGCGCGTCGGTAGGCGGGGCAGGGATCGTCAGGCCGCCAATCGTCACGCCCTGCTGCTGCGGCAGGCTCGTGGTGACAGGGCTGCCGTTGAGCGCGATACCCGCTCCACCGTTTACGCCCGCGCGCAGTTCAGAGACGGAACCAAATTTCTGCTGCAACACCACGCCGCCGCCCAGCTTCTGCCACTCATCGGCAAAGGCATTGGCCACGCGATCGCCCAGCGCGCTGCGTGGGATGAGCAGCAGCGGAGCCTGCTTACCCTGCTCGTGAATATGGCGCGCCGCATCGCGGGCTTCATCTTCAGGGGAAAGCGCGAAGTAGCAAATATTGGCCCGGTTCTGAACCTGCTCAGGCTGGTTGAGCGCCAGCACGTTCAGCGTGGTATTGCTCTTCATCAGCTCTTCCACGTTGTTTTTCAGCAGCGGACCGACAACGATGCTGGCCCCGTCCTGCTGAACCTGCGCCAGAACCTGGTCAAGCGGCTGCGAGCTGGTGTCGTAAATTTTCACCTCAGCGCCCGGGTTGGCGCTGGTGGTTGCCACGGCCTGCGGCTGAACGGCAGGCTGGGCTGCGGGTTGTGCAGGCTGCGGTTGAGGCTGTTCTGCTGTCGCTTCAGGTGCTGGTGCCACTTGCGTCTCGGCCGGAGCCTGAGTAGCTGGGGCTGCCGCAGCAGGTGCTGCTGTAGCCGGAGGCGACGTCGGGGCCGTCACCGGGTTTTGCATCGTACCCTGTGCCGGCGCTTGCGCCGTGGTCAGATCGCTGGTCTCCGCTGCGGACGGGCTGACCACATCATTCACGTTAGCCGCCTGGGCCGCCTGCGCGGGAACCGCGCTGCCGGTTACCGAAGTGGTACCGTTTTTCGCGGCTTCAAAGCCCTGCTGAATGGTACGGCCAAACACCGCCGCCTGGCCGTTGAGCGGCAGAAGCAGGGCGATTTTGCTGGTGGACGCTGGCTTAAAGTTCTGCACGTTTACCAGCTGGGTTGGCAGCATTTTCGCCCCCGGGTTTTGCGGGTAGCGCGTCTGCCAGTCCGTAATACCGGCTTTCAGCATCTTTGGATCGCTGCGGTTGTTAAACCACATCTGCTGCAGATCCAGCCAGCCCTGAAGGACGTTTTCATCGGCGTTGATGACCAGCGCCTGCGCCTGTTCCTGGGTCATCGAGGCAAGCGCTTGCCAGGTGGCATCAATATTTTTCTGCTTATCGGCACCGCCGAGCAGCGGCTCTTGCGCGACCAGGGCACGGAGCAGCGTGAGAGAAGGACGTCCCTGCTCAGCGGTAATGCCCGCCTGCCAGAAGCGAGCCTGCTGATTTTTATCCAGCGCGCTCACGTCAATGTCACCGAGGATCTTCTTCGCGGCGGCGTAATCTTTCAGCGCGACCTTCAGCTCGGCAGAGAGCAGGCTCTGCTCACGACGCTGGGCGTCGTTAAGATCTTTCGGCAACTGGTTAAACAGTTCGGCTGCCTGCTGGGTTTTACCCTCTTTCAGCAGTGCACGAATGGCGAGTAATTGCCAGTTGGTCTTGGTATCATTTGAACTCTGCGACATTTGTTGCAGATAAAAGCCAGAATCAGCCTGAGCAGATCCCTGAAGATGGGCGGTGCTCTGGTCAGGTGCCTGGGTGCCACAGCCTGCAAAGATCAGGGCTGCCAGCAGAAGCGGCACGCTGCGCGTGGCTTTTTTTCGAAGAAACGTTAACGGTACCATACTGTATCCAGTGATTTTTTTTACGCAATGCTCAATATTAAATCGGCAATACGGACGAAACAATGAAACAACACGAAACGGCAGATAATTCTCAAGGCCAGCTTTATATTGTACCTACTCCTATCGGGAATTTGTCTGATATTACCCAACGTGCGCTCACCGTACTGCAGGCTGTTGATTTAATTGCTGCTGAAGATACCCGCCACACCGGCCTGCTGCTGCAACATTTCGCGATTAACGCCCGTTTGTTTGCTTTGCACGATCACAATGAGCAACAAAAAGCCGAAACGCTGGTGGCGAAGCTGAAAGAGGGGCAGAACATTGCCCTGGTCTCCGACGCCGGTACGCCGCTGATCAACGATCCTGGCTATCACCTGGTGCGTACCTGTCGTGAAGCCGGTATTCGCGTTGTGCCGCTGCCGGGGCCGTGCGCTGCCATTGCTGCGCTGAGCGCCGCAGGTCTGCCGTCTGACCGTTTCTGCTATGAAGGCTTCCTGCCTGCCAAATCCAAAGGCCGCCGTGACGTGTTAAAAGATCTGGAAGCGGAACCGCGCACCCTGATTTTCTACGAATCCACGCACCGCCTGCTGGAGAGCCTGGAAGATATGGTGACCGTCTGGGGAGAAGCCCGCTACGTGGTGCTGGCGCGCGAGCTGACCAAAACCTGGGAAACCATTCACGGTGCGCCAGTGGGAGAACTGCTGGCGTGGGTGAAGGAAGACGAAAACCGCCGCAAGGGCGAAATGGTGCTGATTGTCGAAGGGCATAAAGCGCAGGAAGACGCGCTCCCTGCCGACGCGCTGCGCACGCTGGCATTGCTGCAGGCGGAACTGCCGCTGAAGAAGGCCGCTGCGCTGGCGGCGGAAATTCACGGCGTGAAGAAAAATGCGCTGTATAAGCATGCGCTGGAGCAGCAGGGGGAGTAAGCCCCTGCCGCCTGTTTTGCCGGGTGGCGGCTGCGCCTGACCCGGCCTGCAGATCGCTATGCGTCTTTTAGTCAACAGGTATCGCCTCAACCTGGACGGTTTGCGGCGTGTCCGGCGAGTTACCTGAATGCGGGATAGATGTGGTGCGAAAAATCACGTCACCGGTGCCGGGTTAAACACCGCCAGCTGATTATGTAATCCCCATTGATCCGAGAAGGTTTTCTTCCGCCCGCTGGCGACATCCAGAATGAAGTGGAACAGTTTCCAGCCCACGTCCTCAATGCTCTCTTCTCCGGTGGCGATGGTGCCCGCGTTGATGTCCATTAAGTCATACCAGCGGTTTGCCAGCTCGGTGCGGGTCGCCATCTTGATCACCGGCACCGCCATCAGGCCGTACGGCGTGCCGCGCCCGGTGGTAAAGACCTGTACCGTAATGCCGGACGCTACCTGCTGAGTACCGCAGACGAAATCGCTGGCCGGCGTTGCCGCGTAGATCAGGCCGCGCCTCGTCGGGCGCTGGCCCGGAGAGAGCACTTCCACAATCGCGCTCTGGCCGGATTTGGCAATGGAGCCGAGCGCTTTTTCCACCACGTTCGCCAGGCCGCCTTTTTTGTTCCCCGGAGACGGGTTGGCGCTGCGGTCGGTTTTGCCCATATCGAGATAGCTATCGTACCAGGCCATTTCCTCAAGCAGGCGCTTGCCGACCTCTTCATTAACGGCGCGCGGCGTAAGCAGATAGATGGCGTCACGCACTTCGGTTACCTCGGAGAACATCACCGTGGCGCCGCAGCGAACAAGCAGATCGGACGCATAGCCCACCGCCGGGTTGGCCGTCACGCCGGAGAAGGCATCGCTGCCGCCGCACTGTGTTCCCACTACCAAATCAGACGCCGGGCAGGTTTCGCGCTGGCGCTTGTTGAGCTTGTCCAGATGGCGTTCAGCTACCTGCAGGATATCGTCGACCATTGAGCGGAAACCCACGTGGCGTTCGTCCTGCAGGCGCACGATGCTGGCCTCGTCTGCGGGAATGGCTTTCACATCTTCGGTGCCCTGCAGCAGGCGCTCTGGCTGCAATTTTTCACACCCCAGACCAATTACCATCACCTCGCCGCCAAAGTTCGGGTTGAGGGCAATATTGTGAATGGTGCGGATCGGCACTACCGCAGCGGGTGCGTTAATCGCCACGCCGCAGCCGTAGAGGTGGTTCAGGCCCACCACGCCGTCGACGTTCGGGTATTTCGGCAGCAGATCGCGTTCGATGATTTTCACCACGTAATCCACTACGCCCGCCACGCAATGCACGCTGGTGGTAATGCCGAGCAGATTCTTGGTGCCGACGCTGCCGTCCGCGTTGCGGTAGCCTTCGAAGGTATAGCCCTCCAGCGGAGGAAGCGGTTCCGGCACGCGGGTCGCCAGTGGAAGCGTGTTCAGCGGCGGCGCTTCCGGCAGCGCCACCAGCGACTCCTCAACCCAGCTGCCCTGCGGTATAGAGCGAACGGCATAGCCGATGACTTCACCGTAACGTACGATTTCGCTGTTAGCAGGGATATCCACCAGGGCGACTTTATGTCCCTGCGGAATATGCTCAATCAGTTCCAGCCCGTCCGGGAGGCGGGTGCCCGCTTTTAAGCCATTGTCGTTGACAATTATCGCCACATTATCGGTGTCGTGGACTTTTATATAAAACGCCGTCGGCGATGCCTGTCGAATTTCAATGTCGGCCATTGTTCAGTATTCTCCAGCAAAGTGTCTGATAATAAATTCAGCCAATTTTCTAATGGTAGAAATAAATACGCGGCTTTCAGAATTAAAGCATGTCAGCATAGGGGATATGAAAATGTGATCGCGATCGCTCCAGAACCGGTAATGCCTGATTCTGTGCATTAGCGCCCAGCGCCTTGTGCATATGCAAAAAAATTCTTTGAAATGTTACGCAATGCTTGAGCATTAAAACAATGTGCGGTCGTGGGTTGCGTTTTATACTGAATGACGATTTTATAACGCCAAAATACGTCAGAATAATAAATATAATGCTGGTGCGGTGTCTGAATAAATAAAATGATACTGAAAAAGGCTGCGGAATAAAAAAGGTAAATACGATGAGTAACGATATCTTCCCGAATAAATTTAAAGCGGCCCTCGCGGCACACCAGATTCAGATTGGCTGCTGGTCCGCGCTGGCAAACCCAATCAGCACCGAAGTGCTGGGCCTGGCTGGTTTTGACTGGCTGGTGCTGGACGGCGAACATGCGCCGAACGATATCAGCACCTTTATTCCGCAGCTGATGGCGCTGAAAGGCAGTCCCAGCGCCCCGGTAGTGCGCGTGCCAACTAACGAGCCGGTAATTATCAAGCGCCTGCTGGATATCGGTTTCTACAACTTCCTGATCCCGTTTGTGGAGACGGAAGAACAAGCGGCCCTGGCCGTAGCCTCAACGCGCTATCCGCCAGAAGGGATCCGCGGCGTTTCCGTTTCGCATCGCGCCAATATGTTTGGCTCCGTGCCGGACTACTTCGCGCAGTCCAATAACAACATCACTATTCTGGTTCAGATCGAGAGCCAGCAGGGAGTTGATAACGTTGACGCGATTGCCGCCACAAACGGCGTGGACGGTATCTTCGTCGGCCCAAGCGATCTGGCGGCCGCCTTTGACCATCTGGGTAACGCCGGCCACCCTGACGTGCAGCGCGCGATCCAGCACATCTTTGTCCGCGCTAAAGCTCATGGCAAACCGTGCGGCATTCTGGCGCCGGTTGAGGCTGACGCCCGTCGCTATCTGGAGTGGGGAGCCACGTTTGTTGCCGTCGGCAGCGACCTCGGGGTATTCCGCTCGGCCACGCAGAAATTAGCCGACGCTTTTAAAAAATAACCATCATTGAGGAAACAGATTATGACGCTGAAAGTGGGTTTTATTGGCCTGGGGATCATGGGTAAACCAATGAGTAAGAACCTCATCAAAGCGGGTTACTCACTGGTGGTATCCGATCACAATCCGCAGGCCGTGGCAGAGGTGATAGCTGCGGGCGCTGAAACGGCCACCACCGCGAAGGCCATTGCCGAGCAGTGCGATGTCATCATCACCATGCTGCCCAACTCCCCGCATGTTAAAGAGGTTGCGCTGGGTGAGAACGGCATTATCGACGGTGCGAAGCCGGGCCTGGTGCTGATTGATATGAGTTCTATTGCGCCGCTTGCAAGCCGTGAAATCAGCGAGGCGTTAAAAGCGAAGGGCGTCGATATGCTGGATGCGCCGGTCAGCGGCGGTGAGCCGAAAGCGATCGACGGCACGCTGTCGGTGATGGTCGGCGGAGATAAAGCCGTTTTCGATAGATACTACGACCTGATGAAAGCCATGGCGGGCTCCGTGGTGCATACCGGAGACATCGGGGCGGGTAACGTGACCAAGCTGGCAAACCAGGTGATTGTGGCGCTGAACATTGCCGCCATGTCCGAAGCGCTGACGCTGGCAACCAAAGCGGGCGTCAACCCGGATCTGGTCTATCAGGCCATTCGCGGCGGTCTGGCGGGTAGTACCGTACTGGATGCCAAAGCGCCGATGGTGATGGATCGTAATTTCAAACCCGGTTTCCGCATCGACCTGCACATTAAAGATCTGGCGAACGCGCTGGATACGTCACACGGCGTAGGCGCACAGCTGCCGCTGACCGCGGCGGTCATGGAGATGATGCAGGCGCTGCGTGCGGATGGCCTGGGCACGGCCGATCACAGCGCGATTGCGTGCTACTACGAAAAACTGGCGAAGGTGGAAGTGGCGCGTTAATCACGCCTTGCCCACACCTGAGGGTGACAGCGGCGCGCAAACCCTCTATACTGCGCGCCGAAGCTGACCAGACAGTCGCCGCTTCGTCGTCGTCCCTTTCGGGGGAGACGGGCGGAGGGGAGGAAAGTCCGGGCTCCATAGGGCAGGGTGCCAGGTAACGCCTGGGGGGGAAACCCACGACCAGTGCAACAGAGAGCAAACCGCCGATGGCCCGCGCAAGCGGGATCAGGTAAGGGTGAAAGGGTGCGGTAAGAGCGCACCGCGCGGCTGGTAACAGTCCGTGGCACGGTAAACTCCACCCGGAGCAAGGCCAAATAGGGGTTCACATGGTACGGCCCGTACTGAACCCGGGTAGGCTGCTTGAGCCAGTGAGCGATTGCTGGCCTAGATGAATGACTGTCCACGACAGAACCCGGCTTATCGGTCAGCTTCAACTTCTTAAAAAACCCCGCTACGGCGGGGTTTTTGCTTTCCGGGTGTTGCTGGCCGGGTAAGCGCAGCGCCGGACAAACGACATCAATTCTCATATTTGCGACATTAAGCACATTTCACTGTTTTTATCCCTTCCGTATCGCTCCTGCATCTGTAGACGATCGCCATCACAAAATTTCACGCTAAAAAACACACGATTTTTAGTATTGATAATTTGTTATGTTTGTTACCTTTATGATCCCGAAACTTTTCGCGTTTGATATGCATATATTGAAATCAAATACATTTCTCCCGTGAATATGTGACGCATTCCACTCTTTTCCGCAAACCTGAAAATTCGCATCGGAAAAATTTAATAAATTGAAAGAATGTTTCAAGCAAATAGCGGTTATTTATTGGTCTTTAATTGCCTGAAAGATCGTCTTTATTGATTTTTTTAACGCTGAAAAATTTATCAAGGTTATCGCCATAAAATAAATTTATTACTACTGCTTTTATTGATCGATATCAGCGTAATGGTGTGGTTGTATTTATTTATGTTATTGATAATAAATGCATTTTTTGGTTTTCGTTGTTCCTGTGAAGCGTGCGAAAAAGCAAATTGTGAGTGACAGCACATACCCCCTTAAACACTATTAGGTAGAATCCGCTCCGTCATAGGGAAATAAGCGCAGAATATTATGAACACTATTATTCTACCGAAAACACAGCACCTCGTGGTATTTCAGGAAGTCATTAAAAGTGGCTCCATAGGTTCTGCAGCAAGACAGCTTGGCCTGACGCAACCCGCCGTCAGCAAAATCATCAGCGATATTGAGTCCTACTTCGGCGTGGAAGTGATGGTGCGTAAAAACACCGGCGTAAAACTCACCGCCGCGGGTCAGGTTCTGCTCTCGTACTCTGAGTCGATCACCCGCGAAATGAAAAACATGGTGAGTGAGATTAACAGCCTGAGCTTCAGTACCGTTATGGACGTCTCCTTTGGCTACCCGTCGCTGATCGGCTTTACCTTCCTGTCCGAGATGATCAAAAAATTCAAGGAAGTGTTCCCGAAAGCACGCGTCTCGATGTATGAAGCCCAGCTCTCCTCTTTCCTTCCGGCTATTCGCGACGGTCGTCTGGATTTCGCTATCGGCACGCTGAGTGATGAAATGCTGCTGCAGGATCTGCACGTCGAACCGCTTTTTGAGTCCGAGTTTGTGCTGGTCGCCAGCAAAACGCGAACGTGCACCGGCCCGACGACACTGGCATCGCTCACGCACGAGCAGTGGGTGATGCCGCAAACCGATATGGGCTACTACAAAGAACTTCTGACCACCCTGCAAGACAACCACATCAGCATCGAAAACATCGTCCAGACCGATTCTGTCGTCACCATTTATAACCTTGTCCTCAATGCCGATTATCTGACGGTCATTCCCCGCGACATGATTGCGCCGTTCGGTTCTGATCAGTTTATTGTGTTGCCCGTAGAAGATGAATTACCCGTGGCGCGTTATGCCGCCGTGTGGTCAAAAAATTACAGGATTAAAAAATCGGCGTCAGTATTAGTTGAGCTGGCAAAACAGTATTCGTCGATGAATATCGAAAGACGACGATGAATAATGAGTAATCAATTTAAAAACACCCAGAGCTTATCTCTGTAACGCTCTGATACCCTGACTTTGCCCGAAAAGAATGAATTATTATAACGAGGATATTATGCATATTACCTACGATCTCCCGGTAACGATTGAAGATATTCAGGACGCCAGAAAACGACTGGCAGGAAAAATATATAAAACAGGTATGCCGCGCTCGAATTATCTTAGCGAACGCTGCAAGGGCGAAATATTCCTGAAGTTTGAGAACATGCAGCGTACCGGCTCGTTTAAGATCCGCGGCGCGTTTAACAAATTAAGCTCGCTGACCGACGCTGAAAAACGCAAAGGCGTTGTCGCCTGCTCCGCGGGAAACCACGCGCAGGGTGTGTCCCTCTCCTGCGCGATGCTTGGCATCGACGGCAAAGTGGTGATGCCGATGGGCGCGCCGAAATCCAAGGTGGACGCGACGCGCGACTACTCGGCGGAAGTGGTGCTGCACGGCGAGAACTTCAACGACACCATTGCCAAAGTCAGCGAAATCGTCGAGATGGAAGGACGTATTTTTATTCCGCCTTACGATGACGCCAAAGTGATCGCCGGGCAGGGCACCATCGGTCTGGAAATTCTCGAAGATTTATACGACGTGGATAACGTTATTGTGCCTATCGGCGGCGGCGGTTTAATTGCCGGGATTGCGACGGCAATTAAATCCATCAACCCCACCATTAATATCATCGGCGTGCAGTCAGAAAATGTTCACGGCATGGCGGCATCGTACCAGGCCGGGGAAATAATGAGCCATCGCGTTACCGGCACGCTGGCCGACGGCTGTGATGTTTCTCGTCCCGGTAATTTACCGTTCGAAATTGTTCGCGAGCTGGTTGATGACATTGTGCTGGTCAGCGAAGACAACATTCGCGACAGCATGATTGCGCTTATTCAGCGAAATAAAGTGGTGACGGAAGGTGCCGGCGCGCTGGCCTGTGCCGCGTTATTAAGCGGCAAGCTTGACCACTATATTCAGGGTCGTAAAACCGTCTGCATTATTTCCGGCGGCAATATCGATCTCTCCCGTGTTTCCCAAATTACCGGCTTCGTTGACGCATAAAGGTGACCTATGAGCAACACAGAAAGCATTATCGTTGGCCAGACAAAAACGTCCTCCTGGCGTAAGTCTGATACCACATGGACGCTCGGCCTGTTTGGTACCGCCATTGGCGCAGGCGTGCTGTTCTTCCCCATTCGCGCAGGCTTTGGTGGATTGATCCCTATCCTGCTGATGCTGGTTCTCGCGTTCCCGATTGCGTTTTACTGCCACCGCGCGCTGGCGCGTTTGTGCCTCTCCGGCAGCAACGTCTCCGGCAACATCACCGAAACGGTGGAAGAGCACTTTGGTAAAACCGGTGGGGTGGTGATCACTTTCCTCTACTTCTTCGCCATTTGCCCGCTGCTGTGGATTTACGGCGTCACCATTACCAACACCTTTATGACCTTCTGGGAAAACCAGCTCCAGCTGCCTGCGCTGAACCGCGGCGTGGTGGCGCTGTTCCTGCTGCTGCTGATGGCCTTTGTTATCTGGTTTGGTAAAGACCTGATGGTGAAAGTCATGAGCTTCCTGGTGTTCCCGTTTATCGCCAGCCTTGTGCTGATTTCCCTGTCGCTGATCCCTTACTGGAACTCGGCGGTGATTGATCAGGTCAACCTGAGCGATATCGCCTTTACCGGTCATGACGGCATTCTGGTCACGGTGTGGCTGGGTATCTCCATCATGGTCTTCTCCTTCAACTTCTCGCCTATCGTCTCCTCGTTTGTGGTCTCCAAGCGCGAAGAGTACGAGCCGGAGTTCGGGAAAGCGTTCACCGAGCAGAAATGTTCCAAAATCATCGGTCGCGCCAGCCTGCTGATGGTGGCCGTGGTGATGTTCTTCGCCTTTAGCTGCCTGTTTACGCTCTCTCCGCAGAACATGGCGGACGCCAAGGCGCAGAACATTCCGGTGCTCTCCTACCTGGCGAACCACTTTGCGTCAATGTCAGGAACCAAATCGACGTTCGCAACGGTACTGGAATACGGTGCCTCCATCATCGCGCTGGTGGCTATCTTCAAATCCTTCTTCGGTCACTACCTGGGCACGCTGGAAGGGCTGAACGGCCTGATCCTCAAGTTTGGCTACAAGGGCGATAAGAAGAAAGTCTCCGTTGGCAAGCTGAACACCATCAGCATGGTGTTCATCATGGGCTCCACCTGGGTTGTGGCCTACGCCAACCCGAACATTCTGGACCTTATTGAAGCCATGGGGGCGCCAATCATTGCCTCTCTGCTGTGCCTGCTGCCGATGTATGCCATCCGCAAAGCACCGGCGCTGGCGAAATACAAAGGGCGTACCGAGAACATCTTCGTTACCGCGGTCGGCCTGCTGACCATTCTGAATATCGTTTACAAACTGTTCTAACCCATTGCTCAGGAAGAGCGGAGTCACATGATGATTGAGTTTCCGGTTGTACTGGTTATTAACTGCGGATCGTCCTCTGTTAAGTTTTCGGTGCTCGACGCTAGCAGCTGCGATGCCCTGATGACGGGCATTGCAGACGGGATCAACACCGAGAAGGCCTTTATTTCCGTGAACGGGGGTGAGCCAGCCAGACTGGCTCACCAGGACTACGAAGGGGCGCTGGCTGCCATCGCCCTGGAGCTGGAGAAGCGTAACCTGATGAGCAGCGTGGCCTTAATTGGCCACCGCATTGCGCACGGGGGAAACCTCTTCAGCGAGTCGACCCTGATCACGGAAGAGGCGATCGCGCAGATTCGCCAGGTCTCCCCGCTGGCACCGCTGCATAACTACGCCAACCTGAGCGGCGTGGAAGCGGCAGAGCGCCTGTTCCCGGGCGTGCAGCAGGTCGCGGTATTTGATACCAGCTTCCACCAGACGCTGCCGCCGCAGGCGTATCTGTACGGATTGCCGTACCGCTATTTTGAAGAGCTGGGCGTGCGCCGCTACGGCTTCCACGGGACCTCTCACCGCTACGTGGCCGCACAGGCGCATACGCTTCTCGGGCTGTCCCCCGACGACAGCGGCCTGGTGATTGCCCATCTCGGCAACGGGGCGTCGATCTGCGCGGTGCGCAACGGCGAAAGCGTCGACACCTCGATGGGGATGACGCCGCTGGAAGGGCTGGTGATGGGGACGCGCTGCGGCGATGTGGACTTCGGCGCGATGGCGTGGATTGCCCAGCAGACCGGCCAGTCGTTTGAGGATCTGGAGCGCGTGGTCAATAAAGAGTCCGGGCTGCTGGGGATTTCCGGCATCTCCTCCGATTTACGTGCGCTGGAGAAAGCCTGGCACGAAGGCAACGAGCGGGCGCAGCTGGCAATACACACCTTTGTTCACCGCATTGCGCGACATATTGCCGGCCACGCGGCGTCGCTGCACCGCCTGGATGGGGTGGTCTTTACCGGCGGAATTGGCGAAAACTCGAAGCTTGTCCGCGCGCTGGTGGCGGAACATCTGAAAGTCTTCGGCATCATCCTCGACGACGCCAAAAATGCCCTGCCGGGGAGCGCGGGTGAGCGCGTGATCTCCACCGAATCGTCCCGCGTGGCCTGCGCGGTTATCCCTACCAACGAAGAAAAAATGATCGCGCTGGACGCCCTCCGTCTTGGAAAGGTTACCCCGGCCGCGGCTTACGCCTGATAAAGCGAGAATCACATGAAAGTAACAATCGATACGGGCGTCGCGCCCTACAGCGACGCATGGGCCGGGTTTCGCGGTGAAGAATGGAAAAACGCCGTCAACGTCCGCGATTTTATTCAGCATAACTACACCCCTTATGAAGGCGATGAAGCTTTCCTCGCGCAGGCGACGCCAGCAACGACGGCGCTGTGGCAGAAGGTAATGGTCGGCATTCGCCAGGAGAACGCCACCCACGCCCCGGTGGATTTTGATACCAACATCGCCACCACCATTACGGCCCACGGGCCGGGCTATATCGACCAGGATCTGGAGACGATCGTCGGCCTGCAAACCGATAAACCGCTCAAGCGCGCGCTGCATCCTTATGGCGGGATCAACATGATCCGCAGCTCGTTCGAAGCCTATGGCCGGGAGATGGATCCGCAGTTCGAATACCTGTTTACCGACCTGCGCAAAACCCACAACCAGGGCGTGTTTGACGTCTATTCGCCGGAGATGATGCGCTGCCGTAAATCCGGCGTGCTGACCGGCTTGCCGGACGGCTACGGGCGCGGACGCATTATCGGCGACTATCGCCGCGTGGCGCTGTACGGGATCGCTTATCTGATGCGCGAGCGCGAACTGCAGTTTGCCGATCTGCAGGGCAGGCTGGAGCGCGGTGAAGATCTGGAGGCGACGATCCGCCTGCGTGAAGAGCTGGCGGAGCACAGGCGCGCGCTGCTGCAGATCCAGCAGATGGCGGCGAACTATGGCTTTGATATTTCACGTCCGGCGATGAACGCCCAGGAAGCGGTGCAGTGGGTCTATTTTGCCTATCTTGCAGCGGTGAAATCCCAGAACGGCGGGGCGATGTCGCTAGGGCGCACGGCCTCGTTCCTCGATATCTACATTGAACGCGACATGCAGGCAGGAAGGCTGAATGAAGTCCAGGCGCAGGAGCTGATCGACCACTTCATCATGAAGATCCGCATGGTGCGCTTCCTGCGCACGCCGGAGTTCGACACGCTCTTCTCCGGCGATCCGATCTGGGCGACGGAAGTGATCGGCGGCATGGGGCTGGACGGGCGCACGCTGGTGACCAAAAACAGCTTCCGCTATCTGCATACCCTGCACACCATGGGGCCTGCGCCGGAGCCGAACCTGACGATCCTCTGGTCTGAACAACTGCCGATCGCGTTCAAGAAATACGCCGCGCAGGTGTCGATCGTCACCTCTTCGCTGCAGTATGAGAACGACGATCTGATGCGTGCGGACTTCAACAGCGACGACTACGCCATTGCCTGCTGCGTCAGCCCGATGGTGATCGGCAAGCAGATGCAGTTCTTTGGCGCGCGCGCCAACCTCGCCAAAACGCTGCTTTACGCGATCAACGGCGGCGTGGACGAGAAGCTGAAGATCCAGGTCGGCCCGAAAACCGAGCC
Source organism: Enterobacter sp. A103 (assembly GCF_034427535.1). Classification (NCBI taxonomy): domain Bacteria; kingdom Pseudomonadati; phylum Pseudomonadota; class Gammaproteobacteria; order Enterobacterales; family Enterobacteriaceae; genus Enterobacter; species Enterobacter sp. A103. The sequence goes on from NZ_JAXQPQ010000005.1 coordinate 142,375, forward strand.
GCTGCTGGACGACGTGCTGGATTACGATACCGTGATGGCGAGCCTCGACCACTTTATGGACTGGCTGGCGGTGCAGTACATCAGCGCCCTGAACCTCATTCACTACATGCATGATAAGTACAGCTACGAAGCCTCGCTGATGGCGCTGCACGACCGCGACGTCTATCGCACCATGGCCTGCGGCATTGCCGGGCTGTCGGTGGCGGCGGATTCCCTGTCGGCCATTAAATACGCCACGGTGAAGCCGGTGCGCGACCACACCGGTCTGGCGGTCGATTTCGTGATTGAAGGAGACTATCCGCAGTACGGCAACAACGACGACCGCGTGGACAGCATCGCCTGCGACCTGGTGGAGCGCTTTATGAAGAAAATTCAGGCGCTGCCAACCTACCGCAACGCGGTGCCAACCCAGTCGATCCTGACCATCACCTCCAACGTGGTTTACGGCCAGAAGACCGGGAACACGCCGGACGGACGCCGCGGCGGCACGCCGTTTGCCCCAGGCGCGAACCCGATGCACGGCCGCGACAGAAAAGGGGCAGTGGCCTCGCTAACGTCGGTGGCCAAGCTGCCGTTCACCTACGCGAAAGACGGGATCTCCTACACCTTCTCCATCGTGCCGCAGGCGCTGGGCAAGGACGAGCTGGTGCGCAAAACCAACCTGGTGGGGCTGCTGGACGGGTACTTCCATCACGAAGCGTCCATTGAGGGCGGGCAGCATCTGAACGTCAACGTCATGAACCGGGAAATGCTCCTCGATGCCATCGCGCATCCCGAGAATTACCCGAACCTGACGATCCGCGTTTCAGGCTATGCGGTGCGTTTTAACGCCCTGACGCGCGAGCAGCAGCAGGATGTGATTTCGAGGACGTTTACGCAATCTATCTGACGACATTCAGGTCTCATGCCCCCTCACCCTGGGGGCATTTTTTTGCCCGCTAAACATACAAAATTGTTTATATAATTACTCACACATATTCATCCGCTCTTGAAAAACAATACGCCTGCTTTTCCCTATCACAGCATGTAAGGACAGTAAGATGATGAAAATGACCCGTATTGCGCTGGCCGCCGCCTCGCTGGCAGCGTGCAGCTTAACGGCACAGGCCGCGAACGTTGAGGCTGCCCCGTCTCCCTCGCAGGATCCGCTGGTACAGCACCTGAAGCTCAGCAATGAGCAGGTTAAAAAGATTGAGGATCTGCATAAGCAGCTGGAACAAAATGTCAGCAAGATCCCCATGACGGGGGTGAAGGACGGCGCGCTGATCGACATGTTCCAGGCGGGTAAATGGGACGAAAGCACGGTGAAAAGCCAGCTTGCTGCCTTTAGCAAAATTGAAGAGCAGACCCGCTATTACCGCGTGAAATATTACTTCGACGTCAGCCAGGTGTTGACGCCGGAACAGCGTAAGCAGATTAGAACCGATATGGCTAACGCGCTGGCAGAGTGATTTCTTACGGCGCCGGATGATTCTGCCGTGGCTCGATCGGTTCCCTCTCCCATTGGGAGAGGGTTAGGGTGAGAGCATTCTCTAAACCGGCAAATCAATCAGCAGCGCGCGCAGCGGCGTATCCGCCACCAGGGTGATATTCGCTTCATCACGAATAAACGCCCCGTCGCCGCAGGTGAGCGCTTCTTTCTCTTCCGTGTGCGTCACCGCATGTACCGTACCGTGAATAGACTGCAAATAGGCGCGCGGACCATGAAGCTGGAAGCTCGCCTGATCACCTTTCTTCAGTTCGATATGGTGCAGCCACACCTGCTGGCGCAGCTGCAGGCTACCTTTACTGCCGTCCGGCGATGCAATCAGCTGCTGCTTATCGCCCGTTAAATCTAACTTCTGTACCAGCGGATTTTCCCGCTCGGGGCAGGCGTCCAGCCACAGCTGCATACGGGTCAGCGTTTTGTCTTTGCTGAGGTTATGCTCGCTGTAGCTGATGCCCGGCTGCGTGGAAATTAACAACGCTTCGCCAGCCTTTGCCTGGACATGATTGCCCTCGCTATCGCGGTATTCTGCCTCGCCTTCCAGGATCAGGTTCAGGATATCGACTTTCGGGTACGTACGCGGCTGGAAGGAGGCGCCCGGGGCGAGCACTTCCTGGTTTAACACGCGCAGTGAAGCGTAACCGAGGAGTTTAGGGTCAAAGTAGTGTCCAAAGGAAAAGGTGTAGCGGGCCTGCAGCCAACCGAAATCGGCTTGTCCGCACTGTTTAGCTGTTCTTGTCGTAATCATAAACTTGACCTCTCTTTACACTAAAACAATGGTAAAGGTATGGACGCTGCATTGTTAGCCAGATATTCTGCCCGGTATGTTCAAATTTCCTGAATGAGAACGAGATGGCTAAAGAGAGAGCATTGACGCTTGAGGCGCTTCGCGTCATGGACGCGATTGACCGGCGCGGCAGTTTTGCGGCGGCGGCAGATGAGCTGGGGCGCGTTCCGTCTGCGCTAAGCTACACCATGCAGAAGCTGGAAGAAGAGCTGGACGTGGTGCTGTTTGACCGCTCCGGTCATCGAACAAAATTCACCAACGTGGGGCGAATGCTGCTGGAGCGCGGCCGCGTGCTGCTGGAAGCGGCGGACAAGCTCACGACGGACGCCGAAGCGCTGGCGCGCGGCTGGGAAACCCATCTGACGTTAGTTACCGAAGCGCTGGTGCCGACAGAAGCGCTGTTCCCGCTGGTGGACCGCCTGGCGGCGAAGGCCAATACGCAGCTGTCAATCATCACCGAGGTGCTGGCAGGCGCGTGGGAACGTCTGGAAACGGGCAGGGCGGATATTGTGATTGCGCCGGACATGCACTTCCGTTCCTCATCGGAAATCAACTCGCGCAAGCTCTACAGCGTGATGAACGTCTATGTTGCCGCACCCAATCACCCGATTCATCAGGAGCCGGAGCCGCTCTCTGAAGTGACGCGTGTGAAGTATCGCGGCGTGGCGGTAGCGGATACCGCGCGAGAGCGTCCGGTGCTGACGGTGCAGCTGCTGGATAAGCAGCCTCGTCTGACGGTCACGTCTTTGGAAGACAAACGTCAGGCGCTGCTGGCGGGTCTGGGCGTGGCGACCATGCCGTACCCGTTTGTCGAAAAAGACATTGCTGAAGGGCGGCTGCGCGTAGTCAGCCCGGAATATAGCCACGAGGTGGATATCATTATGGCGTGGCGCCGTGACAGCATGGGCGAAGCCAAATCATGGTGTTTACGCGAAATTCCGAAGCTTTTCACGCAATACAATAAATAAAATCGTAATTTGTAGGCCCGGTAAGCGAAGTGGCCACCGGGCTTTTTTTATGCGCCGATCTTAGGATCCGGACCAAAGCGGTTTTCGCCCGGCGTCCCGCTCTGGCAGTTGAAGATCAAAATCACGATCCAGCCAATAATCGGGATCAACAGCAGCAGTAGCCACCACGCTGAACGATCGGTGTCGTGCAGTCGACGGAACAGCACCGCCCATGATGGCAGCAGGACTAACAGGCCATAAATGGTGGTCAGCACGCCTTCACCGCCAGCCCGCTCCCAGCCAAGAATTTTATCCACAATACCCAGCACCATAATGAGAATGAAGTTCACCAGAACGAACATCCAGTACTCTTTGCGGCGGGCACGGCCACCAAATCCAATGTAGTTACGCAGTACTTTTAAATACCAGTCCATTTTTCCTTGCCTCATTAGTCAGTCAATCACTTGTTTTCTAAGCGATCGAGGTAAGGATAGATGGAGATTGTGAATTAAAAAAGGGCATCTGGTGATGCCCTTCGTATTTATCCAAATCGGACGTCGCGCCCGTGAGGTTCATCCAGATCCTGCCACGGCCCAATGGAGATAATGCCCGTCGGGTTGATGGTTTTGTGGCTGCGGAAATAGTGGGTGCGAATATGGTCGAAGTCGACCGTGTCGGCAATACCCGGCATCTGGTAGATGTCACGCAGGAAACCATGCAGGTTCAGGTAATCGCTGATGCGGTGTTTGTCGCACTTAAAGTGGGTGACATAGACCGGATCGAAGCGAACCAGCGTGGTCCACAGGCGGATGTCCGCTTCCGTCAGGCGATCGCCCGTCAGGTAGCGATGCTGGCCCAGGATCTGCTCGAGACGCTCAAGCGATTCAAACACCTTTCCGACCGCTTCGTCATACGCTTCCTGGCTGGTGGCGAAACCGGCCTTGTAGACGCCGTTGTTGACGTTGTCGTAAATCCAGCCGTTCAGCTCATCAATCTTATCGCGCAGTTCAACCGGGTAGTAATCCCCGGCGCGGGCGCCGTGCGCGTCAAACGCGGTATTGAACATGCGGATGATTTCCGCAGACTCATTGCTGACAATCGTCTGGTTTTTCTTATCCCACAGCACCGGTACGGTAACGCGCCCGGTGTAGTGAGGATCGGCGCGAAGATAGAGCTGGTAAAGGAAATCGTGGTGGTAGAGATCGTCGCCGGTCGCCGCGGGGAAATCACTGTCAAACGTCCAGCCGTTTTCCAGCATCAGCGGGTTCACGACCGAAACCGGAATTAAGGATTCGAGACCTTTAAGCTTGCGCACAATCAGCGTGCGGTGTGCCCACGGGCAGGCAAGCGAAACATAAAGATGATAACGGTCTTTCTCAGCCGCGAAGCCGCCTTCGCCGCTCGGGCCTGGCGCGCCGTCGGCGGTCAGCCAGTTACGGAAGGCCGAAACTGAGCGCTTGAAGCGACCTCCGGTGGATTTGGTGTCATACCAGACATCCTGCCATACGCCGTCTACGAGTTGTCCCATTTTTTCTCCTCCGTCAGATAGCAAAAGCGAGGAGATGTCTCCTCGCTTTGTGTTCATTCAGTATAGCGTGCTTACCACTTCTTATTCAGAACGCGGTCGATGCTGTATGCGCCCGGACCAGTGACGGCCAGCAGCAGGAAGCCACCCGCGATGGTCAGGTTTTTCATGAACATCAGAGAGTTCACGCCTTCCGCAAAGTTGCTGTGGAAGATGAACGCCGTCAGCACGGTGAAGCCTGCGGTAAACAGCGCGGTAGTACGGGTCAGGAAGCCGAACAGTACCGCCAGGCCGCCGCCGAACTCAAGAAGAATGGTCAGCGGCAGCAGGAACCCCGGAACGCCCATGGCTTCCATATACTGCTGGGTACCCGCATAACCGGTGATTTTTCCCCAACCTGCCACGATGAACAGAATTGGCATCAGAATACGCGCGACCAGTACACCAACATCTTCTAATTTTTTCATTTTACTCTCCAGGAAACCACATGAGCGGCTGAACATTATTTGTCTGCAATTCCGGGTAGATACCGCGGCGTTGCTGTCGATGGAGAGGATAATAAACGGGGCGGGTGGTAATTGTTAGCAAGGAAAACTGTCAATCTTCTTCAAAGATATTGAGTAAGGGGGCGTGCGCGCTGGTGCCCTGATCCCAACCCTCTCCCGCTGAGAGAGGCCGCAAAAACAAAAAACGGTAACCAGGGTTACCGTTTTGCTTTTATCACCGCAGCTGCTGCTGCCGTAACGTGGCTTTCACCAGACGCCAGGCGCTCCAGGCGCCGAATCCACGACGAGCCCAGCGGATCAGCATGTTCGGATGACGAACGGACCAGATCGCCATTACGCTGCTGCCGACCAGCGCCCAGGAACGCAGGCTCAGGACGGTATTCCAGCCCCGGTCAAACCGTCGCGTCGCGTCGATCCAGTCGCGACGACTGGCCGACAGATCCAGCCGTTGCTGCTGGATCTGGCTTAACAGGTACGCTTTTCGCTTTTGACGTTCGGCTTTATCGCTCACGGCTAGTCATCCTCCAGCAGAGCGCGATCGTTCGCCAGCTCCTGACGCGTATGGCGCAGGAAAGTGGACTTGCGCGCTTTACGCAGCGTCCAGATACCGCCTATCAACGCGGCGACCAGCAGAACGACGGTGGTGGCAATCATCGCGTTAAGACGATACTGCGGATCGATGGCCCAGATGATTAACACCATCAGGCTCATCAGGCCAAACGCGGCGAAGAGCATGGTCAGCCCGAGCATCAGCAGCATCTGGAAGAGGTTCGCTTTCTCCTCCTCCAGCTCGACCACTGCGAGCCGGACGCGCGTTTCGGCAATCCCGACCAGCGTCGTTAAAATACGCTGGCCGATGCCGAGGACGTTGTTAGCAGGCCCTTGTGCGTGACGAGGATCTTCCATATCAACGACGCGTCAGAAGGACACCCAGTACCACACCCACTGCGGCACCAATCCCTACACCCGTCCATGGATTATCACGCACATATTCGTCCGCGCGCGCAGCCGCTTCGCGGGTCTGTTTCGCCAGCGCATCACCGGTTTCACCCAGGCGATAGCGGCTCTCTTTCAGCGCCTGCTCCGCCTTGCTGCGCAGCTTGCTGACCTCTTCTTTTGACTTGTCAGCAGAGGAGTTCAGCACCTCTTCAAGGGTATCGGCCAGGGATTTCAGTTCAGCGCGCAGATGTTCAGACGTCGTATCTTTTGACATGATTCTCTCTCCTGTTGAGATTTCCGTTAACTCAATAATCGCGAGCTTCCAGCGCTTTCAGGTCGTCCTGCGCTTCTTTCAACTTCTTCTCGCGCTTAGCAATTTTTTCCGCATCTCCTTTCTCTTTCGCTTCCTGCAGGTCGCGACGGCGCTCGGCTATCTCGTCCTTCTGTTCAGCGATTTTCTTCTTGTGATCGGCACGAAGCTTGCTGTCTGAACAGTTCGCTTTCACTTCGCTCAGCGCTTTTTTAAGACCATCAACACGGTGCTGATTGTTATGCTTTTGGGCATAACCGATCTCACGCTGAATATCCTGTTCTTTCTCCTGACAGAGAGAGTTTGCGAAGGATGCTGTGCTTAAAGAAAAAAGGGCCAGAGCCAGAGTCATGCGGAATTTCATTATCGAAACCTTCCATTGTGTTGCGGCGTTAGCCGCTATCCAAAGTTATGCGGAGTACATCGAGGGGTGCTCCGCGTACTTAAGCATAGTAAGTAAACGGGGGATTCACCAAAGTGAGTGAAAAGATTCGGAATCCTGGAAGTTATCCAAACCGATGCGACGTATCGCGAATCAATGACAGCCAGGCTGCAGGCTGGCTGTCATCTTCCTGCTGGGCAATGATATACCCGTGCGGCAGGGTACGGTCGAGAACCACTTTCGCGGCGGCACTTTGCGCACGGGAATCAAACTTGATCAGTAAAACATCGTCCTGCGGGGTAATGCTCTTAAAGCGGATCCCGTTCGCGTCCAGATGATGCCAGACAGAAAAACCGTCAGGCACGCTGGCGCCCTGGTTTACCGGGCGGATGGCCAGCGTCGATTCCTGATGCGAAAGCGCGCTCCATGCCAGCAGCATGGCGCTGAGGACGATCAGCGTAATCACGGCAACGGCAAAACGGCGCAGGGCGAGCGGTGAGATAGCCATCGTTAGCCTCTGGCTCCGTATTTCTTCTTCCACAGGACAACCAGTGAGCCAATCAGGCCGAAGACCAGCAGAACCACAGGCAGCAGCATCAGGCAGGACATCAGCTGGTCTTCATATTTCATAAAGACCGGCGTTTTACCCAGCGCATAGCCCAGCGTCGTCAAAATAAGCACCCATAGCAGGCCGCTCATCCAATTAAAGAACTGGAAGCGCGCGCTGCTCAACCCTGACAGACCGGCAATGGTCGGCAGCAGGGTGCGAACAAAGGCGATAAAGCGGCCAATCAGCAGCGCGGAAAGCCCGTGCTTGTGGAACAGGTGGTGCGCCCGCTGGTGATAATGCGCGGGAAGATGAGAGAGCCAGTTCTGGACGATCCGGGTATTGCCCAGCCATCTTCCCTGGATATAGCTCACCCAGCAGCCGAGACTGGCCGCAACGGTCAGTAATAAAATGGTGTGTGGAAACGCCATCGCCCCTTTGGCACACAGCACGCCGACAAGCACCAGCAAACTGTCACCGGGCAGGAAGGCAGCGGGCAGCAAACCGTTCTCAAGGAACAGGATCATAAACAAGACGAAATAGAGCATGCCAATCATGGAAGGGTTGGCCAGCGTTTCAAAATCCTGCGCCCAGAGGGCATGCAGCAGTTGGGTCAAAAGTTCCATTCAGTGTTCCTGGAAATCGGTTAACGTCACGCCTGTTATCCGGGACAAACAGCACGGCGACATTGTTGTGATTTCATTATGGTCGCTCGCGGACACATTGCGGTGTGGCCAACACTGTTCCCTGTTAATTGGCTGGTTAGCAAGCACTAACTTACAAAATAAGGAATTGAATCCAATTGTAACAAAGCCCAACGTTCTGCGTCACAGAATTTGCAGGGGTGAGTTGATTTTGGCGTAAGCCCAGGAAGTGAGCGAGGGGATTTACAAAGGCTGACACTATATATGTTTTGCTTACTCCTGTAAGCCGGAAGGCGCAACGTAGCGCCTGCCAGCAGAAAGGTCATCTATTTTGCGGCACTGGAAGCCGTATCGAGATGAACAACCGGATTATCGGCAAAAAGATAGCGGTCAGCGTTAAATTCAAAGTCATCGCTGGTTTCGTTGAACAGCATCTGCTTGGTGTTTTCCAGGTGTTGCCACATCGCCAGCTTGGCAGCATGCGGATCTTTACGAATCAGCGCCTTAAGGATTTGGTCGTGATCGTCGCACCAGTTGTCGACGGTACGGGAATCGATATGGTCGTGCAGTTTTTTCCAGTACGGGTTGTGAACGCGCTGAGTCCACATTTTTTCAACGATTGCCGCCAGGGCCGTATTTTGGGTTGCCAGGGCGACCTGAACGTGGAACTGCAGATCCCACTCTGAATCGCGGAAACATTTCTCCTTACGGGCATTCTCCTGGATCTCCATCAGCTTCATGATGTCCTGCTTGGTCACCTGCGTCGCCGCAAACTCAGCAATATTGCTTTCGATCAGCTGGCGAGCCTGGAGCAGCTCAAACGGACCATAGCTGGCGAATTCCAGACTTTCGTCCGCGACGGGAGAGTGTTTCGGCAGATTAGAAATCACGTGAATGCCGGAGCCTTTGCGTACCTCAACGTAGCCTTCCACTTCCAGCATGATAATCGCTTCACGCACCACCGTGCGGCTGACGCTTTTTTCATCCGCGATAAAGCGCTCGGCGGGCAGTTTATCACCGACAAGGTAGACCCCTTGCTCGATGCGATCTTTCAGCTCCGCAGCAAGTTGTTGATATAAACGACGTGGTTCGGTGATTTCCATATGCGCTCCAGGCAGGGTACGGCAGATGATTTGTTATACCACTTTTGCGTGCCACTCTCCAGATTATGCCATTAAAAAAGCCGCCCGGAGGCGGCTTCGGCGAAACGCATTTTCGCTAACTCTGCGTCGCCGGTTTCCCGAGGGACTCTTTCGCCAGCTCCTCTGCGGATTTGCTTTTCAGCACCGTCCAGATAACCACCGCACCCATCAGGTCGAAGATCGCCAGCACCGCGAACAGCGGGCTGAAGCCGATGGTATCCGCCAGCGCGCCGACCACCAGTGCAAACATGGTGCTCGCGGTCCAGGCGGCCATGCCGGTCAGGCCGTTGGCGGTTGCCACTTCGTTACGGCCGAAGACGTCAGACGAGAGCGTAATCAGCGCGCCGGACAGGGACTGGTGCGCAAAGCCACCGATGCACAGCAGGGCAATGGCAACGTACGGGCTGGTGAACAGGCCGATCATGCCTGGGCCGATCATCAGCAGCGCGCCCATGGTCACCACCATCTTACGGGAAACGATCAGGTTCACGCCAAACCAGCGCTGGAACAGCGGTGGCAGGTAGCCGCCCACGATACAGCCCAGGTCAGCGAACAGCATGGGCATCCAGGCGAACATCGCGATCTCTTTCAGGTTAAAGCCGTAGACTTTAAACATGAACAGGGGGATCCACGCGTTAAAGGTACCCCAGGCCGGTTCAGCCAGGAAACGCGGCAGGGCGATGCCCCAGAACTGACGGGTGCCCAGGATCTGCCAGACGGTCATTTTTTTGCCGTTGTTGGTCTGATGCTGCGCTTCCTGACCGCCAATGATGTATTCACGTTCTTCTTCGGAGAGTTTTTTCTGATCGCGCGGGTGTTTGTAGAAAATCAGCCACGCCATCGCCCAGGCGAAGCTCAGCACGCCTGAGATGATGAACGCCATCTGCCAGCTGTGCATCACGATGGCCCACACCACCAGCGGCGGCGCTATCATCGCCCCAATGGACGAGCCCACGTTGAAGTAGCCGACCGCAATGGAACGCTCTTTCGCCGGGAACCACTCGGAGCTGGCCTTCAGGCCCGCCGGGATCATCGCGGCTTCAGCCGCACCGACCGCACCGCGCGCCAGCGCCAGTCCACCCCAGCTGCCTGCCAGCGCGGTTGCACCGCAGAACACCGCCCAGGCGATGGCGAAGAAGGCATAACCGATTTTGGTACCGAGAATATCCAGCACGTAGCCCGCAACAGGCTGCATGATGGTATACGCCGCGGAATAGGCGGCAATGATGTAGGAGTATTGCTGCGTGGAGATATGCAGCTCTTCCATCAACGTTGGCGCTGCTGCTGCCACGGTGTTACGCGTCAGGTAGCCCAGCACGGTGCCTAACGTCACCAGTGCGATCATATACCAACGTAACCCTTTAATTTTACGCATCTAAAACCTCATCGTTATGTTATTTCCGCGCCAGAGCACGGCAACCTCTCAACCGTTTCCGGGAGCAGTTGTGTAACGGGAGGGGCGTAACCAGGAGCATGTCCCGGAACGGCCCGAACCTTGCCATAAGTAAGCGTGCATAAGTCGGTATCCGTACCGTTAAACCCGATGTCTCTCACACCGGTAATGCATTCCGTCGGCTGAGTGTTTGCGACGGCGAAAAGATAACTTGTCATACAACTTTAAAAGGTGAGTGACATCACAAATGTATGATTCTTTGTGGGGACATTAATCGTCGCGCGCAAAGCCAGTATTGGCGCGGCCTGCAGAAGGGTTTGCTTCATTGAGGGTAATTTATTTGTTGGCGTTTATTGATCTCACTCACGAAAAAAGCTTCGGTTGGTGGAAATTGGTGTGATAACTTTGCAGCATATGAACATACGCTTTCTGCGCTCCCGTAATGAGGAAGACGATAATGACGCCGTTTATGACCGAAGATTTTCTGTTAGATACCGAATTTGCTCGCCGCCTGTACCACGACTACGCAAAAGACCAGCCGATTTTCGACTACCACTGCCATTTACCGCCGCAGCAGGTTGCCGAAAATTATCGCTTCAAAAACCTGTATGACATCTGGCTGAAGGGTGACCACTATAAATGGCGTGCCATGCGCACCAACGGCGTGGCGGAGCGCCTGTGTACCGGCGATGCGACCGACCGCGAGAAGTTTGACGCCTGGGCGGCAACCGTTCCGCACACCATCGGCAACCCGCTCTACCACTGGACCCATCTTGAACTCCGCCGTCCGTTTGGCATCACCGGCAAGCTGCTTTCCCCAACGACCGCGGATGAAATATGGGATCGCTGCAACGCGCTGCTGGCGCAGGATAACTTTTCCGCGCGCGGCATCATGAAGCAGATGAACGTGAAGATGGTGGGCACCACCGACGATCCGATCGACTCCCTGGAGCATCATGCCGTTGTCGCGAAAGACACCTCTTTTGATATCAAAGTGCTGCCAAGCTGGCGCCCGGACAAAGCCTTCAACATTGAGCAGGCCACCTTCACCGACTACATGGCGAAGCTGGCGGAAGTGTCGGATACCGACATCCGTCGTTTCGCTGACCTGCAAACCGCGCTGACCAAACGTCTGGATCACTTCGCGGCGCACGGCTGCAAAGTGTCTGACCACGCGCTGGACGTAGTGCTGTTTGCGGAATCAAACGAAGCCGAGCTGGACAGCATTCTGGCGCGTCGTCTCTCTGGCGAAGGCTTAAGCGAGCACGACGTGGCGCAGTTCAAAACGGCGGTGCTGGTATTTCTCGGTGCGGAATACGCGCGTCGCGGCTGGGTACAGCAGTACCATATCGGCGCGCTGCGCAATAATAACCAGCGCCAGTTCAAACTGCTCGGTGCTGACGTGGGCTTCGACTCCATCAACGATCGTCCGCTGGCGGAAGAGCTGTCAAAACTGCTGAGCAAACAGAACGAACAAAACCTGCTGCCTAAAACCATCCTGTACTGCCTGAACCCGCGCGATAACGAAGTGCTGGGTACCATGGTCGGCAACTTCCAGGGCGAAGGGATGCCGGGCAAGATGCAGTTCGGTTCCGGCTGGTGGTTTAACGATCAGAAAGATGGCATGGAGCGTCAGATGACGCAGCTCGCGCAGCTGGGTCTGCTGAGCCGCTTTGTCGGCATGCTGACCGACAGCCGCAGCTTCCTGTCCTATACCCGTCATGAATATTTCCGACGCATTCTGTGCCAGATGATTGGTCGCTGGGTACACGCGGGCGAAGCGCCAGCGGATATCCAGCTGCTGGGCGAAATGGTGAGAAACATCTGCTTTAACAATGCGCGTGACTACTTCGCCATTGAACTGAACTAAGGCCGTTTGAGGTTGATATGCAATACATCAAAATCCATTCGCTGGATAACGTGGCCGTCGCGCTGACGGATCTCGCTGAAGGCGACGTGGTGACCGTTGATAACCAGAGCGTCACCCTGCGTCAGGCGATCGTCCGTGGACACAAGTTTGCCCTGATCCCCATTGCGAAAGGGGAGAACGTGGTGAAGTACGGTTTGCCCATCGGCCATGCGCTGGCGGATATTGCGCCGGGTGAATACATTCACTCACACAATACCCGCACCAATCTGAGCGATCTGGACGAGTACAGCTATCAACCTGATTTACCGGCGGAAGAGCGTCAGGCGGCGGATCGTGAGGTGCAGATCTACCGTCGCGCCAGCGGCGACGTGGGGATCCGCAACGAGCTGTGGATCCTCCCGACCGTCGGCTGCGTCAACGGAATTGCGCGCCAGATCCAGACGCGCTTCCTGAAAGAGACCAACAACGCCGAAGGGACTGACGGCGTGCATCTCTTCAGCCACACCTACGGCTGTTCCCAGCTCGGTGACGACCACATTAACACCCGCACCATGCTGCAAAACATGGTGCGTCACCCGAACGCGGGCGCGGTTCTGGTGATCGGTCTGGGCTGCGAGAACAATCAGGTGGACGCCTTCCGCGACACGCTGGGCGAGTTCGATCCCGAGCGCGTGCATTTTATGGTGTGCCAGCATCAGGACGACGAAGTGGAAGCGGGCGTTGAACAGCTTCACCAGCTTTATGAGGTGATGCGCCACGACAGGCGCGAGCCGGGCAAGCTGAGCGAGCTGAAGTTTGGGCTGGAGTGCGGCGGGTCAGATGGCCTTTCCGGCATTACCGCTAACCCGATGCTGGGCCGCTTCTCGGATTACGTGATTGCCAACGGCGGCACGACGGTGTTGACCGAAGTGCCGGAAATGTTCGGCGCGGAGCGTATTCTGATGAGCCACTGCCGCGACGAAGAAACCTTTGAGAAGACCGTCACCATGGTGAACGACTTCAAACAGTACTTCATCGCCCACAATCAGCCGATTTACGAGAACCCGTCGCCGGGCAACAAAGCGGGCGGGATCACCACGCTGGAAGAGAAATCCCTCGGCTGCACCCAGAAAGCGGGCGCGAGCCAGGTGGTTGACGTGCTGCGCTACGGCGAGCGCCTGAAAACGCACGGTCTGAACCTGCTGAGCGCACCGGGCAACGATGCGGTCGCCACCAGCGCGCTGGCGGGTGCCGGCTGCCATATGGTGCTGTTCAGTACCGGTCGCGGTACGCCGTACGGTGGTTTTGTGCCGACGGTGAAAATCGCTACCAACAGCGAGCTGGCGGCAAAGAAAAAGCACTGGATCGACTTTGATGCGGGCCAGCTGATTCATGGGAAAGCCATGCCGCAGCTGCTGACGGAGTTCGTGGACGCTATCGTGGAATTTGCTAACGGCAGGCAGACCTGTAACGAGAAGAACGACTTCCGCGAGCTGGCGATCTTTAAGAGTGGTGTGACGCTTTAATCGGTGCGGCCTGATGCCCTCACCCTGACCCTCTCCCACGGGGAGAGGGGACAAACACTAAAAACGGCAACCTCAAGGTTGCCGTTTTGCTGTTAACCTCGCAGGGCGTTCTTCGCTAAACGCGCGTCTTCCGCCTGACAGGCCGCTGCGGTAAACAGCACGTCGGTAGAGGAGTTCAGCGCGGTTTCGCAGGAGTCTTGCAGCACGCCGATGATAAAGCCGACGGCCACAACCTGCATCGCAATCTCGTTCGGGATGCCGAACATATTACACGCCAGCGGGATCAGCAGCAGCGAACCGCCCGCTACGCCGGATGCGCCACAGGCGCACAGTGACGCCACCACGCTCAGCAGCAATGCGGTTGGCAGATCCACCGGAATGCCCAGCGTATGCACCGCCGCCAGGGTCAGCACGGTAATGGTGATTGCCGCGCCCGCCATGTTCACGGTTGCGCCCAACGGGATCGACACGGAATAGGTATCGCGGTCCAGGTTCAGCTTCTCCGCCAGCGCCATGTTAACCGGAATGTTCGCCGCAGAGCTGCGGGTGAAGAAGGCATACACTCCGCTCTCGCGCAGGCAGGTCAGCACCAGCGGATACGGGTTGCGGCGGATCTGCCAGAACACCAGCAGCGGGTTGATCACCAGCGCCACCAGCAGCATACAGCCGACCAGAACAACCAGCAGCTGCGCGTAGCCCCACAGCGCGTCGAAGCCGGTGGTTGCAAGCGTAGAGGAGACCAGCCCGAAAATACCGATTGGCGCAAAGCGAATCACCAGCTTCACCATAAAGGTCACGGCGTTGGACAGATCGTTGACCAGGTTTTTCGTGGTGTCGTTACCGTGACGCAGCGCGAAGCCCAGGCCAATCGCCCAGACCAGGATGCCAATGTAGTTTCCGCTCATCAGCGCGGTGATGGGGTTAGAAACCATGCTCATCAGCAGTCCGCGAAGCACTTCGACAATGCCGGATGGCGGCGTGATGTCACCGGCCGCGCTGGTCAGGTGTAGCGTGGACGGGAACAGGAAGCTAAACACCACGGCCGTTAAGGCAGCCGAGAAGGTTCCCAGCAGATACAGGAACAGAATGGGGCGAATGTTGGTTTTTTGTCCGTGCTGGTGGTTGGCAATTGACGCCATGACCAGCATCAGAACCAGTACCGGTGCGACGGCCTTCAGTGCGCCAACGAAAAGGGTCCCGAGCAGCCCCGTAGCCTCCGCAGCAGGTTTTGACACCATCGCCAGCAGAATACCCAGCACCAGCCCGACCAGAATTTGTTTAACGAGGCTGCCCTGCGCCAGGCGCGCGAACAGTCCGCTTGATTGTGTGCTCATACGTATTTCCTGAGTGAAATTGCGTTCCATCCCGGATGTGCTCTTAGTCACATTTATGTCCGGATGTAAGTAAATGTTTGCCTGGTCGAGTATAGGGAATGCGCGAAAGGAAGGAAGCGTAAAATGCTGGATTTTACGTGTTGCATCATATTTTTTAACTACTGCGTTACAAAAGTGTGTTCACCCTCTCCCTGTGGGAGAGGGCCGGGGTGAGGGGGATTACTCCACCTGCTGCTTCTTATCGTGCTGGCGGTTAACCCAGGTATTGATAATCAGCGTCACGATCAGAATGCCAAACACCACGCCGAGCGAAATGGCGATCGGGATATGGTAGAAATCGACGATCAGCATCTTGATGCCGATAAACACCAGGATCACCGACAGACCGTACTT
The DNA here is from genome assembly GCF_034427535.1 of Enterobacter sp. A103. Taxonomy (NCBI): domain Bacteria; kingdom Pseudomonadati; phylum Pseudomonadota; class Gammaproteobacteria; order Enterobacterales; family Enterobacteriaceae; genus Enterobacter; species Enterobacter sp. A103. The sequence continues at coordinate 158,085 of NZ_JAXQPQ010000005.1, forward strand.
CAGCATCGAGAAGCGCTCCGCCGCGCCCGCCAGCAGGAAGTACATCGCACGCAGGCCGAGAATGGCGAACAGGTTAGACGTCAGGACGATGAACGGGTCGGTGGTCACTGCGAAGATCGCCGGAATGCTGTCCACCGCGAAAATCACGTCGCTCAGCTCAACCAGAATCAGTACCAGCAGCAGCGGGGTGGCGAACAGCAGGCCGTTCTTGCGCACGAAGAAGTGCTCGCTCTCGATCTTGTCGGTCATGCGCAGATGCCCACGGATCCACTTCACCAGCGGGCGATCGCCAATCGCGGAGCCGTCTTCTTTCGCCAGCGCCATTTTGACCCCTGTGAACAGCAGGAACGCGCCGAAGACGTACAGCAGCCATTCGAACTGGGTAATCAGCCAGCTGCCGGCGAAGATCATGATGGTACGCAGGATAATCGCGCCCAGCACGCCGTAGACCAGCACGCGTCGCTGCAGGGCAGCAGGCACGGCAAAGTAGCTGAACAGCATCAGCCAGACGAAGACGTTATCAACCGCCAGGGCTTTTTCAATCAGATAACCGGTGAGGAAGGCGAGCGCCTGAGGGTCGGCCACCGCGCGGCCTTCGGTCGAGGCCAGGTACCACCAGAAGGCGGCACAGAACAGCAGGGAGAGGGTGACCCACACCAGAGACCAGGCCGCAGCCTGTTTGATGCTCATGCCGTGTGCGCCGCGACGCCCCTGCAAAAAGAGGTCGATCGCCAGCATGATGAGCACGACAACCGCGAATCCGCCCCACAACATTGGAGTGCCGACAGAATGCATACTATTTTCCTTACACATAAAAAACAAAAACGGCCATGGTCAGAAGACGATAGCCGTTAGCTTTTTATGCATAGACCTCGCCTTCCGGCAAGGTCTCACTTACAACCACGAAGGTTGCCCGGCGACCGGATGCGTGTTTAACGCATCGTAATGACGATCTACCGGCGAAGAAGTTACTCCCCTTTGCAGGTAACAAAATATGTCAGACCATTGGTTTCGTCAATGGTCTGCGCCGTTTCATTACACAGCTTTACGCGATCGCTTCCGCGCTCACGCCGTCTGCCGGGAATACCACGCCGGTCTGGCGACGGATCTCCGTTTGCAGCTTCGCCGTGGTGCGGCTCACCGCGAGGCCGGGGTGATTCACTTCGTTGTCTTCCACCAGACGGGCGAAGACCTCTGCCTCATAGAGCATAGTGTTAATATGCTGAGGCTGCGTCAGCTCCTGCGCTTTGCCGCCGCGCGGCACAAAGCTCACTTTCTGGCACTCGGAGATCTTCTCGATAACCAGCGAGCCCGCTTCGCCCTGAATTTCGCTCGGCAGCACGGAATCGCTGACTTTGGAGTGCTGTAGCGTGACGCTGAAATCACCGTAATCCAGCACCGCAACACCGTGCGCATCCACGCCGCTCTCCAGCAGGCTGGCGGTGGCGCTGACGCAGTGCGGTTCGCCCCACAGGGCCACGGCAGAGGCCAGGCAGTAGAAACCGATATCCATAATCGAGCCGTTCGAAAACGCCGGGTTAAAGGTGTTCGGGTTCTCGCCGTCCAGATAGCGCTGATAGCGCGACGAGTACTGGCAGTAGTTGATAAAGGCTTTACGCACTTTGCCAATTTTCGGCAGGGACTGCTGCAGCAGCAGGAAATTCGGCAGGCTGGCGGTTTTGAACGCTTCGAATAGCACCACCTGGTTTTCGCGGGCAAGCGCAATGGCCGCTTCCACTTCCTCAATATTTGACGCCAGCGGCTTCTCGCAAATCACATGCTTTTTATGGCTGAGGAACAGCTTCGTTTGCGGGAAGTGCAGGGAGTTCGGGCTGGCGATATACACCGCATCAATGGCGTCGCTTTGCGCCATGTCATCAAGCGAAGTGAAGAGATGCTCAACGAGGTAGTCGTTGGCAAAACTCTGCGCCTGCTCAAGGCTGCGGGAATAGACTGCGGTAAGTTTGAGTTTGCCGGTTTCGTGGGCGGCGTCGACGAACTGGCGCGTGATCCAGTTCGTACCAATGACTGCGAAACGTATCATAAACGTTTACGTACTCCGTAGCGGGGAACCTTTAGCCACTGTAGCACGTCATCATGACAATTCGCGTGCGCTATTCCGCATTACCATTTAACGATAAATGCGTAAGCCACAGGCGGGTATCAAACTCCAGCTGGTGGTACTGCGGCTCCATGTGGCAGCAAAGTGAATAGAACGCTTTGTCGTGCTCTTTCTCCTTCAGGTGCGCCAGCTCGTGGACGACGATCATCCGCAGAAAGGCTTCCGGCGCGTTACGGAAAACCGTCGCGACGCGGATTTCGGCCTTCGCTTTCAGCTTGCCGCCCTGTACGCGGGAGATGGCGGTGTGCAGGCCGAGCGCGTTTTTCAGCACGTGGATCTTGTTGTCGTACATCACCTTGTTGATCGGCGGCGCGCTCTTCAGATACCGGCTTTTCAGATCCTGCGTATACTGCCAGAGGGCCTTATCGGTCGCGAAATCGTGCGTGCCTGGATAGCGTTTTTCCAGCACCGCGCCGAGCTTCTGCTCGGCAATCAGGCTGCGAACCTGAGTCAGTAAATGCTCCGGATAGCCCTGGAGATAAGTAAGTTGGTTCATCAAAAGCCCAAATTAATGCGAAAACGGGTATACTCACGCACCCTTTTCAGGGATACGCCAAATTTTACCATTCAGGAGGGCCGATGAGCCACTTAGACAACGGTTTCCGTTCACTCAACCTTAAACGTTTCCCGGAAACGGACGACGTTAACCCGCTCATGGCGTGGGAAGCGGCGGATGAATATCTGCTGCAGCAGTTGGATGAGACTGAAATCCGCGGCCCGGTTTTGATCCTGAATGACGCCTTTGGCGCGCTGGGCTGCGCCCTGGCGGAGCACACGCCATACAGCATCGGCGATTCCTACCTGAGCGAGCTGGCGACGCGTGAAAACCTGCGTCATAACGACATCGCAGAGTCCAGCGTGAAGTTCCTCGACAGCACCGCGGACTACCCGCAGGCGCCGGGCGTGGTGCTGATCAAAGTGCCAAAAACCATGGCGCTGCTGGAGCAACAGCTGCGCGCGCTGCGTAAGGTCGTGACGCCGGAAACGCGCATCATCGCGGGCGCTAAAGCGCGCGATATTCACACCTCGACGCTGGAGCTGTTCGAGAAAGTCCTCGGCCCGACCACCACGACGCTGGCCTGGAAAAAAGCGCGCCTGATCAACTGCACCTTCAGCGCGCCGGAGCTGGCCGACGCGCCGGAGACCCTGAGCTGGAAGCTGGAAGGCACCGACTGGACCATCCACAACCATGCGAACGTCTTCTCACGCACCGGGCTGGATATCGGGGCGCGTTTCTTTATGGAACATCTGCCGGAAAATCTGGAAGGTGAGATTGTCGATCTGGGCTGTGGTAACGGCGTGATTGGCCTGACGCTGCTGGCGAAGAACCCGGACGCCAGCGTGGTGTTCAGCGACGAGTCGCCGATGGCGGTGGCCTCCAGCCGTCTGAACGTGGAAACCAACATGCCGGAAGCGCTGGACCGCTGCGAGTTTATGATCAACAACGCGCTGTCCGGCGTAGAGCCGTTCCGCTTCAACGCCGTGTTCTGCAACCCGCCGTTCCACCAGAAGCACGCCCTGACGGATAACGTCGCGTGGGAGATGTTCCACCACGCGCGCCGCTGCCTGAAAATCAACGGCGAGCTGTACATCGTGGCGAACCGCCACCTGGATTACTTCCACAAGCTGAAGAAGATTTTCGGCAACTGCGTCACCATTGCGACCAATAACAAGTTCGTGGTGCTGAAGGCGGTGAAGCTGGGACGTCGTCGGTAAGATTGGGGATGTGCGGCCTGATGCCCTCACCCCGGCCCTCTCCCACAGGGAGAGGGAGCAAACGCTAAAAACGGCAACTGGGTTGCCGTTTTGCTTTTACCCTGGCCGCCCGGCAATACCCTAGATCGCCAGAGCCAGCTTCGTCCCCTGCGCAATTGCCCGCCGCGCATCCAGCTCCATCGCCACGTCGCACCCGCCGATCAAATGCACCGTTTTACCGGCTTCGCGCAGCGGATCCGCCAGATCGCGCTTCGGCTCCTGCCCGGCGCATAAAATCACATGATCCACACGTAACAGCTGCGGCTCGCCGCCGATCGTGACGTGCAGACCCTCGTCGTCGATCTTCTGGTAGCCCACCGCCGGGATCATCTTCACCCCGCGCGAGAGCAGGGTGGCGCGGTGGATCCAGCCCGTGGTTTTGCCCAGCCCTTCGCCCGGCTTGCTGGCCTTGCGCTGCAGCATCACGATCTGGCGCGGGCTTTTCGGCAGCTGCGGCCCTTCCGGGCGTAGCCCGCCGGACTGGTTCAGGCTGGTGTCGATACCCCATTCCACGCAAAACTCGGCGATGTTCTGGCTGGTAGCCTCGCCCGGCTGGCTTAAGTACATGGCGGTATCAAAGCCGATCCCGCCGCAGCCGATAATCGCCACCTTCTCGCCGACCGGCGTTTTGTCACGCAATACATCCAGATAGCTCAACACCCTCGGATGATCGATACCCTCGATCGCAGGCGTGCGCGGCACGATCCCGCTCGCCAGGATCACCTCGTCGAAACCGATCAGATCCGCCGCGCTGACAAACTGATTAAGCCGCAGCTCGACGCCCGTCAGGTCGATCATCCGGCGGTAGTAGCGCAGGGTTTCATAGAACTCCTCTTTGCCGGGGATCTGTTTGGCGATATTAAACTGCCCGCCAATCTCCGCCAGCGCATCAAACAGCGTCACGCTGTGCCCGCGCGAGGCGGCATTCACCGCAAACGCCAGGCCCGCGGGGCCAGCGCCCACCACGGCCAGGCGCTTTTTACTGACCGCCGGAACGACCGGCATTTTGGTTTCATGACAGGCGCGCGGGTTAACCAGGCAAGAGGTGACCTTGCCGACGAAGATCTGATCCAGACAGGCCTGGTTACAGCCGATGCAGGTGTTGATCTCGTCCGCACGGCCGCTTTGCGCTTTGGAGAGCAGTTCGGCATCGGCCAGGAACGGGCGCGCCATCGACACCATGTCGGCGTCGCCGCGTGAAATCACATCGTCCGCTACCTGCGGATCGTTAATGCGGTTGGTGGTGACCAGTGGAACAGAGACTTTGCCTTTCAGCTTCCGTGTTACCCAGCTGAACGCCGCGCGCGGCACCGGCGTGGCGATGGTCGGGATGCGCGCCTCGTGCCAGCCAATCCCGGTGTTGATAATCGTGGCACCGGCGGCTTCAATCGCCTGCGCCAGCTGCACGGTTTCGTCGAACGTGCCGCCGCCTTCCACCAGGTCGAGCATCGACAGGCGGAAGACGATAATAAAGTCTGCGCCCGCACGTTCGCGCACCGCGCGCACCACCTCCACGGCAAAGCGCATCCGGCGGGCATAGTCGCCGCCCCATTCGTCGTCGCGCTGGTTGGTGCGGGCGGCGAGGAACTCGTTAATCAGATAGCCTTCCGAGCCCATCACCTCCACGCCGTCGTAGCCCGCCTCGCGCGCCAGCGCCGCACAGCGGGCAAAGTCGTCGATCAGCGCCAGGATCTCATCGTGGCTGAGGGCATGAGGTTTAAAGCGGTTGATTGGCGCCTGAATGGCCGACGGCGCGACCAGGTTCGGCTGATAGCTGTAGCGTCCGGTGTGCAGGATTTGCAGGGCGATTTTACCGCCCTCGCGGTGTACCGCGTCGGTCACAATGCGGTGGTGCGGCAGCTGTGACGCATCGTTCAGGACCGCGCCGCCCTCCATGCCCACGCCGGAAGGCGCCGGGGCCACGCCGCCGGTGACAATCAGCGCCACCCCGTGGCGGGCGCGCTCCGCATAGAAGGCTGCCAGACGCTCGGCCCCGTCCGGATGCTCCTCCAGCCCGGTGTGCATCGAGCCCATCAACACGCGGTTTTTGAGTGTGGTGAACCCCAGATCGAGGGGGGCGAATAACGACGGGTAGCGGCTCATAGTCTCTTCCAGTGTAAAATTATTGTTATGTGGTCGGATGAGTTACTAATTTAGCCAGCGGGAGAGGAAAGGTAAAAGCGGGATCGAATGATTGTGATAGATCTCAAAGAACTTCGCCCCTCACCCTAACCCTCTCCCCTGAGGGGAGAGGGGACTGGCTGGTGCGGTCTCAAAGAATTGGCTCGATCTGGTTTTTTCCCTCTCCCCTCAGGGGAGAGGGGCAGGGTGAGGGGTGTGGGTTTTTACTAAGCCCGGTGCCTGCCACATCGACGTCGTCAGCCCGCTGTCCACCAGCCCGAGCTGGTCCGCGTACACTGCCTGCCATTTCTGCATCATGCCGTCGTACAGCTCGCGGTGCTGCGGGTTCGGCGTGAACTCGCGGCTCCACTTCACCAGCCGCTCGCCCGTCGAGGCCATATCCGCAAACAGCCCCGCGCCCGCGCCTGCGGCAATCGCGCAGCCGAGCGCCGTCGCCTCTTTCACTTCCGGCACGCGCACCGGCAGCCCGGTGACGTCGCTTAAGATCTGGCTCCAGAGGGCACCTTTGGCCCCGCCGCCCGCAAACACCAGGCTTTCAAACGTCACGCCGGAGAAACGCGAAATCTGCGCCAGGTTACAGGCCGAAACGATCGCCGCGTTCTCCTCAAGGGCGCGGAACAGCGTCGCTTTGTTGCACTTTTCCGGGTCGATGGAGAGGTTAATAAACGACGGCGCGGCGTGGTACCACTGCTTGAAATGCATCGCGTCGGAGAAGATCGGCATCACCCCGTGTGAACCCGCCGGCACGCGGCTCGCCATCTCTTCCAGCAGGGAGTAGGTGTCCATCCCCATCCGCTCGGCAATCAGCTTTTCCTCGGCGCAGAAGGCGTCGCGGAACCAGCGCATGGTCAGCCCGGTAAAGAAGCTGATCGACTCCGCCTGCGCCATGCCGGGGATAACGTGCGGGTTCACGCGGATGTTCATCTCGGGGTCGGTACGCACCTGCGGCAGGTTCACCACCTGCTGCCAGAAGGTGCCGCCCAGCACCGCGGTTTGTCCGGCGCGAACCACGCCCAGCCCCAGGCAGCCAAGCTGCACGTCGCCGCCGCCCATCACCACCGGGGTGCCCTCGCGCAGGCCGCACTGCTGGGCGGCCTCTTTGGTAATCGCGCCCAGCACGGTGCCGGTCTCTTTCACCGGGGAGAGGATATCTGCGCGCAGCCCGGCCATGTCGAGCAGCGCCGGACGCCAGTCGCGGGAGAAGAGATCCAGCATGCCGGTGGTGCCCGCGTTAGACGGGTCGACAGCCAGCTCGCCGGAAAGCTTCGCCGCCAGCCAGTCGCTGATCATGGTGATGGTGGCGGCTTTACGGTAGATGTCAGGACGATGGTGCGCCAGCCACAGCAGGCGCGGCATGGCGCTCAGCGCCAGCGTCTGGCCTGAAACCTCATACACTTCGGATTCAAAACGATCGTCGTGGATCTCTTTGAGTTCGGACACCTCGCGGCTGGCGCGGGCGTCGACGTTGGCGCAGGCCCAGATGGCCTCGCCGTCGCGGTCGTACAGCACGATCCCTTCGCGCATCGAGCAGCAGGCGACGGACTGAATATCCGCCGCGCTCAGGCACGCACGTTCCAGCGCCTGATGAATGCACCGGCAGGCCAGCTGCCAGTTGGTCTCCAGATCGAACTCCATCGATCCCGGCACGTTCTCCACGCTCAGGTGCTTCCACTCGGCCTGGCCGACGGCAATCTGGTTGCCCAGTAAATCGAAAATCACGGCGCGAACGCTGCCTGTCCCTGCATCTAACGCTAAAAGGTAACTCATGAGCTTGCCTCGTTGTTAGCGCAGGGCGGCTCTTAGTCGGCCAGAGCCAGCACCGCGCGGGCTGTCGTCTCCTCCGTCACCAGGCCATTGATACGGCGACCCTTCAGTGCGGCATAAATCGCATCGGCTTTCTCTTCTCCTCCGGCCACGCCAACGATGGTGGGCAGCTGCGCCAGTTCATCGAGCGTGACGCCCAGCAGTTCTTTGTGGATCTCCAGCTCCTCGACGCATTCCCCTTCGGCATTGAGGAAATAACCGAGAATGTCGCCGACCGCGCCTTTGCGGGCGTACATCAGCTGTTCACCTTCGCTGATATAGCCGGAGCGCAGTATCGTCGCGTCACGGCGCTGGTTCACTGAACCAATGCCGACCACCGCCACGTCGGCGGCGGTCGCGGCGAGGATCACGTCCCGCACGCTGGTCTCGCGTTTTAAGATCCCGGCAACTTCTGCGGATGACACGCGAAGCGGGGCGGGGATCATGCTGACGCTGCAGGCCGCGTCCAGCTGGCCGATACCGGTCATGTACGGCCCGACGCCGCCGGAGAGCGTCACCAGGCGGATCTGCTGCGAGCTGATAAAGCCGCTCAGGTGCTGCAGGCAGCTCATGGTGGTTTCACCAAACCCCACCGCTAATAGCTGGCCGGGCTCCAGTACGCCCATCAGCGACTGCGCCGCGCCAATGCCCAGCCGCACGTTCATCGGCGGCGTATTTAACGCGGGCATCACGCGCACCAGCTTCAGGCCAAAGCGCTGCTGTAACTCGGTCTCCAGCGCCAGGCAGCCCTCGTAGCGGGAGTTGATCTGCACGCGGATCACCCCGGACTGTCGGCCTTTTTCCAGCAGGCGGGAGATTTTCAGGCGCGGCAGCCCGAGCCGCTCGCCGATGTCGTTCTGGGTTAATCCGTCGTGGTAGTAGCACCAGGCAACGCGCGCCACGAGCTCCTCTTCCGCCAGTGCCAGCCCGGCAAACCGTCCTTCTTCCGCAGTGCGTTTATCGCTCATAGTTGAACTCTTATAAAAATTTAGATCATATGTTCGTAATGACGCGAAGGGAAAGTGTGAGCCACGCGACAAAACGGATCTTTTAGATCGTTTCTGGTTTATCTGTATCTCAATCGATAAAACTGTGATCCCTGCACGGTTGTAAATATAGTTCACCGTCTACGCTTTTGAACATTATTAAATTTAAAAATCATTTGTTCAATAGCGGAGCGATGATGACACCACTTCTCGACGCGCGGAATATCAGCAAGCAGTTCTCAGGCGTGCCGGTCTTAAAAGGCATTGATTTCACGCTGCTTGCGGGCCAGGTGCACGCCCTGATGGGCGGAAACGGCGCGGGAAAATCGACGCTGATGAAGATCATCGCCGGGGTCGAAACGCCGGACGGCGGTGAACTTTCTGTCGAGGGGCAGTCATATGCGCGGCTCACGCCCGCTCAGGCGCACGGGTTAGGCATTTATCTGGTGCCGCAGGAGCCGCTGCTGTTCCCCAACCTGACGGTGCGGGAAAACATCCTGTTTCGCCTGCCGCGCGAACGCGATCTGGAAAAGCGCCTGGCGGAGAAGCTCCAGCAGCTCCAGTGCCAGCTTAACCTCGACGCCACTGCCAGCACCCTGGAGGTGGCGGATCAGCAGATGGTGGAGATCCTGCGCGGGCTGATGCGCAACGCCAGGATCCTGATCCTCGATGAACCCACGGCCTCCCTCACGCCGGGCGAAACCGAGCGGCTGTTCCGCCAGATCCGCGCCCTGCAGGCATTCGGCGTCGGGATTGTCTTTATCTCGCACAAGCTGCCGGAGATTCGCCAGCTGGCAAGCCACGTCTCGGTGATGCGCGACGGCGCGGTGGTGCTGAGCGGCGAAACCGCGCAGTTTGACGACAGCGCCCTGATCGCCGCCATGACGCCGGTAAGCCGGGAGAAATCCCTCAGCGATACGCAAAAGCTGTGGCTGGCGCTGCCGGGCAACCGCCGTACCCAGCCGCAGGATTTCCCGGTGCTGCGGGTGGACGATCTCACCGGAGAAGGGTTTATCGATCTTAGCCTTGAGATCTACGCCGGGGAGATCGTCGGCCTGGCCGGGCTGGTGGGATCCGGGCGCACCGAGCTTGCGGAAACGCTCTACGGCCTGCGGCCGGTACGCGGGGGCCGCATCTGGCTGGAGAATCAGGAGATCGCCGGCGAGCCGGTAAGTTCACGCCTGGAAAAAGGGCTGGTCTACCTGCCGGAAGACAGGCAGGTGTCCGGCCTGTTCCTCGATGCGCCGATCCGCTGGAACACGGTGGCGCTGAACGAGCCGTCGATTTGGCAGCAGCGCAAGCGGGAGTCTGCGGTGGTGGAGCGCTATCACCGGGCGCTGGGGATCAAGCTCAACCATGCGGATCAAACCGTGCGCACGCTCTCCGGCGGCAACCAGCAGAAGGTGCTGCTGGCGCGCTGCCTGGAGGCCAATCCTTTACTGCTGATCGTCGATGAACCGACGCGCGGGGTCGACGTCTCGGCGCGCGCCGACATCTACCAGCTGATAAAAAGCGTGGCGGCGCAGAACGTGGCGGTGCTGATGATCTCAAGCGATCTTGACGAGTTCCCGGGCCTTGCGGACCGCGTGCTGGTGATGCATCAGGGCGTGCTCAGCGGCGAGCTGCCGCGCCACGCCGTCAGCCTCGACAGGATGATGGCGCTGGCATTCGGAGGGCAGTCATGAAGACCTTACTGAAAAACCGCGAGCTGAGCGCGTTTCTCGCCATTCTGGCGCTGTTCGCCGTGCTGGTGGCGCTGAATCCGTCCTACCTGAGTTTACAGACGCTGGGGATGATTTTCGCCAGCTCGCAGATCCTGATCCTGCTGGCCATCGGTGCCGCGCTGGTGATGCTGACCCGCAATATCGACGTGTCCGTTGGCTCAACCGTCGGGCTGTCCGCCATTGCCGTCGGCGTGGCGCTGAACAGCGGCTACAGCCTGCCCGTTTCCATTCTCTTCGCGCTGTCGATAGGTGCGCTGGCCGGGGCGTTCAACGGGTTCCTGGTGGTGGGGCTGCGCATCCCGGCGATTGTCGCCACCCTCGGCACGCTGGGGCTGTACCGCGGGGCGATGCTGCTCTGGACGGGCGGAAAGTGGATTGAGGGGCTGCCGCCGGGGCTGAAATCCCTCTCTGAGCCTGCCGCCGTCGGCATTTCGCCGCTCGGCATGCTGGTGTTGATCGTCGCGGCCACAGGCGCATGGACGCTGTCGCGCACCGCGTTCGGGCGTGATTTCTACGCGGTGGGGGATAACCTCGCCGCCGCGCGCCAGCTGGGCGTGGCGGTGAACCGCACCCGCATGATCGCCTTTACCCTCAACGGCATGCTGGCGGCCTGCGCCGGGATCGTCTTTGCCGCGCAGATTGGCTTTGTGCCCAACCAGACCGGCAGCGGGCTGGAGATGAAGGCCATCGCCGCCTGCGTGCTCGGCGGTATTTCGCTGCTGGGCGGCACGGGCACGCTGATTGGCGCGCTGCTCGGCGCCTTCTTCCTGACCCAAATCGACACCGTGCTGGTGCTGTTCAGGCTCCCGGCGTGGTGGAACGACTTTATCGCCGGGCTGGTGCTGCTGGGCGTGCTGGTGCTCGACGGGCGTCTGCGCCAGGCGCTGGCGCGCCATCAGCGGGCGCTGAAGTACGGTCGCTTCCAGCCGGGTAACAAAGGGGGAAAGCACGTCACCCCGTTTCCCAAACGCAAAAAAGAGGTGGCGTAAATGAGGCTTAACTGGGAAAGCGCGCTGCTGATTTTACTGGTGCTGGAGATCCTGCTCTTTGGCGCCATCAACCCGCGCATGCTCGACGTCAACATGCTGCTGTTCAGCACCAGCGACTTTATCTGCATCGGCATCGTGGCGCTGCCGCTCACGCTGGTCATCATCAGCGGCGGGATCGACATCTCCCTCGGCTCAACCATCGGCCTGTGCTCCATCGCGCTGGGCGTGATGATGCAGGCGGGGTGGCCGATGGCGGTCGCTATTCCATTGACGCTGCTGCTCGGCCTGCTGTGCGGACTGCTGAATGCGGCGCTGATCCACTACACCGGCATTAGTCCTTTAGTCATCACCCTCGGCACGCTTTACCTCTACGGCGGCGGCGCGCTGCTGCTCTCCGGCATGGCGGGCGCGACGGGCTATGAGGGCATCGGCGGTTTCCCGGACGGCTTCACGGCGTTCGCTAACCTCACGGTGCTGGGCCTGCCGATCCCGCTGGTGCTGTTCGCGGTGATTACCGTCTTCTTCTGGCTGATTACCCACCGCGGGCGCTTTGGTCGTCATCTGTTTTTGATTGGGCAAAACCCGCGCGCGGCGCGCTATGCGGCGCTGTCGGTGAACGGCATGCCCTACGCGCTGTACGGGCTGGTGGGCGTGGCCTCGGCGATTGCCGCGCTGGTGATGGTCTCCTATTTCGGCTCCGCGCGTTCGGATCTGGGGCGCGATTTGCTGATGCCCGCGCTCACCGCCGCCGTGCTCGGCGGGGCCAATATCTACGGTGGGTCAGGTTCGGTTGTCGGTACGGCGCTGGCGGCGCTGCTGGTGGGCTACCTGCAGCAGGGTTTACAGATGGTCGGCATCCCTAACCAGGTGTCGAGTGCGCTGTCAGGGGCGCTGCTGGTTGTGGTGGTGATGGGACGTTCGCTGAGTCTGCACCGCGAGTGGGTGCGTTCTCTCTTTAGAAAACTATCCGGAGCGTAAGATGAAAACAAAACTGATAGTCCTGGCAATGGCCCTCAGCTTCGCCTCGGCGCAGGCGGCGGACCGCATTGCCTTTATCCCGAAGCTGGTGGGCGTGGGGTTCTTCACCAGCGGCGGCAACGGCGCGAAAGAGGCGGGGAAAGATCTCGGCGTGGACGTGACCTACGACGGCCCGACCGAGCCGAGCGTCTCCGGCCAGGTGCAGCTCATCAATAACTTCGTCAACCAGGGCTATAACGCCATTATCGTCTCCGCCGTGTCACCGGACGGTCTCTGCCCGGCGCTCAAGCGCGCGATGCAGCGCGGCGTCAAGGTCCTGACCTGGGATTCGGACACCAAACCGGAGTGCCGCAGCATCTACATCAACCAGGGGACGCCGGAGCAGCTTGGCGGCCTGCTGGTGGAGATGGCGGGCAAACAGGTCACCAAACCGAACGCTAAAGTGGCGTTCTTCTACTCCAGCCCGACCGTCACCGACCAGAACCAGTGGGTGAAAGAGGCGAAGGCCAAAATCGAGAAAGATCACCCCCAGTGGCAGGTCGTGACGACCCAGTTTGGCTATAACGACGCCACCAAATCCCTGCAAACCGCCGAAGGGATCTTAAAAGCGTATCCGGATCTGGACGCGATTATCGCCCCGGACGCCAACGCGCTTCCAGCGGCGGCGCAGGCGGCGGAAAACCTGAAGCGGGAAGGGGTGGCGATTGTCGGCTTCAGCACGCCGAACGTGATGCGCCCGTACGTTGAGCGCGGCACGGTGAAAGCCTTCGGCCTGTGGGATGTGGTGCAACAGGGCAAAATTGCGGTCAACGTCGCCGATCGTCTGCTGAAAAAAGGCGATCTTAACGTCGGCGACAGCGTGGACGTAAAAAATATCGGCGCGCTGAAGGTCGAGCCGAACAGCGTGCAGGGCTACCAGTATGAGGCGAAGGGCAACGGCATCGTGCTGCTGCCGGAGCGCGTGGTGTTCACCAAAGAGAACATCAGCAAATACGATTTCTGACGGGGGAGCAAATGGCTGATTTAGACGACATCAAAGACGGCAAGGATTTTGGCATCGGCACGCCGCAGCAGAATGTGCCTTACACCCTGAAGGGCTGCGGCTCGCTGGACTGGGGCATGCAGTCCAGGCTTGCGCGCATCTTCAACCCGCAGAGCAACCGCACGGTGATGCTGGCCTTTGACCACGGCTACTTTCAGGGGCCGACCACCGGCCTTGAGCGTATCGATCTCTCTATAGCGCCGCTGTTTGGCGAAACCGACGTGCTGATGTGCACCCGCGGCATCCTGAGAAGCCAGGTGCCTGCCGCGACGAACAAACCGGTGGTGCTGCGCGCCTCGGGCGGTAACTCGATTCTGGGCGAGCTGTCCAACGAGTGCGTGGCGGTGGCGATGGAAGACGCGCTGCGCCTGAACGTCTGCGCGGTGGCGGCGCAGGTGTATATCGGCAGCGAGTTTGAGCATCAGTCGATCAACAACATCATCAAGCTTGTCGATGCGGGCGCGCGCTACGGTATGCCGACGCTGGCGGTGACGGGCGTGGGGAAAGAGATGGCGCGCGACGCGCGCTATTTCTCGCTGGCCAGCCGCATCGCCGCCGAAATGGGGGCGCAGTTCGTCAAAACCTACTACGTGGACGAGGGCTTTGAAAAAGTGACCGCCAGCTGCCCGGTGCCGATTGTGATCGCCGGGGGCAAAAAGCTGCCGGAGCACGAGGCGCTGGAGATGTGCTGGCGCGCTATCGATCAGGGCGCATCCGGTGTGGACATGGGGCGCAACATCTTCCAGTCCAGCGCGCCGCTCGCCATGCTGAAGGCGGTGAAAAAAGTGGTTCACGAGAACTGGAACGCCCGCGATGCGTTCCAGTTCTGGCAGGATGAGAAACAGGGAGAAGCAAAATGAACGTGACGCTGGTGGAGATCAACATTAAGCCCGAGCGGGTGGACGAGTTTCTGGAGGTGTTTCGCGCCAACCACGAGGGGGCAATCCAGGAGCCGGGAAACCTGCGTTTTGACGTATTGCAGGATCCGAGGGTGAAAACCCGGTTCTTTATCTACGAAGCCTATAAAGACGAGGAGGCGGTGCTGGCGCACAAGCAAACCCCGCACTACCTGGCGTGCGTGGATAAGCTCGAAGAGCTGATGTCGGAGCCGCGCAAGAAACGCAGTTTTGTGGGGCTGTTGCCGGAGTAGCGGCTTTGCCCGGCGCTTTTCATGACCGCCATCTTTTAACCCCCCTCCACCGGAGGGGGGAGTCGATATTACGCCTCTTCCACGCTCACCCTGAGCGCTGCCAGTGCTTTACGCGCCGCTTTCAGCACTTGCTCGCACTGCTCAATCGTCAGCGTCAGCGGCGGTTCGATGCGGATGGTTTTCGAGTTGTTGAGCGTTCCGGCGACCAGCACCCGCTGGCGGAACATCTCGCTCGCGAAGCTATAGCCGGTTTCGTTATCGATAAACTCAATCGCCATCAGCATCCCTTTCCCACGCGCGTCCTGCACCAGGTCCGGATACTCCCGGCCTAGCTGACGGAAGCCGTCCAGCAGCATGTCGCCTTTCTGCTCCGCCTGCGCGGGCAGGTTTTGCTCCAGCAGCACGTTGATGGTTGCCAGCGCGGCCGCACAGGCCAGCGGGTTACCGCCAAAGGTGGTGGTATGCAGGAACGGGTTGTCGAACAGCACCGAGAAGACCTCTTCAGTCGCAACCGTCGCACCAATCGGCATCACGCCGCCGCCGAGCGCCTTCGCCAGGCACAGGATGTCCGGCTGAACGTTTTCGTGCTCGCAGGCAAACATTTTGCCGGTGCGCCCCATCCCGGTCTGGACTTCGTCGAGGATCAGCAGCGCGCCAAACTCATCGCACAGCTGACGCACGGCGGGCAGATAGCCCTGCGGAGGGAGGATTACGCCGCCTTCGCCCTGAATCGGCTCCAGGATCACCGCGGCCACGTCATCACCGGTTTTACGGCATTCGCTCAGCACGGTGCGCATGGCGTTGATGTCGCCAAACGGCACGTGGCGGAAGCCCGGCAGCAGCGGCATAAACGGTTTGCGGAAGGTGGATTTGGCGGTAGCAGACAGTGCGCCCAGGGATTTACCGTGGAACGCGCCGCTGGTGGCGATAAAGGTGAATTTCCCGCGCGGCGACTGGTACGCTTTGGCGAGTTTAATCGCCGCTTCGACCGATTCCGTGCCGCTGTTGCTAAAGAAGCTGTACTTCAGTTTGCCGGGCGTTAAGGCCGCCAGCGTTTTCGCGAGCATGGCGCGAAGCGGGTCGAGCAGTTCCTGGCTATGGAGAGGTTGTTTCGCAAGTTGATTCTGTACGGCGGAAACCACAACTGGATTACGGTGCCCCACGTTGAAGATACCAAAACCACCCAGGCAATCGATAAACTCCTGTCCCTGGGTGTCGACAAGCGTGTTAAGACTCCCCGCTTGCCACTCTACGGCTCCGTAATCCCCGCCGGCGGTAACAGATTTGCGATACTCCAGAAAACCTGGATTGACGTGCTCTTTAAAGTAATCGATGACCTCTCGGTTAAGTTGTTTCATTTCCTCATGATCGAGCGTTCGCTTCTCAATGAGATTCAGTGCGTGCGCGGTACAGGCAAGAGCCGAGGCGCTGGAAGGTAACCTGTTCAAAATGTGCTCCCGGGGATCGCGTATCACATGATACTGGTTTAAGTATTGCAGGGATTACGCCACTTCAGATGACTTAACGAAAATCGGGATAAATGCCAGGTTAAAATAATGTTGCACAATATTTAATCATGCCGGAGCAACCGAAACGGGATTTAGCGGTACAGGACAAAAAGGGTAAATGAGGCCGGAAAAGCGCATCTGCACTAAAGAAGTGCATTGGCTGCAACTTAAGTGGGCATTAACTGGTCATGCTTTATAGGTAATTTCTTTGCGAAAGTATTTGAAATCAATGAATTATAAAATCGTACAAAAAGTATGGTTTAAGTGAAATCTGCGATCTTCATCAAGTTTAACAACTAAAGATAAATTGTTTACCGCCGAAAAAACATTGACCCACAAAATTAACATTCAAATAACCTGCAAGGGATGCCCACGATGTCCTCTCCAACCTATGTCACCCAGAATGAATATCCTCTGGACGATGACACCACCTTAATGTCTACCACAGACATCCACAGCTACATCACACACGCCAACGACACCTTTGTGCAGGTGAGCGGCTACCAGCTTGATGAGCTGACGGGCCAGCCGCACAATCTGGTCCGCCACCCCGACATGCCAAAAGCCGCGTTTGCCGATATGTGGTACACGCTGCAGCAGGGCGAGCCGTGGAGCGGAATTGTCAAAAACCGGCGCAAAAACGGCGACCACTACTGGGTGCGTGCGAATGCGGTGCCGATGGTGCGCCGCGGGCAGGTGACGGGCTATATGTCCATTCGCACCAAAGCCACAGCCGAAGAGATTGCGGCCGTGGAGCCGCTCTACCGGGCGCTGAACGACGGGAGCTGTAAGAAACGCGTGCACAAGGGGCTGGTGGTTGGAAAAGGCTGGCTGGGTAAACTGCCGGCAATGCCGCTGCGCTGGCGCGTGCGCAGCGTGATGGCGGTGCTTTTTGCCGTTCTCGCCGCCACGCTGGTCGCGACTTCCGCCGGGTGGATGCCGCTCGTTGCTGCCGCGGTGGTGATGCTGCTGGGAACGCTGCTGTTTGAGCAGCAGATTGTCCGCCCGGTAGAGAATGTGGCGCGACAGGCGCTGAAGGTCGCAACCGGTGAGCGCAACAGCGTGCAGCATCTGAACCGCAGCGACGAGCTGGGGCTGACGCTGCGCGCGGTCGGGCAGCTGGGCCTGATGTGCCGCTGGTTAATCAATGACGTCTCGAGCCAGGTAGTGAGCGTCCGTGACGGCAGCGACAGGCTGGCGCAGGGAAATGAAGACCTGAACGATCGCACGCGTCAGACCGTGGCGAACGTGCAGCAGACCGTCGCAACAATGAACCAGATGGCCGCTTCCGTTCAGAGTAACTCTGAAACTGCCGCCGAGGTGGATAAACTCTCCGTGGCCGCGAGCAGCGCGGCGACGAAAGGGGGCAACGCGATGCAGACCGTCGTCAAAACCATGGATGACATTGCCGACAGCACGCAGCGGATTGGTTCGATTACCTCCCTGATTAACGATATCGCTTTCCAGACCAATATTCTGGCGCTGAACGCGGCGGTTGAAGCGGCAAGGGCAGGAGAGCAGGGAAAAGGTTTTGCCGTGGTCGCGGGCGAAGTTCGCCATCTCGCCAGCCGCAGCGCCAGTGCCGCCAATGATATTCGTAAACTCATTGATGCCAGCGCCAGCAAGGTGCAGTCCGGCTCTGAGCAGGTTCACGCCGCAGGTCGCACGATGGATGATATCGTTGTGCAGGTGAAAAACGTGACGCAGCTTATCGCCCAGATCAGCCACGCGACCTCCGAGCAGGCAACCGGACTGTCAGAGTTGACCCGCGCGGTCGCCGAACTCGACAGCATCACGCAGAAAAACGCCGACCTGGTCGAGGAGAGCGCCCACATTTCTGCGATGGTGAAGCACCGCGCCGGACGCCTTAAGGATGCGGTGACTGTGCTCCACTGAGTCAGTAATGTTCCAAAAAAGCCGTTTATACCGTAGGGAATAAACGGCTTTTTATTCTTCTGAATGTGACTATTAATGTGGTTTATTGTTAATCTAATATTAAATAACTAAAGAAAGTGCCTCAGTTATTTATTCCTGCCTAAGTCAGTTCTTCAGAATGCTATTTCGAAAATACCCCGTTTGACGGTCTGGTAACGATCGATGAGGCCATATTAATAGCCTACACCTATGCATTGCTGGGGTTATGAAATAAAAAAACGATCAAACTCATAAAGTTAGCAAAATCGTTACCGATAACAGCGATCGTCTGAGAAATAATCACATCGATGGAGAAAATATGTTCTTACATGACGTAAAGATCGGCACGAAATTATTTCTGGCGTTCGGGTTCTTTATTGTCCTGATGGCCATCAGTGCGAGCCTGTCTCTGCTGAGTCTGGATCGGGCTAATAACGGAATGCAATCGATTATTACCAGTGATTATCCGACCACGGTAAAAGCGAACCAGCTAATCGATAACTTCCAGGAATTTATTAGCACTCAACAGCTGATGCTGCTGGACGAGCAGGGCACCTATACGGGGCAATCTCAGCAGCGCCTGAAAGAGATCAGCGAGCACATCACGGTGATCCTGGGCGAGCTGAACAACGCGCTGCAGGATCAAAAGTCTCAGCAGGTTCTGGCGGAGATCCGCAGCGTGCGCCAGCAGTATCTGGACTCGCGCTACCGCATTCTGCAGGCGGTGCAGAACAACAATCGTGCGGGCGCTATTCAGGAGATGATGACCACCACCCTCGCCGTGCAGCAGGCTTATAAAGCGAAGGTGAAGGAGCTGATTACCATTCAAAACAGCGAGATGCAGAGTGCTGGCGCGCAGGTGGAAGGGGATTTCAGATCTAACCGACTGCTGCTGATTCTGCTCACGCTCTTTAGCATTGCGGCAGGCAGCCTGATTGGCTGGTTTATCGTGCGCGCTATCACTCGTCCGCTCGGCGAGGCGGTGCATTTTGCAAAAGCCATTTCTGAGGGCGATCTCACGGGCAGCATCACGCCACACGGCAAAGACGAAACGGGTCTGCTGCTGCATGCGCTGATGGAGATGAAAACGCGACTGCTGGACATCGTGCAGCAGGTGCAAACCGGCTCGGAGAATATCTCCAGCGCAGCCGCGCAGATTGTCGCCGGGAACCAGGATCTGGCCGCGCGCACGGAAGAGCAGGCAAGTTCTGTAGAACAGACCGCCGCCTCGATGGAGCAGATCACCGCGACGGTGAAAAATACCGCCTCGCATACCGGGGAAGCCACCAACCTCTCGGCGGATGCCGCCACGGTGGTCAAAAACAACGGCGAGATGATGAAGCAGGTGACCAGCAAAATGCGCCTGATTAACGAGACGTCGAACCGGATGTCCGACATTATCGACCTGATCGACGCCATTGCTTTCCAGACCAATATTCTGGCGCTGAACGCGGCGGTGGAAGCGGCGCGCGCCGGCGAGCACGGTCGCGGCTTTGCGGTGGTGGCGGGTGAAGTTCGCCAGCTTGCCCAGAAGAGCGCGTCATCTGCCAGCGAAATCCGCGAGCTGATTGAGAGCTCTACCAGCCAGACCCAGGACGGGATGAACCTGGTTGAAAAAGCGAGTGCGTTGATTAACGGGATGGTCGGCAACGTGGAAGAGATGGACGTTATCCTGCGCGAAATCCGCCAGGCCAGCCACGAGCAGACGGAAGGTATCTCGCAGATTAACAGCGCGATTGGCCTGATTGATGCCACCACCCAGCAGAACTCCGCGCTGGTGGAGGAGTCCGTCGCGGCGGCAGCATCGCTTAACGAACAGGCGATGCACCTGAAGGAGCTGGTACGCGTCTTCCGCGTGAGCGAGCACGCTCCGGCTTAGTCCAGCTGGGAGATCTCGAGCGCCGCGCGGTCAATAACGCCGATAATCTGCTTGAGCTGCGCGTCGCTGAGCTCTCCCTGATTCACCTTCAGATCTAACACCGCTTTGAAGTTATCCAGCGCCCGCTTCATCTGCGGGTTTTTGCGCAGCTGAAAACCGACGGAACGGGCTTTAATACGCACCTGGATCTGTTCCAGCTGCTCCCGGTTTTCGTCCAGCCAGCGTTGTCCTTCAGCGGTAATTGTAATCGTCTTACGACCGTTCTCTTCTTCCGTAATGGTGATAAAGGTTTGATCCTGAAGATAATCCAGGGTCGGGTAGATCACGCCTGGGCTCGGGGTGTAATTCCCCTGGGTCAGATTCTCGATCTCTTTGATCAGCTCGTAGCCGTGGCTCGCGCTGCGGGTCAGGATATCCAGAATCACCAGCCGCAGATCGCCGTGGCCGAAAAAGCGCGGTCGGCGCCCGCCGCTGTCGTGTTCGTGTCGCATAGTAGTTCTCTTAATTTGATATATCTAAACTATATCTAAGATATATTCAGATGCAATCTAAAAGATCTTGCATTTTTACTTACTAGTAATCATTATCATTTGGATAATTGATTTAGATATATCGTATTCACCAGAGAAGGGGCTAAAAATGGCATCTACCCGTTACCCACAGCGTGTTCGTAATGACCTGCGCTTTCGCGAGCTGACGGTGCTCCGCGTTGAGCGCGCCAGCGCGGGTTTCCAGCGCATTGTTTTAGGCGGCGAGCAGCTGGAGGGCTTTAGTTCCCGCGGTTTCGACGACCATACAAAAGTCTTTTTCCCGGCTCCTGGGGCGGTATTTGTACCGCCGGTGGTCACCGATGAAGGCATCGACTGGGGTGACGGCGTACGTCCTCAGACGCGCGACTACACGCCGCTGTACGACGAGGCAAACCATGAGCTGGTACTCGATTTCTTCGTTCATGACGGCGGCATTGCCAGCCGCTGGGCGGTCGAGGCGAAAGCGGGAGACAGGCTGAGCATCGGCGGTCCGCGCGGTTCGCTGGTGGTGCCGGAGGATTACGCCTGGCAGCTGTACGTGTGCGACGAGTCCGGCATGCCCGCGCTGCGTCGACGCTTAGAGAGCATTGCTAAACTGCCGGTTCGCCCGGAAATTCATGCGGTTGTGACGGTCGGGGACGATTCTTATAAGGCGTATCTGGCGCACCTGAGTGAATTCAACATCACCTGGGTGGTGGGCCACAGCGAGCAGGCGGTAGCGGACCATCTGGCGGCGCTGACCGTTCCAGAGGAAGATTACTTCATCTGGCTGACCGGGGAAGGGAAAGTGGTGAAGACGCTGAGCCGTCAGTTTGAAACCGACGCTATTGACCCTCAACTGGTGCGTGCCAGCGCATACTGGCACGCCAGATAATCAGGCGGCGGAATCCAGCTGCGCTTCGCTCACCTGATGTTCGAGCGAGGCGCGGACCTCGTGCAGCGCTTTCTCCTGCTGAGCGAAGTAAGCTTCCATATTGTTCAGCGACGAGACCAGAAGCCAGGATTCCTCTTTCTCCAGCTCCGCCAGCTCGTTCACTAAAATGTCGATTTGCTCGCGAACCTGCGCCATTTTTTTGCGGATACGTTCCAGATCGTTCAGCCTGTCGCTTGCCATCAATGGCTCAAAGCCCTGCTGCAGCCGGGCCACCAGTGAGCGAATAGTTTTAACGTCGCCACGCTGCTTCGCCTGGTTGAGCTGGACCATCATCGCGTTAGCTTCCTCTTTCAGGTCGTCCGCCACCAGATCCGGATGGCAGAGCTTGCTCGCCTGCCGCCAGAGGCGCTTGAGCTCGTTCCGATCCTCTTCCGAGAGATCTTTCCCTTTGCGCAGCCGCACTTCGGCATCGTGATGCTGCTCGCGATACTTCTCGTACTCTTCGTTAGCGTCGTCGCGCGCCTGACGCGCAGGCTCCTCTTCGCGCGTTAAGCCGCTCTCCAGCTCCAGCGCTTCGGCTAGCAGGTTGGCAATCAGATTGCTTTGCTGTTCCAGATGCTTACGCGCCTCAGCGGCCTGCACGGAGTCGGCCGGGAGATCGCGCCAGCGCTGGGTGAGCGTCGTCAGCACCTCTACCGCCTGCGCCATATAGCGCTGGCAGCGACGGTAATCTTCCTCGCGACGACGCGCTTCCGCCTGCTGACGGCGCAGATTGAGCTCGGCCAGCGTTTTACGCAGGGCGAGGATCTGCTGCATCAGCGGCCCGAGGCGAGAAAAATAGAGATCGTTGAACTCATCAAGCTGCTGCACCCGGGCGTTGCGCCGGTCAATCAGATCGCGCAGACGCTCTTCCAGCGCCTTCAGCTCCAGCTTGCTGGCGGCCACCTGCGGATCGCGCCATTGAGTCACGGCGCGCTGGCCCTGCAGCCAGGCGGTAATAGCCGCCATCGCAGCGGTGTAGTTCTTCTCCTCAAGCGCCACGACGATTGCCTGTAGCTCATCGTCAAACGCTTCATTTTTCAGGCGTGTCAGCTGGCTCTGGATGATGTCGTCATCTTCCAGTTCAATGGCATTTTTAATGATTTCTAGCCGTTTGATCGGTGTGCTCATGATGCCTTTCGCTTTGGCGCTTAAGTATTTGAGTTAAGGTTAGTTGTTGTAAAAGCTACAGGAAATAATACACACGGATGATGATCGGCGCGATGGGGGATTTCTTTAATGAGTTGATGTGTGGTGCTCTCATTATGGGGTAAACCCGATAGAGCGACATGCCACACCTTCACCAGCCCTGTTAATGTGCGTCGATCCTCTTTTTCCCCTGACTCGGGTTTTTCCGTGTCCTACCCGAAAGCGAGCGCCCCACCTTTGGTGGCGAATGCATCCGACCCACCCTCAATTAACCTCGCTGTAAATCCCCACTACGCGACCCACCGTTTTTATCTCGTCGATACCGCATTCAAACGGAACCTTGCCGCCCGCCACGTGGAGTTTTTTACCCGGCAGCAGCGTGAGGTCGCGGATGCTGGCGGTGCCTTCAATCTCAACCAGCCACAGGCCGTCGGTTAACGATGCTTCTTTTTCAATAAAGTGCAGCTTTCCCTCCGCCCGAACGGCGATGCCGCGAGCCAGCGGTTTGCTAAAGAAACCAGAGTCAATACTCAAAGTGGTATTTTCTTCCAGCTTTCCATCACTCAGTGTGAATGTGGAAACCGAAACCGGATCGCCCGGCGCGGGGTGACCTTCAAACTGTGCACCTTGTCCGGTCATCAGCCAGCGAAGGCTGGCACCGGTGTCCAGCGCGCACTGAACCGCAAAGTCGTAAGAGACGGTACCGCGCGCGTAGCGGTTCTGAAGCGAGCTGGCGGCGATATTAAAGTGCCGGGCCAGCTGGATTTTCTGCGTGAAACCATATACCTGACAGATTCTATCGAGTAACTCTTCATTATTCACTTGAGAATCTAAAATCAAAATATATTCCTTTGGGTGTTTACTAATACTCATTTGGGTATTAGTATCATTACAAATTCGGGCAATCAGCGGCAGGCGTTGGTAAACAGAGGCTAATGATTGCAGACATTATCAAAATGGGAATCATGCAGCATGGCATCTGAAATCGCAATCATCAAACGGCGGAAAAAACCGTGCTGTGCCCGTTTTCAGCGCACTAGCGTGCGTGAGTTTACGCGAGGGGAGATATGGCGATAGAAGCTGCCCGTGCAAGGGTTCCACTTAGCGTGGGAGCGCGTCTTAGCGGGCTTAACCACGTCGCTGAACTGCGCGCCCGATACGGGAGCGATAGCGGAAAAGAGCTGGCGCGGTTTATGGCTGAGCTGCGCGATAAGCGCGATCCCTGTTTTGAGGAGAACAGCAGGGCGCTGGCCGCCCTCTTTTTCCTGGCGAGATTGCCCGTCGCCCGTCATGAGTGCGAGCTCAGTGAGTTAACCACAGAGGAGAAAAGGGCGCTGATTAACGCCATGAATCATTTTCGTGCTGTCGTGAGTTTATTTCCTGAACGGCTGACCATGCCGATATAACCCAACCAGAAACCTAATGGCGTAAACCCGCCGGGCATCCTTTTGCCTGAATTTAAGGAGAACGCGTGATGCGAAACAGTGAAAACCGCCCTTATCCGACCGGAAGTGAAGAACTGAAGCGCCTGCTGGCAGAGGCAAAAACAGAGGAACGATGCGCGCGAGCCCTCGCGGTCTCCCTGCGTCTGGAGGCGCTGGCGAGCCATATCTACAAAACCGGCATGAGCGGAGAAGACGTTGCCGAACTGCTGTGCCACGAGGCGGCTCGCTACGAGCGTGAATCCCAGGAGCTGCACTGATGGCCGATTTTATCGATCTTGCGCAGGCGCGCGAGCAGGAAGACAGAGAGCGATACATTAATCGCGCCCGCAGACGACCCGCATCGCCTTCGCGTTTCCTCTGCGAGGACTGCGAGGCGCCGATACCGGAGGCGCGCCGAATAGCGGTGCCCGGCGTAGCCCTGTGCGTAACCTGCCAGGAGATCGCAGAGATAAAAAATAAACACGTCCGGGGAGGATAAGTTGGCTACGTCATTTGCTTATCCGTGGAATGCCCCACGGTCGGCCATTGCCAGCCCTTATCTCACCCATGCCCAACAGCAGCGCCGCGATCGCCTTTTCGCGGCGCTGCAGCAGGCAAGAATTGCCCTCTCACAGCAGCCCGACTGCGTACGCTTCGAGATCTGGCGCACGGTTGATGCCCTCGAACAGCATCGGGGCAGCCCGCAGGCCAACGCCTTTTTGATCCGCTTCTGCAAAAGGATGTTGCCTCGCCTGCGGCGGGTCTCTGAACGCTATGCCTGCACAGGCCTGCACGACGAAGTCTCCTGGGCCGTGTTCGACGGCCATTTCGACACTCAGCTTCTGCAATACCTCGCCTCGCGGATGGTCGAACTGGTTGCCCGCTATAACCGCCTTCCGGATATGACCCGCGCGGACATCGACCTGCTGGCCGCAGATATCGCCAGCTTTATTCGCGGCGAGCTGGCGAATATTAACGATGCTGAGATGGGTGAATACCAGACGCTGTACGTCTGGTATCAGCGCGCCGGACTGATCGCCCGACAGTTCAACGTGTCGCCTCCGCACTGGGAGCGGGTGTCGAAGACGTTTTTCAACAAAGATGACGTTGCCGCGGCGGTGATCCGCATGTTTTCCGAGGCGTGGTGGCGCGGGCGTCTGCGTCGGGTCGCGGCTGCCTGGCGCGAGCATTTGCAGATTGCCCTCGGCAACGTCAGCAAACGGAGAACGGCGTATGCGAGCAAACGCTGCGTGACCGAGTGGCGCGAGCAGAAGCGCCGCACGCGCGAATTTCTCAAGGGCATGGAGCTGGAAGATGAAGAGGGCAACCGCATCAGCCTGATTGAAAAATACGACAGCTCGGCGGCCAACCCGGCGATACGTCGCTGTGAACTGATGACCCGTATCCGCGGGTTTGAAAATATCTGTGAGGCGCTGGGCTACGTGGGCGAGTTCTATACCTTAACCGCGCCCGCGCAGTATCACGCGACGCTGAAATCAGGCTTCCCCAACGCGAAGTGGAACGGGGCCAGCCCGGCGGATACGCAACTCTACTTTACCCGCCTGTGGGCGCGTATCCGGGCAAAACTGCACCGGGACGGGCGCCGTATCTTTGGTATCCGCGTTGCGGAACCCCATCACGACGGTACACCCCACTGGCACATGCTGATGTTTATGCTGCCGGAAGACGTCGAATGCGTTCGCCGGATTATCGGGGATTACGCCCGGCAGGAGGATGGCGCTGAGCTGCAGAGCGAAGACGCCAGACAGGCGCGCTTTCACGCGGACGCGATCGATCCGCAGAAAGGCAGTGCTACCGGCTATATCGCCAAATACATCTCAAAGAATATCGACGGCTATGCGCTTGATGGCGAGACCGATAACGAAAGCGGTGGATTGCTGAAGGAGACGGCGTCCTCCGTGTCGGCCTGGGCAGGGCGCTGGCACATTCGCCAGTTTCAGTTCATCGGCGGCGCGCCGGTAACGGTCTACCGCGAGCTGCGGCGTCTGGTGGATACCGATGCCGCGCGCGGTCTGAGCGTTGAGTTTGCAGCCGTCCATGATGCTGCCGATGCCGGGGACTGGGCGGGTTACGTCACGGCGCAGGGCGGGCCGTTTGTGCGTCGCGATGATTTACAGGTGCGCACGCTGTATGAGCCGCGCGCCGGGTTTAACCAGTACGGCGAGGAAACGGTCCGCATCCGCGGCGTGTACGATTCCGCCGTTGGCGCGGGCAGCCCAGTTTTAACCCGACTCACGCAGTGGAAAATTGTGCCGAAGCGGGCCGCGGATCTTAAGGACGCGCCCGTATCCTCTCGGAGTTCTGTCAATAACTGTACGCAGACCGATCTTTCTCAACCCCTCAGCCGACGTGCTAGGCGGGCGTTAACCGAACGCATCAAATTCATTCGCCCTGGCGAGACAGCGCCCGTCCTCTTCGCGAGCGATCCGCAGAACGGCGTGCCGGAGAAGGTGATCGATGAGATACGGCTCGCCACCGGGATAGCCATCAGCCGGGCAGAAGCCCTGCATCTGATGGCGGGAGGCATCAGCCGCTTTAACGATAAATGGTGCAGGGGCGCAGCTGACGGATCGCTATTTCCGGCACCGTGTTCTTACCAGCAAAAGGCGCGGAAAATCCTTGAACGTATTGGGTATTTAACGGATCTCTTCGCTCAGAGAACCCGCTAATCTCCATCCATATCATGTACATACCGTGAAGGGTTCTGATTTTTCGCTTCACTCTTTTTATGAATACGTGCTACTGTATGTTTATACAGTATCTCGTGGTGGAGGTTGTGTGGACAGAGAGTTGAACGAGCAGGTCATGATTGAACGAGTCGAGCTGATTGCGCGACTGACGACAGAAGGAACGTGTCAGGAAAGAGATCGTGAGATTGCCCTGAATTTGATTGCTGAGATTGCGCGGGGAAATTTAATTAAGAACAACGCATTTACCGTTGTGTTCTCAGCATCGCCTGTTCCGGAACGAATCAAAAAAGAGGGCAACGTTCGGGTGAACATTACTCTCGATAAAGATCAGCAGATCGATCATGCCGTCGTTGAGGCCTTTCAGTGCGAACTGACCCGCAGAATACGCTCCCTGTTTCCGTCATCGCGGGTGAACGTGAAAATAGGATCGGTGACGGGTGTCGAGCTCCAGGGGCTTGAAAAAGAAGCCGATCGCGAGGCGCTGGACGCTATCCTCCGGGAAGTCTGGGAAGACGAGAGCTGGCGCTAGCCCCGGCGTCATCACCCGTACCAACACCCTCATTCCTGTTTTGCGCTTCCGTTGAACCACGCTTCGCCGCTCGCGGACGATCTGTTGTGCCCGCGATTGTCCATCCGTCAGCGATAGCGAAAAGCCTGCTGGCCCGGGAAACTCTACAGTACCTGGAAACCGGATGTTGGGAGCGTCTGATGAAAATCTATGCAATGCAGGGGGACACGCTTGATGCCGTTTGCGCCCGCTTTTATGGGCGCACGGCTGGCGTCGTTGAAGCCGTTCTGAAGGCCAATCCTGGCCTCGCGGAGTTAGGCGTTATCTTGCCTCACGGCACGCCGGTAGAGATGCCGGAGGTGAATAGCGCCCCCACAAAAGAATCCGTAAACCTATGGGACTGAGCCTGGAGAAAATCACCACGTTTATCGCCTACTGGCTGGCCGTGGCGCTGGCCTGGTTCGGAGCGATGTCTCCTGAAAAAGTCGCGCTGTACGTCGGGAGTCTTTGCGCCATTTTTACCGCATTAACGAATTACTGGTTTAAGCGAAAAACCTGGCGCTATCTCCAGTCTCTTGGCCTCGATAAGAAGAGCATTCGTGAACTCAATCATTAAGCGTTGCAGCGTCGCCGGCGTGCTGGCCCTGGCGGTGCTGATGCCTGACTTTCGATTACTGAAAACGTCCCCGGAAGGATTGGCGTTGATTGCCGATCTCGAAGGATGTCGCCTCTCGCCCTACCGGTGTAGCGCCGGCGTATGGACGTCCGGCATTGGCCACACGGCAAACGTTGTGCCGACGCGGGACATTACCGAGCGTGAGGCCGCGGTAAATCTGGTCGCTGATGTGCTCAATGTTGAGCGGCGTCTGGCGGCGTGTGCGCCAGTAGAGATGCCGCCCCGGGTCTATGACGCGCTGGTGAGTTTTACCTTTAATGTCGGCGCAGGTGCCGCCTGCCGTTCGACGCTGGTGTCCTTTATCAAACGTAAACAGTGGCCGCAGGCATGCGGGCAGCTTACCCGCTGGGTGTACGTCAACGGCGTCAAAAATGCCGGTCTGGAAAACCGTCGCGTCCGCGAGAAGGCCTGGTGTATGAAGGGGCTGCCGTGAGAACGCTCATGCTGGCGCTGGCCGGGCTGCTGGCCATCGTGCTGTGGCTTCGTCATGACAACCTGAACCTGTCCCGTTCCTTAGCTACGGCCAATCGGGTTGCCAGCGAGCAAAAAACAGCCCTCGCCACGCTTGATCAGCAGCTGTCCCTGTCGCAGCGGATGGCCAGAGCAAATGAAAATGCCCAGGTCAGGCTCCGTGAGGAGCTTGTCACCGCGGGCGAGGAGAGGGCAAGACGGGAAGCGACTATCGGGAGATTACTCAATGAAAATGAAGCGTTACGCCGCTGGTATACCGCTCAGCTGCCTGATGCTGTCCGCAGGCTGCACACCCGCACCGCCTGCGCCTCCGCAGCCCATTGTTTACAACGCCTGCCCGAAGGTGAGCCGCTGCCCGATGCCGGGGAGCGAACCCGCCACTAACGGCGATCTCAGCGCGGATATTCGCAGGCTGGAATACGCCCTTATCGCCTGCGCGCTGCAGGTTGAAACCATTAAAGACTGTCAGGATAAACTCGATGCACAAACTCAAGAGCCTGCGTCAGGCATTAATTGACGCGATCCCCCAACTCAATGCCAACCCGGAGCGCCTGCAGATGTCGGTCGGAGGCGGCAATGTTGACGCCCGACTGGCCTCCTCGCTCTCCTTTGAAAAGCGGTATGCGCTGAACGCGAAGGTTAGCGGCTTCACCGGCGACAGCGAGGGATTTTTCGTCCCGGTGCTGGCCTGGCTTCGGGAAAACCAGCCGGATATTTTTACCCTCGATGAAGGTCGTAAAAACGGTTACACCTTCGCGATCGTCTTAAACGATGACGATACGATGGATATCACCATCAGCGTGCAATTAACCGAGCGTATTCTTGTTTCCCAGGAGCAGGGCGCTCTGCACGCGACGTATTCCCCCGAGCCGCCGCTGCCGGAGCCCGTCACGCGTCCGAAGGCGCTGTACGTTAACGGCGAGCTGGTCAGCCAGTGGGAGGAGTAATTTCCCCGCGCTGAAGGCCGCCATCCGACTGCCGTCTGGACCGCTTGTTGTATCATCCCGCAGAAAACCCCGTCTCGTTGCTGCCGTTCCTCCTGAACGGCATTCTCTTCTCATGAATACATTAACTTCCATGAACGGCATCGCTCGCGCGATCCGTAATCTTATTCGTATCGGCGTTGTGACCGATGTTGACCTCAGCAGAGGACTTTGTCGTGTCCAGACCGGCGGGATGAAAACCACCTGGCTGAACTGGCTCACCTGTCGTGCGGGACGTTCGCGCGTCTGGTGGGCCCCTTCTGAGGGGGAACAGGTGCTGCTGCTGGCCATCGGCGGCGAGCTTGATACCGCCTTTGTGCTGCCCGGCATTTTCTCTGACGACCATCCGGCGCCGTCCGGGTCACCTGACGCGTTCCACGTCTCGTTCCCTGACGGCGCGGTGATTGAGTACGAACCCGGTCACGGGGCGCTGACGGTTACAGGCATTAAAACGGCCGTCATTACCGCCTCTGAATCGCTGACCGCCACCGTGCCGGAGGTGAGGGTGACGTCAACGTCCCGCATCACGCTGGATACGCCTGAAGTGGTGTGTACCAACAAGTTAATTACCGCCTCTCTTGAAGTGCAGAAGGGCGGCGTGATGGCCGGAAATATTGAGCATTCCGGCGGTAAATTCACCTCCAACGGGGTGCAGGTGGATAACCACGCGCACGGCAGTGTGCAAAGCGGCGGAAGCTGGACTAAGGGGACACAATGACGGTGCGTTACAGGGGGATGAACAGGCAGACCGGGCTTAGCCTTTCAGAGGCGGAACACATCCGGCAAAGCGTGCGCGACATTCTGGTTACGCCGATTGGCTCGCGGGTCATGCGGCGGGATTACGGCTCGCTGCTGGCGGCGATGATCGACAGGCCGCAGAGTCCGGCGCTGCGCCTGCAAATCATGGCCGCCTGTTATTCCGCCATCCAGAAATGGGAGCCGCGAATAAGCCTGACGGCCATCACATTCGAGCGTTCGGAGAACGACGGGACGTTGTATGTCGATATCACCGGCACGCGCCCGACCTCCGGACAATCCTTTTCTATCACCATTTCACTGAGTTAAACGCTATGGCTATTGTTGATCTGAGCCAGCTCGCCGCGCCTGATGTCGTGGAGGAGGTGGATTATGAAACGCTGTTGGCAGAACGAAAGGCCACTTTTGTCTCGCTCTATCCGGAAGAGGAGCGAGAGGCAATTGCACGGACGCTGACGCTGGAATCCGAGCCGATTGTGAAGCTGCTGCAGGAGAACGCCTACCGGGAAGTCATCTGGCGCCAGCGCGTTAATGAGGCTGCGCTGGCCGTGACGCTGGCCTATTCTTCCGGTCACGATCTGGACGTTATTGCGGGAAACAATAATACCGAACGCCTGACCATCACCCCGGGCGATGACACTACCATTCCGCCAACGGCTGCCGTCATGGAGTCTGATGCTGACCTGCGACTGCGTGCGCAGCAGGCCTTTGAAGGGTTGAGCGTCGCGGGGCCGGTTGGAGCCTATGAATATCATGGTCGAAGTGCCGACGGGCGGGTCGCTGACGTTTCGGTTGAAAGCCCTCAGCCCGCATACGTGACGATTTCGGTGTTATCCCGTGAGGGGGATGGTACCGCTCGTCCTGAACTACTGGCGGTTGTTGAAAAAGCGCTTAACGCTGAAACCGTCCGCCCGGTCGGCGATCGTGTAACTGTCCAGTCAGCAGAAATTGTGCCTTACAAGATAAACGCAACGCTCTACGTTTATCCCGGACCAGAAGCTGAACCCATCAGGCAAGCTGCAGAGCAGAAGCTGCAGAATTATATCAGCGCGCAGCATCGCCTTGGACGCGATATTCGTCTCTCGGCCATCTATGCAGCACTTCACGTTGAAGGCGTGCAGCGCGTGGAACTGGAATCTCCCCACTCTGACATTGTACTGAGTAAGTCGCAGGCCTCGAACTGTACCTCGTATCAGATAGCGATCGGGGGTTCGGATGAGTGAAAGGCTGTTACCCGTTGGGTCATCACCGCTGGAAGTCGCCGCTGCCGCTGCGCTCTCGAATATTGAGCGTGTGCCGGTACCGCTACGCACCTTATGGAACCCCAGCGCGTGCCCGGTAAATTTACTTCCCTACCTGGCATGGGCGCTGTCGGTAGACCGTTGGGATGAGGCGTGGCCGGAGAGCACGAAGCGCAGCGTCATTATGTCCTCGTTTTTCGTCCATCAGCACAAAGGAACCATCAGCGCATTGCGTCGTGTGGTGGAACCGCTTGGCTTTTTGATTGAGGTGCGCGAGTGGTGGCAGCTCGGTGAGGAGCCTGGCACATTCCGTCTGGTTGTCGGTGTGCTTGATAACGGCATCACTGACGAAATGTATCAGGAGCTTGAACGGCTCATTGAGGATGCCAAACCGGCAAGTAGACACATGACCGGGCTGGCTATCAGCCTGAGCTCAACGGGAGAGTTTTATGTTGGCGCAGGATGCTATCACGGCGATGCGCTGGCTGTTTACCCCTATACCACTGAGGAACTTATTGTCAGTGGTGATTATTACCCGGCCTCGGCCATCCATTTGATTGATAACCTGAGAGTGAACGCATGACCGCAAAATATTTTGCCATACTGACGAATCAGGGCGCGGCGCGGCTAGCTAACGCGACGGCACTTGGTACGCAACTCAACCTGACGCAAATGGCGGTAGGTGACGCCAACGGAACGTTGCCAACCCCCGACCCGGCGCAGACGAAGCTCGTCAACCAAAAACGCATAGCGCCGCTGAACCTGCTCGCTGTTGACCCAAACAATACCAGCCAGATCATCGCTGAACAGATTATTCCCGAGAATGAGGGCGGTTTCTGGATCCGAGAGATCGGTCTCTATGACGACGACGGCATTCTGATCGCCGTGGCTAACTGCCCGGAGACATATAAGCCTCAGCTGCAGGAAGGCAGCGGTCGCACGCAGACCATCCGCATGATTCTTATTGTGTCGAGCACATCGTCAATTTCCCTGAAAATTGATCCCTCAGTTGTGCTGGCAACGCGTCAGTACGTTGACGATAAAGCTCTTGAGGTAAAGAGCTATGCTGATGATCAGATGAAAAAGCATATTGCTGCTGATAATCCGCATAAACAGTACCCTTTAATCGCCAATGCGTTAAAAGAAATTGCCGATGCGGGGTTAAGCGCTGAGGTTCTCAAAAACCTTGGTTTGGGAGAAGGCTCTGCTTTGCCGGTTGGCGTCCCCGTTCCGTGGCCGTCAGCAACTCCACCGACGGGGTGGCTTAAATGCAACGGAGCCGCGTTCGCGGCTTCCCAATATCCGAATCTGGCACTTGCCTTTCCCGCACTCAAATTGCCAGACCTGCGCGGGGAGTTTATCCGTGGCTGGGATGACGTGCGTGGGATTGATAGTGGTCGAACGCTGCTTTCTTTGCAGCTTGATGCCCTTCAAAAAATGACTGGTTCAGCAAGTAACGGCGCGGCAACTGGCTTCGTGAATAGCAGCACGTCTAATGTCAGCGGAATTTTTAAGCGCGGAAGTAACATTTACCCAAATACTAACGCTCAGAATGCCGATTATCAGGGGGTCGATCTTGTCTTTGATTCATCCCTTGTAGCGCGTTCTGCGACGGAAACCCGTCCGCGCAACATCGCATTTAACTACATCGTGAGGGCCGCATAATGGGAACAGCAGAATTAAATAACGAACTTATTGCCACAGTCGCCGGTGATATCACCGTTTTTAACTACAACGGTGAGTCCCGTGAATTTCAATCCTCATCCGTTGAGTACATCGCCGTGGGGGTCAGTATTCCTGCAAATTCGTGCATTGACGCTCCGGGAGAGGGTAAAACCGGCTTTGCCATTTGCCGTACAGAAGACCTTTCATCATGGGAATATATCACTGACCACCGTGGTGAAACGGTATACAGCACAGAGACGATGCAACAAGTTGAAGTGACGGCACTGGGGGAATATCCCGAAGGTGCAACGCCCAATGCACCTGCATCACCGTACGATAAATGGGACGGAGAAAAATGGGTCACGGATTCTGCCGCAAAATATGAAGGTGATATTGCTGATGCAGAACAATACCGACAAACACTCCTCGCTCAGGTAGATGAACTAACCTCCGACTGGCGAGTGGAGCTGATGCTCGGTGATATCAGTGAAGAAAACAAAAAGAAACTGTCGTCTTGGATGGCTTATAAAGCTGCGATTAAAGCCGTCGATGTTTCGACGGCTCCTGATGTTAGCTGGCCTGCTCAGCCGGAGGTGTAGGCCATTTGATATTCGGTGCAGCGTCAGGAACGACCGCCTGCAATTCCTTTATGTAGGTCAGCCAGAGCATCAGGCTGGCCTTATCTTTATCACTGATAATGCCTAACTGCAGCTCCGTCTGCCATAGGCTGATC
Organism: Enterobacter sp. A103; assembly: GCF_034427535.1. Lineage (NCBI taxonomy): Bacteria > Pseudomonadati > Pseudomonadota > Gammaproteobacteria > Enterobacterales > Enterobacteriaceae > Enterobacter > Enterobacter sp. A103. Next base: position 191,837 of record NZ_JAXQPQ010000005.1, read on the forward strand.
GTTGCCTGCGCTTTAACTAATAAAGCTGATTTTTGCTTTTCTGCAGCTTCCACGTCTGCGGTATGTAGCTTGTCAGTATTTGTAACCCACTCGCTGCCGTTCCACGTATCGTATGGCGTAGCAGGAGCCAGCGTCGTGGTCTCTTCTGGGTAATCCCCTGGTAAAGATACAACAAGTGCTTCACCAGTTTTGGTGCCGTAGATTGTTTCACCTCGATGGTCGGTAACATATTCCCACGCCGTAAAGTCTGCTGTACGACAAATGGCAAAACCCTCCTTTTGCTCTCCTGGCGCATCAGTACAGGATAAGGCTGGAATACCGACCCCCACGGCGAGATACTCAACGGATGAGGACTGTAATTCACGGGACTCACCGTTAAAGTTATAGACGATAATATCCCCAGCCACAGTGGCGATAAATTCACTATTTAGTTCAGCTTTTGCCATTATGCGGCCCTCACGATGTAGTTAAATGCGACGTTCCGTGGTCTTGCCACACCACCCACTGCGGATTGACCACTAACTGTTGTGCTTAATTGTGCGGTTGAGTACGGGATAGTGCCATTTGACGACAGCCGGTTAACAGCAAAAGGCTTTTGATAATTAGCCATTGAATCCATGCCCACACCATCCATTAATGGTTTGTAGTCAGGAGGTGCGTATACATGCATGGTGTTCATCACATCATCTTCTGTACTGCCGGAAATAGATACAGCCATCAAACTACCCATCTGAAGCGATAGCAGGCCGCGCCCTGAATCAACTCCACGTCCATCATCCCAGCCACGGATAAACTCACCGCGTAAATCAGGTAATCTGAGTGCAGGATAAGCCAGAGCCAATTTAGGGTACTGGGAGGCTGTGAACGCCGCTCCGTTGCATTTAAGCCACCCCGTCGGTGGAGTTGCTGATGTCCATGGAACGGGTACACCCACCGGCAAAGCAGAGCCTTCTCCCAAACCAAGGTTTTTGAAAATGCGTGTTTATCCATTAAATGGCATGATTTCCGGTTTTGACGGAGAGAAATACCATGCTTATTGGCTACGTACGCGTGTCAACAAATGAACAAAACACCGCCTTACAGCGTGACGCGCTGCAGCGTTCAGGATGTGAGCTCATTTTTGAAGATAAAATCAGCGGTAAATCGACAAACAGACCGGGGCTCAATCGAGCCCTCAGACAACTTAATGCGGGCGATACTCTCGTTGTATGGAAACTTGATCGGCTCGGGCGCAGTATGCGCCACCTTGTTTCAATGACCGAGGAACTCCGCCAGCGAAGCATTAATTTCCGCAGTTTGACTGATAGCATTGATACCTCAACGCCAATGGGACGTTTCTTCTTCCATATCATGGGGGCGCTTGCTGAAATGGAGCGTGAACTCATTGTCGAGAGGACGTGCGCCGGGCTGGCCGCAGCGCGGGAACAGGGACGAATTGGTGGCAGACGCCCTAAATTGACGCAGGAGGAATGGGCTCAGGCTGGCAGGCTGATTGCTTCCGGAGAATCCCGACAGCGCGTTGCGTTAATTTTTGATGTAGGTATTTCCACGCTTTATAAAAAATTCCCCGCTACGATAGTCGGACAATCGTTGTGCCAGCGGCCGCTGGACAGGGATGGTTAGCTCATAGCAAGCCCAGCCGCGACAATATCACTCACCAACTAACCAAGGAGTTAAACGGATGAGTGATTTTCACCACGGCGTGGAAGTTATCGAAATCAACGATGGCACCCGCACCATTTCCACCGTCTCGACGGCAATCATCGGCATGGTCTGTACGGCCAGCGATGCTGACGACAAGACATTTCCTTTAAACGAGCCCGTGCTCATTACCAACGTGCAAAACGCGATTGCGAAAGCCGGCAAGGCGGGGACGCTGTCCGCTTCTCTGCAAGCGATCGCCGACCAGTGCAAACCGGTTGTCGTGGTTGTTCGCGTGGCCGAAGGCACCGCTGAAACCCCGGAAGAGGCGCGCAAGCAGACCGTTTCCAATATCATCGGTACTACCGATGAAAACGGTAAATATACCGGCCTGAAGGCGCTTCTCACGGCGAAAACGGTAACCGGCGTCAAGCCACGTATTCTCGGCGTGCCGGGGCTGGACTCTCAGGAAGTGGCGACCGCACTGGCCGCCATGTGCCAGAGCCTGCGCGCGTTCGGCTATGTCAGCGCATGGGGATGTAAAACCATTTCTGAGGCGATTAACTATCGCAAAAACTTCAGCCAGCGCGAGCTGATGGTTATCCATCCTGATTTTCTGGCATGGGATACCACCACGAACGCAACGACAACGGCCTGGGCGACCGCCCGCGCGCTTGGCCTGCGCGCCAAAATCGACCAGACCATGGGCTGGCATAAAACCCTGTCAAACGTTGGCGTCAACGGCGTTACTGGCGTAAGCGCTTCTGTCTCCTGGGATCTGCAGGAACAGGCTACCGACGCGAACCTGCTCAACCAGGCTGGCGTCACCACGCTGATTCGCAACGACGGCTTTAAATTCTGGGGTAACCGTACCTGCTCAGACGATCCGTTATTCGTCTTTGAAAACTACACCCGTACCGCACAGGTGCTGGCCGATACCATGGCGGAAGCGCACGCGTGGGCGATGGATAAACCCATCACGCCAACGCTTATTCGCGACATCGTTTCCGGTATTAACGCCAAGTTCCGCGAGCTGAAAACCAACGGCTATATCGTCGACGGCTCCTGCTGGTATGACCCTGAGTCGAACGATGCAACCACCCTGAAAGCGGGGAAACTGTATATCGATTACGACTACACCCCCGTCCCGCCGCTGGAAAATCTGACTCTGCGCCAGCGCATCACCGATACCTATCTGGCAGACCTGTCAGATTCGGTTAACAGCTAAGGAGCTGAAGCATGGCGTTACCACGCAAACTTAAGTACCTGAATATGTTCAATGATGGCCTGAGCTATATGGGCGTTGTTGAGTCTGTCACCTTACCGAAGCTGACCCGCAAGCTGGAGAAGTATCGCGGCGGCGGTATGCCGGGCTCGGTCTCTGTCGACCTCGGCCTGGACGATGATGCCCTGGCGCTGGAGTGGACCGTTGGCGGCCTGCCGGACGCCGCGCTGTGGGCGCAGTATGCCTCTCCGGGCGCGGACAGCGTGCCGCTGCGCTTTACCGGCTCTTATCAGCGCGATGATACCGGCGAAATCTCCGCCGTCGAAATCGTCATGCGCGGCCGTCATAAAGAGTTTGATGGCGGTGAAAACAAGCAGGGCGAGAGCGGCACCACCAAGATGTCCACTGAGTGCGCTTACTACCAGCTGACCATTGATGGCAAAGAGATCATCGAAATCGACATCATCAACATGGTGCTCAAAGTCGACGGGGTCGATCGCCTGGCAGAACACCGTAAGGCCATCGGCCTGTAACCCTTTAACCGGCCGGGATTACCGGCCGGTGAGTTAACTTTCTGAAGAGTAACGAAATGGAACATATCAACGAGACCACCATGAACGAAAGTGAAAACCCACACATCGTCACGCTTGATAGCCCCGTTCAGCGCGGCGAGCAAAAAATCGAAAAGGTGACCGTCGCAAAACCCAATGCGGGGACCCTGCGCGGCGTATCGCTGGCGTCGCTGGCGCAATCTGACGTGGATGCGCTGATTAAGGTGCTGCCGCGAATGACCTCGCCGGCGCTGACCGAGCATGAGGTTGCGCGCCTGGATGCCTGCGATCTGCTCTCTTTTGCAGGTAAGGTGGTCGGTTTTTTGTCACCGGCTTCGGCTCGCTGAAATTTCCCGAAAATGTGTCGGTCGACGATCTGATGGCGGATATCGCGGTGATCTTTCACTGGCCGCCGTCAGAACTGTACTCCCTTAGCGTGACCGAACTCCTCTTATGGCGCGAAAAAGCGCTACAGCGAAGCGGAAACCACCATGAGTAATAATGTCAGTCTTCAGGAGCTGCTTAAGGCAGTCGACCGGGCAACCCGACCGCTTAACGCTCTCCAGAACGCCAGCCTCACTCTCTCGAGCGATATCCGCGATGCGCAGACGGCGCTGGGGGAGCTCGATGAGCAGGCGGGGCGCATTAACGGCTTCAGAAAAGCAAATGCCCGGCTCGCCACGACGGAGCAGTCGCTTGCCCAGGCGAAACAGCAGGCCGCGGCGCTGGCGGTACAGTTTAAAAACACGCATAACCCCACCCAGGCGCAGGCTGATGCGCTGACTGCAGCCCGAAAATCGGCGACCGACCTTAAGCATGAGTACAACAGCTTACGCTACTCGGTACAGCGTCAGCGTGCTGAACTCGCTCAGGCGGGAGTGAACACGCGCACGCTCTCGTCGGATGAACGTCGTTTAAAAAGTCACATCAGTGAAAAAACGCAGCAGCTTAACCGACAGCGGGATGCGCTGGCCCGCGTCAATCAGCAGCAGGAGCGGCTGAGTGCCGTTCAGAATCGCTACGAGTCAGGCAAACGCGTTACCGCGCGGGTGCGTCAGCTTGCGAATGCGGGCGTGGGCATCGCAAAAGCGGGCTTTGACCAGACGTCCCGGTTTATCGCCCCTGGCATCGGCTTTGAAAAGCAGATGTCGGCCATTCAGGCAAACCTTGGCCTGGCGAAGGGGGATTCCCGGCTTGAGGCGATTCGCCAACAGGCGCGGGAGGTCAGCGCCAGGACCGGAGTACCTGCAGATACGGTCCTCCGGGCACAAACCGAACTGGCTCGTTCAGGCTATGACGCCGATGGGCTGCTTGCGGCCACCGCGCCAACGGTCAACCTCAGCCTGGCGGGGAGTGTCGACGCGGCTAAAGCGGCCGATATGATCGCCAGCACGCAGGCCGCGTATAGCCTGGCCGATGCGGACGCGGGACGCATTGCAGATGTGCTTACGCGCGGTTCTACCTCTTCGAATACCAGCCTCGCTGAGATGGCGGCGGCCGTCACCTCCGCTGCGCCCGCTGCGGGTGCATCCGGTATGGGGCTTGAAGAGACCACCGCGCTGCTTGGCGTTCTGGCGGAAAAAGGAATGAAAGGTGCCGCCGCCGGGGATGCGCTCAGCGCGATGTTGCGCCATGTTCAGACTCCGGATGCCATAAAAGCCGCGGGGGCGCTGGCTTCCGCTGCGGGTGATGGATCGCTTGATGAAAAACGCCAGCAGTTGCAGGGGGCAAAGGGCAGTACCGCGCTCGCGGCTTCCGTGCAGACCGATAATCTTGACGGCGATATCAACCGATTCCAGGCCGCGTGGAACGGGTTGAAGATTGATGTATTTGATCAAGCGGATGGCGCTCTGCGCAACCTGATAACAACCGCAACCGGCTGGCTTGGCACGGCCTCCCTTTGGGTGAATGCCAACCCTGAGCTGACGCAGACCCTCGCCAGCATCGTTGTCGGCGCACAGGCGTTTGCTGGCGTACTGGGTGGCGTAGGCACGGTTATCGGCCCGGTTCTGACGGGCGTCAATATGGTTATTACCGCGGCCGGGATGTTGGGAACGGTATTCAGCGTGGTGGGCGGCGCCATCATGACGGTGCTGGGTGCGCTTAGCTGGCCGGTGATTGCCCTTGGCGCGGCGATTGCTGCCGGTGCTTTACTGATTTTTAAATACTGGGAGCCCATCAGCGCCTTCTTTGGCGGGGTGATGGAAGGGCTTTCGACGGCTTTCGCACCGCTGGGGGCGCTGTTCTCACCGGTGATGGCGGTGTTTGACTCTATCTCGGAGAAGCTGGGCGGTATTTGGCAATGGTTCACCGACTTGATTACGCCGATCAAGGCGACGCAGGAAACGCTGGATGGCTGTAAAAACGCTGGCGTGATTTTTGGTCAGGCGCTGGGCGATGCGTTAATGGCACCGCTCGATCTCTTTAATAGCCTGAGCGGCAAGGCCAGCTGGCTGCTGGAGAAGCTCGGTATTATCAAAAACGAGTCGGGCGATCTCGACGCCGCTGCGGCAAAAGCAGAAGCGGCATCCTCACCGGCGGGCAGCGCTTATATTCCGGGCGCGGGGATCTCTGGCGGCAGCCTGGGGTATCAGCCGACCATCGCTACTGGAGGACGCTCTTACGTCGATCAGAGTAAAAGCGAATATAACATCACGCTGCAGGGGGGCACGGCCTCCGGAACGGATCTGACGCGTCAAATCCGGGAGACGATAGATAATATTGAACAGGATAAAGCGAGACGGCAGCAATCCAGCTTTATGTATGGTTGAGGAGAGAAAAAATGTTAATGGTGCTGGGTCTGTTTGTCTTTGAGCGACGAACCTTACCGTATCAGTCAATGATATTCACGAAAGACTACCGCTGGGCATCCAGCGCTCGCATCGGGAAACCCAAAGCCTGGCAGTACCTTGGCGAAGGTGAGACATCCTTTAGCCTCTCCGGCTTGCTTTACCCGGAACTCACGGGAGGGCGGCTTTCCCTCAAGGCGGTTGAGCTGATGGCAAATGAGGGGCGGGCATGGCCGTTGATAGACGGTACCGGCATCATTCACGGCATGTTTGTCATTGATAAAGTCACGCATACGCATTCGGATTTTTACAGTGACGGTACCGCCCGAAAAATTGAGTTTACCCTGTCGCTAAAACGCGTGGACGAATCGCTGATGACGACGTTTGGCGACCTGCGAACGCAGGCCTCAGAGCTGGTGGAAAGCGCACGGAATAGCATTGGAGGGCTGGTGGGATGATCGCTGAAATGAATATCCGGGCGGGTGGAAAAATCGCCCCTGATTTTATGCTTAAGCTTGACGATCGTGATATCACGCAAAATTTCAGCCATCGTCTTATCAGCCTGACCATGACCGACAAACGGGGGCTGGAAGCCGATCAGCTGGATATTCTGCTGGATGATTCCGACGGGCTGCTGGACTTGCCTGCCCGGGGGGCAAGGCTGTCCTTATGGCTGGGATGGGAGGGAACCCCGCTCGAGGAGAAAGGGGACTTTACGATTGATGCGATTCATTTCCGGGGCGCGCCGGACACGCTGACCATCCAGGGATTCAGCGCAGATTTTCGTGGAAAGCTAAACGTGCGGCGCGAACAGTCGTGGCATGACACGACGATTGGCGCGATAGTCGATACCATCGCTCAGCGTAACCAGTTGACCGCCAGCGTCGCGTCGGGGCTTGCATCCATCGCCATCTCTCATATTGACCAGTCTCAGGAGACAGACGCGGCGTTCCTCTCCCGCCTTGCTGAACGTAATGGTGCATTTGTTTCAATCAAAGCCGGGAAGATTATCTTTATGAAAGCGGGCCAGGCCGTGACGGCCAGCGGCACTCCGCTTTCCTTAATGATGATTGAACGTGGGGATGGCGATAAGCACCTTTTTTCCATAACTGACCGTGAAAATTATTCCGGCGTAACGGCCAAATGGCTGCAAACGCGTGACCCCAAACAACAAAATACTCAATTGAGTATTAATCGTCAGTCCGGAGGGCAGCAGACAGAAGCACTGCAGCACCCGGATGCCGCCGCACCGGTAGCGGGAGCAGCAGGCAAGGAGCAGAAACCGCAAGAGAGGCTGGTGGGATCGGCGGAGAACGTATTTGAGCTCACCACGGTTTATGCCTCTGAAGAGCAGGCGCTCAGGGCCGCAGAGGCTAAGTGGCGCGCGCTTCAGCGGGGAACCGTAGAGTTTTCCATCCAGCTTGCCCTGGGACGCGCCGATCTGTTCCCCGAAACGCCGGTGCTGGTAAACGGTTTTAAACGCGTCATCGACGAGCAGGCGTGGATCATCAGCGAGGTGGTGCATACCCTCAACGATAGCGGATTTACCACGCAGCTTAAGCTTGAGCTGAACGTCAGCGACGAAAAATTTACTGTTGATAGTGAGTAATGTAGTTGCTATTGGTTTTATTTTGGGTATTATTGATTCACAAAATGTGAATCAAGTGGAGGGGTACATGTTTCATTGTCCTAAGTGCAAGCACTCTGCGCATGCGCGTACCAGTCGCTATCTAAGTGAAAATACCAAAGAGCGCTATCATCAGTGCACCAATGTAGATTGCAGCTGTACGTTCGTGACGATGGAATCCGTGGAGCGCCTGATCGCGACCCCGGGTGCCTCTGAGCATGTCCGCACGGCTTCGCTAAACCACGGTTAGCGACTCCGTTACCGGCTCAAAAAAACAATAAAAAAAGCCACTCAATCGAGTGGCTTAATCATATGATTCTAAAACTAAAATTTGGTGGCCCCTGCTGGACTTGAACCAGCGACCAAGCGATTATGAGTCGCCTGCTCTAACCACTGAGCTAAGGGGCCGTGGCGGTGAATTATAAAGTAACTCCCCGCAGCAATCCAGCCATTCACACCTGCCTGCTGTTTTTATAAACAACGCATAATCAATCCTTTATACTTCCCTGACGATGTATCGAGCGGGAGTAAAGATGATCAACGATATTCTGGCCCCTGGCCTGCGGGTGGTGTTCTGCGGAATCAACCCGGGTAAGTCCTCGGCGCACACCGGTTTTCACTTTGCCCATCCGGGTAATCGCTTCTGGAAGGTGATCTACCAGGCCGGGTTTACCGACAGGCTACTCAAGCCCGAAGAGGAACAGCATCTGCTGGACACGCGCTGCGGAATTACCATGCTGGTCGAGCGGCCTACGGTGCAGGCGAGCGAGGTTAACCTGCATGAGCTGCGCAGCGGCGGGCGGGAGCTGATCAAGAAGATAGAGGATTATCAGCCGGCCGCGCTGGCGATCCTCGGCAAGCAGGCCTACGAGCAGGCGTTTAGCCAGCGTGGAACGCAGTGGGGCAAGCAGAGCATCATGATTGGCGTGACGCAGGTTTGGGTGCTGCCGAACCCGAGCGGGCTCAACAGGGCGACGCTGGATAAGCTGGTGGAAGCGTATCGCGAGCTGGATGAGGCGCTGATGGTGCGGGGGCTGTAATCCTTTGAGGCCTGATGCCCTTACCCTCACCCTTACTCTTTCCCACAGGGAGAGGGAATAAACAAAAAAAAGCTCCCCGAAGGGAGCTTTTTCACTGTCAGGACCGATTAGTCGTCCAGGAAGCTACGCAGTACTTCAGAGCGGCTTGGATGACGCAGCTTACGCAGCGCCTTCGCTTCGATCTGACGGATACGTTCGCGGGTAACGTCGAACTGTTTACCCACTTCTTCCAGCGTGTGGTCGGTGTTCATATCAATACCGAAACGCATACGCAGGACTTTTGCTTCACGGGCGGTCAGGCCAGCCAGAACGTCGTGCGTCGCAGCGCGCAGGCTCTCGGTAGTGGCAGAGTCCAGCGGCAGCTCGAGGGTGGTATCCTCGATGAAATCACCCAGATGCGAATCTTCATCATCACCGATTGGTGTTTCCATGGAGATTGGCTCTTTGGCGATCTTCAGCACCTTACGGATCTTGTCTTCCGGCATCAGCATGCGCTCGGCCAGCTCTTCCGGCGTCGGCTCGCGGCCCATCTCCTGCAGCATCTGGCGAGAGATACGGTTGAGCTTGTTGATGGTCTCAATCATATGCACCGGGATACGGATGGTGCGCGCCTGATCCGCGATAGAGCGGGTGATAGCCTGACGGATCCACCATGTTGCGTAGGTGGAGAATTTGTAACCACGACGGTATTCAAACTTATCTACCGCTTTCATCAGACCGATGTTGCCTTCCTGAATCAGATCCAGGAACTGCAGACCACGGTTGGTGTATTTCTTGGCGATAGAGATAACCAGACGCAAGTTCGCTTCAACCATCTCTTTCTTCGCACGGCGGGCTTTCGCTTCACCGATGGACATACGACGGTTGATGTCTTTAACCTGCTCGATGGTCAGGCCGGTCTCTTCTTCAATCTGATGCAGTTTCTGCAGGCCGCGATGTACATCGTCCTTCACGTCGTGCAGTTTTTCAGACCACGGCTTGTTCATCGCGATAGCCGCGTTGAACCAGGTTTCGCTGGTTTCGTTGCCGGTGAAGAGGGTGATGAAGTTCTTCTTCGGCATTTTGCACTGCTCAACGCACAGCTTCATGATGATGCGTTCCTGGGTACGTACGCGATCCATCATCACGCGCATGCTGTTCACCAGGTAGTCGAACTGTTTTGGCACCAGGCGGAACTGTTTGAAGACTTCAGACAGCTTCAGGATCTCTTCCTGAGCGGCGGCATGGCTGCGGCCTTTCGCTTTGATGGTGTCACGCGTCACTTCGTACTGGGTACGCAGCTCGGCAAACTTCTCACGCGCCAGCTCCGGGTCGATGCTGTTGTCATCGTCCGCGGTGTCGTCGTCGCTCTCTTCCTCATCTTCGTCTTCGTCATCATCCATCTCTTCCTGAGACAGTTCAGAACCGACGTGAGTGGCGGTAGGCGCCATATCTTCTTCAGCGTTCGGGTCGACAAAACCGGTGATCAGGTCAGACAGGCGCGCTTCTTCCGCTTCAACGCGATCGTACTGCTCCAGCAGATAGGTGATCGCTTCCGGGTACTCGGCAACAGAGCACTGAACCTGGTTGATCCCGTCTTCGATGCGTTTTGCGATGTCAATTTCGCCTTCGCGGGTCAACAGTTCAACGGTTCCCATTTCGCGCATGTACATGCGGACCGGGTCAGTGGTACGCCCGATTTCAGATTCCACGCTGGACAGTACCTGTGCAGCAGCTTCTTCCGCATCTTCGTCAGTGTTGTTGGAGGTTTCAGCCAGCAACAGATCATCGGCATCCGGTGCTTCTTCCATCACCTGAATGCCCATGTCATTGATCATTTGGATGATATCTTCGATTTGATCTGAATCGACGATATCTTCCGGCAGATGGTCATTGACCTCGGCATAGGTCAGATAGCCTTGCTCCTTACCACGTTGGACAAGAAGTTTCAGCTGTGACTGCGGGTTTTGCTCCATAAGACGGTATCCACACTTAATTCGTTTGATTGGTGTCGGCGATGGGGCTGCCAACCTTTAAAGCGAGGGCGTACTTATATTTTTGCCGCTGCCTCTCAGTGCGGCTGCCGGGGGCTTCCCGATCGATATTCGGCACTTAAGCCGTTAAATTTTTTATTTCTTCGCCAGTTCCTGGTTAATCATCCAGAGCTCCCGGCGTTCTTCGCTGCTTAAACCGTGTGTGCGCTCGCGAGCTATCAACTCTTCCTGGCGCAGCTCAAGCATCGAATCAAACATATGGTTGAGTGAGTCGGTGAACGTTTTTTCTGCAATGTCCTTATCTGCTATATCGTCCCACATCGACAATTTTTCAAGGGTAGCGGCCTCTTTTGTGCCGCGATAATGCTCTAAAAGTTGTCCGGTGGTCAGACCTGGCTGAGACAAACACGTGTTGACCAGTTCTGAAAATAAGCCAAGTCCGGGCAATTTTTCGTGGTTTAAACCCGCCAGCGACGGCACCTGCGGCGCAAGCTCGGGGTTTTGGACCAGCAACCCTATCAGTATACGCATGGTTGTGCGTTTTAGCTGAGGCGCGGGGCGAACCGCACCGTTTTCAGCCTGTTTTGGCATTAAACGTTCAAGCTGGCTGTCATCCAGAATGCCGAGCTTGTTGCCTAACTCCTGACGCAGATAGATGCGAAGCGTTTCGCCGGGCACCTGGCTGATTAACGGCAACGCCAGCGTACTGAGCTGCGCGCGCCCGTCAGGGGTACTCAAATCGACCTGCGGCATCAGGCTGTTAAACAAAAACGTGGAGAGCGGCTGAGCCTGCTCCATCCGCGCTTCAAACGCCGCTTTGCCCTCTTTACGCACCAGCGTATCCGGGTCTTCACCGTCGGGCAGAAACATAAAGCGTAGCTGACGCCCGTCGGTCATATAGGGTAGCGCGGTTTCCAGCGCGCGCCAGGCGGCGTCGCGCCCTGCGCGGTCACCGTCGTAACAGCAGATGACGTTGTTGGTCACCCTGAACAGCAGTTGAATATGATCGGCGGTGGTGGACGTCCCTAACGACGCAACCGCGTAGTTGATGTCGTACTGCGCCAGTGCCACGACGTCCATATAGCCTTCGACGACCAGAAGACGCGGAGGTTCCGCATTATTCTGCTGCGCCTCATAAAGACCGTACAGCTGGCGGCCCTTATGGAAAATATCGGTTTCCGGGGAGTTAAGGTATTTCGGCAGGGCATCACCCAGCACGCGACCACCAAAACCAATTACCCGGCCACGCTTGTCGCGGATCGGGAACATCACCCGTTCGCGGAAGCGGTCGTAGCTTCGTCCCTGGTCGTTGGTGACCAGCATGCCTGCATCGATGAGAGACTTACGATCTTCGCTATTGCCGCCAAAACGCTTTAACACGTTGTCCCAGCCGGGCGGGGCGTAACCAATAGCGAAACGCGCAATGACATCGTCGCTCAGTCCGCGCTTGTTCAGATACTGACGCGCAGGCTCAGCCGCAGATTGCTTAAGAGACTGTTGGTAAAACGAATTCAGGCCATCCATCAGTTGATACAGCGTTTGCCGTTGATGGCGCTCGATCTGACTTGGCCCACTGCCTGCTTCATACGGCACTTCAAGGTTATGCATCGCCGCCAGCTCTTCGACGGTTTCAACGAACTCGAGCTTGTCGTAGTTCATCAAAAAATCGACGGCATTACCGTGTGCGCCACAGCCGAAGCAATGGTAGAACTGCTTTTCACCGTTTACGGTGAAGGAGGGGGTTTTTTCGTTATGGAACGGACAGCACGCATGGTAGTTCTTGCCCTGCTTTTTTAGCTTTACCCGCGCGTCGATGAGATCGACGATGTCGGTTCTGGCAAGCAGGTCATTGATGAAAACGCGTGGGATTCTTCCGGCCATATGCCCCGTTATTTTTAGTGACTCATAAACGAAAACAAGCCGCGCATTCCTTCCGGAAGCACGGCCTTACGACTATTACTCTGTCTGTCAATTGAGGGCTGAGGCCCTCAACCAATTAGTACAGACGAGTACGGCGTGCGTTTTCGCGAGCCAGTTTCTTCGCGTGACGTTTCACAGCGGAAGCTTTAGCGCGCTTACGTTCGGTCGTTGGTTTTTCATAAAACTCACGACGACGAACTTCAGCCAGAACACCTGCTTTCTCGCATGAACGTTTGAAGCGACGCAGTGCTACGTCGAACGGCTCGTTTTCACGTACTTTAATTACCGGCATGTAACTCTCACCTTTAATAAATTCGGTTTGCCGCTGGCATCAACGCCAGCTTATTTCAAAATGGTGCGGAATTTTACTGCAAATGCTGCTGCTTTGTAAAGCACCGATGCGATTTTGAAAGGGACTTTAATAAGGGTGAGGAGTATACACGAGCCTTCTTCCTGGGGCGAACAAAGTTTTACATCAACCCGCCCAGGCTCTACACTGCGCGGTATTGAAACGAGGTAAAACAAGTCATGCGTGTACTGGGTATTGAAACATCCTGCGATGAAACCGGCATCGCCATTTACGACGACGAAAAAGGGCTTCTGGCCAACCAGCTGTATAGTCAGGTGAAATTGCACGCTGACTACGGCGGCGTCGTACCTGAACTGGCCTCTCGTGACCACGTGCGTAAAACGGTTCCCCTGATTCAGGCGGCGCTGAAAGAGGCCGGGTTGAGTTCAAACGATATCGACGCTGTGGCCTATACCGCAGGCCCGGGCCTGGTCGGCGCGCTGCTGGTCGGCGCGACGGTTGGCCGTTCGCTGGCCTTCGCGTGGGATGTGCCGGCGATCCCGGTTCACCATATGGAAGGGCATCTTCTGGCACCGATGCTGGAAGAGAATCCGCCTGAGTTCCCGTTTGTGGCGCTGCTGGTCTCCGGCGGTCATACGCAGCTGATTAGCGTAACGGGCATTGGCAAGTACGAGCTGCTGGGCGAGTCGATCGACGACGCCGCCGGTGAAGCGTTCGATAAAACCGCCAAGCTGCTGGGGCTGGATTATCCGGGCGGCCCGATGCTGTCAAAAATGGCGTCGCAGGGAACGGAAGGGCGCTTTGTCTTCCCGCGTCCGATGACCGACCGTCCGGGGCTGGATTTCAGCTTCTCCGGGCTGAAAACCTTCGCGGCGAATACGATTCGCAATAACGATGACAGCGAGCAGACCCGCGCCGATATCGCCCGCGCGTTCGAAGATGCGGTGGTGGACACGCTGATGATCAAGTGCAAGCGCGCGCTGGATCAGACCGGCTTTAAGCGTCTGGTGATGGCGGGTGGCGTGAGCGCTAACCGCACGCTGCGCGCGAAGCTCGCCGAGATGATGCAAAAGCGTCGCGGGGAAGTGTTCTATGCCCGTCCGGAATTCTGCACCGACAACGGCGCGATGATCGCTTACGCCGGAATGGTGCGCCTGAACGCGGGCGCAACGTCCGACCTGAGCGTGTCCGTGCGTCCGCGCTGGCCGCTGGCGGAACTGCCGGAGGCGTAATCCCTCACCCTAACCCTCTCCCACAGGGAGAGGGTATTATGGCCCTACACCCGCAGCATCCCTTTCTCTTCCAGAAACGCAATAATCGTCGCTAACCCGTCACCCGCCTTCAGGTTGGTAAAGGTCCACGGGCGCTCGCCGCGCATGCGGTTGGTGTCGCGCTCCATCACCTCCAGCGACGCACCGACGTACGGCGCGAGGTCGGTTTTGTTGATCACCAAAAAATCGGATTTGGTGATCCCCGGCCCGCCCTTGCGCGGGATTTTTTCCCCTTCGGCCACGTCGATCACGTAGATGGTCAGATCCGCCAGCTCCGGGCTGAACGTCGCGCTCAGGTTGTCTCCGCCGCTTTCAACGAAGATCAGATCCAGATTGCCGAACTTCTCGCTTAGCGCCTCTACCGCCGCCAGGTTCATCGACGCATCTTCACGAATGGCGGTATGCGGGCAGCCGCCCGTTTCCACGCCCACGATGCGCTCCGGCTCCAGCGCGCCCGCCTCGGTGAGGATGCGCTGATCCTCTTTGGTGTAGATATCGTTCGTGACCACCGCCAGGTGATACGTGTCGCGCATCGCCTTGCAGAGCGCTTCCAGCAGCGCGGTTTTGCCCGATCCTACCGGGCCGCCCACGCCTACGCGCAGGGGATGTTTGTAATCAGCCATGTTGACTCCTCAGGAACGGAATAGTCGTGAATATTGGGTTTCGTGGCGCGCGGAGGCGATGGCGGACAGCGGCGTTGCTGCCCCCAGCGCGTCGTCGCTGCGCAAAAATGCCTGTTCAAGCCCGGCGGCGTAATGGTCGCCCAGTTCGATAATCAGCTGCTGCGCGGCCTGTTGCCCAAACGGCACCAGCTTGACGCCCGCCATCACCGCGCTCTCCATCCAGCTGTAGCCGAGGCTCAGCGCCAGCTCGCGCGCGCTAATGCCCCAGCGCACGCCGAGCCAGGCCATGCCGCAGAGCTGGCTTTGCATAAACAGCGGCAGCCATTCGGGCGGACAGTCAGGTTCCCAGTTCTTAATCAGCCGCGTAAACGCCGCTCCACGGTTGCGCTCCTCTTCGCGCAGCTCGCGCGTTTCCCGGCAGGCGAGAAGGTATGTCGTCCAGCGTTTTGCTTTTGTAAGAGAGCGTTGCTCACAGGCCTGATAAAGACGGATAAACAGCGGCAGATCGACGCAGAAAAAGCTCTGCTCCATCTGCTGGATTTGCCAGCGTTTGAACGCGTCGGCGTCGGTGACCCAGCCTGCCTCAACGGCCCACTCCAGCCCCTGCGACCAGGTAAACGACCCGACCGGCAGGCTGCTGCTTGAGAGCTGCATCAGGCGCAGCCTCTGGCGGGCGTGCTCCATCAGCTCATCAGCGCCAGCAGGGCAGAGACGATCAGCCCGCCGCCGAAGGTTTTACGCAGGCCGTCGTGACGGCGCAGCAGCAGCCCTGCGGCAAAGCTGGCGCACAGCACCGTGGCGCTGGCGAGCATAAAGCCGCTGGTGAAGAGCCAGAAGCTGTGGCCGGACATCTCCACGCCGTGCGCCCAGCCGTGGAACATCGCCAGGGCAGGTACCGCCAGCAGCAGACGGTTTTCAGTTTTAAACATCATCACGCCGGATACCGCCAGCGAGGCGATAATCAGCATCTCCATGCCGCTGAAGCCGCCGAGCAGGCTGCCCGCAATGGCGCCGACAAGCATCATCCCGAGGGTGGCAAACGGCAGCAGGAGTTTGCGGCCGCTCAGGGCCGAGAGCACGCCCGCACCGGTGAGCATCAGCAGGTGATCGAGCCCGGTCAGCGGATGAAGAAATCCGGCCTGGAAGCTGTCCGTGCCGTGGCCGGGATGCGCGAGCGCGGGAACGGAAAAAGCCAGCAGTAACAGCGGTAAATACTTGCGCATGATGGATCCTTAATGTGAATGAGCGTGAGAATGGCTGTGGGCATCGCTGGCGTAAGCACCCGCTTCCGGTTCAAACGGCAGGCTGGCGTAGGCCACTTCCAGCCCGAACTGGCGCAGCATGTCGTCGAGAACGTGGTCGTGGTGATAGCGCAGCTCGCCGGGCATGATCTGCAGCGGCACGTGGCGGTTGCCCAGGTGGTAGCAGGCGCGGGCGAGCAGGAACGGATCGGCGCAGCGCACCACGGAAACTGACTCCGGGGCGGCGATCACTTCGATGACCTCGCTGCCGTCGTCGGTCGTCAGCAGGTCGCCCCCGCGCAGCAGCAGGCCGCGCGGCAGCATCAGCCCGGCTTCGCGTCCGTCGTTCAGCGCTACGCGGGCGCGGCTTTTCACCCGCACGTCAATCGGCAGCGTGACGCTGGCGGTAATCGGATGCGCGTGGTCCAGGCGTTGGGTTAAATAGATCATCATCACTCCTCAAAACAGGAAATAGCGTTGCGCCATCGGCAGAACGTCAGCCGGTTCGCTGGTTATCAGTTCATCGTCGACGCGCACCTCGTAGGTTTGCGAGTCGACGGTGATATTCGGCTGCAGGCCGTTGTGGATCATGTCCGCCTTTTTCACCGTCCGGCAGCCTTTCACCACCGCGGTGGCGCTCTGCAGGTTGAGCTGCTGCGGGATGCCGTTCGTACTGGCGGCCTGCGAGATAAACGTCAGTCGGGTAGCGTGGCGCGCGGCGCCCAGCGCGCCAAACATCGGACGGTAATGCACCGGCTGCGGCGTAGGGATTGAGGCGTTGATATCGCCCATTGGCGCGCAGGCGATCATCCCGCCCTTGACGATGGTGGCGGGTTTGACGCCGAAGAACGCCGGAGACCAGACCACGAGATCCGCCAGCTTGCCCGCCTCAATCGAACCGACTTCATGGGCGATGCCGTGGGTGAGCGCCGGGTTAATGGTGTATTTGGCGACATAGCGCTTCACGCGGAAGTTGTCGTTATCGCCGGTCTCTTCCGGCAGCGCGCCGCGCTGGACCTTCATGCGGTGCGCCACCTGCCAGGTGCGGATGATCACTTCCCCGACGCGGCCCATGGCCTGTGAATCTGATGAGGTGAGCGAGAACGCGCCGATGTCGTGCAGCACGTCTTCCGCGGCGATGGTTTCACGACGAATGCGGGATTCCGCAAACGCCACGTCCTCGGCGATATCCGGGTCGAGGTGATGGCAAACCATCAGCATGTCGAGATGCTCATCGATGGTGTTCACCGTATAGGGCAGCGTCGGGTTGGTGGAAGAGGGCAGAATATTCGGATGCGCGCAGGCGGTGATGATATCCGGCGCGTGGCCGCCGCCCGCGCCTTCGGTGTGGAAAGTGTGGATGGTGCGCCCGGCGATAGCCGCCAGCGTGTCTTCGACAAACCCGGACTCGTTCAGCGTGTCGCTGTGCAGCGCCACCTGAATATCCATCTCGTCAGCCACCTCCAGCGAGCAATTGATGGCGGCGGGCGTCGCGCCCCAGTCTTCGTGGATCTTCAGCCCGATGGCGCCTGCGGCAATCTGCTCGCGCAGGGCGTCCGGGTTGGAGCCGTTACCTTTGCCGAGCAGGCCAATATTCACCGGCAGCGTATCGGCAGCCTGCAGCATGCGGGCGATATACCACGGCCCCGGCGTGCAGGTGGTGGCGTTGGTGCCCGCCGCCGGTCCGGTGCCGCCGCCGATCATGGTGGTGACGCCGGAGACCAGCGCCTCTTCCGCCTGCTGCGGGCAGATCCAGTGGATGTGGGTGTCGATCCCGCCGGCGGTGACGATCTTCCCTTCGGCGGCAATCACTTCCGTTGCCGCGCCAATCGGGATCGTCACGCCGGGCTGAATGTCCGGGTTCCCGGCTTTGCCGACGGCGAAGATCCGTCCGTCCTTGACGCCGATATCGGCTTTTACGATCCCCCAGTGATCGACGATCAGCGCGTTGGTGAGAACCAGATCCACGCAGCCCTCAGCGGTCATCTGCCCCTGGCCCATGCCGTCGCGGATCACCTTTCCGCCGCCGAATTTGACCTCTTCGCCGTAGACCGTGAGATCGTCTTCCACTTCGATCCACAGCTCGCTGTCGGCCAGCCGCACTTTATCTCCGGTGGTGGGGCCGAACATATCGGCATACGCCCGGCGCGAAATCTCAGCCATGTTTCACCTCGCCCATCACCTCGCCGCGAAAGCCGAAAATGCGCTGCGCCCCCGTGACCTGAACCAGCGTCACCTCCCGCTTCTGGCCGGGCTCGAAGCGCACGGCGGTGCCCGCCGGGATGTTCAGCCGGAAGCCTTTGGTGGCTTCCCGATCGAACTTCAGCGCCGGGTTGACCTCGTAAAAGTGGTAGTGCGATCCGACCTGGATCGGCCTGTCGCCGTGATTTTCGACAACCACGCGTTGGGTTTCACGCCCGACGTTGAGGGCAATCGTTCCGGGCTGGATCTGGTATTCACCTGGGATCATCACGCGCTCCTTAGACGATCGGGTTGTGGACGGTGACGAGCTTCGATCCGTCCGGGAAGGTGGCTTCGACCTGAATATCCGGGATCATCTCCGGGACGCCCTCCATTACCTGGTCGCGCCTCAGGACGTGGCGGCCCGCCTCCATCAGCGAGGCGACGGTTTCGCCATCGCGCGCGCCCTCCATAATGAAGGCGCTGATCAGCGCGACCGATTCCGGGTAATTGAGCTTTACCCCGCGCGCAAGGCGGCGTTCGGCAACCAGCGCGGCGGTGAACAGCAACAGCTTGTCTTTTTCTCTGGGGGTCAGTTCCATAACGTTTCTCTTATGTCTGCCAGATACGCGGCGAACAGGCGGGTTTGGTAGTGAGAAGCGGGCGAAGCGACTGCCAGATATCGCGCATCACCCGCTGGCAAATCAGGTTGTCGTCGGAGAGAAAACGCACCGACAGCAGATCGTCAGCGAGCGTTGCACCTGCATAATTTTCCAGCGGTGCGAGCCGCTCGCGCACCGCGTCGAGATGTTCTTCTTTGGCCGGATAGAACAGCAGCGTGCCGAGCCACGGACGTCCGGCGACGGGCGTGAGATCGCCGTCGCTAAGATGCTGACGCTCGATCAGGCGCGGTTCGTCTTCAACCCAGATTTCAAGGCGGCTTTCCAGCGTGCCGTGGCTAAAGGTCTCAGCGATCACCGGGCGCCCCAGGCAGTACAGCTCCCACGCCAGCAGCGTGCTGGAGGCCTTCAGGTGGAAGACGGAGCGCAGCGCGGCATTCGCTCCGGGAAAAATAATCGTGTCCTGCGGCAGCCACTCCAGGGTGGAATCTTCCTCGAGGTAAAAATGCTGGCTCAGACGAGCCTGTGGGCCGCTGCTGCGATAGAACTTGCTCGCCCCGGGCATGGTGATGAGCGCGTGGCTTTTGGCGTCCAGCTGAACGGAAATGTCCAGCGTGTCGCCGCCCACAATCCCGCCGGGCGGGTGCAGCAGGTAAAGGTGGCAGGTTTCCCCTTCGGGGTAAAACGGACGTTGAACGGTGAGCGGCCCGACGTGGTGGGCGGAGTACAGGAGGGTTTTCTCAGGGGTGTGACAAAACTGCAGGGCAAGCGACGCCTGCCAGCCTTTATACGTATTATCAGTGACCTGAGCTGCTAACATGCTGCATCCATTTCCACACCATCGGGATACGTTTCAGTATGCCCTGGCGGAAATGAAGCCTGTCATACGAGTCGCTTATGGATGGCCAGGCAGGAGAAATACAAAAGCACGGCCGGGGCCGTGCTCTATAGATGAATGACGATCCTACTTCAGGTGTTCATGCAATGCTGCACCTGCCTGCTCAAGGGCAACTTTCACCGTTGGCTCCTGGCTCAGCGGGTTAAGCAGGCCGTAGTCGTGGATCATGCCGTTATAGCGCGTGACGGTCACCGGGACGCCAGCCGCATCCAGTTTACGCCCGAATGCTTCACCTTCATCCCGCAGAACGTCCAGCTCCGCTGTCTGGATCAGCGTTTCGGGGAAGCCTTTCAACTGCGCGGTGCTGGCGCGAAGCGGAGAGGCAAGAATATTGTTGCGATCGGCAGCGCTGGTGGTGTAGTTATCCCAGAACCATTTCATCATGTTTTTCGACAGGAAATAGCCATTTTCGAACTGGTTATACGAGGCAGTATCAAAGTTCGCATCGGTAACCGGCCAGAGCATGACGTTGTAGCGAATTTTTGGCCCATTGAACTGTTTGGCCTGCAGCGCCACCGAAGCCACCATGTTGCCGCCCACGCTGTTACCCACCAGACCCAGACGGCTACCGTCCACGCCAATTTCCTGACCGTGCCCGGCGACCCATTTTGTCGCTTCATAGGCCTGATTAATTGCTACCGGGAAATGGGCCTCAGGTGACGGAGTGTAATCGACGTAAACCGCAGCGGCACCCGAAGCGCGAACGAGGTCGCGGATTAAGCGTTCGTGGGTAGGGAAGTCACCCAGCACCCAGCCGCCGCCGTGAAAGAACATAAAAGCGGGGAGCGTGCCGCTGGCGTTTTCAGGTTTCACTATTTTCAGTTTTATCGCCTGGCCATTTACCTGGATCGTTTTTTCAGAGACCTGAGCGGGCGGCAGTTTTGCGCCTTGCTGTGCGCCAATCAGTACCTGGCGGGCCTCCTGCGGGGTCATCTGTTCCATTGGCTTACCCTTGCCGGAATTCAAAACATTAAGAAATGCCTGTACGCCTGCGGTCGGGGTTGGGGTATTGGTGGTTTGAGCGGATGCCGCGGCTGACGCGAAGACCGAAGAAACCAGGATGGCGGTTAGTGTTTTCATGGTAGTGCCTCTTTAAGCGTATTTGATCGGATGAGATAACTATGTAGTGCGCTACTTAGTTGTTGGTATAATACTTGCGCGCAAGATACTTTTAGTCAAACATTATTTATAATTTTTTCAGGAAACCGATTCGGAGTTGATAGAAAAATGAAAGAAAACAAAACGCTAGACGACTTACTTTGCTTCTCGCTGTACTCGGTCACCAACGCGTTCGTTCGCCAGTATCGCCCTTTACTGCAAGAGATGGATTTGACCTATCCGCAATTCGTTGTTTTGATGGCGCTTTATGAGAAAGACAACATCCCACTTCGCGATCTCAGCGATAAGACATTTTTTGATTCGGGCACATTGACCCCGCTTGTACAAAAGCTTGAGGCAAAAGGATTTCTCAACCGTATCGCGGTTGTGGGTGATGAAAGGATGAAAAATGTTGTACTGACCGACAAGGCCAAAGACCTGAAGAAACGGGTGATGGCTTTGCCGGACCAGATTCGCTGCAGCATGCGGATGAATGACGATGAGCTTGAGACGCTAAAAAAACTCTCCCGGACGCTGCTTGACGATTTATAAGAAACCTTCGGCGGGGTGAACCCACCGAAGTGATGTGTCGTTACCGGTAGTCCTCCGCATCCACGTCATACCCGGACGGCTCCCAGCGGATCGCCAGCAGCGACGCCAGGCCGATAAACGGCGCCAGCGCAATCACCCAGAAGACGGCGGTATCCAGCGACGCCACCAGCAGCGGGAACAGAAACAGCGACAGCGTCGAGCTGCTGCGCATCAGCGTCTGGTTGAGGCCCACGCCCACGCCGCGCAGCGAGGTCGGGTAGCTCAGGGAGGCGAACGTCATGGTATGCGCGCCCGGGCCGAAGCCCTGACCGAACAGGAAAAGCGCCAGCATCGCCACAGCAAGCACGCCTTCAGAGACACCTTCCGGTCGGCCAATCAGCGCCAGGCCAAGCAATGCGACAAGCTGGCAGGCATAACCCGCAAGCGACATCCGCCAGGCGCCGAAGCGTGGTACGTAGCGTACCGCCAGCAGTCCGCCGACGAAGGCAAACAGCAGGTTAAGCGCCAGAGAAATGAGAATGGTGGTGAGCATCGACTGGACAAAGAAGCTGGAGATGATCACCGGCAGGCCAAACGCCACGGCGTTGTAGGCAAACGACGAGACGACGGACAGCAGCGTGGCGAGCGTAGTGCGGCGCAAGTAGATGCCGCGGAACAGGTTCAGATAATTTGACCATTTCGCTTTATTCACGACAGGTGCGGGCTGGCCGAGCGCGTCCTGCGGCACGTGGGCATTGATGTTATACGACTGGCGTAAAATCGACGCCGCCTCTTTCAGGTTGCCCTGATTCGCCGCCCAGACCGGAGATTCGCTCATATAGCGGCTGCGGATGGCGATAATCACCAGCGCGGGCACCGCGCCAAAGCCCAGGATCAAACGCCACAGCCAGTCGCTGTGGCTTTCCGGCAGCACGGCGTAGAAGAAAAGCACCAGCAGGTAGGAGATACTGATGGCGGCATACCAGGTGGGGCACCACATCGCGACGCTGGAGGCCTTATTTCCGGGCCCTTTCAGCCTGGCGAACTCGCTTAAAAACGCCATCGCCACGGGAAGGTCGATCCCGACCCCCAGCCCCATCACAAAGCGGGCGCCCGCGAGCACATATTCGTTCGGGGCCAGCGCACAGGCGATCGCTGCCACCACGAAGAACACCATATCAGCCATAAAAACGCGGTAGCGCCCGATTTTATCCGTGAGGTAACCGCCGAGCAGCGCCCCGACAATGGCACCAAAGGTAATCGCCGAGGCCACCATACCGGTCCCGGCGGGCGTCAGGTTAAATTCGCGGGTGATGTCTTTAATGCCGAACGCCAGCGCGCCCAGATCGTAGGCATCGAGGAAAATACCGCCCAGCGCGATACTGACCACGATACGGGCGTTTGCCCGGCCCTGAGAGCCGTCATTAACGAGGCGTGATACGTCCGACGCGCTGCGCACCCACTGGATGTCGCCATCCGGGGTGCTTCCTGCCGTTGAAAGGGGAGTTGGTTCTGTGATTTCTGCCATTTTTCTTTTTGTGTGGTTGTGTTGTGTCTCTAACAGTTACCACAGGCAGAAGGTGACCAAAATCACATTTGGCTATAAGGCATAACTAACCCTTCGGAGCGTCTTTTTTCTTTCTCTTGAGCTTCGTCCAGATTTTGGTCTCCTGACGACGCCACAGGCGCTGGATATTGTCGTGATGACGCAGCAGGATAAGACAGGAGAGCATCGACACCGGGAAGGTGAACTGGGGTTTGAACCACCAGACGTAGAACGGAGCGATCAGCGCGCTGACGATGGCGCCCAGCGACGAGTAGCCGCTAAGAAGAATGGTCAGAAGCCAGGTCCCGGCCATGACGCCGGTGAGATCCCAGCCGATAGGTGCAATCGCACCGAAGGCCGTCGCAACGCCTTTGCCGCCTTTAAAACCAAAGAAAATGGGCCAAATATGGCCAACACAGGCAGCAATAGCAATGAGCCCCAGCCAGAACGGCGTAACGCCCAGCGCATAGGCGCCCCAGACGGGCAGCATCCCTTTCAGAACATCAAAAATCAAAACCGCTACGGCCGCTCCCTTGCCGCCAATTCGTAGTACGTTGGTCGCCCCCGGATTCCCGGAACCATTTTCACGCGGGTCAGGCAACCCGGCAATGCGGCAGACCAGAATGGCGCTGGAGATTGAGCCGCAAAGATAGGCGAGGAGGATCATTCCAGGCGCGATTGCACTCATAACGCTGTTCCGTTTTGAAAATGTATCTGTATTCTCAGCATCTGTGGATAATACGCATAATTCGCCGGAAGTGGTATCCGGTTTAGCCAAAAAGCAGGCAGGTCGTGATGGATATTGTATTTATAGAGCAACTTTCGGTAATCACCACAATTGGTGTTTACGACTGGGAACAGACCATCGAGCAGAAGCTGGTGTTCGATATCGAAATGGGATGGGATAACCGCAAATCGGCAAAAAGCGATGACGTGAACGACTGTCTGAGCTATGCCGACATCAGTGAAACGGTCATCGCCCACGTTGAAGGGCAACGTTTTGCGCTGGTCGAACGGGTGGCGGAAGAAGTCGCAGAATTGCTGTTGAAAAAATTCAATTCACCGTGGGTGCGCATCAAGCTGAGCAAGCCGGGAGCGGTGGCGCGCGCCGCCAACGTTGGCGTCATTATTGAGCGTGGCACAAATCTGAAAGGCAAGAATTAACGTCATAATTGCTAAACCATTTTAGGTTATACCGGTCTTAAAGCTGTATCTTTCACGGTAGCCGTTGGGGCGACCGTTTTTTTATATCTTTTTTAGGGGTTTATAGATGAGCGATATGCACTCGCTTCTGGTGGCGGCAATACTGGGTGTGGTCGAAGGATTGACGGAGTTTTTGCCGGTCTCCAGTACGGGCCATATGATTATCGTTGGCCATCTGCTGGGCTTTGAAGGCGATACCGCAAAAACGTTTGAAGTGGTGATCCAGCTGGGGTCTATTCTGGCGGTGGTCGTAATGTTCTGGCGTCGCCTGTTTGGCCTGATCGGCATCCATTTTGGCCGTCCGCCTCAGCACGAGGGGGCCAGTAAAGGTCGTCTGTCACTGATCCATATTCTGCTTGGGATGATCCCTGCGGTGGTGCTGGGCCTGGTGTTCCACGACGCCATCAAATCGCTGTTTAACCCGATTAACGTAATGTACGCGCTGGTGGTGGGGGGCTTCCTGCTGATCGCCGCGGAAGTGCTGAAGCCAAAAACGCCGCGCGCGGAAGGTCTGGACGATATGACGTATCGTCAGGCGTTTATCATTGGTTGCTTCCAGTGTCTGGCGCTGTGGCCGGGCTTCTCGCGTTCAGGCGCAACCATCTCCGGCGGGATGCTGATGGGCGTAAGCCGTTACGCCGCCTCAGAGTTCTCGTTCCTGCTGGCGGTGCCGATGATGATGGGCGCCACCGTACTCGACGTCTATAAGAGCTATCACTTCCTGACGGCTGGCGACATTCCGATGTTCGCCGTCGGCTTCATCACCGCGTTTATCGTGGCGCTGATTGCCATTAAAACCTTCCTGCAGCTGATTAAGCGTATCTCGTTTATTCCGTTCGCGATCTATCGCTTTATCGTGGCGGCTGCGGTGTACGTGGTCTTCTTCTGACCGATGGCCCTCAGTCTTTCGGCTGAGGGCAATGCTTTTCCTTCCAGTCCGACACCGCCTGAATTCGCCGTTTCGTGAGCTCTTCGCGAATTTCCGGCCCTTTGAATCCCGCTTCGACAACGTCCTTCGTGGGCACCGCTTTCGCTACGTCCCAGGCTTTGCGCAGTAAGCGTCCCTGCGGGTAATCGCACGCTTCAAAACCGGTACGACCGCGCACGTCAGCTTCGCTGGTGAGCGCGATTTGCTCGACGCGCTGGGGTTTGCGCCAGGCGTCGATGTTATCGAAAAGCTTAACGATGGTGGCCGGTTTCAGAATAGGGAAGGTGTGGATCAGATCGTGGAACTCGGCCACCAGTTTCGCCAGATCGCGGATCTCGTTCGGCACGCGCAGACGCTGGCACAGCCCCTCGACCAGCTTCACCCCCGCCGGGCCGTGCCCGTGGTGGCGAGGCCAGAATTCTTTTGGCGTTAAGCCTTTGCCGAGATCGTGGCACAGGGTGGAAAAGCGCACGTCCACCTCAGGGCTGAGCATGGCGGCCATGCTCAGGGTCATCAGCGTGTGCACGCCGGTATCAATTTCCGGGTGCCATTTTGCCGGGGCAGGCACGCCAAACAGCGCGTCTATTTCCGGGAAGAGCACCTTCAGCGCGCCGCAGTCGCGCAGAACCTGGAAAAAGACCTGCGGGTTGCGCGTGGTGAGGGCATTTTCCGTCTCTTTCCAGACGCGCTCTGGCGTCAGGTGTTCAAGCTCGCCCGCCTCGGTCATGGCGGTCATCAGCGCCATTGTTTCATCGGCAATCCGGAAGCTGAGATGGGCGTAACGCGCGGCAAAGCGCGCCACGCGCAGCACGCGGAGCGGATCTTCAGAAAACGCCGGAGAGACGTGGCGTAAAAGGCGGTTGCGCAGATCGTCCTGACCGCCATAGGCGTCAACGATCTGCCCGTCCTCGTCCTGCGCCAGCGCGTTGATGGTGAGATCGCGGCGCAGAAGATCTTGCTCCAGCGTCACGTCCGGCGCGGCATAGCAGGTGAAGCCCGTATAGCCCGAGCCCGATTTCCGCTCGGTACGCGCCAGGGCATACTCTTCACGGCTTTTCGGGTGCAGGAACACGGGAAAATCGCGGCCTACCTGCTGGTAGCCCGCGTCGAGCATCTCTTCAGGGGTAGCGCCAACCACCACCCAGTCTTTATCTTTGACCGGCAGACCTAACAACGCATCACGTACCGCACCACCGACCAGATAACTCTTCACGCCCAACTCTCCCGTTTTCTCTTTTCCAGAATGATACGTAAGTCTGGCAGAGAAGACGAATTAGTTCATCCAGCGGTCTTTACGCTTGCGGCTTGGGATCAGATGCGGCAGGACCAGACCCAGCACCAGACCCACGCCCAGCACGCCGCCGCCATACATAAACCACTGCATGATGATGGTGCGCTGTTTGTCGTCGAGCTGCAGATTAGCGGCATTCACTTTCTTCTGCGCGACAATCAGCTCGTTTTTCAGTTTCTGGTTCTCTTCTTTCAGACCGTTAATCACCCCGTCGCTTTGCGCCACTTTCTGCTGCATTTCAGCGGTGCGCTGGTTCCAGGTGCCGTCGATGTTGTTCAGCTTGTCGGTCAGGGTCTTCACCTGGTTTTCCAGATCGGGAACGCGCGTGCGCAGGCTTGGCACGGTGCTCAGCTCTTTCAGCGGGATCCAGGACGTACGGCCGGTACTGTCGCGCACCTGACCGTAATTGGTGT
Organism: Enterobacter sp. A103; assembly: GCF_034427535.1. Lineage (NCBI taxonomy): Bacteria > Pseudomonadati > Pseudomonadota > Gammaproteobacteria > Enterobacterales > Enterobacteriaceae > Enterobacter > Enterobacter sp. A103. The sequence goes on from NZ_JAXQPQ010000005.1 coordinate 218,757, forward strand.
CCGCGTTGGTCTGTAACAGGGTGACTTCCTCGCCGGCATTCACCGTGCCCACGAGGCGATAATTATCTCCGGGGCCACTGCGTACCCAGGTGTTCAGTTCGTCAGAAACGTAACGCTTCTCTTCAGCGTGCACTGCGGTTGCGGCGCTAAAAGCGAGTAAAGTAAGTCCAATCAGGCGTAATTTAAGCATCATTAGTCGTTATTTTCATAAATAGTGGAACGATAGTAGTGGCAACAGTGTCTCTACGCAAAGCATTCGTCAGCAATCAGAATCATCTGTGTCACGACTCTACAGATTTACGCCCGACAAATTGCTCATTGCATGGCAATTTGGCGCAAAATACTATGTACTGACAAACAAATGGCGAGGAAGTTCGCCCTCATTGACGCGTCTGTGACGCCCGCAAAAGTACAAGGCTATGGCACAAGAAATCGAATTAAAGTTTATCGTCGAAAAAGACAGCGTTGACGCACTCCGCCAGCATCTGCATACGCTTTCCGGCGAACACCATGCACCGGTACAACTGCTTAATATCTATTACGAAACGCCAGACAACTGGCTGCGTCGCCACGATATGGGGCTGCGCATCCGCGGCGCGAGCGGGCGCTACGAGATGACGATGAAAATTGCCGGCCGCGTGGTCGGCGGTTTACATCAGCGCCCGGAATACAATATCGACATCAGCAAGCCAGAACTTGAGCTGGAACGTTTCCCGACGGAAGTCTGGCCGGATGGCGAACTGCCTTCCACGCTGGCGGAACAGGTGCAGCCGCTGTTCAGCACTGATTTCTGGCGCGAAAAATGGCTGGTGACGGAAGGCAAAAGCCGCATCGAAATCGCCCTCGATCTTGGCGACGTGAAGGCGGGTGAGTTCCAGGAGCCGATTTGTGAACTCGAGCTTGAGCTGCTGGAAGGGGACGCGAATGACGTGCTGAAGCTGGCGCGCAGGCTGGTGAACCACTCCGGACTGCGTCAGGGAAGCCTGAGTAAAGCCGCGCGGGGTTACCATCTGGCCGCCGGAAATGCGCCGCGCGTGCTGAAAGAGACGACCATCCTGCACGTTGCGCCAAAAGCCAGCGTTGAACAGGGGCTGGAAGCCGCGCTGGAGCTAGCGCTTTCTCAGTGGCAGTACCATGAAGAGCTGTGGGTGCGAAATGTGAAAAACGCGAAATCCCACGTGCTGGCGGCGATTGCCCTGGTGCGCCATACCCTGACGCTGTTCGGCGGTATTGTTCCTCGCAAAGCGAGCGCTCACTTACGTGACCTGCTGACGCAAACCGAAACGCTGATGCTCTCCGACGTATCGGCGCAAACGGCGATCTACAGCCCGCAAGCCGCTTCGGCAAAACTGGCGCTGACCGAGTTTCTGGTGACGCGCGGCTGGCGCGCCTTCCTGGATGCGAAAGCGGAAGCCAAAATCGCGGAAAACTTTAAGCGTTTCGCGGATATTCATCTTTCCCGTCATGCCGCCGAGCTGAAGAGTACCTTTGCGTATCCGCTCGGCGATCAGTATGGCGATCAGCTTCCCCGTCTGTCGCGCAACATCGACAGCATGCTGCTGCTTTCCGGCGCTTATGACGGCGTTAAAACCCAGGCCTGGCTGGAAAACTGGCAGGGGCTGAAGCATGCCATTGAAACCCGCCAGCATATTGAGATTGAGCATTTCCGTAACGAGGCCATTTCGCAGGAGCCGTTCTGGCTGCACAGCGGAAAACGTTAACTCTGGCAAGGAACCCCTATAATGCCGCTTTCTTCACCGTTACAGCAGCAGTGGCAGACCGTTTGCGAACGTCTGCCTGAGTCATTACCGGCGTCATCGTTAAGCGAGCAGGCGAAGAGCGTGCTCGCCTTCAGTGATTTTGTGCAGGAAAGCATCACCGCCAACCCGGACTGGCTGGCAGAGCTTGAGAACGTGCCGCCGCAGGCGGACGAGTGGCGGCATTACGCCGGCTGGCTGCAAACCGCACTCGAAGACGTTGCGGATGAAGCCACGCTGATGCGCGTCCTGCGCCAGTTCCGCCGTCGGGTGATGGTGCGCATTGCCTGGGCTCAGGCGCTGGAGCGGGTGAGCGAAGAGAGCACGCTGCAGCAGCTAAGCGAGCTGGCGCAAACGCTGATTGTCGCCGCGCGCGACTGGCTCTACGCCGCCTGCTGTAAAGAGTGGGGCACGCCGTGCAGCGAGGAAGGGGTTCCTCAGCCGCTGTTGATTCTGGGGATGGGCAAGCTGGGCGGCTGCGAGCTGAACTTCTCCTCCGACATCGACCTGATTTTTGCCTGGCCCGAGAACGGCTCCACGCGCGGCGGCCGTCGCGAGCTGGACAACGCCCAGTTCTTTACCCGTCTCGGTCAGCGTCTGATTAAGGCGCTGGATCAGCCGACGCAGGACGGTTTTGTTTACCGCGTGGACATGCGCCTGCGCCCGTTTGGCGACAGCGGACCGCTGGTGCTGAGCTTTGCCGCGCTGGAGGATTACTACCAGGAGCAGGGGCGCGACTGGGAGCGCTATGCGATGGTTAAAGCGCGGATTATGGGCGACAGCGACGACGCTTACGCCAACGAGCTGCGCGCCATGCTGCGCCCGTTCGTATTCCGTCGCTATATCGACTTCAGCGTGATCCAGTCCCTGCGTAATATGAAAGGGATGATCGCCCGTGAGGTGCGCCGTCGCGGCCTGAAAGACAACATCAAGCTCGGCGCGGGCGGCATCCGTGAAATCGAATTTATCGTCCAGGTCTTCCAGCTTATTCGCGGTGGCCGTGAGCCGTCCCTGCAGTCCCGCTCGCTGTTACCGACGCTGAGCGCCATCGAGCAGCTGCACCTGCTGCCGGACGGCGACGCGCAAACCCTGCGCGAGGCCTATCTTTTCCTGCGTCGTCTGGAAAACCTGCTGCAAAGCATCAACGACGAACAGACCCAGACCCTGCCGGGCGATGACCTTAACCGGGCGCGCCTGGCCTGGGGCATGCGTGTGGACGACTGGGCGGCGTTAACCGAACGGCTGGATGCCCATATGGCAGGCGTGCGCCGCATCTTTAACGAGCTGATCGGTGATGACGAAAGTGAATCACCGGACGATGCCCTTTCCGAGCACTGGCGCGAGCTGTGGCAGGATGCGCTCCAGGAAGATGACACCACGCCGGTGCTGACGCACTTAACCGACGACGCCCGCCATCGCGTGGTGGCGCTGATCGCGGATTTCCGTCTTGAGCTGAACAAACGCGCCATCGGCCCGCGAGGTCGTCAGGTGCTGGATCACCTGATGCCGCACCTGCTGAGCGAGGTCTGCTCGCGGGCGGACGCGCCGGTGCCGCTGTCGCGCATGATGCCGCTGCTGAGCGGGATCATCACGCGTACCACCTATCTGGAACTCCTGAGCGAGTTTCCGGGGGCACTGAAGCACCTGATTACGCTCTGCGCCGCGTCGCCGATGGTGGCCAACAAGCTGGCGCGTTACCCGCTGCTGCTGGATGAGCTGCTCGATCCGAACACGCTGTATCAGCCCACGGCGACGGATGCCTACCGGGACGAGTTGCGTCAGTATCTGCTGCGCGTGCCGGAAGAAGACGAAGAGCAACAGCTGGAGGCGCTGCGCCAGTTTAAGCAGGCGCAGATGCTGCGCGTGGCGGCGGCTGACATCGCCGGAACGCTGCCGGTGATGAAAGTGAGCGATCACTTAACCTGGCTTGCAGAGGCGATCATCGACGCCGTGGTCCATCAGGCGTGGGTGCAGATGGTGGCGCGCTACGGCCAGCCGAAACATTTGGCAGAACGTGAAGGACGCGGCTTTGCGGTCGTGGGGTACGGCAAGCTTGGCGGCTGGGAGCTGGGCTATAGCTCCGATCTGGATTTAATCTTCCTGCACGACTGCCCGGTTGACGTAATGACCGACGGCGAGCGTGAAATTGACGGGCGCCAGTTCTACCTGCGCCTGGCGCAGCGCATCATGCACCTGTTCAGTACCCGCACCTCGTCGGGCATTCTGTATGAAGTGGATGCCCGTCTGCGTCCGTCCGGCGCGGCGGGCATGCTGGTGACCTCGACGGAGTCCTTCGCCGATTACCAGAAGAATGAAGCCTGGACGTGGGAACATCAGGCGCTGGTGCGCGCTCGCGTGGTGTATGGCGATCCGCAGCTCAAAACGCAGTTTGACGTCATCCGTAAGGACGTTATGACCACCGTGCGTGATGGCAGCACGCTGCAAACTGAAGTGCGCGAAATGCGCGAGAAAATGCGCGCGCATCTCGGCAATAAACACCGCGATCGCTTTGATATTAAAGCCGACGAGGGCGGGATTACCGATATTGAGTTCATTACCCAGTATCTGGTGCTGCTGCACGCCCACGACAAGCCGAAGCTGACGCGCTGGTCCGATAACGTGCGCATTCTGGAGCTGCTGGCGCAAAACGACATCATGGACGAGCAGGAGGCGCAGGCCTTAACCCGCGCCTATACGACGCTGCGCGATGAGCTTCACCACTTGGCGCTGCAGGAGCAGCCGGGGCACGTGGCGCTGGACTGTTTTGCTCATGAACGTGCTCAGGTAACGGCCAGCTGGCAGAAGTGGCTGGTGGAACCGTGCGTAACAAATCAAGTGTGATATTATCGCGCGCAAATTGTGAATCTTTCTGGAGTCAGGAATGAAAGTAACACTGCCAGAGTTTGAACGTGCTGGGGTAATGGTTGTTGGGGATGTGATGCTGGATCGCTACTGGTATGGGCCTACCAGCCGCATCTCTCCGGAAGCACCGGTACCGGTGGTTAAGGTCGACACCATTGAAGAGCGTCCCGGCGGCGCGGCAAACGTGGCGATGAACATTGCCTCTCTGGGCGCGCAGTCGCGTCTGGTGGGCCTGACCGGCATCGACGATGCGGCGCGCGCGCTGAGCAAGTCGCTGGCGGACGTGAACGTGAAGTGCGACTTCGTTTCTGTTCCGACCCACCCAACGATTACGAAACTGCGCGTGCTGTCGCGCAACCAGCAGCTGATCCGCCTCGACTTTGAAGAAGGGTTCGAAGGCGTTGATCCTGAGCCGCTGCACGAGCGTATAAACCAGGCGCTGGGCAATATCGGCGCGCTGGTGCTGTCCGACTATGCCAAAGGCGCGCTGGCGAGCGTGAAGACGATGATTCAGCTGGCGCGTAAAGCCAACGTGCCGGTGCTGATCGACCCGAAAGGGACCGATTTTGAGCGCTATCGCGGCGCAACCCTGCTGACGCCAAACCTCTCCGAGTTTGAAGCGGTGGCGGGCAAGTGCAAAACCGAGGAAGAGCTGGTTGAGCGCGGCATGAAGATCATTGCTGATTTCGAGCTGTCTGCTTTGCTCGTCACCCGCTCCGAGCAGGGGATGACGCTGCTGCAGCCGGGCAAAGCGCCGCTGCATATGCCAACCCAGGCGCAGGAAGTGTACGACGTGACCGGTGCCGGTGATACGGTGATCGGCGTGCTGGCGGCGACGCTGGCAGCAGGAAACTCGCTGGAAGAGGCGTGCTACTTCGCTAACGCCGCGGCGGGCGTGGTCGTCGGTAAACTCGGGACCTCAACCGTTTCGCCAATCGAGCTGGAAAACGCGGTGCGCGGTCGTGCGGATACCGGTTTTGGCGTCATGACCGAAGACGAGCTGAAGGTGGCCGTCGCCGCCGCGCGCAAGCGTGGTGAAAAAGTGGTGATGACCAACGGCGTGTTCGACATTCTGCACGCGGGCCACGTTTCGTATCTGGCGAACGCGCGCAAGCTGGGCGATCGCCTGATTGTGGCGGTTAACAGCGATGCATCGACGAAACGCCTGAAGGGCGAAACGCGTCCGGTGAACCCGCTAGAGCAGCGAATGATTGTGCTCGGCGCGCTGGAAGCGGTGGACTGGGTGGTGTCGTTTGAAGAAGATACCCCGCAGCGCCTGATAGCCGGTATTCTGCCGGACCTGCTGGTAAAAGGTGGGGATTACAAGCCGGAGCAAATCGCGGGTAGCGAAGAGGTCTGGGCCAACGGCGGCGAGGTGATGGTGCTCAACTTTGAGGACGGGTGCTCAACCACCAACATCATCAAGAAAATCCAGAAAGACAGTCAGTAAAAAAAACGGGCCAGCTGGCCCGTTTTTTTCTCCCTCTCCCTGTGGGAGAGGGCTGGGGTGAGGGCATCAGGCCGCACTTACTCCTGGTCGTCCACCGGTGGAATAGCCGGTGCCGGCTTCACTTCTTCCGGCGCATTGCGGTTTTCCAGCTCGCTCAGACGCTGTTCCAGCAGCGCCAGCTTCTCGCGGGTGCGCAGCAGAACCTGGGTCTGCACGTCAAACTCTTCGCGGCTGACTAAATCAAGGCGAACCAACTGCGCCTGCAGCGTCTGGCGGATTTTCTTTTCTACGTCATCACCAAATTCACGAATGCCTTTTGGCATAGATTCATGAACCTGACGCGCGATCTGCTCAATTTTTTTCGGGTCAATCATTGGCGTTTCCCTTGATGGAAAAGTGTTAGTGTCCATTGTAGCGCGTCATGCCCGGGGTAAACAAAATTGTTTGATGCTTATGCATTGCCCAGGATAATCAATAGCGTTATAGTTATCTCGCTTATTCTCAGGGCGGGGCGAAATTCCCCACCGGCGGTAAATCAGCGTGACGCTGAAAGCCCGCGAGCGCTTTGGGTGAAAACTCAAAGGTCAGCAGATCCGGTGTAATTCCGGGGCCGACGGTTAGAGTCCGGATGGGAGAGAGTAACGATCAAGTCGGGCATGGGCCCGCTCACGTTATCTTTTTGCCGCTTATACGGCGCTCCTAAGACTGCCCTGATTCTGGTAACCATAATGTTAATGAGGTTTTTTTACCATGAATCAGACGCTACTTTCCTCTTTTGGCACTTCAACTCAACGTGTTGAACATGCACTGGATGCACTGCGCGAAGGCCGCGGTGTGATGGTGCTTGACGATGAAAACCGTGAAAACGAAGGCGACATGATCTTCGCCGCCGAAAACATGACCGTTGAACAGATGGCGCTGACCATCCGTCACGGCAGCGGCATCGTATGCCTGTGTATTAATGAAGATCGTCGTAAGCAGCTCGATCTGCCGATGATGGTCGAAAACAACACCAGCGCCTTTGGTACCGGTTTTACCGTGACCATTGAAGCGGCGCATGGCGTGACCACCGGTGTGTCTGCGGCTGACCGTCTGACCACCGTACGTGCAGCGATTGCTGATGGTGCGAAGCCATCCGATCTGCACCGTCCAGGCCACGTCTTCCCACTGCGTGCGCAGGCGGGCGGCGTGTTGACCCGCGGTGGTCACACCGAAGCGACGATCGACCTGGTGACGCTGGCCGGCTTCAAACCTGCTGGCGTGCTGTGCGAACTGACCAACGATGATGGCACCATGGCGCGCGCGCCGGAGTGCATCACCTTTGCCCGTCTGCACAACATGCCGGTGGTCACGATTGAAGATCTGGTTGAGTATCGCCAGGCGCACGAGCGTAAAGCCAGCTGATAATAAAAACGCCGGGAAGTCCCGGCGTTTTTTACCCGATTCCTGCGGTCTGCAGCAGAACCAGACTTAATCCCATCACCGACATTCCACACAGCACGCCATAGCTGGGGTTGTTGTTAGGATCGATCTCCTTCGCCAGCGGCATCAGTTCATCCACCGAAAGCGCAACCATGATCCCGGCTACCGCGGCCATAATCGCCGCCATCACTACCGGAGAGACCAGGCTACCGAGGATCAGCCAGGCCAGTACGCCGCCAAGGATTTCGGCCATCCCGGAAATCCCCGCCCAGAACACCGCGGTGCGTTTCGATCCCGTTGCGGCATACACGGGTCCGGCGACGGCCAGTCCTTCAGGAATATTGTGTAAGGCGACCGCCAGCGCGATGCCAAAGCCCATCTCAAGATTGCTGCTGGCCGTCACGTAGGTAGCGACCCCTTCCGGGAAGTTGTGCAGGCTGATGCCAAGCGTTAACAGCACGGCGGTACGCTTGATATTGCGCGGCATGGGCGTCACGTTTTTCTGCATTAAATCCTGCGGATGCGCGTGCGGCAGCATCCGATCGAGGGCAAAGTATCCCAGCAGGCCAAAGACAAACATGCCGTAGCCCAGCAGCGGAGACATGCCTTCCGTGCCCAGCGCGGCAGGCAGCATCTCCATCAGGGAGATCAGCAGCATGATCCCGGCAGCAAAGCCCAGTGAAAAGGCCAGTACGCGGTTAGAGGGCTTTTGGCCGAGCACGCCGAGGAGCGCACCGATGAAGGTCGCGGCGCCCGCCAGTATGGTCAGGATCAGGGGGACTGACATGCATTGCTCCTTATGATAATCATTCTCATTAATATAAATGATCCATTTCTGGCAAAGCGAGGGTGAAAACCCGGCTTTACACATTCCTTACATTCAAATTTCCTGATGATGATCTTCACGCTTATCTACGTTCATCTTTGCCGGATTGCGCGTAATGTAGCACCATTAAATTGACACCTTCTGTAAGGATATCACCATGACTTCTTCCCGTATGCCAGCCCTGTTTTTAGGCCACGGTAGCCCTATGAACGTTCTGGAAGACAACGTCTATACCCGCGCCTGGCGTCATCTTGGCGAGACGTTGCCGCGTCCGAAAGCGATCGTGGTGGTGTCTGCACACTGGTTTACCCGTGGGACCGGCGTGACCGCCATGGAAGCGCCAAAAACCATTCATGATTTTGGCGGCTTCCCGCAGGCGCTGTACGACACGCATTATCCGGCCCCCGGGTCGCCTGAGCTGGCGCAAAAGCTGGTAGAGTTGCTGGCACCTGTCCCTGTGACGCTGGATAAAGAGGCCTGGGGCTTTGACCATGGCTCCTGGGGCGTGCTGATTAAAATGTATCCTGACGCTGATATCCCGATGGTGCAGTTGAGCATCGACAGCACTAAACCGGCGGCCTGGCATCTGGAGATGGGGCGTAAGCTGGCAACCCTGCGTGATGAAGGCATCATGCTGGTGGCGAGCGGCAACGTGGTGCATAACCTGCGTACCGCACGCTGGCACGGTGAGAACACGCCGTACCCGTGGGCAACCTCTTTTAACGACTACGTCAAAGCGAACCTGGCCTGGCAAGGCCCGGCTGAGGAGCATCCGCTGGTGAACTATCTGGATCACGAAGGCGGTTCGCTCTCTAACCCGACGCCGGAACACTTCCTGCCGCTGCTGTACGTGCTTGGCGCGTGGGATGGTCAGGAGCCGGTGACGATCCCGGTCGACGGTATTGAGATGGGGAGTCTGAGTATGCTGTCGGTGCAGGTGGGTTAATAAAAGCAAAACGGCAACCTCAGGTTGCCGTTTTTAGTGTTTGCACCCTCTCCCTGTGGGAGAGGGGCGGGGTGAGGGCATCAGGCTGCGGCCTATTCGACAAAAATGTGCGGATAAAAGCGTGACAGATCCTGCGTGATCAGCGCGCGATCTTCGCGAATGCCAATCCCGGCCGGTTGATCGTTGATGAGCCAGCTGCCAATCAGGGTATAGCTGTTGCCAAATTTCGGCAGTTGATAGAACTCCTGGACGATCATCCCTTCTTCGCCGTATGGCCCTTCAACCGCTTCCAGCGTCTTGCCGTTTTCGATAATCGAGACGTTTGCGCCTTCGCGGGAGAAGATCGGCTTAACGACGTATTTCTCCATTTGCGGGTAATCATCTTCCGCAAAATAGGCTGGCAGCAGGTTCGGGTGGTTCGGGAACATCTCCCAGAGCATCGGCAGCAGGGCTTTGTTAGAGATAATGCTCTTCCAGGCCGGCTCCAGCCAGCGCACGCCAGCATCTTCCAGCTTGGTGGAAAACATCTCGCGCAGCATGTATTCCCACGGGTAGAGCTTGAACAGGTTGCTTATCACCTGGTCCTGCATATCCGTAAACTGACCTTTTTCACCCAAGCCGATATCCTCGATATAGAGGAACTCGGTCGCCACTTCCGCTTCGGCGGCGCAGTCCTGCAGATATTGAACCGTGCCACGGTCTTCTTCCGTGTCGCGGCAGCAGGCGAGATGGAGCAGGTTAAAGCCATGCTGTTCACGCAGCTCGGCAAAACGCTCAATCAGCTTTTCCTGCAGGCTGTTAAACTGGTCGCTGCCTTCCGGCAGGTTTCCGGCATTGGCCTGGTCTTCCAGCCAGATCCACTGGAAGAACGCCGCTTCATACAGAGAGGTTGGCGTATCGGCGTTGTTTTCCAGAAGCTTCGGTTCACCTTTGCCGTCCCACGCCAGATCCAGGCGAGAGTAAAGCGAAGGCTGATTCGTTTTCCACGACTGGCGCACAAAGCCCCAGGTGTGCTTCGGAATGCGGAACTTTGCCATCAGCTCGTCGCTGTCGATGACCTTTTCCACGACCTTCAGGCACATCTGGTGCAGCTCGGCCGTCACCTCTTCCAGTTTTTCCACCTGAGCCAGCGTGAGCTTGTAATAGGCGTCTTCACACCAGTACGGCTCGCCGTACATGGTGTGGAAGTTAAAACCGTACTCGGTGGCTTTTTCGCGCCAGTTCGGGCGCTCGGTGATACTGACTCGTTCCATGGTCAGCCGCCCATTGAGCGAGTAGAGGAGGTGCCTGTCGCACTACGCTGCATGCTGGTCTGCTTCGCCACAGATTCACCAAACCCGCCGCGGGTGATGGTGCTGGTGGTCGCAGGCTTCGGCGCCATCGCCGTTTTCGGAACGTTCACGGTGCGGCCTGGGGTCGCTGCGCCGTAGCCTTTGCCGCTGGCATCGGTATATTGACCGTAAGCCGGGCTGGCCGGGTTTTTCGAGCTAAACAGCGGCTGCTGCTGGTAGCCCGCACCGCCGCCCATCAGGCGACCCATCATGTAGCCTGCCATCAGCGGCATCCAGAAGCTGCCGCTGGACTGCGCCTGCGCCTGATTTTCAGGTGCGGTGCCTGCCTGAGCCGGTGCCTGCTGGCACTGACCTTCACCAAACTCCGCCACGCAGTCTTCGCGTGAGGCATATTTCGGTGCAGTACGTTCCGCTTCTTTCAGCGCGCTGGTGTAAGCCGTTTTACATTCGGCGGCTTTGCCGGTTGCGGCAGAGCAGTCGTCTGCGTTTTGATACAGCGAAACCGTTTCGTCATTTTTCTCACAGCCTGCCAGCATAAAGACAGCCGTGACCGCCAGCGCAACAGGGGTGAGGTGACGCGCGTTCCAGCTCTTGCGGAACGAAGCGTGATTTATGGATTTTGTCCGTTTCATGTTTGTCTTCCAGGACCCAGTGGTAATAACGCTCAGGATAGAGGATGAGTGGTTGAAAATGAAGCGAAGAGGGGCGGAATCAGGGGGATCTTTACGTTGGCTTACGTTCGGATGTGATTCAGATGCGCCCCTCTCCCTGTGGGAGAGGGGCGGGGTGGAGGGCATCAGGCCGCAGTGGGCCTGATGACACTCTTAGTTACGGAACGGATTATTGCCTTTGCTGGCGGATGTAGTGGTACGCGCAGCGGCCGGCTGTGCCGCAGGGGTGTTGCTGTTAGCGTTGAAGTTATCAACCGCGGCAACCTGCTCCGGGTTCTCCGGCGCAACGCTGTCCGGAGAGGTGGAGACCGGTTTGCCCAGCGCGCTGTTCAGCATCTGCAGATCTTGCTCGTTCAGCGTACCCAGAGCCTGTTTGATGTTCAGCTGGTTAATCAGGTACTGGTAACGCGCGCTTGAGAGCTGCTGTTTCGCGTTGTACAGCGTGGTGGTCGCGTCGAGCACGTCAACGATAGTACGTGTACCGACCGAGTAGCCCGCTTCCATCGCATCCAGAGAGCTCTGTGCAGACACAACGGCCTGTTTATAGGCGTTGATGCTGCTGATCGAGGCGTTCACGTTGTTGAAGGAGGAACGTACGGTCTGCACCACGTTGCGGTGGGCGCTTTCCAGCTGCTCGCTCGCGCCAACAAAGTTGTACTGCGCCTGTTTCACCTGAGAGTTGACCTGACCGCCCTGATACAGCGGCAGGGAGAAGCTCAGACCCACTTTATTCTGACCCATATTGCTGTCGTCATACTGGGACGTATTGGTTTTAGAGCCGCTATAGGACGTATCAGAGACACCGGTAGACGCGCTCAGGCTCAGGGTTGGCAGATGGCCGTCCTGCGCCTGACGAATTTGCTCGCGGGCCAGGTCCTGGCTCAGACGCGCCTGCAGCAAACTCAGGTTGCGGTTTTCCGCCTCTTTCAGCAGGGCGTTAACGGCCTGCGGTTTATCCGTTTTAAAGCTGTCCACGTTCAGCGACGCCAGCTCAGGATAGTAATTCCCGGTGACCTGACGCAGGGATTCCAGCGCGTTGTCGAGGTTGTTACGCGCGGTCACTTCGTTAGCCAGCACGGTGTCGTACTGTGAACGGGCGTTCTGCACGTCGGTGATCGCGACCAGGCCCACGTTGAAACGCTGGGTAGTTTGATCTAACTGGCGGTAAATCGCCTGTTTCTGCGCTTCGGTGTAGGAGAGTGCGTCAATCGCGCTCAGCACGTTGAAGTACGCCGTGGCGGTGTTCAGGATCAGCGTCTGCTGGTCGGTCTGATAGGTCACATCCTGGATACCCGCGCTCTTTTCCTGCAGGGTCAGGGCGCGCCATTTGGACATATCAAACAGCGTCTGTGTCAATTGCAGTGAGGCGCTGGTAGCATTGGAGTTTACGCCGTTAGCGTCGCGGAAACCGTTGCTGTAGGTATAATCTGCACCTAAACCTAACTGTGGCAGCAAGGGGCTACGCGCTTCGTTAATCTTTTCAAACGCAGCATCACGATCGGCCGCTGATTTACGTAAATCAGGGTTGCCCAGACGTGCCTGCTGGTAGACCTGTAACAGGTTTTCCGCCTGGCTCATTGCACTGAAGCCCGTCAGGCTCAGGCCGATAAGGATGGGGAGCAATTTCTTCATTTGCATTCCTTGTTGTGAAGCAGTATTAGCGCTGATCTAATTAAAAAATAATTGCCGATTCTAACAGAATCTTCCATACCAAAAGGTTGGCGTAACGTGCCATCTGGCGGTAATTTGCACCAATCTACCATATAGCCTTACAAACGGCAGCCAAACAGCCTTGAAATTCACAATTTCATCACCATTGCTACCAGGACTCAACTCATGCAAAAACCAGAAAAGTTGCCCGTGACATTCGCCAAAAACGATGTAGAAATTATTGCACGAGAAACGCTTTATAGCGGTTTTTTTTCAATGGATCTTTACCGTTTCAGGCATCGCCTGTTTAACGGGGAAATGAGCGGCGAAATCAGACGCGAAATTTTTGAGCGCGGGCATGCGGCAGTCTTGCTACCCTTTGACCCAGTGCGTGACGAAGTTGTGCTGGTGGAGCAGATCCGCATCGCCGCTTATGACGTCAGTGAGAGCCCGTGGCTGCTGGAGATGGTGGCCGGGATGATCGAAGAAGGTGAGTCTGTTGAAGACGTCGCCCGTCGCGAGGCGCTGGAAGAGGCCGGACTGGTGGTGGGCCGTACAAAACCGGTGCTGAGCTATCTGGCAAGCCCGGGCGGTACCAGCGAGCGCTTGTCCATAATGGTGGGCGAAGTGGACGCCACGACGGCGGAAGGGATCCACGGTCTGGCAGATGAAAATGAAGATATTCGGGTTCATGTGGTGAGCCGGGAACAGGCTTATCAGTGGGTAGAAGAGGGGAAAATCGACAACGCAGCGTCTGTCATCGCCCTGCAATGGCTGCAGCTGCATTATCAGACATTACGAAACGAGTGGAAAAAATGAAGCGCTATACACCTGACTTCCCAGAAATGATGCGCCTGTGCGAAACCAATTTCGCACAATTGCGCCGCCTGCTGCCGCGAAACGACGCACCCGGCGAAACGGTAAGCTATCAGGTGAGCAACGCGCAGTATCGGTTAACGATAACAGAATCAACGCGCTACACTACGCTGGTGGAGATTGAACAAACGGCACCCAGCATTAGCTACTGGAGCCTGCCGTCGATGACGGTGCGTCTCTATCACGACGCGATGGTCGCTGAAGTGTGTTCAAGCCAGCAGATCTTTCGCTTCAAGGCGCGGTATGATTACCCGAATAAAAAGTTGCATCAACGCGACGAAAAGCATCAAATTAACCAGTTTTTAGCCGACTGGCTAAGATATTGTTTAGCACATGGAGCAATGGCGATTCCGGTTTGTTAGCGTCATAAACCTACCTAAGGACACCATTTGGAAAGCCTGTTGAACCTGACTGTTGCTGGTGGGGCGCCAGTCAGGATATTACAAATCACCGATACCCACCTTTTTGCCGAAAAGCATGAAACGCTACTGGGGGTCAACACCTGGGAGAGTTATCAGGCGGTACTTAGCGCCATTCACGCTGAAAACCGTGCATGCGATCTGATTGTCGCAACGGGCGATCTGGCGCAGGATCAGTCCTCCGCGGCCTACCAGCATTTTGCTGAAGGCATCGCGAGCTTTAGCGTGCCTTGCGTCTGGCTGCCAGGAAACCATGACTTCCAGCCCGCCATGTACAGTTCTCTTCAGGATGCGGGAATTTCTCCGGCGAAATGTGTTTTTGCGGGTGAACAGTGGCAGATCCTGCTGCTCGATAGCCAGGTGTTTGGCGTCCCGCACGGTGAGTTAAGCGAGTTTCAGCTCGACTGGCTTGAGACCAAACTGGCTGCTGAACCTGAACGTCACACGCTGCTGTTGCTTCATCATCATCCTCTGCCGGCGGGCTGCAGCTGGCTCGATCAGCACAGCCTGCGCAACTCCGCGGCGCTGGATCGCGTGCTGGCGAAGTTCCCGCGGGTGAAAAATCTGCTGTGTGGACATATTCATCAGGAACAGGATCTCGACTGGAACGGGCGCCGCATGCTGGCTACGCCGTCGACCTGCGTTCAGTTTAAGCCGCACTGCGCCAACTTTACGCTTGACACCATCGCGCCAGGCTGGCGCTGGCTGGAACTGCATGCCGACGGCACGCTGACCACGGAAGTCTGCCGTTTGACCGGTGCAAAATTCCGCCCGGATACCGCTTCAGAAGGCTATTGATGTCTACGCTCCTTTATCTGCACGGATTCAACAGCTCGCCGCGCTCTGCAAAAGCGACACAGTTTCGCCAGTGGCTGAGCGAGCATCACCCCGACGTTGAGATGATTATCCCGCAGCTGCCGCCTTACCCGGCAGAGGCCGCGGAGATGCTGGAATCTATTGTGCTTGCGCACGGCGGCGAAACCTTCGGTGTGGTCGGTTCATCCCTGGGCGGGTACTACGCCACCTGGCTCTCACAATGCTTCATGCTGCCCGCCGTTGTGGTTAATCCGGCGGTACGGCCATTTGAGCTGCTGAGGGACTTTCTTGGCGAAAACGAGAACCCCTACACCGGGCAGCAATATGTGCTAGAGTCACGCCATATTTACGATCTCAAAGTTATGCAGGTCGACCCGCTTGAGGCACCGGATCTCATCTGGCTGCTGCAACAGACGGGTGATGAAGTGCTGGATTACCGCCAGGCAGTGGCGTATTACGCCTCCTGCCGCCAGACTATAGAAGAGGGCGGAAACCATGCTTTCACGGGCTTTGAGAATCATTTCACCCAGATTGTCGATTTTCTTGGACTGCACAGCCACTGACAATCAATGCGAATTGCTAGTTTAAATCATGACGCAAACCTATAATGCTGATGCCATTGAGGTCCTCACCGGGCTTGAGCCGGTTCGCCGCCGCCCGGGGATGTACACCGATACGACGCGCCCAAACCATCTGGGCCAGGAAGTTATTGATAACAGTGTGGACGAAGCGCTGGCGGGCCATGCCAAACGCGTTGACGTCATTCTGCACGCCGATCAGTCGCTGGAAGTCATCGACGACGGGCGCGGCATGCCGGTGGATATCCATCCGGAAGAGGGCGTGCCTGCCGTTGAGCTGATCCTCTGTCGTCTGCACGCGGGCGGTAAGTTCTCCAACAAGAACTACCAGTTCTCCGGTGGTCTGCACGGCGTGGGCATTTCCGTGGTGAACGCCCTGTCCAAACGCGTGGAAGTGAACGTCCGTCGCGACGGTCAGGTGTACAACATCGCGTTTGAAAACGGCGATAAGGTGCAGGATCTGCAGGTTGTCGGCACGTGCGGCAAACGCAACACCGGTACCAGCGTCCACTTCTGGCCTGACGAAAGCTTCTTCGACAGCCCGCGTTTTTCCGTTTCTCGCCTGACGCACCTGCTGAAAGCCAAAGCGGTGCTGTGTCCGGGCGTGGAAATCACCTTTACCGATCACGTTAACAATACCGCACAAACCTGGTGCTACGCCGACGGTCTGAACGACTACCTGTGCGAAGCGGTAAACGGCCTGCCGACGCTGCCGGAAAAACCGTTTGTCGGTAACTTTAGCGGCGATACCGAAGCCGTGGACTGGGCGCTGCTGTGGCTACCGGAAGGCGGCGAGCTGCTGACCGAAAGCTACGTCAACCTGATCCCAACCATGCTCGGCGGTACCCACGTCAACGGCCTGCGTCAGGGGCTGCTGGACGCGATGCGTGAGTTCTGCGAATACCGCAATATTCTGCCGCGCGGCGTGAAGCTGTCGGCGGAAGATATCTGGGATCGCTGCGCCTACGTGCTCTCCGTGAAGATGCAGGATCCGCAGTTTGCCGGTCAGACCAAAGAGCGCCTGTCGTCACGTCAGTGCGCGGCGTTCGTTTCCGGCGTGGTGAAAGATGCGTTTACCCTGTGGCTGAACCAGAACGTGCAGGCAGCAGAGATGCTGGCCGAAATGGCCATTTCCAGCGCCCAGCGTCGTCTGCGCGCCGCGAAGAAAGTGGTGCGTAAAAAGCTGACCAGCGGCCCTGCGCTGCCGGGCAAGCTGGCGGACTGTACCGCGCAGGATCTCAACCGTACCGAGCTGTTCCTCGTGGAAGGGGACTCGGCGGGCGGATCGGCCAAGCAGGCGCGCGATCGTGAATATCAGGCGATCATGCCGCTCAAGGGTAAGATCCTGAATACTTGGGAAGTCTCTTCTGATGAAGTGCTGGCCTCGCAGGAAGTGCACGATATTTCGGTGGCGATCGGCATCGATCCGGACAGCGACGATCTGAGCCAGCTGCGCTACGGCAAGATCTGTATCCTCGCGGATGCGGACTCCGATGGTCTGCACATCGCCACGCTGCTGTGCGCGCTGTTCGTGAAGCACTTCAAAACGCTGGTGAAAAATGGTCACGTCCACGTGGCGCTGCCGCCGCTCTACCGTATCGACCTCGGCAAAGAGGTTTACTACGCGCTGACGGAAGAAGAGAAAGCGGGCGTCCTGGAACAGCTGAAGCGCAAGAAGGGCAAACCGAACGTGCAGCGCTTTAAAGGGCTGGGCGAGATGAACCCGATGCAGCTTCGCGAAACGACGCTGGATCCGAACACGCGCCGTCTGGTGCAGCTGACGATCAGCGATGAAGACGAGCAGCAAACCAACGCCATGATGGATATGCTCCTTGCCAAGAAACGTTCGGAAGACCGACGTAACTGGCTGCAGGAGAAAGGCGATATGGCGGATATTGAGGCCTGATGCCCTCACCCTAACCCTCTCCCGCCGGGAGAGGGAATGGATCGTAGGCCCGGTAAGCGTTAGCGCCACCGGGCTTTTTTACATCAAAACTCCATCTTCACCGTAAACTGCACTTCGCGCGGATCGCCAATCTGGTTGCCCAGGTTGTTGGTCGCAATCGACGACGTGTAGTAGGTCTTATCAAACAGATTTTTCACGTTCACCTGCAGCGTCACCGGATACTGTAGCTTCATCTTGTACGCCGCAAACGCGTCCGCCACGAAATAGCCCGGCAGATAATAATCCGCACCGTTGGTTGCTGAGCGACGGCTTACGCCGTGCCCGCCGCCGCCCAGCGTCAGGCTATTCCCGGCAAACGCATTGTGAATATCGTAGGTCAGGAACAGGGAGCCGGTATGGCGCGGCACGTTCGGCAGCGGTTTGCCCGCATAGTCCGGATCTTCCAGCACCTTCGCGTCGGTATAGCCGTAGCTGGCGATAATGTTGGTGTTCTCGGTCAGCGACCCGGCGAGATCCACCTCCACGCCCTGCGAGCGCACGCGGCCCGCTGTTTTGGCGACGGTTTCATCACCCACGCTTTCTGTGTACAGCACGTTGCGCTTGTGGATATCAAACAGCGCAATATTGGCGGTAATGCCGTCGAACAGGTCAAACTTAGCGCCTATTTCATACGCGTTTGACGTTTCCGGCGGCAGGTCGCCGATGTAGCTCGCAATGGACGACTGCGGCATAAACGTCTGGGAATAGTTGGCAAACAGCGAGACCGCCGGGGTGAGCTTATAAACAAGACCCAGCTTCGGCGTCCACTGGTCGTCGCGGCTGTCGGTGTTCACGTTAAACGGACGGCCTTTCCCCGCGTACTGGGTGTAATACTGATAGCGCATTCCGGCGACGGCGATCCACTTATCGGTCAGGTACAGCGCGTCCTGCGCGTAGGCGGAGTAGCTTTCCTGCTTAATGGTTTGATCGCTGTCGGATGCCGAGACGGTGGTGCACTTGCCGAGGCTGCCGTAGCTCGGGTGGTAAATATTGAAGTCCTTAACGTTCTTACAGCGGATCATGTCCGTACGCAGCAGATCGTAATTCTCATACGACACGCCGGTCAGGATCTCATTGTAAAAGCCCGCGATGTCCACGTTTCCCTGCAGATCCGCGCGCGTCGTGTGCATACGCTGGGTCGAGCCCTGGGTCGCATCCACGCGGCGGGTCAGATTGCCGGTTTTTGAATCGTAGGCCATCACGCGGGCCTGGTTATCGCTGTATTTATCCTGGCTGTAGCTGTAGTCGAACTTCGCGGTCCACTGGCTGTTGAGGCGATACTCCGCGTTGAGCTGAGCGAGATCGGACTGGCCGTCGGTCACGTTAAACGGTTCGTCGAAGCGGGTTTTGCGATCGACGTCGACGGCTTTTTTAGTGTTGAGATCGAAGATCGTTCCGCGATCGAACGGCGTTTTATAGTCGCGATGCGAATAGAGCACGGTCACGGTGGCGTCGTCGCCGAACCAGGTCAGCGACGGGGCAATAAAGGTGCTGCGTTCGGTGCCGAAATTACGCCAGTAATCCTCGTCCTGATATTCGCCCGTCAGGCGATACGCCAGGCGCGTGCCGTCAATCGGGCCGGTAACATCAACCTGTCCGGTGCCGCCGCCAAAGCTGGAAGAGGTAGCGGAGAGGGAACCGCCGAAGGTCTTCTCCGGGCGTTTGGTGACGACGTTAATCAGGCCGCCCGGATCGAGAATGCCGTAGAGCGTCGAGGCCGGGCCTTTCAGCACCTCTACGCGCTCGGTTGCGGCATTAAAGCTGCGCGGCAGCACGGTGCGCAGGCCGTTGGTCATGATCGAGCCGTCGCGGTTCGTGCCAAATCCGCGGCGCACGAAGGCATCCTGCGTACCGCCCAGGGTGTTGGTCTGCACCACGTTGCTGACGTTATAGAGCGCTTCATCCAGCGTGGTGGCATGCTGATCCTCAAGCACTTTATCGCTGACGGTATTGACCACCTGCGGGATGTCCAGCATCGGCATGTTGGTTAACGTCGCGGTGGAGGTATTCAACGGCTGATAGCCATTCGTGGCCTCCGCCGTCGTATTTGGATCGGCGGTGACGGTAAGCGTTTCGCCGTCTTTAGCCGCGGTGTTATCTGCTGCCTGCACCAGCGGCGCCATAAACAGCAGTGAAAAGAGCGCGCGCCCTTTTACCCCAGAGAGTGAAGGTGTGAACGTAGCCATTACATCTGTTATCCCGAAATATCCCGCGAATGACGTTTCGCGGAAAAATGTGTGAGTCATTGCCCTTTACGGTCTGTCCGTTAGCCACGGCGAGCATCGGACATGTAATTGAGAATCATTCAATCATGCGTGAATGTAGTAGTAAATGGAAAAAAGAAAAAATCTGCTACAACGTTTAGCCGGGCGTATAAGCGCAGCGGGATGATTGTTAAGTTATTGAATTAAATGCTTTTGAAAGTCCTTTTTTGTTCATTTCCCTTCAGGCTTATCCCTGGTTTTATCAGGGTGTTTCTTCTCTTGACTACTACATGGCGCAGCGTCAAACTCTCAAAAGAGAATGATTTTTATTTATATTTGTTGCGCTTTTTTATTACGTTGGCATTCACGTGGCTCACAACACAAAAAAACCGGGACTGGTTCTGGAGAACCTCTCTGCGGGCTATCAGAAAAAAATCATCGTTGATGATATCTCCCTTGCGATCCCACAGCAGAAAATGACCGTGCTGGTAGGGGCGAACGGCTGCGGAAAATCCACGCTGCTGAGCACCATTGCGCGTTTGCTTCAGCCGCTTGGCGGCGCGGCAGTTCTCGACGGCAAGGCGATCCACGCGCTGCCGACCAAAGCCGTCGCCCGCCAGCTGGGTATCCTGCCGCAGTCTCCGCTGCTCCCGGAAGGGTTGACCGTCTTTGAGCTGGTCTCGCGCGGGCGTTTTCCCTGGCAGAACTTTATGCGCCAGTGGAGCGACGAGGACGAGCTGGCGGTGGAAGAGGCCCTGCGCCTGACCGGCACGGCGGAGTTTGCCCATATGCCGGTGGAAAGCTTATCCGGCGGCCAGCGTCAGCGCTGCTGGATCGCCATGGCGCTGGCGCAGCAAACGCCGTATATCCTGCTTGACGAGCCCACGACGTTTCTCGATCTCCGCTATCAGGTGGAGATCCTGGAACTGCTGCGCACCCTGACCCGCCAGCACGGACGTACCGTCGTGGTGGTGCTGCACGATCTCAACTTCGCCGTAAACTACGGCGATTCGCTGGTCTTTTTACGCCAGGGGAAAGTTGAAGGCGTATTGCATGAGGGCGATGCCTGCACGCCGGAGCTGATCAAAGCGGTGTTTGATGTCGACGTGCATATGTCCATAAACCCGTTGACCGGCAAGCCGTTCTTTATGCCGTTTCGCCAGAGTACCGTTCAGCCATGATGCGCTCCTCTCTGGCCTTTCCGATCTTCGCACTGCTGCTGGCGCTGGGTGCGATTATGCATCTGGGCATCGGCGCACGCTTCATCGCCCCGCAGACGGTGGTGGAGGCATTTTTCCATTTCGAACCGCGCAATTTCGACCATAACGTCATTATCAAATTAAGACTGCTGCGCCTCTGCGCCGCGATGGTGACGGGCGCCGCGCTCGGCGTGGCGGGCGTGCTGCTGCAGTCCGTGATCCGCAATCCGCTCGGCGAGCCGCATATTCTGGGGCTCAACGCCGGGGCCGCGCTGGCGGTCGTGATTACCAGCGCGCTTGGGCTGTCGCTGCCGTTTGGTCGCCCGCTCGTTGCCGCCGCCGGTGCCGCCGCGCTGTTTTTGCTGGTGCTGATGTTCTCCTCGTCCGGTCGCACCGGGCTTACGCCGATGAAGGTCACGCTGTGCGGCGTGGCGATGTCGGCGTTTGCCTCGTCGATTACCGCCGCGGTGTTAATCCTCGATGAACAGACGCTGCTCGCCATGCGCACCTGGCTGGCAGGGGACCTGTCCGGGATCAACGTGCAGACGCTCCGGAGCGCCCTGTGGGCCGCAGCAGCCGGTTTTGTTCTCGCCATCGGGCTGTCGCCCTCGCTCAACATGCTGGCGCTGGGAGACCGAATGGCGCAGGGGCTTGGCGTGTCGCTGCTGAAAACCCGCCTGCTTGCCCTGCTGGCCATCGCGCTGCTCTGCGGCGCGGCCGT
The DNA here is from genome assembly GCF_034427535.1 of Enterobacter sp. A103. Lineage (NCBI taxonomy): Bacteria > Pseudomonadati > Pseudomonadota > Gammaproteobacteria > Enterobacterales > Enterobacteriaceae > Enterobacter > Enterobacter sp. A103. Next base: position 240,391 of record NZ_JAXQPQ010000005.1, read on the forward strand.
CTCAATTGCCGGGCCGATTGGCTTTATCGGCCTGGTCGTGCCGCAGCTCATTCGCCGTCTGGTGTCGGTCGATTTACGCGTGATGGTGCCGCTGTCTGCCCTGTGTGGCGCGCTGGTTCTGCTGCTGGCGGATATCGCCGCCCGCACGCTGTTTACGCCCTGGGAGCTGGCAACCGGCATCATGACGGCCCTGGTCGGCGCACCCGTATTCATCTTTATGGCATCGAGGATGTTCAAATGAACCGGGCCGGATTCCGCGCGATCCGTATTGGCCGTTTATCGGCGCTGGTTCGCCCGAGGGCGCTGGCCTGCCTGACGCTTTTAGCGCTGGTGGCGTTAAGCCTGCTGGGCTTTGGCCTGACGCACGGATCTCTGCCTGTTCCCACCTCCGCCATCGGGCGGGCGCTGTTTTCTCCTGAGAGCCTGACGGCGCAGACGCGCTACATCGTGATGGATATCCGCCTGCCGCGCCTGCTGATGGCGGTGCTGTGCGGCGCGATGCTCGGCATGGCGGGGGCGGCAATGCAGTCCATCACCCGCAATGGTCTGGCTGACCCCGGCCTTATCGGCGTGAAGGAGGGCTGTAGCGCGGCGGTACTGCTGCTGATTTTTCAGTTCCCGGCGCTGGGCCTGGCCTGGCGTCCGCTGGTCGGCATGGCCGGCGGGCTGCTTACCGCGCTGCTGGTTATCGCCCTGGCGCGCGATATCTCGCGCCCGCGGTTCATCCTGATCGGCATCGGCGTGTCGTGGGCGTTTGCCGCCGCAATGGGCGTCTTTATCACCACCGCCGACGTGCGGGACGTGCAGACGGCGATGCTGTGGCTGGCGGGAAGCCTGCATGCGGCAAACTGGACGCTGGTGGGGTTAGCCGCGCTCTGGGCTGCCCCCGCGTTTGCGCTGCTGCTGTTTACCGCACGGGCTGCGGACGTGGCGTTGCTCGGCAATCAGGCCGCAGCGGGCCTTGGCGTGCGCATAACCCGGCTGGCGCTGCTGCGGGTTCTCGCCCCGGTGGTGCTGACGGCGGCCTGCGTCTCGTGCGTGGGCAGTATTGGTTTCGTGGGGCTGATTGCCCCGCATATGGCGCGCCTGCTGCTGCGCGGTGGGCAAACCGCGCTCCTGACGGGAAGCGCCGTGCTGGGCGCGCTGCTGGTGCTGCTGGCGGATAACGTCGGACGTCTGGCATTCCTCCCCCTGCAGCTGCCGGCGGGAATTGTGATTTCATTGATTGGCGGACCGTTTTTCCTGCTGCTGCTCTGGCAGCGTCGGGACAGATTTTAGGAGACTAGGATGCGCGTAGTGTTTTCGATGCTGTTGCTGGTGGGGTTCGCGGTGGGTGCGGCGGAGCCGACGCAGACGTTTACTGACGATCTTAACCGAAAAGTGGTGGTACCGGTTCATCCGAAACGGATTGTCTCTTTACACGATCTGGATATCACCATTCCGCTGATTGAGCTTGGCGTGCCGCCGGTGGCGAGCCATGGCCGCACGCGGCCGGACGGCAGCCACTTTCTGCGCTCCAGCGGCATGTTGACCGGCGTCGACTTCGATAATTCCGACATTAAATTTATCGGCACGGCCGATATCGACATTGAAGCCATCGCCGCAGCAAAGCCTGACCTGATCGTTACCGAGCCGACCCGCAACACCCCGTTGGAACAGCTGGCGAAAATTGCCCCGACGGTGAGCATCGATCATCTCGACGGCGGCGCGCCGGAGATCTACCGCAAGCTGGCTCAGCTGACGGGAACGCAGGCGCGGCTCAAGGTTCTGGAGCGGCGCTATCAGGAGCAGATTAAGGCGCTGAAGGCGACAATTGATACCCGCAAGGTGACCGTGTCCGTGATTCAGGCGAATCAGGGAAAGATTAACGCCATGCACAGCTACCACTCGCTGGGCCGCGTTCTGCGCGACGCCGGATTCAAATTCCCACCGCTGATTGAGTCTATCCCGGAAGGAGGGCGCATCGACGTCAGCGCCGAGCGTCTGCCGGAGCTGGATGCCGATTTCGTCTTCGCCACCTGGCGCGGGGATACGGGCGGTAAACCCCAGGACGAGATGGCGGCGATGGATGCGGTCATGCCGGGCTGGTGTCAGTTCCTGAATGCCTGCCGAACCGGGCATTACGTGCTGATCTCGCGTGAAGAGGCCATCTCGAATTCGTACGCCTCGTTAGGGCTGATGGCCGCGCAGGTGCAGTCGCAGATTGCCGGACGTCCGCTGCCGGAGGCGTCACGGTGATCCGCAAAGAGAAAGGGCGCGTGGATGTCTATGGCGACCGCTTTCGCGCGCGTGCGCATCAGCTGACGCCGCGTCTGCTGCAGGTTGCACGCTATATCCATGACAACCGCGAAGCGGTGATGGAACAGACCGCGATGGAGATCGCGACACTGTTGAAAACCTCAGATGCCACGGTGGTCCGCGCCATTCAGGCGCTGGGTTTCGCCGGGCTGCGCGATCTCAAGCAAACGCTGGAGCAGTGGTTTGGTCCGGTGGTCACCTCCAGCGAAAAGATGTCCACCACGGTGAATACGCTCGCCAGCGACGTCAACGCGAGCATTGATTTCGTGCTGGAGGGGCATCAGCACACCTGCAAGGTGTTATCCGAGCCCCACAACCGCTACGCGATGGCCCAGGCGGTCTCTCTGCTGGCGCAGGCGAGGCAGGTCGCCATATTTGGTATTGGCGCCTCCGGCATTCTGGCCGAGTACACCGCCAGGCTGTTCAGCCGCATGGGGTTACCCGCCACGCCGCTTAACCGTACCGGGATAGGGCTCGCCGAGCAGCTGATTGCGCTTCAGCGCGGCGACGTGCTGGTGATGATGGCGCAGAAATCCGCGCACCGGGAGGGGCAAACCACGCTGCGTGAAGCAAAACGGCTGGGCATTCCAACCATCCTGCTGACCAACGCCCTCGATTCGCGCTTCAGCAAGGAGGCCAGCGTGGTGATCCACGTTCCGCGCGGCGGCGAAAAAGGCAAAATTCCGCTCCACGGCACGGTGCTGCTGTGTCTGGAGATGATTATTTTATCCGTGGCCTCCACCGAGCCGCAGCGCACCATCAAGTCGATGAAGCGCATCAACGAGCTACACCGTGGGTTAAAGCCGGGGAAGAAAAGCAGCTAAAACAAAGCCCGGTAGCGCTGACGCTCACCGGGCCTGGATCTGTTCTCCCTCTCCTTTCGGGAGAGGGCGGGGAGGGGAAACTTAAACCCCTTGCTCCAGAATGCGGATGTGGGTTTCCAGCACGTCACCCTTCACCGCGTCGCTCCACGCTTTCATGTGCGCGGTCTGCAGGTGCGCTTCAAGATGCGCGACGGTTTCCCACTGCTCAACCATGATGATCGAGTCTGGCGCAGTCGCCTGGAAGCTGGCGTCAGTGGCGGCATCCACCATCGGCGCGTAGCCGTGGCAGCCTTCTTCTTTCAGTACGGTCGGGATAATTTTCGCGAACTGATCCAGCACCGCCTGGCGGTGATGTTGACCTGGACGAGTACGGATTTCTGCGATTACGGTAAGCATGTTTACTACTCCTTTAATTCCAGGCTACCAGTTAAGCAAAAATTTCCGCGAGATGCTTGCGATATTCTGCGATATAGCTCGGGACGTCAGGCATTTTAATCACGTCGTTGACGATAAAGGTCGGCAGCGGATCCATGCCCAGGAACTGGTTAGCCTTGTGGAACGGCAGGTACGCGCCGTCGACGCCCACGCCTTCGAAGAACTGATCTTTATCGGTGAAGGCTTCCAGCGGGGCGTTCCAGGTCAGCGAGAGCATATATTTTTTGCCCTGAATCAGGCCGCCCGAGCCGTATTTTTTGGAGGCGTCAGAGCGGGTGCGGCCATCGCTGGCATACAGCGAGCCGTGACCTTCGGTGAACACGTCGTCCATGTATTTTTTCACGGTCCACGGCGCGCCCATCCACCAGCCTGGCATCTGCCAGATCACCACGTCAGCCCACAGGAAGTTCTGCACTTCGGCCTTCACGTCATAACTGCTGTCTGCACGCACGACCTTAACATCATGCCCGGCGTCGCGCAGGAAACCGTCCGCGACCTCGGTCAGGGTGTCATTCAGCTGGCCTTTAGAGTGCGCAAATTCTTTTGCACCGTTGATAATCAGGATGTTGCTCATTATTTGTCCTCGATGATGAGAGTATGGCCAGTATTCTACGCGCGAGGACGGTGCGGTAAAATGAGCAAAATGTGCAAAGTCTTTTGCGTTAAACGCAATAATCCCTTACCAGCTGACCTTCGCTTCAAAACCGCCTTCAGGCGCATTGCTCAGCGAAACGCGCATCCCGTGCAGGGCGGCGATGCGTTTTACAATGGATAACCCCAGCCCGCTGCCCGTGGCATCCTGACCCGGCGGGCGATAAAAGCGCTCGCCGATGCGCGCCAGCGCGTCAGGTGAAATGCCTGGGCCGTTGTCGCGCACGGTAAAGCCACGCGCGTCCAGCGTTACGTCCACCACGCTGCCGCGCGGGCTGTAGCGAATCGCGTTATCCAGCAGGTTGCGCACCAGCAGGCTCAGGAGCAACTGCTGGCCCGTGCGTGTCACCTCTGGTGCATGGATGTTCAGGCGAATATCAATGCCCGCCTGCTGCGCCGGATGCCAGATATCCAGCACGGCCGACTGAAGTAATTCGGCAACCGTTATCGGTTCAACATCGTCCAGGTTATCCAGCGAGTCCAGACGCGACAGCGTGAGGAGCTGATCCACCAGCCGGGAGGCGCGGTCGATGCCCGCATGCAGCTGCATCAGCGCCTTTTCCCGCGCCTGCGAATCGTCATGAGAGAGCTGCGCCACGTCAGTTTGCACCTTCAGGGCCGCCAGCGGGCTGCGCAGCTCGTGGGCGGCATCGGACGTAAAGCGGCGCTCGCGGGTCATCATCTCCTGGGTGCGCGCGAAGAGATGATTCAGCGCGTCGAGCAGGGGGCGTACTTCCGTAGGGACGCCCTCGGTCGGCAGTTTATCGGTGGCATCCGGCGAGCGGGAGCGCAGGGTCTGCGCCAGCTTTTTCAGCGGCTTCAGCTCCCGACTCAGGAGGACGATCAGCAGCAGCAACATCACGGGCAGCGCTACCAGCCAGGGGGTCAGCTGCGAGCTGACCACGTCCAGCGCCATCTCCTGGCGGTACTCCCACTCCTGGCCGACCACCACGCGGTATTTTCCGTCAGGTGAGGTCAGCCATAAAAAACGCCACTCGTCGTTGTCGCCCTGCAGCTGCCCGTTATCGAACCCGTCGCGGCGATAGTGGTACGGGATATCGCGTCCGTTTTCACCGTCGTTGAGGAGCATTTTGCCGTCGACGGCGTAAATGGCGAAAGCCAGCGCGTCGTCGTCCAGACGACCGTGCTTCACTTTTTTCGGGATCTCGCGCATGCGTTCGGGGGCGCGGATCTCGTCCAGATCCATCGTCAGCAGCCGTTTAGCAAACAGCATCTGCTGGGTATCGAACAGCTTGTCGAGCTTGTGGGTCGTCTGCTGCCAGGCAACCAGGCTGGCGGCAAACCAGGCCGTCAGAGACAGAAGTAAAAAGAGAAGCGTCAGGCGCAGCTTCAGGCTCAGTTTCATGCGTCACCCAGGGTATAGCCGATGCCGTGCACGGTGCGGATAAACTCGCTCCCAAGCTTGCGGCGCAAATGATGGACGTGAACCTCGATGGCGTTGCTGGAGACGTCGTCGTCCCAGGTATAGAGTTTTTCCTCGATCAGCTTTCGCGGCAGCACCCGACCGGCGTTACGCATTAACAGCTCCAGCAGCGCGAACTCTTTCGGCTTGAGCGTCAGCGGCTCACCGTCCAGCGTGGCGATGAGACGGCTCGGATCGAGCGTGACCTTCCCGTGGCGCAGCTCGCTACTCGCCTGGCCGTGGCTGCGGCGGACCAGCGCTTCGAGGCGGGCACCCACTTCGATCAGCGCGAACGGCTTACAGAGATAATCATCCGCGCCAAGACGTAGCCCTTCGACGCGCTGGTTAAGCGCATCCCGCGCCGTCAGAATCAGTACCGGCTCGCTGCGCCCGCTCTCGCGCCACGCGCGCAGGATATCCAGACCGTCAATTTCCGGCAGCGTCAGATCCAGCACCACGGCGTCATAGGGTGCAGAAGACAGCGCGGCCTCGCCGGTTTTACCGTCGGTAAACCAGTCCACGCTAAAACCCATTTTGCTCAACCCCGCCTTGATACCGTCGCCGATTAACCTGTCGTCTTCTACCAGTAAAATGCGCATGTTCCCTCCTTGATGTCGTCAGTAAACCCTCTGTAAGCGCCTGCTGTACAGCAATAATAAATAAATTTTTCCCTTAAGAAGTTGTTAAGGATTACCCTGTTAAATGGACTGCGAAACGACATTAAAGGGAGAGATGAAGATGAAAAAATTCGCTGCAATTGCTGCCATCATGATGATGACCACCGCGCCGGTCTTTGCTGCTCAGGGCGGTTTTACTGGCCCATCGGCCACACAGACCCAGACGCAAACTCAGCAGGGCGGTTTTGTCGATAACAACGCCAACCTCACCACCGCGGCAAAAGTGAAAGACCTGAAGGACGATGCCTGGGTGAAGCTGCGCGGGAACATCACCGAGCGCCTGTCCGATGACCGCTACACCTTCCGCGATGAGTCCGGCACGGTCGTAGTTGAGATTGACCACAAGCGCTGGAACGGCGTGACCGTCACTCCGCAGGATAAAGTTGAACTGCAGGGTAAAGTCGATAAAGACTGGAACGAGTTTGAAATCGACGTGAAGCAGGTTATTAAGCTGAACAAATAACCCGAAATGGGCCGCCTGTGCGGCCCTTTTTCTTTGTGACTCAATTCATCAGATGAGGTAGTATCTGCGGCAATATTGCCTGAAACCCTTCGGTTTCTGAGTTGAGGAATCACACGTAATGAGCGATATGGCAGAGCGCCTCGCGCTACATGAATTCACGGAAAACGCCTACCTGAACTACTCCATGTACGTCATCATGGACAGGGCGTTGCCGTTTATCGGGGATGGCCTGAAGCCCGTTCAGCGCCGCATCGTCTATGCGATGTCCGAACTGGGGCTGAACGCCACAGCCAAGTTTAAGAAATCCGCCCGTACCGTCGGTGACGTACTGGGTAAATACCATCCACACGGCGACAGCGCCTGTTATGAAGCGATGGTGCTGATGGCGCAGCCGTTCTCTTACCGCTACCCGCTGGTGGACGGGCAGGGGAACTGGGGTGCGCCGGACGATCCGAAATCCTTCGCGGCGATGCGTTATACCGAATCCCGTCTCTCTAAATATGCCGAAGTGCTGCTGGGCGAGCTGGGTCAGGGAACCGTTGACTGGGTGCCAAACTTCGACGGTACGATGCAGGAGCCGAAGATGCTGCCTGCGCGTCTGCCGAACATCCTGCTGAACGGTACCACCGGTATCGCGGTCGGTATGGCGACGGACATTCCGCCGCACAACCTGCGTGAAGTGGCGAAAGCCGCTATTACCCTGATTGAGCAGCCGAAAGCGACGCTCGACGAGCTGCTGGATATCGTGCAGGGGCCAGATTTCCCGACCGAAGCCGAGATCATCACCTCGCGCGCGGAAATCCGCAAAATCTACCAGAACGGTCGCGGCTCCGTGCGCATGCGCGCGGTGTGGAATAAAGAGGACGGCGCCGTGGTGATCACCGCGCTGCCGCATCAGGTTTCCGGTGCCAAAGTGCTGGAGCAGATCGCCTCCCAGATGCGCAATAAAAAGCTGCCGATGGTGGACGACCTGCGCGACGAATCGGATCACGAGAACCCGACCCGTCTGGTGATCGTGCCGCGCTCCAATCGCGTGGACATGGAGCAGGTGATGAACCACCTGTTCGCCACCACCGATCTGGAAAAAAGCTACCGCATCAACCTGAACATGATTGGCCTCGACGGACGCCCGGCGGTGAAAAACCTGCTGGAGATCCTCACCGAATGGCTGACGTTCCGCCGCGATACGGTCCGCCGTCGTCTGAACCATCGTCTGGAGAAAGTGCTTAAGCGCCTGCATATCCTCGAAGGTTTGCTGGTGGCGTTCCTCAATATCGACGAAGTGATTGAGATCATCCGTACCGAGGACGAGCCGAAGCCGGCGCTGATGTCGCGCTTTGGCATCAGCGAAACCCAGGCCGAAGCGATCCTCGAACTGAAGCTGCGCCATCTCGCCAAACTGGAAGAGATGAAGATCCGCGGCGAGCAGAACGAGCTGGAAAAAGAGCGCGATCAGCTGCAGGCGATCCTCGCGTCCGAGCGCAAGATGAACACCCTGCTGAAGAAAGAGCTGCAGGCCGATGCCGACGCCTTCGGCGACGACCGTCGTTCTCCGCTGCACGAGCGCGAAGAAGCGAAGGCGATGAACGAGCACGACATGCAGCCGTCCGAGCCGGTGACCATTGTTCTGTCGCAGAGCGGCTGGGTGCGTAGCGCCAAAGGCCACGATATCGACGCGCCGGGGCTGAGCTACAAAGCGGGCGACAGCTTCAAAGCGGCGGTGAAAGGCAAGAGCAACCAGCCGGTGGCGTTTATCGACTCCACCGGCCGCAGCTACGCCATCGACCCGATTACGCTGCCTTCCGCGCGCGGGCAGGGCGAGCCGCTCACCGGCAAGCTGACGCTGCCGCCGGGTGCGACGGTTGACCATATGCTGATGGAAGCCGATGACCAGAAGCTGCTGCTGGCGTCCGATGCGGGCTACGGCTTTATCTGTACCTTCAACGATCTGGTCTCCCGTAACCGTGCCGGTAAGGCGCTGATTAGCCTGCCGGACAACGCCCACGTGATGGCGCCGCTGGTGATCGAGAACGAAAGCGACATGCTGCTGGCGATCACCACCGCCGGACGTATGCTGATGTTCCCGGTCAGCGATCTGCCGGAACTGTCGAAAGGCAAGGGCAACAAGATCATCAACATCCCGTCGGCGGAAGCCGCGAAAGGCGAAGATGGCCTGGCGCACCTCTTCCTCCTGCCGCCGCAGAGCACGCTGACCATTCACGTCGGCAAGCGTAAGATCAAGCTTCGTCCGGAAGAGCTGCAGAAAGTGGTGGGTGAGCGCGGTCGCCGCGGCTCGCTGATGCGCGGCCTGCAGCGCATCGACCGCGTGGAGATTGACTCTCCTGCACGCAGCACCGCGGGTGACAGCGAAGAGTAATGTCGTGATATCCCCCTCTGCCCGGAGGGGGAGTTTCAATAAAATTTCCCGTAAAATCGTTGTTAATTCGTGCGTTGCGATTAACAATACGCGCTCGTAATAAAGTCCTTACCTGGCCACAGGTGAAGTATAATTGTCAGCTGTTGGGGCTTCAGAGGTCGCTATGCTATATATTGTTCGTCTTATTCTTACCGTTATCTACTGCATTCTGGTCTGTATTTTCGGCTGCATCTATTGCCTGTTCAGTCCGCGTAATCCTAAGCATGTTGCCACCTTCGGCCATATGTTCGGTCGCCTTGCGCCGCTGTTTGGTCTGAAGGTTGAAAAACGTCTGCCTGAAGGGGCGGAGAATTTCGGTAACGCCATCTATATCGCCAACCATCAGAACAATTACGATATGGTGACCGCCGCAAATATCGTTTTGCCACCGACCGTGACGGTGGGGAAAAAAAGCCTGCTGTGGATCCCGTTTTTTGGCCAGCTGTACTGGCTGACCGGTAACCTGCTGATCGACCGTAACAACCGTGCGAAAGCGCACAGCACCATTGCGGAAGTGGTCAATCATTTTAAAAAGCGCAGAATCTCAATCTGGATGTTCCCGGAAGGAACGCGCAGCCGCGGCCGCGGCCTGCTGCCGTTTAAAACCGGGGCGTTTCATGCCGCAATTGCGGCAGGTGTTCCAATTATTCCTGTGTGTGTTTCCAATACTTCGAATAAGATTAATCTTAACCGCCTGAATAACGGGCTGGTGATTGTCGAAATGCTGCCACCCGTCGATACCAGCAAATACGGTAAAGACCAGGTGCGCGAGCTGGCAGCGCACTGCCGTGAGCTGATGGCTCAGCATATTGCGCAGCTCGACAAAGAAGTCGCAGAGAGAGAAGCCGCCGGTAAGATTTAATCCGGCGTTGAAGGGAAAACGAATTCCCGCGTTGTTAGTCGTTTCAGATGGAGCTTATATGTCACTCAGTCGGCGTCAGTTTATTCAGGCTTCCGGGATCGCCCTTTGTGCGGGTGCGATGCCGCTGACAGCCAGCGCCGCCGGGCAGCAGCAGCCGCTGCCCATTCCGCCATTAATTGAATCCCGTCGCGGTCAGCCGCTTTTCCTGACGCTGCAGCGTAGCCACTGGTCCTTTACCCAGGGGACGCGCGCGCCGGTCTGGGGCATTAACGGACGTTACCTTGGGCCGACCATACGCGTGTGGAATGGCGATGACGTAAAGCTCATCTACAGTAACCGTACCCCTGAAAATGTCGCCATGACCATCAGCGGCCTGCAGGTGCCTGGCCCGTTGATTGGCGGCGCGGCGCGAATGATGTCACCCAGCGCCGACTGGGCTCCCGTTCTGCCGATTCGCCAGAGCGCGGCCACCCTGTGGTATCACGCCAACACGCCTAACCGCACGGCGCAGCAGGTCTATAACGGCCTGGCCGGAATGTGGCTGGTGGAAGATGAGGTCAGCAAATCCCTGCCGATCCCGAACCACTACGGCGTGGATGACTTCCCGATTATCATCCAGGACAAACGTCTGGATAATTTCGGTACGCCGGAATACAGCGAGCCGGGCAGCGGTGGCTTCGTCGGCGATACGCTGCTGGTCAACGGCGCGCAAAGCCCTTATGTGGAAGTTTCTCGCGGCTGGGTGCGCCTGCGTCTGCTCAACGCCTCCAACTCGCGCCGCTATCAGCTGCAAATGAGCGATGGCCGTCCGCTGCACGTGATCTCCGGCGACCAGGGCTTTTTACCGGCGCCGGTTTCCGTCAAACAGCTGGCGCTCTCGCCGGGCGAACGTCGTGAAGTTCTCATTGATATGACCAATGGGGATGAAGTGTCTGTCACCTGCGGTGAAGCGGCCAGCATTGTGGACCGCATTCGCGGGTTCTTTGAACCGTCGAGCATTCTTGTCTCTACCCTGGTGCTGACCCTGCGCCCGACCGGTCTGCTGCCGCTGGTGACCGATAGCCTGCCAATGCGTCTGCTGCCGCAGGAGATCATGAGCGGCTCGCCGGTGCGTAGCCGTGATATCAGCCTGGGCGACGACCCGGGCATCAACGGCGCACTGTGGGACGTCAACCGCATCGACATTACCGCGCAGCAGGGCACCTGGGAGCGCTGGACGGTCCGCTCGGATATGCCTCAGTCGTTCCATATTGAAGGGGTGGCATTCCTGATCCGCAACGTCAACGGTGCGATGCCGTTCCCGGAAGATCGCGGCTGGAAAGATACCGTCTGGGTAGACGGCCAGGTTGAACTGCTTGTCTATTACGGTCAGCCTTCGTGGCCGCACTTCCCGTTCCTGTTCCACAGCCAGACGCTGGAGATGATGGACAGGGGCTCCGTGGGGCAGATGCTGATCAACCCCGCACCTTAACCCCAACATTCCCGGTTCGCCGGGAATGTTTTATGCCCGCCAGAAAAAGCGCGAGAACAGAATCAGCACCGGGTAAATTTCCAGACGCCCCAGGATCATCGCCGCGCACATCAGCATTTTTGCCCCCTCGGTTAACGTGCCAAACGTCGACGCCGTCTCGCCAAACCCCAGCCCCATGTTGTTGATGCAGGCGGCAACCGTTGCGAATGAGGTAAACAGGTCGTAGCCCATCAGGTTGAGCGACCAGACAAAAAAGCCCGTGATCATGATGTAGAGAAAAAAGAAGCTCCATACCGAGCGCAGGACGCGTTCATTCACCACGCTTTTGCCCACCTTAATGCTCAGCAGCGCTCTCGGATGCGCCAGCTGGTTCATCTCCTGAATACTCTGCTTGAACATAATGAGAAAACGCAGGGCTTTGATCCCGCCGCAGGTCGAGCCTACGCAGCCGCCAAAAAAGCTGGCGCTCAACAGCAGGAAGATGGTGTGTGCGGGCCATTGGGCATAGTCGGCTGTCGAAAGGCCGTTATCGGTCATCATCGAACTGGCAAGGAAGAAGGCGTGCACCAGGCTATCCGTTGCGTTGTACATCCCGGCATGCCAGACCTGCCAGGCGGTGATGACAATAATCACCGCGGCGGCGCTCAGAAAGAATTTAACCTCCGGGCTGCGGCGAATCGGTTTCAGGGTGCGTCTGACAATGGCGACGTACCAGAGGGTGAAGTTGAACGCGGAAAGCAGTGAAAACGCCCCGGCGACCAGCTCAATCGCGTGGCTGTCATAAAACCCAATGCTCTCGCTGCGGGTGGAAAATCCGCCCAACGACACGGTCGACAGCCCGTGACAGAGGGCGTCAAAAAATGACATTCCCGCCAGCCAGTAGGCCAGGGTGCATGCCACGCCCAGCGCGAAGTAGGTCACCCACAGCGTCCGCGCGGTATCGGCAAGGCGGGGAGTCAAACGCTCCTCTTTGAACGGCCCCGGCATCTCTGACTGATAGAGCTTCATGCCGCCGATGCCCAGCAGCGGCAGGACCGCGACGGCCAGCACGATGACGCCTAACCCGCCGATAAAATTCAGCTGAGCGCGGTAATAAAGGTACGACTTGGGCAGGGCGCTGACGTCCCCGATGACCGTTGCCCCGGTGGTGGTGATCCCGGAAACCCCTTCAAAGAGCGCGTCGGCAAAGGAGAGCTGTAGCCCGTCATCCATCCAGAGCGGCATGGCGCTAATGAATGAAAACAGCAGCCAGAACAGCACGATAATCACAAACCCGTCGCGGGTGCGAAGCTGTATGCCGGCGTGACGGGTTGCCCGCCAGGTTAGCCCTCCGAGAGTAAAAAAGGTTAAAAAGGTGGTCAGGAAGGCAAAGTAGGTCCGCTCTTTATTCAGCAGGGCGATCACCATCGGCGGCAGCATGGAAAGGCTGTACAGCAGAACCAGAAAACCGCAGAGGTGAAGGACAACCCGCAGCTGGGATACATGTAACGAATCGTTGGGCTTCACGACAGAGCTCCGCGCAATAACACGTTCCGGGGCAACTCACCGGAAAATATAGTGAATATTATGATTCAAAATTATCAGGGCGCGGTATTTTAACGACTTCCACGAATATCTGCCTGCTTCCTGCATCCTTTTCTTCAAATCTGGCGGATGAACAGCGTATAATCCCGCTCCTTTTGTCTATTTTTTCTTCGGAAGCATTATGAGCGCAATTTCCCTGATCCAGCCGGATCGTGACCTCTTCTCCTGGCCCCAGTACTGGGCGGCCTGCTTTGGACCGGCGCCATTCCTGCCGATGTCCCGGGAAGAGATGGACCAACTGGGCTGGGACAGCTGCGACATCATTCTGGTCACGGGCGATGCCTACGTTGACCATCCGAGCTTCGGCATGGCCATCTGTGGCCGTATGCTTGAGGCGCAGGGCTTCCGCGTGGGGATCATCTCCCAGCCTGACTGGAACAGCAAAGACGACTTTATGCGTCTGGGTAAACCGAACCTGTTCTTCGGCGTCACCGCAGGCAACATGGACTCGATGATCAACCGCTATACCGCCGACCGCAAGCTGCGCCATGACGACGCCTACACGCCGGATAACGTGGCGGGTAAACGCCCCGACCGCGCAACCCTGGTCTATACCCAGCGCTGTAAAGAAGCCTGGAAAGACGTGCCGGTGATCCTGGGCGGCATCGAGGCAAGCCTGCGCCGCACCGCACACTACGACTACTGGTCAGATACCGTACGCCGCTCGGTGCTGGTGGATTCCAAAGCCGACATGCTGATTTACGGTAACGGCGAGCGTCCGCTGGTGGAAGTGGCGCACCGTCTGTCGCAGGGTGAACCGGTGAGCAGCATCCGCGACGTGCGCAATACCGCCATTATGGTGAAAGAGGCGCTGCCGGGCTGGAGCGGGGTGGATTCCCGCATCATTGATATGCCGGGCAAAATCGACCCGATCCCGCACCCGTATGGCGAAGACCTGCCGTGTGCCGATAACAAGCCGGTTGAGCCGAAAAAAGCGGAAGCGAAGGCTATCGTTGTGCAGCCGCCGCGCCCGAAACCGTGGGAAAAGACCTACGTGCTGCTGCCGTCCTACGAGAAGGTGAAAGCCGACAAGGTGCTCTACGCGCACGCGTCCCGTATTCTGCACCATGAAACCAACCCGGGCTGCGCCCGCGCGCTGATGCAGAAGCACGGCGAGCGCTTTATCTGGATCAACCCGCCGGCGATCCCGCTCTCCACCGAAGAGATGGACAGCGTCTTTGCGCTGCCGTACAAGCGCGTGCCGCACCCGGCGTACGGTAACGCCCGTATCCCGGCGTATGAGATGATCCGCTTCTCGATCAACATCATGCGCGGCTGCTTCGGCGGCTGTTCGTTCTGCTCCATTACCGAACACGAAGGGCGTATTATCCAGAGCCGCTCTGAAGATTCGATCATCAATGAGATCGAAGCGATTCGCGACTCGGTGCCGGGCTTTACCGGCGTGATTTCCGACCTTGGCGGCCCAACCGCGAACATGTACATGCTGCGCTGCAAGTCGCCGCGCGCGGAGCAAACCTGCCGTCGCCTCTCCTGCGTCTATCCGAGCATTTGCGAGCATATGGACACTAACCACGAGCCGACGATCAACCTCTACCGCCGCGCGCGCGACCTGAAGGGCATCAAGAAGATCCTGATCGCGTCCGGGGTACGTTACGACATCGCCGTGGAAGATCCTCGCTACATCAAAGAGCTGGCGACGCACCACGTCGGCGGCTATCTGAAGATTGCGCCGGAGCACACCGAGGAAGGCCCGCTGTCGAAAATGATGAAGCCGGGCATGGGCAGCTACGATCGCTTTAAAGAGCTGTTCGATACCTATTCGAAGCAGGCGGGTAAAGAGCAGTATCTGATCCCATACTTCATCTCCGCCCACCCGGGCACGCGCGACGAGGACATGGTGAACCTGGCGCTGTGGCTGAAGCAGCGTCGCTTCCGCCTGGATCAGGTGCAGAACTTCTATCCGTCACCGCTCGCTAACTCGACGACCATGTATTACACCGGCAAGAACCCGCTGAGTAAGATTGGTTATAAGAGTGAAGAGGTGGTGGTGCCGAAAGGGGATAAACAGCGTCGTCTGCATAAAGCGCTGCTGCGCTACCACGATCCGAAAAACTGGCCGCTGATCCGTCAGGCTCTGGAAGATATGGGTAAAAAACACCTGATCGGCTCGCGCCGCGACTGCCTGGTGCCGGCCCCGACGCTGGATGAGATGCGCGAAGCGCGTCGCCAGAACCGCAATACGCGCCCGGCGCTGACCAAGCACACGCCGATTGTGCATCAGCGTTCGAACGGTAATTCGAGTGTGAAGAAGCCCGTGAAGCGCAAAGCGTAAATAAAAAACCCCGGCGAGCCGGGGTTTTTATGTCGACACGTAGGCCGGGTAAGGTGAAGCCGCCACCCGGCTTTTTTACGCGACTACCCGCCAAACTGGTCCGGGTCCGGGCCTAAACGTTTACCCTTATCCAGCTTCGCAATCTCACCCAGCTCGTCTTTGTCCAGACGGAAATCCCAGACGTCGAAGTTCTCGGCGATGCGCGATGGCGTGACCGATTTCGGGATGACCACCAGGCCGTTGTCCAGATGCCAGCGAATGACGATTTGCGCCGGGGTTTTACCGTATTTATCCGCCAGCTCACGGATGATCTTTTGATCAAACACCCCTTCGCCGCCCTGCGCCAGCGGGCTCCAGGACTCGGTCTGGATTTTATGCGTAGCGTTCCAGGCGTGTAGCTGGCGCTGCTGCATCAGCGGGTGCAGCTCGATCTGGTTAATCACTGGCGCAACGCCCGTCTCGTCAATCAGCCGCTGCAGGTGATGAACCTGGAAATTACAGACGCCGATGCTTTTCACCAGCCCCTCTTTCTGCAGTTCAATCATCCCTTTCCAGGCATCAACGTAGCGATCGATAGCCGGAACCGGCCAGTGCATCAGCCAGAGATCGACGAAATCGAGCTGGAGTTTCTCCAGGCTCTCCTCCAGCGCTTCGCTGGGGCGTTTTTGATCGTCGTTCCACAGTTTCGTGGTGATGAATAACTCATCGCGGGGGACGCCGGCGCTGGCCAGTGCCTTACCCACGCCGTCCTCGTTTTTATATGCGGCGGCGGTATCAATGGACCGATAGCCGACTTCCAGGGCTTTATGAATGGCGGAGACGACCTCGTCGTTACCGGCTTTCCATACACCTAGCCCCAGCTGGGGCATCACGTTGCCGTCCTGCAGCTTGATTACGGTTTGGTTTGCCATTTTTCCTCCTTCAGGTGCGCATCGCCGGAGGGTTCCTCCGGCGATGGGTTGTGCATTAAGTCTGGACGAAATGTCAAAAAACGAAAGTCGGGAGGGCAAAAACGCTTAGCGTGCCGCTTCGTAGATGCGACGGCTCACGTCGAGCGTAATATCGCCGTGCTCGCCCAGGTGGGTCATGCCGTGTTCTTCGAGTTTCGCCAGCAGGGCAGGGATGGAGCTGCCGTCCAGACCGTAGCCAGAGAGACGCGTTGGCACGCCCAGACCTTCAAAGAAGCTTCGGGTCGCTTCGATGGCGGCATCAATACGCGCATCGTCAGAACCCTCGGTGATGTTCCACACGCGCTCGGCGTACTGCAGCAGTTTGGCACGCTTGGTATCCCGTTTTTCGTTCCACAGCGCAGGCAGCACAACGGCCAGCGTCTGAGCGTGGTCCAGACCGTGCATTGCCGTCAGCTCGTGTCCCAGCATGTGGGTCGCCCAGTCCTGCGGTACGCCTGCGCCGATCAGGCCGTTCAGCGCCTGCGTTGCCGCCCACATGACGTTGGCGCGAACGTCATAGTTTTCCGGCTCTTTCAGCGCTTTCGGTCCGTCTTCGACGAGCGTCAGCAGAATGCCTTCCGCGAAGCGATCCTGAATTTTGGCATTCACCGGATACGTTACGTACTGTTCAACGGTATGAACAAAGGCGTCGACCACGCCGTTCGCCACCTGACGCGCAGGCAGGGTGTAGGTGTAAACCGGATCCAGGATCGCGAACACAGGCTGAACGTGTTCGTTCATAAAGGCCTGTTTGTCGCCGGTCGTTTTACGGGAGATCACCGCGCCCTTGTTGGATTCAGAGCCGGTGGCCGGCAAGGTCAGCACGGAGCCCATCGGGATTGCGCTTTTAATGTCGCTGCCGCGGGTTTCCAGAATGTGCCACGGATCGATGCCGTCAGCGTAGTGCGCTGCCGCCGCGATGAACTTGGTGCCGTCCAGCACGGAGCCGCCGCCGACGGCCAGCAGGAAGGTGATATTTTCTTCGCGGGCAATTTTCACCGCGTTCATTAGCGTTTCGTAAGACGGATTTGGCTCGATGCCGCCGAACTCACGCACGTCCAGACCGTCCAGGGCGCTGTAAACCTGATCCAGCACGCCGGTTTTTTTCACGCTGCCGCCACCGTAGGTGATCAGCACGCGGGCGTCGGCGGGGATCGGCGCGCGCAGATCGGCGATAGCGTCTTTACCAAACAGAATGCGGGTTGGGGTGTGAAGATTAAAGTTGTTCATTGCTCGTTCCCTTTAGTGGGTGAAAAACCGTGGTGGCGCAGAGGGCGACCTGATGCTGCACATTGTGTCTGTCCGGGGCTATCCTCTCAATGCACATTCCTGCCGATGTCTTGCCCATTTCTACAGAGCGCTGGAGAAAGCGCGGAAAACGACGCACACTGTCAACGTCGGAAACCGTACCCGGAGTAACGTAATATGAACCGTGAAGCGATCTGCCATCAGCTCACTGCGCAGATTAAAAGACTGATAGATAAAGAAAATGGTGTCAGCGATCTGCTTCCTGACATTCGCCTGCTCTACGGCACGCAGCCCGGGACGCGCACGCCGGTCATGTACCAGCCGGGCATCGTTTTTCTCTTCTCGGGCCATAAAATTGGCTATATCAACGAGCGCGTGTTCCGCTACGACACCAATGAATATCTGCTCCTGACGGTACCTTTACCCTTCGAATGTGAAACCTTCGCGACAGAGGCCGTTCCGCTGGCCGGTATTCGCGTCAACGTCGATATTCTTCAGCTGCAGGAGCTGCTGATGGATATTGGCGAAGACGAATTCTTCCAGCCGTCTATGGCGTCGAGCGGGATTAACTCGGCGACGCTGTCGGAAGATATCCTCTGCGCCATTGAGCGTCTGCTGGACGTGATGGAAAGGCCGCTGGACGCGCGTATTCTGGGCAAACAGATCGTCCGCGAAATTCTCTACCATGTGCTGCTGGGTCCGGGCGGCGGGGCGTTACTGGCTCTGGTGAGCCGACAGACCCACTTCAGCCTGATAAGCCGCGTGCTCAAGCGTATCGAAAGCCAGTACACGGAAAACCTCAGCGTCGACCAGCTGGCGGCGGAAGCGAACATGAGCGTCTCGGCGTTTCACCATAACTTCAAGTCGGTAACCAGCACCTCGCCGCTGCAGTACCTTAAAACCTACCGGCTGCATAAGGCGCGGATGCTGATGATCCACGACGGCATGAAGGCCAGCGCGGCGGCAATGCGGGTGGGTTACGAAAGTGCGTCGCAGTTCAGTCGGGAGTTTAAGCGCTATTTTGGCGTTACGCCGGGAGAAGATGCATCACGCATCCGAACCATGCAGGGAGCTTAAGCTTTTCCCCTCTCCCCTATGGGGAGAGGGGATCACGCGCTGCAGTACTTCTTCTTAATCACCACCGCGATGGTTCCCACCAGGCCTGCCACCAGCAGGAACAACGGCAGCACCATCAGGAAGGTCATCACCTGATCTTCATGGTGTTTCACAAAGGGGATCATATTCAGCGCGTAGCCGAGCGTGGTGACCACACCCACCCACAGCAGAGCGCTCAGCCAGTTGAAGAACTGGAAGCGGCGGTTTGACAGACCGGAAATGCCCGCCATCGTAGGCAGAAGCGTGCGAACAAACGCGAGGAAACGCCCCGCCAGCAGTGCCAGCAGGCCGTGGCGATCGAACATGCAGGTCGCACGCTGATGATATTTATGCGGTAACTGCGCCAGCCAGCCTTTCACGACGCGGGTATTCCCGAGCCAGCGGCCCTGCAGATAGCTCAGCCAGCAGCCCAGGCTGGCTGCGGAAGTGAGAATAACCATCGTTGGCGTGAAGTCCATGACGCCTTTTCCGATTAACGCCCCGGCAAGTAAAAGCAGGCTGTCACCGGGTAAAAAAGAGGCTGGCAGTAATCCATTTTCCAGAAACAGAGTTGCGAACATCACGAGGTAAACGATACCGACGACGTGAGGATCCGCCAGCGCGGCAAAGTCGTGTTGCCAGAGCGCCGCGATAATATCTTGAATAACAGCCATGGACTTTCCTGTGGAACAGCAGATATAGCGCTATTGTACTCCCTTATTCGCCCGTCGGGGTTGATCCCGGGCGCAACTCATGCAGACTTTTCTGCTTGCGGTGTCCACAAAAGCGTCCAGGGAGTACATTTTCAGCCAGCACTCTACACGATACGCTCGAACCCTGCTGCTAAATCGGCAATCAGATCGTCAACGTTTTCTAAACCGATATGCAGTCGAATCAGGGTGCCGCTGAAGTCCACTTCACCGCCGGGGCGCAGAGCCGCAACCTGTTCCGGCTGGTTAGGCAGGATCAGGGATTCAAAACCGCCCCAGGAGTAGGCCATGCTGAAGAGGGTAAAATTATCCAGATAGCTCGCCAGCTCGTCGTTATTCAGCCGTTTTTTCAGCACGAACGAGAACAGGCCGCTGCTGCCCGTAAAGTCACGCTGCCAGAATTCGTGGCCTTTACTGCCCGGTAACGCGGGATGATTCACGCGCTCAACCTGCGGATGCTGCGCCAGCCATTCGGCCACCTTCAGGCTGCTTTCATGGTGCTGACGCAGACGAACGCCCAGCGTGCGGAGTCCGCGGCTGGTCATGTAGGCCGTATCTGCATCCACCATCTGGCCCATCAGGTAGGCATTTTCACGCAGCTGATCCCAGCAGCGCGCGTTGGAAACCGCGGTGCCAATCATGCCGTCAGAGTGGCCTATCAGGTATTTCGTCGCCGCCTGAATCGAGATATCAATGTCGAACTCCAGGGCTTTAAACAGCACGCCCGCCGCCCAGGTGTTGTCGATCATCACGATCGCCTCTGGGGCTTTGCTGCGCACGGCCTTCACGATAGCCGGCACGTCGTGAACTTCCATGGTGAGCGATCCCGGAGATTCCAGGAACACAATGCGCGTGTTTGGCTGAATAAGTTCGGCAATGCCTTCACCAATCAGCGGGTCGAACCAGCCGGTCGTTACGCCGAGCTTGCTGAGGATTTTGGTGCAGAAGTCCTGGCTGGGCTCGTAGGCGGTGTTGGTCATCAGGATATGGTCGCCCTGTTCCACAAACGCCAGAATGGTGTTGGCGACCGCCGCCGCCCCGCACGGGAACAGCGCGCAGCCCGCGCCGCCTTCCAGCTCGCACATCGCCTCCTGAAGAGAGAAATGGGTTAGCGTGCCGCGACGGCCATAAAACAGCCCGCCTTTGGCGCGGTTGCGCGTGGCGATTTTTTTCTCCTCAACGGTATCAAACACCAGCGAGGAGGCTCGTTGAATCACGCTGTTGACCGATCCCTGCGTATATTTTTTGCTGCGTCCTGCCTGTACCAGCGTGGTATCAAGATGCTTCTTTGTCATGTTCGCTAACCCTGTTTTTATACGTCTGGACGTCCAGACTACCACGATTGGAAAAAACTGCACCCCGGGGCTTATCGAATAAGCAGAAAATATTAGCAAAAATTTGCATAAGAAATTTTTACTGCGTAAGCGCAAGGAAAGTGAACGAAAATTACGGCACCATGCAAATACTAATGAGAACTACTATCAATTCGACGACGTTTTGATATTATTACGCTCAGATTTTGTGATTTGCGTCCTGGAGATACAGAGTGGGTAATAATTTGATGCAGACGGATCTCTCCGTTTGGGGCATGTATCAGCATGCTGACATCGTGGTTAAGATTGTGATGATCGGCCTGATTCTGGCGTCCGTTGTCACCTGGGCTATCTTCTTCAGCAAAAGCGCCGAGCTGCTTTCGCAGAAGCGTCGCCTTAAGCGGGAACAGCTGCAGCTGGCTGAAGCCCGCTCTCTGGATCAGGCTTCAGATATGACCTCATCCTTCCACGCGAAAAGCCTGACCACCCTGTTAGTGAACGAAGCGCAGAACGAGCTGGAACTCTCCGCTGGCAGTGAAGATAACGAAGGGATCAAAGAACGTACCGGTTTCCGCCTGGAGCGTCGCGTTGCGGCCGTTGGCCGACACATGGGACGCGGTAATGGTTATCTGGCGACCATCGGCGCGATCTCACCGTTCATCGGTCTTTTCGGAACGGTCTGGGGCATCATGAACAGCTTTATCGGTATCGCGCAGACCCAAACCACCAACCTGGCGGTCGTTGCGCCGGGTATCGCAGAAGCGCTGCTGGCGACGGCAATCGGTCTGGTTGCCGCTATTCCGGCGGTGGTCATCTACAACATCTTCGCGCGCATGATTGGCAGCTACAAAGCCACGCTGGGTGACGTTGCCGCGCAGGTTCTGCTGCTGCAAAGTCGCGATCTCGACCTGAACGCCAGCTCGGTTAAGCCGGTGCACGCGGCGTCTAAACTGCGCGCAGGTTAAGAGTATGGCGATGCGTCTAAACGAAAATCTGGACGATAACGGCGAAATGCATGAAATCAACGTGACGCCGTTTATCGACGTCATGCTGGTTCTGCTGATTATCTTCATGGTGGCCGCGCCGCTGGCGACGGTGGATGTGAAGGTGAATCTGCCCGCCTCTTCCAGCCAGCCCCAGCCGCGCCCGGAGAAGCCTATCTACCTGTCTGTGAAAGCGGATAAATCAATGTTCCTCGGGAACGACCCGGTGACGGCCGACTCGGTCATCCCGGCGCTGGAGCAGCTTACGGGCGGTAAGAAAGACACCACGGTCTTCTTCCGCGCGGATAAAACCGTTGATTATGAAACCATGATGAAGGTAATGGACACGCTGCATCAGGCGGGTTACCTGAAGATTGGACTGGTCGGCGAAGAGAAAGCGGCCTCGAAGTGATAAAGAAGCTGGCGAAAGCCGGCTTTTTTTATGCCTGTCGGTTTAAGCGTTTTTATTATCCGTCGGTGCGGTAGAAGGGGTTGCCAGCGCGTCCTCATCAAGCGCCACGCAGGTGACATTTGAGGTACGGTACTCACCGTCGGACAGCTTGCGCGTCAGACGCAGGGTGGCGATTTCTCTGGCAAGCAGATACTGATAATTGGCCTCAAGACGTCCCAGAAGCTTCTCTTTCAGCTCGGGACGCTGCTCTATGATGGCGTTCATCACGGCACCGTAAATCTCTTCTTTGACCTGTAGCGGATAAATTTCACGGCGATTCTGCCACTTCAGACGAACCAGCGTCGCCGGGATCGATACCAGGTCTTGCGTAATACGCGTCATCTCGTCATTTTTTGTGTTTCTTAGCGCGTCGAGATTTTGCTTTAAGATAAATTCATCACTTTTTTTATCATCTAAAGTCAAATAAACGTCGTTGTTTTTAACTTCTTTCACGTTAATCTTCCCCCAGGCTATAAAAGATTGGGTTGTTTTTTTCGCGCGTAATTAAATTAAGCCAAATTTCATTGCCCGCTTCATTAATTTCTTCGGTTTTCTCGGCCATTATTTGACTTAGTTTCTGGGCATCTATTTCACCCTCGGCCTGCAGGTCATTCAGCAGGTGGACAAAGGCTTCAATTTTTATGGCGCGAAATAAGCGGTCTTTTATATGGCGATCGTGCTCTTCCAGCAACATATTTCGGGATTTGCCAGTTCGGGAAACACCAATTAATATATCGGGCTCGAAATCAGAGAGCTTTCTTTTCCCCTGAGTGAAACTGGCCTCTTTTTCTGCTTCCGTCGGTTGCTGTTCCACAGGCGTAATGTGGTACTTAGCCGGGACGAGATAGTCGGGCAGCATTTTTAATTTCCTTTATTTTCAACAGGGTGGGGTTGGTAAAGGCGTGAGATTCGTTGACAATATCATGAGGCAAATTTAAAATCAAAAAAAATGGAGCCTACCCATGAACAGCATCTTTTTTACGGTCATCACATTACTATTACTGACCGCTGGTGTGCTTTTATTGATGCAGGAGTTCAATAAAACGAAAGTGTCGAAAGACACCAGTGAACCCCCGCAACCTGAACTGATGACAAAAGAGGAAGGGGAAGACCATTTCTCTGTATTGATGAACTCCGTTACGCCTGTCTGGTACTGGCGGGTGAACCACGAATATATCGACTTTTTACACGCGACAATTAAGCGTATGAAAATGTCGGAAATTAATGACACGCCTGGACTGTTTGAGGCGCAGCGTCGCTGTAGCGATCTGAATTCAGCAGTCTATAAATATTATGACAATATTAAAAAGCGCTGCCTTAACGGCGAGAAGGTCTCTTATTCCGATCTGGACGTATTAAATTTGCGTCAGTGTTTTCGCGAGTTCAGCCTGGAAGCCTATCCTGAACTGGTGGCGCTTGTCTGGCCGGAGTACGCACGTCCCGAGGTTAACCCGGACAACGTCTGAGTGACGTACCGTTGAGTTATTGCAAACAGTCAGCGCCGTTGAGATATACTGGGCGCTGGTTTCTTTTGCAAACAGGACTCTATGGAACGCTTTTTTGAAAATGCCATGTACGCCTCCCGCTGGATACTGGCCCCCGTCTATTTTGGCCTCTCGCTGGCACTTATCGCGCTGACGATTAAGTTCTTTCAGGAAATCTGGCATGTTCTGCCGAACATTTTTTCTATTGCCGAAGCGGATTTGATTCTGGTTCTGCTGTCGCTGGTGGACATGACCCTGGTGGGCGGGCTGCTGGTGATGGTGATGTTCTCCGGCTACGAGAATTTTGTCTCCCAGCTCGATATCGACGAGCGTAAAGAGAAGCTCAGCTGGCTGGGCAAAATGGATGCTTCGTCGCTGAAGAATAAAGTGGCCGCGTCGATTGTGGCGATCTCCTCTATCCACCTGTTGCGCGTGTTTATGGACGCGAAGAACGTGCCGGATAACAAACTGATGTGGTACGTCATCATCCACCTGACGTTTGTGCTGTCTGCGTTTGTGATGGGGTATCTGGATAAGATCAGTAAGAAATAAAGTACACCTTACCCCTCACCCTAACCCTCTCCCCAAAGGGGCGAGGGGACCGCTCGGTGCGGCCTTTCTCCCTCTCCCTGTGGGAGAGGGCCGGGGTGAGGGCATCAGACTGCACTATTTATCCGACGACGCCTGCCACAGATTCAAAGCGCTTTCCCACTCTGCACTTATCACATCACAAATTGCATCACTAAGCGCGGGCCTAATGATTAACGCCAGCTGTGTGACCAGTGAACCCACGCTAATTAAAAATGATCACAAAACGTTATAATTTCCCTCTTTCCTGCCGATAACGAGAGTAGTACTCGCCTCTGGGCGAACTCACCCTCACGGCAAGGAAGACTTATGAATATGCTCCGTAATTTCACGATCCGTTTCGTCATGCTGACGATTCTCGGGATCTTTTGTTTAATGTGGGCGGGCGTTGGGTTGTACAGCACCTGGTCCCTTTCTCGCGTATCGGATGGCAATGAAGTCGATCGCCAGCTGGTTAAACAGATGACGGTACTCAGCCAGGGGAACGATCAATATTTCCGCTTTGTGACCCGTCTGAGCCGTGCGATGGAAGTCAAAGCCGCAGGCGGCACGCCGGATCTTTCCTCTGCCCAACAGGCGCTGGATAACATGGGCAAGAAACTGGCCGAGATGAAAGCGATCTCCCCAGGCCCGATGGACGAGCAGGTCTCTTCCCGGGTGATCGGCTCCTGGCAGGCGCTGCTCGAACAGGGCGTCACGCCGCAAATGCAGCAGGCGAAGCAGGGGGCTCTGGAGGGTTATCGCCAGCAGGCCAACAACGTCACGCCACCGCTGAGCCGCGCGTTCGGTGCGGCCGCTGAGGCGTTCAACAATGCCGCCGCGAAGTCGCTCGACAGCACCCGCGTGGTAGTGGACGGCCTGACAAGCATGACCCGCACGGTGATTATCGTCGCCACGATTATCGGCCTGCTGATCCTGCTCTTCACCGACCGTTATCTGGTGGCGATGCTGGTCAAACCGCTGGCTCGCATTCGCCAGCAGTTCCGCCAGATTGCCCAGGGCGATCTCAGCCAGCCCATTGAGCCGTTCGGCCGCAACTGCGTGGGGCAGCTGGTGCCGCTGCTGAGCGCGATGCAGGACAGCCTGCGCGAAGCGGTCAGTACGATTCGCTCCGGCAGTGAAAATATCTGGCGCGGCGCGACAGAAATCTCCAGCGGTAACAACGATCTCTCTTCCCGTACCGAAGAGCAGGCGGCTGCGCTGGAAGAGACGGCAGCCAGCATGGAACAGCTGACCGCCACGGTGAAACTGAACGCGGAAAGCGCGCGTCAGGCCAGCCAGCTGGCCGATGTCGCCTCAACTACCGCCAGCCGCGGCGGCTCGCTGGTGGAAGAGGTGGTGACCACCATGAGCGGTATTTCGGAAAGCTCGAAGAAAATTGCTGAAATCACCAACGTGATCAACAGCATTGCCTTCCAGACCAATATTCTGGCACTCAATGCGGCGGTTGAAGCGGCGCGCGCGGGTGAACAGGGGCGTGGTTTTGCCGTGGTGGCAGGTGAAGTCCGTAACCTGGCAAGCCGCAGCGCCAACGCGGCTAAAGAGATTGAGGGGCTGATTACCGATTCCGTTTCCCGCGTAGAGCAGGGGGCGCAGCTGGTGAGCGACACCGGCACCACCATGGATGCGATTTTGCGCGACGTGACGGAAGTGACGACCATCATGAAGCAAATCGCTTCCGCCTCTGAGGAGCAAAGCAAGGGTATTTCGCAGGTCGGGATTGCCATTACCCAGATGGACGGCGTGACCCAGCAAAATGCCTCGCTGGTTGAAGAGGTTTCTGCGGCAGCGGCGGCGCTGGAGCGCCAGACCGAAGATCTTCAGCGCTCGGTGCAGAAGTTCCGCCTGACGGCATAACGCAACCTATAAGGCCGCCTTGTGCGGCCTTATATTATTAACGCCTTCCCCATTCAGCCCCTTCTGAAACTGCTATTCTTTTGCTAACCCCCTGACGTTCTGGGCTCTCTTCTCCGAGGTGTTGCTATGAACAGATCGTTATCTGTCGTTCCCGTCCTTTCTTGCATTCTTCTGATGCTGTTCTCGGTTTCTGCCAGTGCGACCCAGCAGGCGCAGGAGCGACGCGTGGCGCGTGATGTCAGGCAGGAAACCCGCGACGCGTCGCGGCAGGTGAAGCAAACCTGCGTGGCGAACAATAACCAGAGTAATCACGACTGCCGTCAGGACAAGCGTCAGATGAAACAGTCCGGAAGACAAAAAGCGCGGGACATTAAGTATTAATGCAACAGGTAAGGCGGCATGCAGGCATATCTCTTACCGCCTTTTCCAGTAGCGTTTCAGTATGACGATCGTCATTGATGCTTCGCCCGGCCAGAACTTAGGGCGTATTTTGACGTGCGTCCCACGCTGGTGCATTTAACCCTGCAGCTGCAATTCGGGAAATGGGGTATCCCGTTGCAGATGCCACTTCTGCGATACGCTTAAATGAGGGGTTACCGTTTGGTGAGAGTGATTTATAGAGTGATTCGCGAGAAATGCCTGCACGTTTAGCAATGACGGTCATCCCGCCAGAGGCTTCAATCACATGTCGTAAAGCCAGCATGAACGCCTCATAGCCTCCAGGCTCGTCAATTTCAATAAAAGCCTGATGAAGATATACGGGCGCGAAATCCGGAGAATCTTTCAGGAGCTGTACCATTGCGTCATCATGAAGTACTGATTTAGCCATTCCGATTTCCTCTTATATCCTGCGCTTGTAGTCGTTGAGATACTCAACGGCCCTGTCAATATCTGCATTTTGCTTTTTTTTCGTTCCAGTCAATAGCACCAGACTCACTGCGCCATCTGCCGGATCGAAGACTTCGCTGAAATAGACGCGGTAACCCGGCCCCTGGTCAATCCTGAGTTCTGAAACGCTCTCTCTGCATGGCTTGCAATCACCATAGTTACCCGTAGACCTTCTGGCGACACGTGTAGCAATCATGGCTTTAGCTATGGGATCTTTCACACTTCTCAGATATGCATCAAAAGGGTCGTACCCGTCTGCTGTGATGTAGTGTTTGACCTTAGCCATTATTGTAGCCTGTAGTTTACGATAAGCAAATGCATTGTAATCTTCAGGCTACGACAGGCAACTGTTCACAGGGTTGTGGCAGTGGGGAAGATGTGATTTCTGAAAGCAGATCGCAAAAATTTGAGACCTTGTGCGGAGGGATGACTGCATAACAACGAGGCCGGGCTTGCAGAGCGCTGCCCGGCTGTATTTATCAGTGCGTCGCTTCACCAATCAGCGCGCCCGTGCCCGCACCAACGGCTGCACCTTTCAGCACGCTCTTGCCGGTAACCGCCGCGGCACCTGCGCCTACGGCAGCACCTACCGCGCCGCCCTTACGCGCGGCTTTACCTTTGCCGCCGTTTTTGAACATGGCACCTGTGCCTGCGCCCACGACGGCGCCGCCAACGGTCGATTTCAGATCTTTGCCCGTGGCCGCACCAATGGCCGCGCCTGCTACCGCGCCAGCGGCGGTTTTGTCGATAGCCATTCCCGAGGTGGAAAAAATGAGGGCGCTGATAACCAGCGTTGTTTTAATAAGTTTCATAACAGATCCTTTGTGACTGCTGTCGGTTGAGACGTCATTTCTCACTCTCTGACGCGAGAAAAACGTCCAGATAGTGCCAGCAATACCGGCTCAACCTTTAAGCTAATCATGCCCTGGGCTGGGATCTCAGTTGCCGGGCGGGGACCCGCCCGGCTGAACATTACGCCTGACGCTTATCTTCCGTATTGGTATCGAAGTCGCTCGCCGCGTGGCGTTCGTGGAGCTGCTCGTTCAGCTCGCCGCTGGTGCGGTTAACGATACGGCCGCGCTTAACGGCATGGCGATTCGCCACGTCTTTCGCCCAGCGCTGCACGTTTGTGTACTTCTCTGCATCGAGGAACTCGGCGGCGTTATAGACGCTGCCCAGCGCCACGCAGCCGAACCACGGCCAGATGGCGATATCCGCGATGGTGTACTCTTCACCCGCCACGTAGCGACCGCGCGCCAGCTGTTTATCCAGCACGTCGAACAGGCGCTTGGCTTCCATGGTGAAGCGGTCAATCGCGTATTCAATTTTTACCGGCGCGTAGTTGTAGAAGTGGCCAAAGCCGCCGCCGAGGAACGGCGCTGCGCCCTGCAGCCAGAACAGCCAGTTCAGGGTCTCGGTGCGTCCAGCCGGATCTTTCGGCAGGAAGTGACCGAATTTCTCTGCCAGATAGAGCAGGATATTGCCGGATTCAAAGACGCGCGTTGGCGGGTTCGTGGAGTGGTCACGCAGCGCCGGTATTTTCGAGTTCGGGTTCACCTCAACAAACCCGCTGGAGAACTGATCGCCCTCGCCGATGCGGATCAACCATGCGTCGTACTCCGCGCCCGTCACGCCCAGCGCCAGCAGCTCTTCGAGCATGATCGTCACTTTCTGGCCGTTCGGTGTCCCGAGAGAGTAAAGCTGCAGCGGATGGGAGCCCACGGGCAGATCTTTCTCATGGGTCGCGCCGGAAATCGGGCGGTTGATGTTGGCGAACGCGCCGCCGCCGTTCTTTTTCCATTCCCATACTTTTGGTGGCTGATACGTGTTGTCTGACATGTTGGCCTGCCTTTTGAGTGATGTGTTGAGGCAGTGTAGCAGGAGATTTGTGAAGCGTTTAACGTTGCGAGCGCAATCAATTAACCGCTATTCCTTCCGGCGCTTATATATAACAAATCTGGCATAAGCTTAATCGAAAATCGCATTTTCATAATTAATGCGTAAACCGATAAAGCTGAATATGATGCTTCAACATAAATAAAAGATGCAGTAATAAACACTTTATAAGGCAAGGAGTTAGTGAGATGCGCAAGCTTCTGTTATCGGCAGTAGTGGTTTCGCTCGCGTTAGGCCTGGCTGGCTGTGATGATGCGAAAAATAAAGAGACAAATACGCCCTCAGCGGCAAAAAACGACGCGCCAAAAGAGGGCGGTTCGCTAATTATTGGAATTACCTCCGGCGACCCGTTAGCCGTTAATCCGCTCTATGCCAGTGACCGTACGACGTTAACGATCATGCAGGCGCTCTATGCCCCGCTGTACAGCTTTAATAACGGCAACATTGAGTGGGGCCTGGCGGAAAGCCTGACGCCCTCCGCCGACAACCTGAGCTATACCCTGACGTTAAAACCCAACCTGAAATGGCAGGACGGCCAGCCGCTGACGGCGGACGACGTGGTCTTTACGTTCAATAAGCTGCTGGATGCCAAACAGCACAGCTTCTTCCGCAGCATGTTCACCTACGGCGACAAGCCGGTACAGGTGAGCAAGGTGGATGAGCGCACCGTCAAGTTCACCCTACCGCAGGTCAGCGCGGCCTTTACCGGCACCCTGGTACAAATCTACCCGATTCCGCAGCACGTGTTCGCCGGTGAAGGCGACCTGGAAAAGAGCAGCAAAAACGATGCGCCGGTCGGCTCCGGGCCGTTCAAATTTAAAGAGTACCGCGCCGGGCAGTATTACGCCCTGACCCGTTTTGACGATTACTGGAACGGCAAAGCGAAGCTTGATTCGGTCACCTACCGTTTCGCCAAAGACAGCAACGCCGCCAACCTTGCGCTGCAAAACGGGGAAATCAACCTCAAGATGGTTGACCCGCAGGATGTGAACCGTCTGAAAAATACCGGTAAGTTTGACTTCGTGGTCTATCCGGAAGGCCGTCTGGCCTATATGACGTTCAACCAGAACGTGCCGGTGATGAAGAGCAAAGCGCTGCGCCAGGCCATCGCGTATGCCATCAACAAAGACGAGCTCACCCAGACCGCGTTTACCTCGCTGGACTACGCTAAACCGGCGACCTCGTTCCTGACGCCAGATACGCTTTACAAGACGGATGACGTCGAACAGTACAAGTTCGATCTACAAAAAGCCAAAGAGCTGCTGAAGACGTCCGGCGCGCCGGACAACCTCAAGCTGCGCCTGGCGTATGTGAACACCAACAAAACCCAGGAGAGCATGGCGCTCTACATTCAGCAGGCGCTGAAGGGCATTGGGGTGAACGTGGAGCTGATGCCGCTGGACTCCAACGCCATGTCTCAGCGCAGCCTCGATATGAACAACACCGCGTGGGAGCTGAACTTGGGCGGCTACATCATGGGCTCCGAGCCGGACGGTTACAAATCGCTGTTCATGAGCAACGAAGCCTATAACTACGCGCACTACAAAAATCCGCAGTTTGATGCCCTGTGGGATAAAGGCGCAGTGGAAACCGACGCCGCAAAACGTGCCGATATCTACAAGCAAATTCAGCAGACCGTGGCGAACGATATGACCTACTACCCGATCGCCTACACCAATGCGACCGTCGCGGTGGACAAGCGTTTTGGCGGCACCGAGGAAGCGGAGCCGAAACCGGTCTATCTGTTCCAGGATCTGTCAAAAATCTATCAGAAATAAGTGATTGCCCCGGCCGTCAGGTCGGGGCTTTTGAAAGGGCACGTCGTGAACACACTCCTCACGCGTCGGCTGCTGCAGCTGCTGCCGATGCTGTTTTTTATTTCACTGGTGGCGTTTCTGCTGGTCAAGCTCGCGCCCGGCGATCCGGTGGCGGCGTACATTACGCCGCGTATGGCCCCGGAGGATATCGAACGTATTCGCCAGAGCCTGGGGCTGGATAAGCCCCTGGTCACGCAGTACGTCCTGTGGCTGAAAAACGTCCTGCAGGGCGATCTCGGCTATTCGCTGATTTATCACCGCCCGGTGCTGGAGATGATCGGCGAACGCATACCGGCCACGCTGGGGCTGATGGGCGCGTCGCTGCTGATGGCGATCGTGCTGGCGATCCCGCTGGGCCTGCTGGCCGGGGCATTTAAGCACCGCTGGCTGGATCATCTGCTCAATATATTCGCCTATATCGGCATTTCTGTTCCGATATTCTGGTTCGGCATCTTGCTCATCACCGTTTTTGCCGTGCAGCTTAACTGGTTCCCCAGCATGGGGATGCGCACCATCGGCATGGAGGATAACGGGCTGGATCTGCTGCGTCACGGCGTGCTGCCGTGTATTGCCCTCACGTTCTACAACCTCTCCAGCTACGTGCGCTACATCCGCTCCAACACCATCTCGCAGCTCTCGGCCGACTACGTGCAAACCCAGCTTGCCTACGGCGCGACGCGTTCCAGTATTCTGTTTCGGCACGTTCTGAAAAACGTGCTGCTGCCGGTGATCACCCTGTTCGGCCTGTCGTTCGGAGAGCTGATTGTGGGGGCCTATGTGACGGAAAGCGTCTTCTCCTGGCCGGGGATGGGGCTGCTCGGGATCCAGTCGATCGCCTCGCTGGATTACCCCCTGATTATGGCGATCATCATGCTCTCGTCGATGATGCTGATCGTCGGTAACCTGATCGCCGACGTGCTTTATCGCTTCGCCGATCCCCGCATTCGTACGCTGAGGTAACCCGGATGAGCAGACGCTGGCAGCAGGTTCGTCACCAGCTGCGCCGCAACCGTCCGGCGCAGTTCTCTCTGTTTGTACTTTTTATTTTCATCGTCGCCGCGCTCTGTGCGGGCTTGAGTCCGTACGATCCGGATCGGATGGCGCTCGGCGCGCGCACGCTACCGCCGGATGCCGCGCACTGGTTCGGCACCGATGAATACGGGCGCGACTACTTCACCCGCGCGCTGTATGGCGGCCAGATCTCCCTGATGGTCGGTTTTCTCGCCATGCTCTTTTCCACGCTTATCGGCACGGTGGTGGGAACGGTGAGCGGCTATTTTGGCGGCTGGCTGGATAACCTGATGATGCGCGCCGTGGATATCCTGATGGCCATTCCGGCCTTCTTCCTGCTGCTGGTAGTAAATGCTTACCTCAAGCCGGGCGTGGATAACATCATTCTGATTATCAGCCTGCTGACGTGGATGAACATGTCGCGTCTGGTGCGTGCTGAAACCCTGTCGGTGAAAGAGCGCGAGTACGTGCTTTATGCCCGCGCGTCGGGAGAGCATCCGCTGCGCATCATCGTGCGCCACATTATTCCCGGCGTGCTGCCGACCATTATCGTGGCGGCCACGCTCAATATCGCCTCGGCCATTCTGATGGAGTCAACGCTCAGCTTCTTAGGGCTGGGCGTGCAGGCGCCCGCGGCGTCGTGGGGAAGCATGCTTAACAACGCGCAGTCTTATATTGGCGAAGCGTCGTGGCTGGCGATGTTCCCCGGCATTCTGATCCTGCTGACGGTGTTCAGCTTTAACGTGCTGGGCGATGTGTTCCGTACCGCCTTTGAGCCGGGAGCGAATCGCGATGAATAACCTATTAGCGCTTGAGAACCTGCAAACCACGTTCCGCACGCGCGAGGGCGAGGTTCACGCGGTGCGCGGCGTGAGCTTTCAGGTTCAGCCGGGGGAACTCGTCGGCATCGTCGGCGAGTCGGGCTGCGGGAAAAGCGTCACCTGCAAGTCGATTATCCAGCTTCTGGGGAGCAACGGACGGATAACCGGCGGCAGCATCCGCTTCCAGAATGAGGATCTGGCGCAGAAAACGCCCGCGCAGATGCGCGCCATCCGCGGCAACGAGATCGCGATGATTTTTCAGGATCCGATGACCGCCCTGAATCCGGTGCTGACCATCGGCAAGCAGATGGCTGAGATCCTGATGCGCAACAAAGGACTCAGCAAAAAAGCGGCCAAAGCGGCGGCCATCGCCATGCTGGAACAGGTAGGCATTGCCGAGGCGGAACGGCGATACGACCAGTATCCCCACGAGTTCAGCGGCGGGATGCGCCAGCGGGTGATGATCGCCATTGCGCTCTCCTGCAACCCGAAGCTTCTTATTGCTGATGAGCCGACCACCGCGCTGGACGTGACCATTCAGGCGCAGATCCTGCGCCTGCTGAAAAGTCTGCAACAGCAGACCCGGACCGCGATTTTGCTGATCACTCACGATCTCGGCGTCGTGGCGCAGGTCTGCAGCCGCGTGGTGGTGATGTACGGCGGGCTGGTAATGGAGGAGGGGAGCGTGGAGGACATTTTTTATCGCCCTGCGCATCCTTATACCCAGGGGCTGCTGGCCTCGCTGCCCCGCCCGGATGAGGTGACTCAGCGTTTATCACCCATTGAAGGTTCGCCGCCCGGCCTGCTTAACCCGCCGCAGGGCTGTCCGTTCGCGGAACGCTGCCCGAAGCGTATGCCCCAGTGTGAAAGACAGCCCGCCTTTTACGCCGCCGGAGAGGGCCATCGCGCCGCCTGCTGGCTATGGGCCGACAAGGAGATTCAGGCATGAATGAACAACAGGCGCCATTAGTGAGCGTGCGCGATCTGCGCAAGCACTATCCGCTCAACGGCGGTTTGCTGCGTAAAGGCGTGGCCGTGAAGGCGGTTGACGGCGTGAGCTTTGATATCCAGCCCGGCGAGACGTTTGGCCTGGTGGGGGAGTCCGGCTGCGGAAAATCCACCCTCGGGCGCGCCATCCTGCGCCTTTTCGATATCACCTCGGGCGAGATCCACTTCGCCGGGCAGGCGATTGCCCACGCCCGTGAAAAAGAGCTTAAGCCGCTGCGTAAACGGATGCAGGCGATTTTTCAGGATCCTTACTCCTCGCTCAACCCTGGAATGACGGTGCGACAGCTGGTGGCCGAGCCGATGCAGATCCACGGCTACAGCCGCGAAGAACAGCGGGAACGCACTGAAATGCTGCTCTACAAAGTGGGGCTGAAGCACGAGCACCTTGAACGGTTCCCGCATGAGTTCAGCGGCGGGCAGCGCCAGCGCATCAGTATTGCCCGCGCGTTGTCCGTGCATCCTGAATTCGTGCTGTGCGATGAGCCGCTCTCGGCGCTGGACGTCTCGGTGCAGGCGCAGGTGGTGAACATTCTGCAGGATCTGCAGCAGGAGCTGGGACTAACCTATCTGTTCATCGCCCACGATCTCTCCATGGTGCGGCATATCTCCAGCCGCATTGGGGTGATGTATCTCGGTAAACTGGTGGAGGTGGCCCCGGCGAATGAACTGTATCAACGTCCGGCGCACCCTTACACCCGCGCGCTGCTGGCGGCGGTTCCCCAGCCCGATCCGCGCATCCGCAACCTCGAAGACGCCACCCTGCGCGGCGACATTCCAGGCCCCACGTCCGCGCTGCCGGGCTGTAAGTTCTGCAGCCGCTGCCCGCATGCGATGCCGGTTTGCCAGACGCAGGAGCCAGCCATGCAGGAGATTGCGCCTGGGCATTTCGCGGCATGCTGGCTGTTTAACATGTAGTTAATGCGCCGCGCAGGTGTATGATAAATGTCCCTCTGTCAGGTTAATTACAACGTGCAGACGACGACAACCCTTAAAAAAATTGCCGCCTGCCTGTTTTAGGTTGGATACATGCGTAAAGGAAAGTTAAGCAGTGATGCGCCCTTCGGGACATTGTTAGGCTATGCGCCCGGTGGCGTGGCGATTTACTCTTCAAATTACGGCAGTCTGGACCCGCGAAAATACCCGGAAGACGCGGATTTTCGCAGCTATATCGGCAACGAATACATGGGCCACAAGTGGCAATGCGTTGAGTTTGCCCGCCGTTTCCTGTTTCTCAACTATGGCTTCGTGTTTACCGACGTCGGCATGGCGTGGGAAATCTTCTCCCTGCGCTTTTTGCGCCAGGTGGTGAACGATAACATTCTGCCTCTTCAGGCTTTTGCAAACGGTTCAAAACGCGCGCCGCGCGCCGGGGCTCTGCTGATCTGGCAAAAGGGCGGCGAGTTTCACGAGACCGGCCACGTGGCGGTGATCACCCAGCTTCTCGACGATAGGGTGCGAATTGCGGAGCAGAACGTGATTCACTCCCCGCTGCCGCTCGGGCAGCAGTGGACGCGCGAGCTGCGTCTGAGCGTGGAGAACGGGTGTTACACGATCCATGACACCTTCAACGACACGGAGATTCTCGGCTGGATGATCCAGACCGACGACGCGGAACACAGCATTCCCCAGCCGGAAATCGACGGCGAACTGCTGAAAATCAGCGGCGCGCGGCTGAAAAACAAGCGTCAGTTCGACGGAAAATGGCTTAACGAAAATGACGCGCTGCAGCAGGCGTATATCCGCGCCAACGGCCATGTGATCAACAAAGATCCCTGCCAGTACTTCACCATTACCGAAAGCGCCGAGCAGGAGCTGATCAAGGCCACTAACGAACTGCATCTGATGTACCTGCACGCGACGGACAAGGTGCTGAAAGACGACAGCCTGCTGGCGCTTTTCGACATCCCGAAAATCCTCTGGCCGCGCCTGCGCCTCTCCTGGCAGTGGCGTCGCCACCATATGATCACCGGTCGTATGGATTTCTGCATGGATGAGCGCGGCATTAAGGTCTACGAGTACAACGCCGACTCCGCGTCCTGCCATACCGAGGGCGGGCTGATTCTCGAAGAGTGGGTGAAAAACGGCTATCGCGGCAACGGGCATAACCCGGCGGAAGGGCTGCTGGAAGAGCTGACCGGCGCGTGGAAGCACAGCCACGCGCGGCCGTTCGTCCACATCATGCAGGACAACGATGTCGAAGAGGACTATCACGCGCTCTTTATTCAGCGTTCGCTGATGCAGGCCGGGTTCGAGACCAAAATTCTGCACGGGCTGGAGGCGCTCAGCTGGGATGCCGCCGGACAGCTGATTGACGACGAAGGTCGCCACGTCAACTGCGTGTGGAAAACCTGGGCGTGGGAAACGGCGATAGAGCAGATCCGCGAGGTAAGCGAAACCGAATACGCCGCCGTGCCGATCCGCACCGGACATCCCGAGGGCGAGGTGCGCCTGATTGACGTCCTGCTGCGCCCGGAGGTGCTGGTCTTCGAACCGCTGTGGACCGTTATTCCCGGCAACAAGGCGATTCTCCCGGTCCTGTGGCAGCTGTTCCCGAATCACCGTTATCTGCTCGACACCGATTTTGAGGTTAACGATCTGCTGAAGCAGACCGGCTATGCCGTCAAGCCGATTGC
Source organism: Enterobacter sp. A103 (assembly GCF_034427535.1). Classification (NCBI taxonomy): domain Bacteria; kingdom Pseudomonadati; phylum Pseudomonadota; class Gammaproteobacteria; order Enterobacterales; family Enterobacteriaceae; genus Enterobacter; species Enterobacter sp. A103. The sequence continues at coordinate 276,541 of NZ_JAXQPQ010000005.1, forward strand.
CGGACGCTGCGGCAGCAATATCGATCTCATCAGCGCCCAGGACGAACTGCTGGATAAATCCAGCGGCAAGTTTGTTGACCGCAAAAACATCTACCAGCAGCTGTGGTGCCTGCCGAAGGTCGACGGCAAGTACATACAGGTCTGCACCTTCACCGTGGGCGGGAACTACGGAGGAACCTGTCTGCGCGGCGATGACTCGCTGGTGGTGAAGAAAGAGAGCGATATCGAGCCGTTGATAGTGGTTAAAGATAAGTAGTTCACACCTGCGATAAATAAGCCCCTGCAGGGTCTCCTGCGGGGGCTTTTTGTTACTGTTCTTCCTCTTCCTGCTGCTCGTTGATCTTCAGATCGATGATGCGGCCAATCTGATCGTGGTACACCGTCAGCAGGTTGTACTGGCTCATCTCGGAGATGATCTGCGGTGAGACGTTAAAGCTGCGGGCCAGCTCTTCCTGGTGAAAATAGCCCGGCTGACGTCGCCTCACGTGGGCGCGGCGGCGGTTGTACTGATACCACAAAATCAGCAGCCAGCCGTTGAGCGCGGCAAATAGCAAGTAGATCAACACCGTATTAAAGGACGCGATAATCACGCCCCAGCGGTGGTCGCTCTCATCGGTTAGCTGCATCCACAGACGGGCATACAGGAAAAACAGAAATCCTCCCCACGCCACCAGCGTTAGCGCGGCATCGAAAAGACGTGGCAAGAGCCGATGCTCGGTCAAAATTAAGGTGTTTTCGTTCATTAAATGCTCCCTTTTCCCCGGTCCGGACTGATCCAGCGCGCGCGGGCGCGCTGGCGTTTAAGCATGACTTTTGGAAATGCGACGAGGGTGGTGAACAGGCCGATCATCCAGTACACCATCGGGAACCAGATCACCCAGAAAAGCGAGCTGGCCACTTTACGTTCATAGCGCCGCTCGATGTACAAGCTGACCAGGAACTGCAGCAGGCACATCACGCCCAGCAGCAGCCCGGTAAACTCCGGTGGAAAAAGGCTCTCCACGGTCAGCCTGGCGGGAACAGGCGCAACCTGGCTGAGGAGGAACAGCAGCACCGTCATCGCGTACGCGAATGCCCACAGCGTTGACAGCGCGTACTCCATAAACAGCGGCCACATGCGGTGATGCTCCCAGCGCACGATCCTGCGAAGGTTAACCAGAAACACCTCCGCGCCCCCCTGGGCCCAGCGCAGGCGCTGTTTCCACAGGCCTCTCAGCGTCTCCGGCATCAGGATCCAGCACAGCGCCCGCGGCTCAAAAAAGATATCCCAGTGGCGCAGCTGAAGCTTCCAGCTGATGTCGATGTCTTCGGTGATCATGTCCGGACTCCAGTACCTGACGTCCGCCAGCGCCTGTCGGCGAAACGCGGCGATGACGCCGGAGACGGTAAAGACCCGGCCATAGATCCGCTGCGTCCGCTTGATGAGCCCAATAATGGATGAGAACTCGCCCACCTGAATGCGGCCAATCAGCGTGGAGCGCGTGCGAATGCGCGGATTCCCGGTGACAGCCCCGACGTGGGGGTACTGAATCAGCGGGGCCACCAGATAAGCGGCGGTATCGCGGTCGAGCAGGGCGTCGCCGTCAATGCAGACCAGCAGATCGCCCCGCGCCGCCGCTGCCCCGGCCTTAAGCGCCAGCGCTTTCCCCTGATTTTCCGCGAGGTTAATCACCCGCAGGCGCGGCTGTTCCTGCGCCAACTCCTGCAGCACTTGCGCGGTGTTGTCAGAAGATCCGTCGTTGATGGCGATAACTTCTATATTTTCATACCGCTGATCCAGCGCGGCGCTGATGGTCTCCCGGGCATTTCGTCCCTCGTTGAAGCAGGGGATAAGAATGGAGATGAGCGGCTCACCGGCGAGCGTCGGGGCGGGCGTGTCTTTATCCCACGACCAGTGGCGTTCAAGCTGAAACCAGAAATAGAGGCCGCCTGTTATCCAGAGTACCGACATGAACAGCGGCCAGAAGAACACGAAATCCAGAATCAGTTCGCCGGTAAAGAGGGCGGCCACGCCTAACGGCAACCCGAATACCAGACATAAAATAGAGAAGGCGATAATGCGATCAGTCATTGTCAGGGTACCAGTACGAAGAAAATTCAGGCCTGATGCGTGAGATATCAGGTTGATTGTTGAGGAAGTCGTCGGGGTAGTAACCGTAGTTTTTGACGCCGTTCAGCTGGAGCACGCGCATCCACTGCGCAAGCTGGCTGTCGGACACGGCGCGCTGCGGTTTCTGGTCCCAGTCCCTAGCCTGCAGCTCGAAAATGGTTTTATCAAGCGCGCCGGGGCGTGCGGCGACCGCGTTAACCAGACGCGTCAGCCAGGCATCGCTCTCGTCTGCCGGAACGGACTCCATCAGCGGCATGGCCATCGGCACCGTCCAGTCGTACTCCGCCAGAAAATCATCAAGATTCTGCGCGAACCACGCTTCGCTTTCGGGCTGCAGAATGGGTAAGGCGAACATATTGCGGGCGGTTTTTATCTGCGGGCCACGGATATGCTTCACCGCCAGGCTCAGGGCGTGGGTAAACCCGATAAGCGTCTGGCTTTTCTGACGCGTGGTGTTCTGACCGGCATCGTCCACGTCCGTCAGCGCCGCATCGTCATGGAACAAAACCCCGTTGAAGCTGGCATAGCGAGCCAGGTCTTCATAGATATCCGTCACCTGCTGGCGCACCCGCGGGTCCCACGGGGAGAGCCGGATATAGGGCTCGGTGGCTTCGCGCCGCTGGCCGGTTTGACGATCCCGGCGCTGCACGCGCGGCAGGGAAGGATCGAGATCGAACGAGAGCACCGGCATCCACGCGAAGACTTTTACCCCGGCGCGGGTTTGCAGCTGCCAGGCGACAAAATTAAAGAGATCGGCCCGAACCGGCAGCCGACGGTTGGGGAAATAGAGCGCCTTGATCCTGCCGTCGCCCTGCGGGTCGGCAAACGCCTGCAGGAAAACATGGCTGATCTTCATGTCGTAAACCCGCTGGATCAGCCTGTTGATATTTTGGGTCTGCTGGGCCGGATCGGGATCGTAAACGTAGTCGAGATCGACGTGCATGACGCGCACGGGATCGCGCTCCTGAACCTGGCTGACCGTGCTGGCAAACGCCTTGAGCGAGGGATTCCCGGCGATCAGCAGGCGGGGGATGTTGCCCAGATCCTGCACGTTCCCCAGCCCGTCCTCAAGGGTGAAGGCCAGCCGGTAACCCTGCTGTCTGGCGATAGCGAGCGACGTACCGCTGGCGGCGCCGTAGGGCCAGACCCAGGCGCGCGGCGCCTTGCCCGTCACCTGCGTGATTTTTTCAGTCACTTTGCGAACGTCATCGCCGATCCGCTGGTTGAACTGCTGGTCGGTTTCATAGCGACCCGTGGCTTTGTCATAAAAGCGGTTGGCGATGGCCGGCTCGCGGCTGCCCTGCGGGTTGGCCGGAATGCCGTAATGCGAGGCCCAGGTATGCGATCCGATCTCAATCAGCGGGGAGTGGCTGAGCTCGCGCACCATGTCCCACGTCGCGAAGCGCTCGCGGGGCGTCATCAGGCCGCCGAAATTCACTTTTTGATTTGCCGGCGTATCGACCCAGCTGCCCACCGGCGCCCACAGCGCGGGGACGTTCCAGGCCTGAAGCAGCGGCCAGACGCGGGTGTAAAAGCTGCTGTAGCCGTCGTCAAAGCTGAGCAGAACGGCTTTTGGCGGCAGCGTTTTTTTCCCGTCATGCGCGTCAAGAATGTCCTGCACGCTGATGGCGTGGTAGCCATTGTGCAGCAGCCAGCTTATCTGCTCGTTTAACGCGCTGGTGCGAACGGAGAGATAGCGCTGATCGGCGGCATCGTCTTCGACGTCGTGGTAGGCCAGGACCAGAAACTGGTTCTTCGGCCAGGGTTTACTCGCCTTCAGCTGCGGCCTCTCTTTGGGCGCAATGAACGAGATCGCCTGCGCGCAGACATTTGCGCTGAGGCAGAGCCAGCCGAGGAGTATCAGGCTCACGGAAAAACGTGTGTTCAGCATATTCATCCTTAAAAGCGTAAAGTCGCGTCAAACGTGACGGAGAGGTTGCTCTCGCGTTTGCCGTCGTAAGGGCGTTTGTCCCAGTTCAGCATCACGCCGGTATCAATAACGTTGTTCCACTGAATGCGTTGTCCGTAACCCAGCAGGGCGATGGCGCCAGCGGATTGATTTTTCTGCCAGTAGCTGCCGCCTCCCGCCACGAACTGCTGGCTCCAGAGGGTGTCGTAATGGCGATACATTTCATGGTCAACGGCCAGGGCCGCCGTCACGGACAGATCCCGCGCCGGGTTGTAGTAGAGCGTGTCGAGCAGGCTGTTTTTACTGGCGGCGATCCCCGGCTCGAGATCCAGCGTCAGGGACGGGGTCTGCCAGAGACGCTCCTTGCCCGTGAGGGTGTATTCCTGGCGGCGGTTATGATCGGAGAAGCGGCTGAGGGCGGCGCTGAACTGGTACTCACGCCGCTCGTTTTGATACCAGCGCACCCCGCCTTCACCCCGGTTGGCGCTAATGCCGTTGCGTAACGCCCGAAGGGGCGTAGTGCGCGACAGGCGTTCCAGGCTGCCGCTGACCTGCCAGCTATCGTTCACAAAGTACGTTGTTGCGAGGCGAGCGCCCGGCTTGTTTTCGCCGTGATAGCGGTTGCTGGAAAGCTCGGCTTCGAGCTGGAGGTCGCGTGGTCGCCACTCGACGCCGCCCAAAAGGTGACGGCTGGTGCCTTTGCCTTCATCGAAATTACTCTGCGCGTAGCGGGTACCCGCAAACAGCCGCCAGCTGTCCGCTACGGGTGGGCCATAGAGCGTGGCGTCCCAGCTCAGGTCGTGCGTCCCGCTGACGGGGCTATCGGAGTGCAAACCCTTGCTCGCGTTGAGGCGCAGCTCGGACATGTGGTGGACCGTCCTGAGCCTGTCGAGACGCCTGGCGCTGCGGTCGGCAGGCGCGCGGGCAAGCACGTCGTCGGCCAGTAAATCCATCTGTCGCCACTCCTGTAGATCCATTGCGACGTAAGCCTGCTGTTGCTCTAGCTCTGTATTGGACGGCTCCAGCGCCTCCGCCTTTTTCAGCGTTTGCTCGGCCGCACGCGGCAGGCCCCGCGCCTGAAGCAGGGTGGCGTAGTCAATCTGTAATCCCTGATTGCCCGGCGCCGTTGTCGCCAGACGGTGCGCCAGCGTTTCGGCTTCCGGCAGGGCATTCGTCGCCAGCAAATAGTTAAAGCGGAGCGACTGTCCGGTAAGCCATCGATCGTTCGGCTGAGGGGTAGGGGAGCCGAAATCGTAGCGGGTCCACGGGACGTTGCGGGTCTGGCGCTCAGCATATCGGCGGGCGGATTGATAATCTCCCGTATCCAGCCAGGCGTAGAAAAGCGCGTGCTCCTCGTCCTGCGGGTCGGAAGCGTATTGCGGATAGCGTTGCAGAAGCGCGAAGGCGGCGGCCGCGTTTTTCTCCTGAAGATATGCGGAGATGACCCAGCCGATTGCCCAGCCCGGCACCGGATGCTGGTCTGCCGTAAGATCCTGATATTCGCTAATCACCCGTGGGTAATCAGCATGGGCGTATAGCGCGCCAAGCCTGTCTATACGCGCCAGAACGACGTCTTCCGCCGCCTGCGGATCTTTTTGCCAGCGGGAAAGCAGATCGTCGTAACGATTCAGCGTGGATTGCGCAAGCTGCAGGCGCTCCTTTTCTGTTCTGCCGGGCACATCGGCAAGGCGAACCCGTTCGGCGGCGGCATTACGCTCAAGACGGCGACGCTCCGCGGGAGACAGCGTGACGCTTTGTGAAAGCTGCAGCGCGGGGGTGTTCACCCGGCTATCCGTTAGCGCGTCGATTAGCTCGCTGAGGAGCGCTTTATTCTCAGGCGCGATATTCAGCGCGCGCGTGTCTGCCAGAAGCCGATCCCAGCTTTTTCCCTGGCGTAACCAGACATACGAGAGCGTCTCAAGATGTGCCTGAGAGGGATTTTCCGCTACCAGCCGTTGGGTTTCCTGCAGGGCAAGCGCGTCCATGCGGGCATCGGCGAGAGTTTTTATGTAGCCGATACGATAATCGCCGTTATCCGGCGCAAGGCTACGCGCCTCTTTCCAGCGCGCCAGGGCTGGCTGCCAGGCTTTTTTATTCCGCCAGGATTGCGCGACGGCAGCAACGCCGCGGGCGGGCAGCGGCATATAAATACCGTAACGCTGCCAGACCTGAATAACCTCGTCATCATGACCTGCCCAGGACGCAACCTGTAACCAGTCCGCAACTTGATCAGGCGTCAGGGCATGCTGCTGCTGATAACGCTGAAGATAATCGAGAAACGGCGAGTAATTACCGTTACGCGCCTGTTGAATCTGTTGCTCATAAACGGATTCAGTCGCCTGAGCCAGAACAGGAAAGAGGAATAACAGAAACAATAATGTTGGGGCGCGATAAAAGAATAACGTATTGAAGCGAAGCGATCTTTCCATATCTATTTGCCATTTGTTTATCATGAATCCATTGCATAACACGGCCGCCTTTAAACTCAGGGTTAAAGGCCATAAATGAGAACATTAAATCTGAATGCAGTGATGTTACGGGATACTTACCTAAAGGTAATTATGGATCCTTATGTCAGTGGACTGGGTGAAAGCTAATGTACACCTGATATGTTGCCGGATAAATATGTTGAAATGGGGCTGTGTTGTTTTGAGATAATTCTGTATCGAGTAGTTTTTGGCGGTTTTATTGAAATGATTGTTTATTTGTAAATTATTGATATATTGGTATTTTATTTATATTGTGACAGCTTTGTATATATTTTTAATGTGGTTTGCCTGCCTCAATTAAAGTACTTTCTGGTGCATGTTTGGGAAGTTTCATGACAAAAATTCTTAATGTTTAGAGAAGTGACTTTTCTGCGATTGTTTTTTATTTATAATTAATGGCAGCCATTGAATGATAGTCTACAGGAAGTCTTACTCATCAATGTCTGTATTGAGGGATGTCCAAAGCCAGAATACATTTATCGTTAATATAACAGCGCTATAAAACGAAGGCGGCCTTCTTTGCGAGGGATCGTGCTTGCTTTAATCTAAAAGGGATGGTTAGTGGCAACTTCAATTATTTTAGTGACTCAGGATCGCTACCTTGTCAGAGGGATGCGGATATTTTTCCCGGATATTATCCTGCTCGACTCGATTGACAGAAACATATTTGATAACGGTGCAGATGAATATTCTGTATTGATTGATAGTCGTTCTCCGCTCCGTTTATATGATTACCTGATACGCCATCCGGCCAGAACGAAAAAAACAATCTGCTGCGTTATGCTCGATATGCGACACCGCGAGGAGAATCTGCTCAGTATGAAGTTATTTATGAACACGTCGCTGACCGCGCCGGATATGGCGTCGTTATTTAACCTGGTGCTCAATATGAAGGGCAGGCGCCTGACCACGAAGTGGCTGCTTAACTTACGGCTTAGCACGCACGAAGCGATCATGCTGCGGCTGCTGAGGGCAGGGATGCCGATGGAAGCCATTGCCGATGAGCTGAATACGTCGGTGAAAAGCCTCTATCGTAAACGAACGGCTCTCTCGGAACGCCTGGGGGCGGAGAACTTCAACGAGGCGTGTTTGTTTATCTTTAAAAACAAACTGCTGGACGCAGGTGGGAACGATCCCTGGGGTGGGGAAAAACCAAAAGCAAAAACCCGCCACGAGGGCGGGTTCTTTAAATAGTGGTGCCCGGACTCGGAATCGAACCAAGGACACGGGGATTTTCAATCCCCTGCTCTACCGACTGAGCTATCCGGGCAACGGGGCGCATTAAACCCGATCTGCCCCGTGGCGTCAACGAAAAATGTTGTTTTCGTTACAGACTGCGCAATCTCTCACCATTTCGCCGTATCCTTAAGCAAAAAAGTGCGTCCAGAGCGCGGAGAGCGGCATGGCGAGCAGCAGTGCGGGCAGCATGTTCACCACGGCAAACATCTTAATCCCACAGATGCGCAGCCCGGTAGCCAACAGCAGCAGGCCGCCGACGGCGGTAAAGTCTGCCATCATCGCCGGCGTGGTGAGCGGGAGAATCAACGTGGCGCAGGTGGCGAGAGCCAGCTGAATAAGCAGCATCGGCACGCAAATCGCGGCAACGGCAATGCCGAGCGTGGTGGCAAAAATAGTGGCGGTGAAGAAATCAAGAAACGCTTTCGCAATCAATATGCCTGGGTCGCCCGTCATCCCTTCCTGCATTGAACCGAAAATCCCGGTGCCGCTGGCGCAAAACAGAATGATGATGGCGACATAGTTTTGAATAAACGACTCGTGCGTACCGTGTTTCGCCTTGCCGCCCGGTCGGGCAATCAGGTTTTTGGCTTTACTCACCGCGCTGTTAATGCCTTTTTCCAGATAGCAGAACTCGCCAATCAGCGCGCCGAGCAGGGTGGCCAGCACCATCACCGGCAGGTTGGCGCATTTGATCACGAGAAGAATACCGATCCCTAACGATGCCAGGCCGAATATTGAGGGCATGGAGGTGCGAATACGCTCCGGCAACCGCTGGCTCAGCACGGCGCCGAGTACGCCGCCCAACAATACGGCGCCTGCGTTAATAAATGGCCCGATAACCAAAGTTAACTCCTGTTATTTAATCATTGATATTGCATTATTATGGCACGGCAGGGCTTCGCGGGCCTTAGCTTTGGTTGATTTCGTGCATACTGATTCCTTCTTGCACCTCAAAATAAAAGGTGACATTATTGCGCGAATTTTCTCCTCCCTGTCTCACCGCCCGGTGAGGGTAACTGCGCCTATGAAAACCATGAAAATTGCCGTCAGCCGCGAGCTGCTCTCCACTGTGTCTACGCACCGCGAAAAGGTGACGCTGGACAGCACTGATTTTACCGATGTGGCGACCGTCGTCATCACAACAGCTGAAAGTCGCAGCGGCATTCTTGCACTGCTGAAACGCACGGGCTTTCATTTACCGGTGTTTATTTTCTCGCAGGAGCCAACGGACGTACCCGACGGCGCCACCGCGGTCATCTCGGGTAAAGCTCAGGAGTTTCTGGAACTGGAGAGCGCTGCCAGCCGTTACGAAGAGAATCTGCTGCCGCCTTTTTTCGACACCCTGAGCCAGTATGTGGAGATGGGCAACAGCACTTTCGCCTGTCCGGGCCACCAGCACGGGGCATTTTTCAAAAAACACCCGGCAGGGCGACAGTTCTATGATTTCTTCGGTGAAAACGTGTTTCGCGCCGACATGTGCAACGCCGACGTGAAGCTGGGCGATCTGCTGATCCACGAAGGGTCCGCCAAGCACGCGCAAAAGTTCGCGGCAAAAGTGTTCAATGCGGACAAAACCTACTTCGTGCTGAACGGCACGTCTGCGGCAAACAAGGTGGTGACCAACGCGCTGCTGACCCGCGGCGACCTGGTGCTGTTCGACCGCAATAACCACAAATCTAACCATCACGGGGCGCTGATCCAGGCGGGCGCCACGCCGGTTTATCTTGAGGCCGCGCGCAATCCGTTTGGCTTTATTGGCGGGATTGACGACCACTGCTTTGACGATGCCTATCTGCGGGATCTTATCCGTGAAGCGGCGCCGGAAAAGGCCGACGAGGCGCGCCCGTTCCGCCTGGCCATCATTCAGCTTGGCACCTACGACGGGACGATCTACAACGCCCGCCAGGTGATCGACAAGATCGGTCATCTCTGCGACTACATTCTCTTTGACTCCGCATGGGTGGGCTACGAGCAGTTTATTCCGATGATGGCGGAAACGTCACCGCTCTTACTGGAATTGAACGAGAACGATCCGGGAATTTTCGTGACCCAGTCGGTGCATAAACAGCAGGCCGGGTTCTCGCAAACGTCGCAGATTCATAAAAAGGATAACCACATTCGCGGTCAGGCGCGTTTCTGCCCGCACAAGCGGCTGAACAACGCGTTCATGCTGCATGCCTCCACCAGCCCGTTTTATCCGCTGTTCGCCGCGCTGGATGTGAATGCCAAGATCCACGAAGGGGAAAGCGGACGCAGGCTGTGGGCGGAGTGCGTCGAGCTGGGGATTGAAGCGCGCAAGGCAATCATTGCGAATTGCCATATGATCAAACCGTTTATCCCGCCGGTGGTGGCGGGGCGGCCGTGGCAGGATCATCCGACGCACGCCATTGCCAGCGAGCTTCGCTTCTTCAGCTTTGAGCCGGGGGCCAAATGGCACGGCTTTGAGGGCTATGCCCGCGAGCAGTACTTTGTCGACCCATGCAAGCTCCTGCTGACCACGCCGGGTATCGATGCTGAAACCGGGGAGTACACGGATTTCGGGATCCCGGCGACGATTCTGGCGCACTACCTGCGCGAAAACGGCATCGTGCCGGAGAAATGCGACCTCAACTCGATCCTGTTCCTGCTGACGCCTGCCGAAAGCAGCGAGAAGCTGGCGCAGCTGGTGGCGATGCTGGGCCAGTTCGAACAGCATATTGAAGACGACACGCCGCTGGCGGACGTATTGCCGACGATCTTCCAGAAATACCCGGTGCGCTACCGGGATTATACCCTCCGCCAGCTGTGTCAGGAGATGCACGATCTCTACGTCAGCTTTGACGTGAAGGATCTGCAGAAGGCGATGTTCCGCAAGGAGAGCCTGCCGGAGGTGGTGATGAACCCGCAGGATGCAAACCGGGCCTATATTCGCGGTGACGTGGAGCTGGTTCGCATACGGGATGCGGCAGGGCGCATTGCTGCCGAAGGGGCGCTGCCCTATCCGCCGGGCGTGCTGTGCGTGGTGCCGGGTGAGGTCTGGGGCGGGGCGGTACAGCGTTACTTCCTCGCGCTGGAGGAGGGCATCAACCTGCTGCCGGGCTTCTCGCCGGAGCTGCAGGGGGTTTACAGCGAGAAGGATGCCGACGGGATTAAGCGGCTGTATGGGTATGTATTAAGGTAGCCCCCCTCACCCTAACCCTCTCCCCAAAGGGGAGAGGGGATTGCACGAGGCCGTCTTTTCACCCTCGCCCCTTTGGGGAGAGGGCCGGGGTGAGGGGAACGTTTCATCAAACCGCACTACGCTTGTACATCCTCCTCGGATGCCCAATCTTGCCGTACAGCATCTCCACCGTCAGAAAACCCGCCTCCACGCAGTGCTCCAGATAGCGCCGGGTGGTGGTTTTGCTTAATCCCGTTTCGCTCACCACCTCATCCACGGTAAAGCAGTGCGTTGCCTTGTCGTTGAACAGCGTCTGCACCCGCGCCAGCGTATTTTCCTCAATGCCTTTACTGCCATTGTCCAGGCGGTAGTTTTTTGCCTGGAGCTGATACAGCGAATCCACGTTCTGCTGGTCGACAATCTTCCACACGCGCTGCTGTTCCGCAAACTGCACAAACCGCTCCAGCGACTGGCTGAGCCGCTTCCAGGAGACGGGTTTTAGGATGTAGTCGAACGCGCCGTTGCGAATCGCCTGGCTGCAGGTGTCCATATCGCTGGCGGCAGTAATAAAAATCACCGAGCAGTTGGCGCGGGTCAGCATGGGGTTATTGATAAGCGAGATGCCTTTGCCGTCCGGCAGGTAGTTATCCAGCAGCATCAGCTGCGGCTGTTTGCTTTCAAGCTCTGCCTGGGCCGCAGCCAGCGACGAGGCAATGCCCACCAGCCTCAGACGCGGATGTTTGCCTATCAGCTCCGCGTGCAGTTGCGCCAGTTCGTTCTCGTCTTCAACAATCAGTACGTCGATAAGTTCATGTTGCATAGTCGGTGTCTTCCAGTTGCCGGGCGATTCCCGTGGCCGGGATAAACAAGGAGAAAATGGCGCCGCGTGGCGTATTATCGGCAACTTCTATCGCGCCGCCAGCCTGTGTGACGTAGCTTTCGATCAGATACAGGCCAATCCCATGATCGCCGCGCGTTTTGGTGGTAATGCCGCGTTCAAAGATCCGGTCACGCATCTCCGGTGTAATGCCAACGCCCTGGTCGGCGACTTCAATAATCAGCTCCTGTTCGCTGAGTTTGATCAGCACTTCTACCGGCGCGTGGGGAAGCGGCGACCGCTGCGTCGCTTCGATGGCGTTATCCAGCAGGTTGCCAATAATCGAAATCAGCTCTTGCTCACCAAGGGGCAGGAACGGTCTGTCCAGCCGACAGCCCGGGTCGAAACACAGCTCTACGCCTTTCTCCCGCGCGCGGGCGGCTTTCCCCAGCAGCAGGCCGCACAGGGTCGGGGAACTGAAGCGCGAAGAGATAAAGTCCAGCAGCTCCTGGGCATGTTCCGACTGCGCCTGAATGTAGCCAATGGCTTCCTCATAGCGGCCCATGTGCAGCAGGCCGGAAAGGGTGGTCATCCTGTTTAACTGCTCGTGGCGCATAATGCGCAGGTTATCGACATAGCGTTTAACCTGGCTGAGCTGGGCGCTTAGCGAGTCGATCTCGTTGCGATCGCGGAAGGTGATCACCCAGCCCTGCAGCGACCCCTCAAGCATGATGTGCACCCGGCTGGCAATCACCGTGAGATCGTTAAAACGGCAAATTTCGTCATGGGTATCTTTCGCCAGCATCGTCTGCGTGTCGAAGAACGGGACCGGATCGATCACCTGGCTTATCAGCTGTCCGCGCAGCTCGCGGGCCGGCTGGCTCAGACCCAGCAGCTTGCGCGCCGCCTGGTTGATCACTTCAATCCGCCGCCGATCGTCAATGGCAATCACCCCTTCATAAATAGATTCCATCATCGCCTTCTGCTGGCGCACCAGCAGGCCGATCTCGCGCGGCTCAAGGGAGAAGATCTGCTTCTTGATGCTGCGGGTAAAGAACCAGGAGAAGATAAAGAGAGCGATCAGCAGCAGCACGGCGGCAATCAGGATATTAACCACTTTGCTGACGGTAATGGTATCAAGATAGCTGGTGAGATAGCCGACAGAAACAATGCCGACCACCTGTCCGGCGGCGTTGAAGATAGGGGCTTTACTGCGCAGCGAAATGCCCAGCCCGCCTTTGCGGATGGTAGTGGTGCTTTTACCCTGCAACACGGCTTCATTGTCACCGCCAACCAGAGTTGTGCCCACTCTGTCGGCAAAGACGGAGTGAAAAAGATGCTGCCCCTTATTATCACCAATCACAATAAAGCTGGCGTCACTGTGCGCAGAAATCTTCTGCATAAAATCATGGATGGCGCTGATATTCTTTTGTTCAACTTCATTACGCAATGTTGGAATAAGCGCAATCTCTTCAGCCTGTATTTTGGCACGCGTACTCATTTCCTGATAAAGCTGTTTCCCGACGTCGGCATAATAATATCCGCCCAGCAGCGCGAAAAGCACCGAGAAAAAGGCAACCAGCGAAATAAACAGCTTAATCTGGAAAGAAACTTTCATAACTATCACGCGAGGTAGCAGCAAAGATCGCCAATATATCATCTTTTTTCGCGCTGACGCCCGCTTTGCCGAAAACTTGTGATCCCTTGCACAGCGGGCGCTGTAAAAGAGTTATCCTGAAGGCGAACGTGCTTCGGGCTTCCCGAATAAATGTTATTTGTTTGTTCAATTCGGAAAAGAAACCATAAAAACCACGGCAATAAATAAGGTATAAATCACATTAAATAAAAGAAACCATTAAAACCATAGCTGCCATTAAAACTTCGCTTTTAATATGCCATTCCTCACATAAAGTAAGCCTTTGTGACTCTAAGCTGAACGCACAAAATAACCAAGGGGCTTATTATGAGCACAACTGACGATTCTTTCTCTGTTACCCACGACCCGATTGAAATTCAGCGGCCTTCGCTCAAAGAGCGCTGGTGGCATATTATGGATACCTGGAAAGTTGGGATTATTCCTCTGCCGCTGTTCGTTCTGGCGGGCGCGCTGATTGCCATTGATTGCCTGGGCGGAAAACTGCCGAGCGATATCGTGGTCATGGTGGCAACGCTGGCCTTCTTCGGCTTTGCCTGCGGCGAGTTTGGCAAACGCCTGCCGATTGTCGGCAAGCTCGGCGCGGCGGCGATTTGCGCCACCTTTATCCCTTCCGCGCTGGTCTATTATGGCCTGCTGCCGGACGTGGTGGTCGAGTCCACCACCAAGTTCTACAAATCCACCAACATTCTCTATCTCTACATCTGCTGCATTATCGTCGGCAGCATCATGAGCATGAACCGCACGGTGCTGATTCAGGGCTTCCTGCGCATCTTCTTCCCGATGCTGTGCGGTGAAATCGTCGGCATGCTGGTGGGAATGGGCGTCGGCCTGGCGCTGGGTCTTGAGCCGTTCCAGATCTTCTTCTTTATCATTCTGCCGATTATGGCGGGCGGCGTCGGGGAAGGGGCGATCCCGCTTTCCATCGGCTATGCCACCCTGCTGCACATGGACCAGGGCGTGGCGCTCGGCCGCGTGCTGCCGATGGTGATGCTCGGCGGTCTGACGGCAATCATCATCTCCGGCTGCCTGAACCAGCTCGGTAAACGCTTCCCGCACCTGACCGGTGAAGGCCAGCTGATGCCTAACCGCGCGAATGCCGATGCCACCGTCTCTCAGCCTGCGTTTTCCGGCAAAGCGGACGTCACCACTATCGCCTCCGGCGCGCTGCTGGCGGTGCTGCTCTACATGCTGGGCATGCTCGGCCACAAGCTGATTGGCCTGCCAGCACCAGTTGGCATGCTGTTTATGGCGGTCCTGGTGAAGCTCTGCAACGGCGCCTCTCCGCGCCTGCTGGAAGGCTCTCAGGTGGTGTACAAATTCTTCCAGACCTCCGTGACCTACCCAATCCTCTTCGCCGTCGGCGTAGCTATCACCCCTTGGCATGAACTGGTGGCGGCGTTCACCGTCAGCAACCTGTTGGTGATTGTCAGCACCGTTTCCGCACTGGTGGCAACCGGCTTCTTCGTCGGCAAAAAGATTGGTATGCACCCGATTGATGTCGCCATCGTCTCCTGCTGCCAGAGCGGCCAGGGCGGTACCGGCGACGTGGCGATCCTGACCGCAGGCAATCGTATGAGCCTGATGCCGTTCGCCCAGATTGCTACCCGTATCGGCGGGGCGATTAACGTCTCAGTCTCACTGCTGATTCTGGGCAACTTCCTCGTTTAAGTTTTCAGGAAAGAACAATGAAACTCGCAAGCTTTTTATACCAGGGAAAACGCAGCTACGGCATCGTCCAGGCCGACGGCGTGATTGATTTAGGCCGCCGTCTCGGCGACCGCTACAGCGACCTAAAGGCGCTGCTGCAGGGCAACGGGCTGGCGCAGGCCACCCGCTACCTGAACGATGCCGTGGACGTGCCGATGAGCGCCATCACCTTCTTACCGGTGATCGAGCAGCCGGAAAAGATCCTCTGCGTGGGCATGAACTATGCCGACAAGCGCAAGGAGTTTGACCAGCATAACCCGGCCCCGACGCTGTTTGTCCGCTTCCCGGATTCACAGACCGGCCACAACGAGCCGGTGCTGAAGCCGCGCCATTCAAGTGAATTCGACTATGAAGGCGAGCTGGCGGTGATCATCGGCAAAGGTGGGGAGAACATCAGCCGCGACGACGCCCTGCGCCACGTGGCGGGCTACAGCTGCTACATGGACGGCTCCGCCCGCGACTGGCAGCACACCTGGTTTACCGCCGGTAAAAACTGGCGCAAAACCGGCGCGTTTGGGCCGTGGATGGCGACGGCGGACGAGATCCCTGATCCGCACCAGCTTGCGATCCGCACCTGGCTGAACGGCCGCATGGTGCAGGAAGACAACACCAGCAGCATGATCCACAAGGTGGCGGAGCTGATTGAGTACATCAGCACCTTCACCCGCCTCAGCCCGGGCGACGTGATCATCACCGGATCTCCTGGCGGGGTGGGTAAAAAGCGCAATCCGCCGCTGTTTATGAAAGAAGGGGATCGCATTGAGGTGGAGATCGAGCATATCGGTCATCTCAGCAACGTGATCGTGGAAGCGCCAGCCGTCGGGCTTGCGGCAGCACATTAAGAAAGACGGCATGAACAGTCAACCCATCGATTTTCGCCACACCGTCGTGGCGAAACACCCGGAACGCTTAAGCCAGATCCGCTACCTGCTGGCAGACAGCGGCCTTGGCCTGGACAACGACATCACGCTGTTTGTCGAAGCCTGGTCCGGCTCGCAGCTGGTGGGTTGCGCAGGGCTTGCTGCCAACGTCATCAAATGCGTGGCGGTTAACGAGCAGCTTCGCGGCGAGAACCTCAGCGCGCGGCTGCTTGCAGAGGTGGAAAATGCGGCGCTGGAGTGCGGCCATTTTCATCTCTTCCTCTGCACCCGTCCGTGCAACCGGGAGCGCTTTGCCCGCAGCGGCTTCTGGCCGATTGCCCAGAGCGGGAACAACGCGGTGCTGATGGAAAACACCCCGCAGGGGATCGAACGCTACTGCCGTTCCCTGCGCGCGAAGCGCAAGTGCGGGGAGAACGTTGGCGCGATAGTGATGAACGCCAATCCGTTCACCCTCGGCCACCGCCATCTGGTGGAGCAGGCGGCGCAGCGGTGCGACGCCCTGCACCTGTTCGTGGTGCGTGAAGACGCCTCGTTCTTCCCGTTCAGCGCGCGCCTCGAGATGGTGCGCGCGGGCGTGGCGCATCTGCCGAACGTGGTGGTGCATGAAGGCTCGCAGTACATCATCTCCCGCGCCACCTTCCCGGCCTACTTCCTGAAGGAGACCGGCAAAGTGCAGCAGGCTTGGAGCGAGATCGACGTGCTGATCTTCCGGGACTTTATCGCCCCGGCGCTCGGCATCACGCACCGCTTCATCGGCTCGGAGCCGTTCTGCGATATCACCCGCCATTACAACCAGACGCTGCACGACCTGCTGGCCTCGCATATCGAGGTGGTGGAAATGCCGCGCATCAAGGCCACCGGCAACGCCATATCAGCGTCCGAAGTGCGCCGCTTACTGAAGACACAGCAGTTTTCCCGGATCCGGGAGATTGTCCCGGACTCCACCTTCGCGCATCTCGAAACGCATTACCGTGCGAGTGCGGAAGTCGCTTAACTACCAGGAATTTATCATGAAAATTGTAAGGGAGGCGCTGGCCGGAACGCAGGAGTCCAGCGACCTGATGGTGAAAATCGCTCCCGCTCACGGCGAGCTGGAGATAGTCATCCACAGTGAAGTGATTAAGCAGTTTGGCGAGCAAATTCGCCAGGTGGTCAACGACACATTGCGCGCCATGAACGTGCACCAGGGATTAATTATTATTGAAGACAAAGGGGCGCTGGACTGTGTTATCCGCGCCCGCCTGCAAAGCGCGCTGATGCGTGCCGCCGATGAACAGGCCATCAACTGGGGGGCGCTGAAATGAGCAAACTCCGCCGCAGTATGCTGTTCCTGCCGGGCGCCAACGCCGCCATGCTTTCCACCGCATTTATCTACCGTCCCGACTCCATCATGTTTGACCTTGAGGACGCCGTCGCCCTGCGCGAGAAGGATACCGCGCGCATGCTGGTGTTCCACGCGCTTCAGCACCCGATGTATCAGGATATCGAAACCGTGGTGCGTATTAACCCGCTCAGCACGCCGTTTGGCCTGCTGGATCTGGAGGCCGCCGTGCGGGCCGGCGTGGACGTGATCCGCCTGCCGAAAACCGACACCCCGGACGATATCTACGAGCTGGAAGGCCACCTTGAGCGTATCGAACGCGAGTGCGGCCGCGAGATCGGCTCCACCCGCGTGATGGCGGCGATTGAATCGGCCATTGGCGTCATCAACGCCGTGGCGATTGCCCGCAGCTCTCCGCGCCTCATCGGGATTGCGCTGGCCGCCTTTGACTACGTGATGGACATGCAGACCGAGCGCGGCGACGGCACCGAGCTGTTCTACGCCCGCTGTGCCGTGCTGCACGCCGCCCGCGCGGCGGGCATCGACGCCTTCGACGTGGTGTGGTCAGACGTTAACGACGAGGCCGGGTTCCTGCGCGAGGTCGATCTGATCCGCAAGATGGGCTTTAACGGAAAATCGCTGATTAACCCGCGCCAGATTGACATGCTGCACAACGCCTACGCCCCGACTCAGGAAGAGGTGGATCACGCCAAAAGGGTGATTGAGGCGGCAGAAGAGGGCGAGCGTAACGGCCTGGGCGTGGTGTCGCTCAACGGCAAAATGGTGGATGCACCGATTATTAACCACGCGCAGGTGGTGCTGGAGCGCGCGGCGGCCTCCGGCGTGCGTCGGTAAGGATAAAATAATGAATCAGACAGAACTTCTTCACGTGAACTTCCCCCATCTGCGGGACTTAAAACCCTTTGATACCGCCCACAGCGCCACGCCGTGGCTGGCGGACAGCGACGCGAAGCACAGCCGCAAGCTCTGCGCCTCTGTTGAAGAGGCGGTTAAGCGTTGCGGCCTGCAGGACGGGATGACCATCTCCTTCCACCACGCGTTTCGCGAAGGCGACCGGGTGATCAACACCGTCGTGGCGCTGCTGGCGCGAATGGGCTTCAAAAACCTGACGCTGGCCTCCAGCTCGCTGATGACCTGTAACGACGCGCTGATCGAGCATATTGAAAGCGGCGTCATCACCCGGATTTACACCTCGGGCATGCGCGGCAGGCTGGCGGATGCCATCTCCCACGGGCTGATGGACGAGCCGGTGCAAATTCATTCCCACGGCGGGCGCGTGAAGCTGCTTCAGGACGGCGAGCTGAATATCGACGTAGCGTTTCTCGGCGTGCCGTGCAGCGATGAGTTTGGCAACGCCAACGGCACGCACGGTAAATCGTGCTGCGGGTCCCTGGGCTACGCGATGGTGGACGCGCACTTTGCCCGCAAGGTAGTGCTGCTGACTGAAGAACTGGTGCCGTTTCCGAATATGCCCGCCAGCCTGGTGCAGGACCAGGTGGACTACATCGTGCAGGTTGAAAGCGTGGGCGACCCGGCGAAAATCAGCGTCGGTGCGGCGCGCGTCACCAGCAACCCGCGCGAGCTGATGATCGCCCGCTATGCGGCGGACGTGATTGAACACTCCGGCTACTTCAAACCGGGCTTCTCGATGCAGACGGGCTCCGGCGCGGCGGCGACCGCCTGCACGCGCTTTATGGAAGAGAAGATGGAGCGCAGCGGCGTGAAGGCGCGCTTTGCGCTCGGCGGCATCACCGGCAGCCTGGTGGATTTACACGAGAAGGGACTCATCGAAAAGCTGCTCGATACCCAGTGCTTTGACGGCCAGGCGGCGGCCTCGCTGGCGCGCAACCCGAACCACGTGGAGATCTCCACCAACGTTTACGCCAACCCTGGCAGCAAGGCTGCAAGCTGCGACCAGCTCGACGTGGTGATCCTCAGCGCGCTGGAAATCGACGTTGATTTCAACGTCAACGTTATCACCGGCTCCGACGGGGTGATGCGCGGCGCGTCCGGCGGACACTGCGACGTGGCCGCCGCGGCAAACCTGACCATCGTCGTCGCGCCGCTGCTGCGCAGCCGCATTCCAACGGTAGTGAAGCGCGTCACCACGCGCCTCACGCCGGGCGAAAGCATCGACGTGCTGGTCACCGACCACGGCATTGCGGTCAACCCGGCGCGCCCGGAGATCCGCGAGCGCCTGCTGGAAGCTGGGCTCAAAGTTGTAGATATCAGCGCGCTTTACGAGCGGGCGATTTCCCTGACGGGCGTACCGAAACCGATTGAATTTACCGACAAAATCGTCGGAGTGATCCGCTACCGCGACGGCAGCGTGATCGACACCGTGCGACAGGTAAAGGAGTAGTTATGACTATAGCGACACCCGTGCGGGCGGGTGTCAGCCTGGACGAACTGCTGGCGGCGAAAGAGCGCCGCGCAGCGCGCCAGGCTGACATGCTTGAGCACTATCAACAACCGGTCATTTCCCTCACGCTGGTCACGCCAGGGGAAATCAAAGACAGCCTGCGCTATCGCAATACCATGGGCGTGGCGCTGCAAATGTGCGACCAGCTGCTGTGGGAAAACCGCTGGCAGGTGCTGGACCGTCAGGTGCTGTGGCTCCCGACCGGGCCAGAAGCCCTGTGGTGCGTGGCCCATCCCGCGGTTGAAATCAAAGCGCACTGCGCGGATCTGGAGCAGACGCACCCGCTCGGCAGGCTGTGGGATCTGGACGTGATCTGCCCTCAGCACGGCCACGTCGGGCGCCAGTCGCTGGGGGCGAATCTCAGACGCTGCCTGATCTGCGACGAACCCGCTCATGCTTGTTCCCGTTCGCGCAATCACCCCGTTGAGCAGGTGGTTTCCCGCGTGGAGAAGACGATCGATGACTGGTTTGCTCGCGACTAAACCGCGCCCGGTTGACGTGCCCGCGCTTGCGGAGGCGGCGCTATGGCAGGAGCTGGAGCTGACGCCCAAGCCGGGGCTGGTGGACAAGCTCAATAACGGTTCCCATCGCGATATGGACCACGCGCTGTTCGTCCGCAGCATTGCGGCGATAACGCCGTGGTTTTCGCGCTTTGCCGAACTCGGTAACGCACATGCGGATAAACCCGCTGACGCACAGCTTCGCATTATCCGCCCGATGGGGATGGCCTGCGAGCAGGCGATGTACGCCGCGACGAACGGAGTGAACACCCACAAGGGCGGGATTTTTGCCCTGGGTTTACTGTGCTTCGCTGCCGGACGTGTGAAAAATATCTCCGCAGACAGCCTCTGCTGTGAGGTGAGTAACATCTGCAGCGGGCTGGTGTCGCGGGAGCTGGCCGCGCGCAGCGGGCAGAAGACGGCGGGCGAGCGGCAGTTTCATCTGTACGGCTTAACCGGCGCGCGCGGAGAGGCGGAAAGCGGCTTTGCGACGGCGCGTAGGGCGCTGGCGCAGTGGAGCGGACAGTCGCTTCACGGCCTGCTGTTGCGCCTGATGGCGGTCAATCAGGACAGTAATCTCGTCTCGCGAGGCGGCATTGAAGGGCTGCGCTACGTTCAGGGCTACGCGCGGGAATTACTGGTGAGTGGCTGGGATCGCGAGGCGCTGCATAAGATGGATAAGGCATTGATTGAACGCAATCTGAGCCCGGGCGGCAGCGCGGATTTGCTGTCGGTGGGGTGGGTGCTCTCTGCAATAAAATAGCCGGGTGGCGGCTTCGCCTTACCCGGCCTACGGTCTGGTTTTGTAGGCCCGGTAAGCGCAGCGCCACCGGGCACAACAATCAATGCGCGATCGGCTGCGCACCGTGCGGCTCGCGCACGTGCTTGTACTTGAACAGCGCGATGAACGCGAAGAACAGCACCAGCGAGTACGCCGCGAAGATCAGCCACACGGGCTGCCAGTTGGTGATGCCGTTGGTGGTGTACATCTCAACCACTTTACCGCTTACCACGCCGCCCAGAATACAGCCGAAGCCGTTGGTCATCATCAGGAACATACCCTGCGCGCTGGCGCGGATTTCAGGCTTCACCTCTTTTTCCACAAACACCGAACCAGAGATGTTGAAGAAGTCGAAGGCGCAGCCGTAAACGATCATCGACAGCACCAGCAGCACGGTACCAAACGCGCTCGGGTCACCGTAGGCGAACAGGCCGAAGCGCAACATCCATGCCGCGATACTGATCAGCATGACGTTTTTGATGCCGTAGCGGCTCAGGAAGAACGGGATGGTCAGGATGAACAGCGTCTCAGAGATCTGAGAGATGGACATCATCACCGACGCATGTTCAACGATAAAGCTGCCGGAGAACAGCGGGTTGTTATCGAAGCTGTGCAGGAAGGTGTTGCCGAACATGTTGGTGATCTGCAGCTCTGCGCCAAGCAGCATGGAGAAGATAAAGAAGATCGCCATGCGTTTGTTTTTAAACAGCGCGAACGCGTCCAGGCCGAGCATGGTGCTCCAGCTCTGGTTTTTCTGCTGGTTAGAAACCGGAATGGTTGGCAGCGTCAGGGTGAAGATCGCCAGCACCACGGAGAGCGCCGCACCGATATAGAGCTGCATATGGCTCAGTTCGAAGCCTGCGAAGCTCACGCCCCACATCGCCATGATAAAGCCGATGGTACCCCAGATACGGATTGGCGGGAAATCGGTCACGATATCCAAATCCGCGGATTTCAGGCGGTAGTAGGAGATGGTGTTGATCAGGCCAAGCGTTGGCATATAGGCCAGCGAGTTAAGCAGGATCACCATGAACATCGCCCCCGGCGTGGTCACCTGGGCTGCCATAAACAGCGTCCCCGCGCCCACCAGATGGCAAAGCATGTACAGCCATTTCGCACTCAACCATTTATCCGCCACGATGCCCAGCAGCGTTGGCATGAAGACAGCCGCAATACCGAGCGAGCTGTATACGGCACCGATTGACGCACCGTCGAACTTGAGCGTCACAAACATATAGGAGCCGAGTGTAGTCAGCCAGCTACCCCACAGGCAGAACTGCAGAAACGACAATATTTTAAGCTGCAGCTTAAGGTTCATGTTACTTTCCTCACAAGTGAGCGGGAGATATGTTGTTTTGGGAACATTCAGGGTTGTTATTTGATGCAATTCTATCAGTTGGCAACGATATGTTTTGTTACCTCCCGCAAAAAAATGCAATCCACATTAATTTGCAGTTTGGATTGTGATGCAAATAACATTTTCGTATGGGTGGGGTTGGATAGGTGCGGCCTGATGCCCTCACCCTGACCCTCTCCCACAGGGAGAGGGGAAACAGAACACCTTCTCCCAGAGGGGAGAAGGTGTGCCGATCACCGGCGACGGTAGTTCTTCTGCGCCGTATTCACCTTATACAGATAGCGACGGGATTCCGCAGACGGGTGGCGGGTGGTGAGGGTAGAGTAGACATCCCCCGGCGCCATGCTGTTGATGATGTTCGCGGCCTGCACTTTGTCATTCGAGAAGACGCGCAGCACGCTGCCCGCGCCGCCGTTATAGGCGGTGATCACCGCATAGCGGCGCGACGTTGGGTTATCAATTCCGCCCAGGTACACATTGTTCAGCATCGCCAGATAGGCCGTGCCGGTATCAATGTTGCTCTGCGGATCGAACAGATAGCTGCGACTCGGCGTGCCGGATTTCCCCTGCGCGCGGAAGACGTCTTTACCGGCGCTGTGCTGCACTACCTGCATCAGCCCCAGGGCGTCGGAACGGCTCACCGCGTACGGGTTGAACGAGGATTCGGTCTGCATAATCGCCAGAATCAGCGACTCATCCACGCCGTACTTGCGCGAGGCCTGACGCACCATCCCAATGTATTTATGCGCACGCTTGTCGAGGTGGTTCGGGACGAGGTTGATGGTGACGCTGTAGATAATCTTCAGGCCGTTAGAGCGGCTTTTCAGGCGCGTCTGCAGCAGGTAGTCGGCAAATTTCGTGGCGCGACCTTCCCAGCGGATCGGCTGACCGGTCTGATCGACGACCTGGCCGTACAGGAACGGCTCTTTCGAGATAGTGATATCGTCGGCATCGGAGTAGAGATCGATAGAGCCAGGATCGTCACCCATCAGCAGGGTTTTGACGATCGCCTGACGCAGTCGTGCCGCAGGGTCGGTGCCTGCGATGGTCTCAATCGTGATCGTCCCCTCATCAAAGTTGATGTGGCTACGGGTCTGATAGGCGTCGGTGTACTTAACGTAGTCCTTAGGTCCGGCAATAAGAACTTCGTTAAATCCCCATATGTTCTCGATGTTGTGGGCAAACTGCCCCATCAAAATGTCAAAACCGTTGGTGTCCTTGATCCAGGCTTCGTTGTAATCTTCGCCTTTTTTTGACGAACACGAGACAAGCAACGGCGCAACAAGGGCTAGCGCTAAAAGTTTTTTCATCATTCCGGGAGTGCGTGTTGTGTTTGCTTTAACGGCGGGGTTTCCCCCGCACGCTGTTATTTTTCCGGTGGCGTATAGCCTTCGATGTGCACGTCTTTACCTTCGAACAGGAAGCTCACCATCTCCTGCTCCAGCAGCTTGCGGTGTTCCGGGTTCATCATGCTGAGTTTTTTCTCGTTGATCAGCATGGTCTGCTTTTTCTGCCACTGTCCCCAGGCTTCTTTGGAGATTTCATTGTAGATGCGTTTACCCAGGTCGCCCGGATAAAGCTGGAAATCCTGGCCTTCAGCGTCACGCTGCAGGAAAGTACAAAAAATCGTTCTGGCCATACTCATTCCTCTTTTTCTTGTCGATGCTAAACCATTGCACCGGCACGTAATTGCTGTAACAGGCGCTCCACGGGAGCCGCCAGTCCGACTGATGGCGGTTGCGCTAAGTTATACCAGAGAGCGGTGCCTTCATCCATGCACGAGGCAAATGACGACACGGGAAGCCACATGGGTACAATATCCAGGTGGAAATGGCTGAACGTATGGCGAAACGCGGTCAGCTGCGTCAGGTTATCGGCAGCAATCCCGCGCTGTTTAAGCCATTCACGCAGCAAATCTTCATCTTCAAACTGTGGGAAGCAGTATAGACCACCCCACAGACCGCTCGGTGGACGCTGGGCGAGGAAGACCTCGTCGCCGTGCTGCATCAGCAGCATATAGCCGGTGCGCTCCGGCAGCGTCTGTTTGGGTTTCTTACCCGGATATTGCGCCCACGAATGGTTGGCATACGCCACGCAGAGATTATTCACCGGGCAGAGTTCGCATTTTGGTTTTGAGCGCGTGCAGACCAGCGCGCCGAGATCCATCATCGCCTGGTTGAAACGCTCGACGCCGTTGGCCGGGGTGACCGCTTCACTTATTTCCCAAAGGCGTTTCTCAACGTCCTTCTTCCCCGGCCAGCCGTCGACGGCATAGCAGCGTGCCAGCACGCGCTTCACGTTGCCGTCGAGGATCGGGAAATGCTTGCCTAAAGAGAGGGAGAGAATGGCGCCTGCGGTTGAACGTCCGACGCCGGGAAGATCGGCCACCTCGTCGAAGGTTTCCGGGAATGTCCCGTTGTGGCGCGTGGCAACCTGCTGTGCGGCCTTGTGAAGGTTACGCGCGCGGGCGTAATAGCCAAGACCGGTCCACAGATGAAGGACCTCGTCCAGCGGGGCGTTGGCCAGATCGGCCACCGTCGGGAAGCGCGCCATAAAACGCTCGAAGTAAGGGATCACCGTGGCGACCTGCGTTTGTTGCAACATCACCTCGGATAGCCATACTTTGTAAGGCGTTTTTTCAATTTGCCAGGGCAGGGTTTTACGCCCGTATTTGTCGTACCAGTCCAGCACCTGGGCTGAAAATTGAGAGGCTTGCATGGTCATCGATTCGCATAATCAGGGACGCAGATTGCAGCACAGCGTCAATCTGCTGTAAACCGGATCTTTCCCATGCTTGCATAGAAGCCTTAACTTTGGATAATGCCCGTTTCCCGAACATTCTCACAAGCAGACAACTCTTTTATGAAAAACGACGTCATTTCACCGGAATTTGATGAAAACGGTCGCCCGCTGCGCCGTATTCGCAGCTTTGTCCGCCGTCAGGGTCGCCTGACAAAAGGGCAGCAACATGCGCTGGACAACTACTGGCCGGTGATGGGCGTTGAATTCAGCGAGCAGCCTCTGGACTTTACCGAACTGTTCGGCCGCGAAGCACCCGTCACGCTGGAGATCGGGTTTGGTATGGGCACCTCGCTGGTGGCCATGGCGAAAGCGCGACCGGAGCAGAACTTCCTCGGTATCGAAGTCCACTCCCCGGGCGTGGGTGCATGCCTGGCAACGGCCCATGAAGAGGGCGTTGAGAACCTGCGCGTGATGTGTCACGACGCGGTGGAAGTGCTGCATAAAATGATTCCTGACAATTCTTTAACCATGGTTCAGCTCTTTTTCCCTGACCCGTGGCACAAAGCACGTCATAATAAACGCCGTATCGTTCAGGCACCGTTTGCCGAGCTGGTGAAAAGTAAGCTGAAGCTGGGCGGTGTCTTCCATATGGCGACCGACTGGGAACCGTATGCGGAACATATGCTGGAAGTGATGTCGTCGCTGGACGGGTATAAAAACCAGTCTGAGAGCAACGACTATGTACCGCGTCCGGAATCGCGTCCGGTAACGAAATTTGAACAGCGTGGCCATCGTCTTGGTCACGGTGTATGGGACTTAATGTTCGAGAGGGTGAAATAATGGCAAAGAATCGTAGCCGTCGTCTGCGTAAAAAGATGCACATCGAAGAATTCCAGGAAGTGGGCTTCTCCGTTGCGTGGCGTTTCCCGGAAGGCACCAGTGTAGAACAGATCGATCAGGACGTGGATGCGTTCATCAATGACGTGATTGAGCCAAACAAGCTGGCCTTCGACGGTAGCGGCTACCTGGCCTGGGAAGGTCTGATCTGCACCCAGGAAGTGGGTAAATGCACTGAAGAACATCAGGCCCTGGTACGTAAATGGCTTGAAGACCACAAGCTCGAAGATGTCCGCGTCAGCGAACTTTTCGACGTTTGGTGGGACTAATAAAGCAGTAAGGGGCCAGCATTAGCTGGCCCATTTTGTCTGAGGGAGTGTTTAAGATGCGCAAAACGTTGCTGGCTGTTGCTTTGATGGCAACCGGATTCACCGCCCATGCGGATTATCAATGTAGCGTCACCCCGCGTGATGACGTGGTGTTAAGCCCGCAAACCGTGCAGGTCAAAGGCGAGAACGGCAATCTGGTGATTACGCCGCAGGGGAACGTCACCTTTAACGGCAAGCAGTACAACCTGACTGCCGCACAGCGTGAGCAGGCGAAAGACTATCAGGCCGATTTGCGTACCGCGCTGCCATGGATTAATGAAGGCGCGCTGACCCGCGTTGAGAAAAGCCGCGTCGCACTGGATAAGATCATCACCAAAGAGGTGGGTGAGAGCAGCAATATGCGCACCCGTCTGACGAAGCTCGATAAGCAGCTTAAAGAGCAGATGAACCGCATTATCGAGACGCGCTCCGACGGCCTGACGTTCCACTACAAGGCGATCGATCAGGTCCGCGCTGACGGGCAGCAGCTGGTGAACCAGGCTATGGGCGGCATCCTGCAGGACAGCATCAACGAGATGGGTGCGAAAGCCGTGCTGAAGGGCGGCGGTAATCCGCTGCAGGGCGTGCTGGGCAGCCTGGGCGGCTTGCAGACCTCCATTCAGAACGAGTGGAAGAACCAGGAAGATGATTTCCAGCAGTTCGGCAAAGACGTGTGTAAACGCGTGGTGTCGCTGGAAGATAGCCGGAAGGCGCTGGTGGGGACGCTTAAGTAAGATCTCTGCGCGCTGGGCCCCTCACCCCGGCCCTCTCCCCATGGGAGAGGGTGTAATCGTTCCCTCTCCCTGTGGGAGAGGGTTAGGGTGAGGGCATCAGGCATTGCAGTCGTTGCAGAATAGCTATCAACACCTCCTCCTCATTAGCCCTGAATTCATTATTCCAGAACCGCAAAACTTCCCAGCCGTTTGCGTTTAAGAATGCTGTTCTTCGTAAGTCATACGCCTCTTCATTCTGATGCTGACCCCCGTCCAGCTCAACGATCAGCTTTGCCTTAAAGCAGGCGAAATCCACGATGTACGGACCAACAGGCATCTGCCGACGAAACTTATACCCAAAGAAGCGACGCCCCCTGAGCAAATACCAGAGGCGTAATTCTTCGGGCGTCATTTCTTTGCGGAGTTGTTTTGATTTTTCCATCCCCACACTCTGCCAGCCTTTCTCTCAGCCGGCAGAGCGGGATGCAAAATCCTGAATCAGCCTTCAGGATTATTCGGCGAGGAACAGCTCAAGAAGGGAATTTAAGAACAGCTTGCCGTGCTCGGTGATCTGCCAGTATTCCTCACATTCCGTGAGATACCCCTGCGCCAGCGCCTCGTCAATCTGCGGGCGAATCACCGATTCCGGCAGCCCGGTGTAACGCGCAAATTCCGCGCGCGGCGCGGCTTCCAGCAGACGGAAGCGGTTCATAAAGAACTCAAACGGTTTATCCGCCGCCTCGACGTCGTGCTGACGCTCCAGGTAACGCCCTTCCATATACCCGCGCGGGTGGCGGGTTTTAGCGGTGCGCAGAATGCGCCCGTCCGGGAAGGTCACCTTGCCGTGCGCGCCGCAGCCAATCCCCAGATAGTCGCCAAAGCGCCAGTAGTTCAGGTTGTGCTGACACTGGTAGCCCGGCTTCGCATATGCGGACGTTTCATACTGCAGATAGCCCGCAGCGGTCAGCAGCCTGTGACCCTGCTCGAAGATATCCCACAGCGCGTCGTCGTCCGGCAGCACCGGCGGGCGGGAACCAAACAGCGTGTTTGGCTCGATGGTGAGCTGGTACCACGACAGGTGCGGTGGGTTCAGTTCGATCGCCTGGCGCAGGTCGTCCAGCGCCTCTTGCAGAGACTGATCCGGCAGGCCGTGCATCAGATCGAGGTTAAAGCTGCGAAGGCCCAGCCCGGTCGCCAGGTTTGCCGCGCGCTTCGCCTCTTCCGGGCCGTGAATGCGCCCCAGACGTTTCAGCTTCGGTTCGCTAAAGCTCTGCACGCCGATGGAGATGCGGTTCACGCCCGCGCGCTGATAGTCGACAAAACGGTCGGCCTCAACGGTGCCGGGGTTGGCTTCCATCGTAATTTCAGCATCTGCCGCCAGGTTCAGGCGCGCACGCACGCCGTCCAGCAGCGTCTGCATCGCCGGGCCGGACAGCAGGCTCGGCGTACCGCCACCAATGAAAATGGTCTTAACTTCACGTCCCTGTGCGTAAGCGACATCGGCGTCCAGGTCGGCCAGCAGATGCGCAACGTAGTCATCGTGCGGCACTTCGCCCTTCAGCGCGTGCGAGTTGAAATCGCAGTACGGGCACTTCTGCACGCACCACGGGATGTGAATATACAGACTCAGAGGTGGCAAATTAGCCATTACGCAGTGCTTCCAGTAACAGTTTCAGCGCGCGTCCACGGTGGGAAATCGCGCTTTTCTCTTCGCGGGTCAGTTCCGCAGCGGTTTTGCCCTCGGTCGGGACAAAGAAAATCGGGTCGTAGCCAAAGCCGCCGTTGCCAGCTGCTTCACGGGTAATCACGCCCGGCCAGCTGCCGTGGCAGACAATCGGCGTCGGGTCTTCCGCGTGGCGCATATAGACCAGCACGCAGTGGAACTGCGCGGTGCGCTGTTCGTCCGGTACGTCTTTCAGGGCGACAAGCAGCTTTTCCAGATTCTGCTGGTCGGTAGCGTCCACGCCGGAATAGCGCGCAGAATAAATCCCCGGCGCACCGCCCAGGAAGTCCACGGCCAGGCCGGAGTCGTCGGCAATCGCGGGCAGGCCGGTAATCTGCGCGGCGTGGCGTGCTTTCAGGATCGCGTTTTCGATAAACGTCAGCCCCGTCTCTTCGGCGGACTCCACGCCAAGATCGGTCTGGGCGACCACGTCCAGCCCAAAATCATTTAATAGCGAGGCCAGCTCGCGCACTTTACCGGCGTTGCCGGTCGCGAGAACAACTTTCTGCATGGTTTAGTCCTGTTCTTTCAGAGCCGCGACTTCCGTCGGGATAGATTGCGGATTAAGGATTTTTACCTGTTTATGTCGCCCAAGTTCACCTTTTTCAATGATGACCTGGCTTTTGGCGACGCGAAACTGTTTTGCCAGATATTTGGTCAGATGCGCGTTCGCCTGGCCGTCAACCGGCGGGGCGGTGATGGCGACTTTTAACTCGTCGCCATGCAGCCCGACAATACCGTCACGGCTGGCTTTCGGCTGAATATACAGCCGCAAAACCAGCCCGTCAGCGCAGGTGCTTACGGCACTCATAGCGCCATCCACAGCCCCGGCAGCAGCATATCGCCCGTGGACTGTAACAGCTCAGCGATCCCCATGTTGACCACATAGAGCAGCAGAACCAGGATCATCGGCGAGAAATCAATACCGCCCATCGAAGGCAGCAGGTTGCGAATCGGGCGCAGTAGCGGCTCGGCCAGTTGGATCAGCGCATATTCTACCGGACTACGGCCCTGGCTTACCCAGCTCATGATGGCCATGACCAGCAGCACCCAGAAAATCAGCAGGCCGATGGTTTTGATTAAAATCAGGATCGCAGCAATCCAGATAATCGGCTGGAAGGTGATGACCATAAACAGCACGATCGCTTTGATAACGCTCAGAATAAACGCCACCAGCAGAGACGAACTGTCGATGGGACCCATCGCCGGGATAACGCGGCGCAGCGGTCCGACAACAGGTTGCGTGATTTTCACGACAAACTGCGAGAACGGATTGTAAAAATCACAGCGGGCCCACTGCATCCAGACGCGCAGCAAAAGCGCCATCGTATACAGCTCAAGCACTGTTGAGAGCAGGAAAGTCAACGTCTTCATGGCGTTCCTCAGGTTTCCTTATTATTTTGAGTAGTCGCGCGCACCGAAAATTGCCGTGCCGATGCGCACCATAGTGCTGCCTGCCGCGATGGCGGCTTCCATATCATCCGACATGCCCAGTGAAAGCGTGTCTACCGTGTTATAGCGCGCTTTAAGCGCCTCAAATGCTACAGCCATTTGCTGTGCCACGGCAAACTGCCTTTCATAACTTGACTCAGGTGCCGGAATTGCCATCAGCCCGCGCAGGGTTAAGTGCGGCAGTTCGGCCACCTCGGCGGCCAGCGCACCCAGTTCGCTCAGCGCAATGCCGGACTTGCTGTTTTCGTCGCTGATGTTGACCTGAATAAGCACGTTGAGTGCCGGCATTTCTGCCGGACGCTGGTCATTCAGGCGGGTAGCAATACGCAGGCGGTCGATGGTGTGGCACCAGTCGAAGTGCTCTGCCACCAGACGGCTTTTGTTCGACTGCAGGGGGCCAATAAAGTGCCACTGCAGATCCGTATTCCCCTGTTCCTGGAAGTAGCGAATTTTATCCACGCCTTCCTGCACGTAGTTTTCACCAAACGCCCGCTGGCCTGCATCAATAGCTTCTGCGATGGCGCTCGCAGGCTTGGTTTTGCTGACTGCAAGCAGCGTAATTTCTTCTGAAGCACGGCCGCAGCGCGCTGCGGCGGCTGAGATTTTGTCCCGGACCTGTGCCAGGTTATGCGCAATGTCGTTCATTTTCCGAGGAGTAGTCTATGGATGTGGAAGAAATTGTGGCCCTTAGTGTAAAGCATAACGTCTCCGATCTACACCTGTGCAGTGATTCGCCACCGCGCTGGCGCAGATTAGGCCGGCTTGAACCCGCTCCCTTTCAGCCTCCCGACGTTGGGGCGTTATTAAAAGCGTGGCTCAACGATGAGCAGCAGGGAACATGGTGGGCAAAGGGCCAGGTGGATTTTGCCGCGACGGTAACGGGAGGCCAGCGTCTGCGCGGCAGTGCCTTTAAGCAGATGAGCGGTATCTCTGTGACGCTGCGGCTGTTGCCGCGTAGCTGCCCGCAGCTCGCTTCGCTGGGCGCGCCGAGGGTAATCCCGGAACTGTTATCCAATGACGCCGGGCTGATTCTGGTCACGGGGGCGACCGGCAGCGGCAAATCCACTACGCTGGCGGCGATGGTCGATTTTCTAAACCACCATGCTGACGGCCATATCCTCACGCTTGAAGATCCGGTGGAGTTTATCTACCAGAGCGAGCGTTGCCTGATCCAGCAGCGGGAGATAGGACAGCCCAGCCCGTCATTTGCTGAAGCGCTGCGCAGCGCCTTACGCCAGGATCCGGACGTTATTCTGCTGGGGGAACTGCGCGACAGCGAAACGATCCGCCTGGCGCTGACGGCGGCGGAAACCGGACATCTGGTGCTGGCGACGCTGCATACGCGCGGGGCATCGCAGGCGATTGAAAGGCTGGTCGATACGTTCCCGGCGCAGGAGAAAGATCCGGTGCGTAACCAGCTGGCCGGCAGCCTGCGGGCGGTGCTGGCGCAAAAGCTGCTTCCCGATCTACAGGGCGGGCGCGTCGCGTTGTATGAACTGCTGGTGAACACAGCGGCGGCGGCGAATCTGATTCGCGAAGGGAAAACGTGGCAACTGCCCGGCATCATTCAAACCGGTCAGCAGGCAGGAATGCAGAACTTTGACCAGAGCCTGGCGGAGAGACGGGCGCAGGGGCGGCTGTAGGCCCCTGTGGTTAAAAGCCCTGGTCGAAATAGCTTTCGAGGATAATCACGGCAGAAGCGGAGTCCACGCTGCCTTTGTTGAGCGCCCGGAAGCCGCCGTGCTCAAACAGGCCCGCACGCGCTTCGACGGTGCTGAGACGCTCGTCGTGAAGCTTCACGGAGACGCCAAAGCGACCATGGATTTTATTGGCGAACTTACGCGCCCGGGCGGTAAGCGGCTGTTCTGTGCCGTCCATGTTCAGCGGGAGCCCAACAATCACGTCATCCGGCTGCCACTCTTTGAGCAGACGCTCGATAAGATTCCAGTCTGGCGTGCCGTCGTTGGCCTTCAGGGCCGTAAGCGGACGCGCGGTACCGGTGATGCGCTGACCCACGGCGACGCCAATGCTTTTAGTACCAAAATCGAAGGCCAGAAGCGTTCCGCTCATCAGGCGTGCCCCGCTACGCCAGGCATGGTCAGGATATCAATGCCAATCAGCTTTGCCGCGTCACGCCAGCGATCGGCGATCGGGGTTTTAAACAGGATATTCATGTCCGCAGGCGCGGTAAGCCAGGCGTTATCGAGGATCTCTTGCTCAAGCTGGCCTTTCTCCCACGACGAATAGCCCAGCGCCACCAGCACTTCAGAAGGCTGCTCAGCGGTGCCCAGCGTTTCAAGCACGTCGCGCGAGGTCGTGATAACGGTGTTATCCGAAATTCGAATACTGGAAGAGAATACCGGCGGCGTATGCAGGATAAAGCCGCGATCTTCTGCAAGAGGTCCACCCAGCATCACCGGTTTATCAAGCCGGATTTCCGGCAGTCGCGCTTCAGCCGGTATTTTCAGCTTGTCCAGAATTCCTTCAACCTGAAGATTTTCCAGCGGTTTATTGATGATAATACCCATCGCGCCGTCTTCATTGTATTCACAAATATAAACTACGGCGCGGCGAAAAATCGGGTCCTGGAGAGCAGGCATGGCAATAAGAAAGTGATGCTGTAAATTCATTGTCAGAGGTACTGTTTCCTGGTTTAAAAAGCGACAGCGCCCAGTATGGGGACAAACACAGGCGCTGTCACTAATAGTATTGTTAGGTTATTTCTGTAAACGTTTTTCGATAGCGTCCATCAGCATTCCGGTGATCGAAATCGGGAATTCCGCTTCGATTTCACGAATGCAGGTCGGGCTGGTGACGTTCACTTCGGTCAGACGATCGCCGATGATATCCAGGCCAACGAAGATCAGGCCTTTGGCTTTCAGCGTCGGGCCAACGCGGCGGGCAATTTCCCAGTCGCTTTCGGTCAGCGGGCGCGGCTCACCGCGGCCACCGGCTGCCAGGTTCCCACGAGTTTCGCCACCCTGCGGGATACGCGCCAGGCAGTAAGGAACCGGTTCGCCATCCACAACCAGAACGCGCTTATCGCCGTCTTTGATCGCCGGAATATAGTTTTGCGCCATGCAGTAGCGCGTACCCAGTTCGGTCAGCGTTTCGGCAATCACGCCAATGTTCGGGTCGCTCTCTTTCACGCGGAAAATCGACGCGCCGCCCATGCCGTCCAGCGGCTTCATGATGATATCGCCGTGCTTCTGCCAGAATTCTTTCAGCTGCGCTTTGCTGCGGGTCACCAGGGTTTCCGGCGTAAGGTCAGAGAACCAGGCGGTGTAGAGCTTCTCGTTGCAGTCGCGCAGGCTCTGCGGCTTGTTGACGATCAGCGTGCCTTTCTCTTCTGCACGCTCAAGGATGTAGGTGCTGTAGATATATTCGGTGTCGAACGGCGGATCTTTACGCATCAGGATGACGTTGAGATCGGCCAGGGCAATATCCTGCTCGGTGCCGAACTCGTACCATTTGTCGTAGTTCTGCTCGACGTTAACGATGCGGGTGCGCGCGCGGGCTTCACCGTTGATCAGGTAAAGATCGTTCATCTCCATATAGTGGAGTTCATAGCCGCGACGCTGCGCTTCCAGCAGCATGGCGAAGCTGGAATCTTTCTTGATGTTAATGTTTGCGATGGGGTCCATCACGATGCCGAGCTTGATCATGTTCTTCTCCGTTAATGCTTCAACCCAGATCGCCAAACCGTACCTGTAGCGCGGTAATGGCCGTGAGTGCCGTTGTCTCAGTGCGCAGAACGCGAGGTCCCAACAGAATATCAGTAAACTGGTAACGTGCCGTCATCGCAATTTCATCCGCCGACAGGCCGCCTTCGGGGCCAATCAGCAGGCGTACGCGCTCAACGGGCAGAGGCAGCGTATTGATGCTGGCGCTGGCGCGCGGATGAAGATTGAGCTTCAGCCCGCTCTCCTCTTCTGCACACCAGTCCTCCAGATCCATCGCCGGGCGGATCTCCGGAATACGGTTGCGGCCACTCTGTTCGCAAGCCGCAATGGCAATTTTCTGCCACTGCTGGATCTTTTTGTTCAGACGTTCCGCATCCAGTTTAACGCCGCAGCGCTCAGAAAAAAGTGGCGTAATGAGGCTTACACCCAGTTCAATGGATTTCTGAATGGTGAACTCCATTTTCTCGCCGCGCGACATCACCTGGCCCAGATGGATGTGCAGCGGTGATTCCCGGTCATCCACTTCGCCACGCAGGACGTTAACGTGTACGCTTTTTTTATCAGACCGCGTGATTTCCGCGTCGAAAACCTGGTTCGAGCCGTCGAACAGCTGTATTGCCTGACCTGCGCCCATGCGCAGCACGCGGCCAACGTGGTTGGCGGCGTCATCAGACAGGGCGATTTCGCGGCCTGCGGTAATCAGTTCAGGATGGTAAATGCGGGGAATGCGCATAGTCAGAAATTCCATGTGTCATGCGATATAAGCGAATGGCCGTAGTGTAGGTTAGCTCTTTTGCGCCTGGCAAGCCCGCTGGACGTAAGGGTTGTGATTCCCCTGGACTCTGGCGATGCGTTCGTCGCGCTGGCATTCCCACTCCGTCACCGGGTACTGCTTGTCCCAGGCGTTGAACAGCTGCGTCTGCTGGCGGGAGAGGTTGAGGTCGTAACGGTCACGCATATAGAAGTAGGTGCGGGCAATGCTGCCGCGCGCGCGGGCAGGGGGCTCGGCGACTTTCTCTTTAAAATCAACCTTCATACCGCACTGGCCGTACTGGCCTTCGCCACCGTTCCACTGGCTGTACATGAAATTACCCCGGTCACCGTTCACTTCACCTACGGCAGGCTGCAGGTTATGCATATCGCTTTCCATCTGGCGATAAACCGGATCTTTGGCGCAGTTTTTACGTCCGCCATCCTGCCAGCACTGGCGCTGGTGGCCAAACTGCCAGGCCGGAACGACATGTTCCCATTCAATGCGGCTGGCGCGGTTTTCGTTTTTACGCACCTTATAGCCGCAGGACTCAAGGTCAACGCCCCCTTTTTTACCCTGCCAGTTAATTTTACAGCCGCAGTAGAAATCGCCCGGCACATCGGCGTTCACCTTCACGCCTGCTGCCTTGGCCTGGGAAAAACTGTTGATACCGTCGGCCAGAGCATGGCCTGAGAGCGCCGTCGTCAGAAAGGCGACCGCGAGAGAAAAATTACGGGACATCTTACACTCCGTGTCAAAACGAGCCCGCAACGTAACGAATGTTGTTCCCGTATGCAATCAGTCAGATCAGGAAAGTTCCTGAAAGTTCAGATGATTATTCCGCAACCAGCGGCTCGCCGCATTTGACGCAGCGGTAGGTCGCCTCGCCGCGCACCACGCGATTATGGCGGCGGACGGTAAGCTGGTGCTGCTGACACTGGCAGCGGTAGGGGAAGGTATTGCGGCGCACCGATTCCAGCTCGAACTGATGGGTACGGCGTGCCGGAACGCCGAGCACCGCTTCCATCATCCACTTCCACTCCTTGCCGTGGGGCGCGACGCGTCCGAAGTGTTTCCACACCAGCAGATGCGCCAGCTCGTGCGGTACCACTTCCTCGATAAACGCCTGCTGGTTTTCCATCATCAGCACCGGGTTAAGGCGGATCTCATAGGGCTCGAGCCAGGCGGTGCCCGCTGCGGTTCCGCGCTGCTGATATACGATCTTAGGTTCAGGGTAATTACGGCCGAGCTTCAGGTTCGCCTGGGCGAGTTTTTCCCGCAGGCTGCGCATAACGGCTTGCTGAACGGCAATGGGGAGACGGGGTGCTTTCATAGGGGCAGAGCATAAAGCGCGAAGCGGGGAGGCGCAAGAGGCGCCTCCCGCGTGAGGATCAGTCGTGGGCGCCGATTTCGCGCAGCGGACGACCTTTCATCAGGTTACGTTCAATATGTTCCAGAGAAACGTGTTTGGTTTCTGGAACCAACCAGATAGTCAGCACAATAAAGAAGATGTTCAGACCGGCGTAGACCCAGAAGGTGTTCGCGTTGCCCAGGGTATTGAGCATGGTCAGGAACGTTGCGCCGACGATCATGTTGGCAATCCAGTTGGTTGCGGTAGAGCAGGTGATACCAAAATCACGCCCTTTCAGCGGCTGGATCTCAGAGCACAGCACCCAAATCAGCGGGCCGGCGCTCATCGCAAATCCGACGATAAACATCAGCAGCATGCCGACCGCAAAGTACTGGGCGGTTGGTGAGTGAATGCCCACATGCATCATGGTACCGAGGACACCCATACCGGCCGCCATCACCAGGAAGCCCAGCGTCAGAGTTGGCTTACGTCCCCAGCGGTCCACCAGACCGATGGCGATAAAGGTCGCCAGCACGTTGGTCAGACCCACGATGACGGTCCCCCACATCTGCTCGGTGGTGTTGGTATAGCCCGCCAGCTCAAAGATTTTTGGCGCGTAATACATGATGACGTTCATCCCGGTGAACTGCTGCATCACCTGAAGCAGCACGCCGAGGAACACCGCGCGGCGGAAGTTGCTGTTCTCTTTAAACAGCGCCCAGCCGGACTGTTTGACCTTCAGGCTTTCGCGGATCTCTTCCAGCTCGTTTTTCGCTTCGGCGCTGGTGTCGCGCAGGCGCATCAGTACGCGTTCGGCATCGTGGAATCGACGTTTGGCGGCAAACCAGCGCGGGCTGTCCGGCAGGAAGAAGACGCCAATCAGCAGCAGAATTGCCGGGATGATGATCACGCCGAGCATCCAGCGCCATGCGCCGCTGTAGCTAAACGCGGTATCGGAAAGATACGCGCCCAAAATACCGATGGTGATCATGAGCTGATACATCGAAATCATACTGCCGCGGATTTTCTCCGGCGCGATTTCAGACAGGTAAAGCGGGGCGGTATAGGACGCCACGCCCACGGCCAGGCCGAGCAGCACGCGGGAAACCAGCAGAACCTCAACGTTAGGCGCAGCGGCAGAGAAGAGTGAACCGGCAACGAACAGGATCGCGCCGATCATCAGGCTCTTTTTACGCCCGAGCTTGAAGGAGAGCCAGCCGCTGCCGACGGCACCCACTGCGGCGCCGAACATCATGGAGCTGACCACCCACTCCTGGGTGTGAGCGCTGATCTGGAACTCGTCAGTGATGAAAGGTAATGCACCGGCAATGACGCCGATATCCAGGCCAAAAAGTAATCCTGCCAGGGCGGCGAGGAAACAGACGAAGAATGTCATCGCCTTGTTGGACGTACGCCCATGTTTTTTATTGTCAGGCATTATGCCCTCCAGTTGGGTTATCAGTTTTATTGATGTAAAGGGTAGGTGAGTGACCCGTAAAAATATGTGAGATTAATCACATTGGTGTAATCGGTTACACTAACGCGCAACCGTAAAAATAATTAAAGCTTTGAAAATATAGAGGTAAACGAGGTGATATGCATCGCGAAAGAACACATTTCAGACTTAACTGAAAGGCGATGTAACAGCAGAAGAAAGGCGATCATGCAAAGAGAATATTCTGAAAGCGAGACGCGTCCGGTGCGGTGTAATCGGTACCATATGTGCACCTTTGCGGCGCCACCAACAAAAAAAGGCCAGCCCGAAGGCTGGCCTTTTATCACGCAGATGTCAGTCGATTACTTCAGACCGGCAGCTTCACGCAGCAGGGCGGCTTTGTCGGTTTTTTCCCATGGGAAATGTTCACGACCAAAGTGACCGTATGCCGCGGTTTCTTTGTAGATTGGGTGCAGCAGATCCAGCATCTGAATCAGGCCGTATGGACGCAGGTCGAAGAACTCGCGCACCAGCAGCGTCAGCTGTTCTGAAGGCACTTTCTCGGTACCGAAGGTTTCAACCATGATGGAGGTTGGCTCAGCTACGCCGATCGCGTAGGAAACCTGGATCTCACAGCGGTCAGCCAGGCCGGCTGCAACGATGTTTTTCGCCACATAACGTGCCGCGTACGCCGCAGAACGGTCAACTTTAGACGGATCTTTACCAGAGAACGCACCGCCACCGTGACGCGCCATGCCGCCGTAGGTATCAACGATGATTTTACGACCGGTCAGGCCGCAGTCGCCCATTGGGCCGCCGATAACGAAGCGTCCGGTTGGGTTGATGAAGAATTTGGTCGCAGAGCTCAGCCATTCGGTCGGCAGAACCGGCTTGATGATCTCTTCCATCACTGCTTCCTGCAGGGATTTCTGATCGACATCTTCGGAGTGCTGGGTAGAAAGCACTACCGCGTCAATCCCAACGATTTTGCCGTCGTCATACTGGAAGGTGACCTGGCTTTTCGCATCCGGGCGCAGCCACGGCAGGGTGCCGTTTTTACGCACTTCAGCCTGACGCTGCACCAGACGGTGTGCGTAGGTGACCGGTGCTGGCATCAGCACGTCGGTTTCGTTGGTTGCATAGCCGAACATCAGGCCCTGGTCGCCCGCGCCCTGTTCCAGCGGATCGGCACGGTCAACGCCCTGGTTGATGTCTGGAGACTGTTTGCCAATCGCGCTCAGAACCGCGCAGGAGTTGGCATCAAAGCCCATATCAGAATGCACATAGCCGATCTCACGCACCGTGTTACGGGTGATCTCTTCGATATCAACCCATGCGCTGGTGGTGATCTCACCGCCAACCAGAACCATGCCGGTTTTGACATAGGTTTCGCACGCGACGCGCGCTTTAGGATCCTGCGCCAGGATCGCATCCAGCACTGCATCGGAGATTTGGTCAGCAATTTTATCAGGATGTCCTTCTGATACGGACTCGGACGTAAACAGGTGTTTTGCCATGTTTTATTTCACCTAAGAGGAATTTGGTTAGCTCAAGCTGCTGTGCGGAATAGCCAAAGGAGATAATTCTACCAAGGCCTGCAGGTTTTTGACACTGGCAGTATGAGTGTTAATCAGTATAGATGGATTAACATCTGGACGGCTATTTTAGGTCACTTCTTCGCCCGATTTCCAGTTTTTTTTGACTAACCTCTCACTCAGTTGAAATTACGGCTGGCAATAATTCCTGACGGCCCCGGCAACACGCACATTTATCTTTTGCTTTTTACCCCTGTTCTCGGTATAAAACGCGGCGCGCGGCTCATATAAAATAAGCGCTCGATGAACTCATCGTGTCGCCACTTCCAGCCGGGTTAAGCAGTGAACTTTTAGCTTTGGCTTGTGGTCCGTTTCAACAGAGGCGGCCGTGGAGGTGATACGAGATAATGAACCATCGTTTTCCGCACATTCAGCGCAGCCGTTCTGGCGCGTATTTGATTCCCGCAACCCGCATTTCTAGTCTGCAAACCTGCCGATGTTATACCCATCTCGGCGCTTCTCAGGATTCCAGGGCCGGTCACGCTTTGTGAAAACTGAACAAGGGCGCTCTTGTTAATACAAGAGTTTTCTCGTGGTTTCGCCGAACCTTGTCATACAGAGTTCGGATACGTGTTTTACAATGATATGAATAAGAAACCGGTCGCACGGTCTGGTTTTCAGCATACTCTGCTGGGAAACGGAGCCGTTTATGGGTTGTTATCGCCGTATAACGCTGCGATAGTAGTCAACTGTTTTACACTTATTACAAAGAGTTGAGGTTCGCTATGTCTGACGACATGTCTTCTTTTTCGCCTTCGTCAGCGGGCGAACAGGGTGTACTACGTTCTATGCAGGAGGTTGCGATGAGCTCCGAGGAAGCCAGCAAGATGCTGCGCACTTACAATATTGCCTGGTGGGGCAATAACTACTATGACGTCAACGAACTGGGCCACATCAGCGTCTGCCCGGATCCGGACGTCCCTGAAGCGCGCGTGGATCTCGCGAAACTGGTGAAAGCTCGTGAGGCTCAGGGCCAGCGTTTGCCTGCACTGTTCTGCTTCCCGCAGATCCTGCAACATCGCCTGCGTTCTATTAACGCCGCGTTCAAGCGCGCGCGTGAGTCCTACGGCTATAAAGGCGACTATTTCCTGGTTTACCCGATCAAGGTGAACCAGCACCGCCGCGTGATTGAATCCCTGATCCACTCCGGCGAGCCGCTGGGCCTGGAAGCTGGCTCCAAAGCGGAGCTGATGGCGGTTCTGGCGCATGCGGGCATGACCCGTTCAGTGATCGTCTGTAACGGCTATAAAGACCGTGAATACATTCGTCTGGCGCTGATCGGCGAAAAGATGGGCCACAAGGTCTATCTGGTTATCGAAAAGATGACCGAAATCGCCATCGTGCTGGAAGAGGCCGAACGTCTGAACGTGGTGCCACGCCTTGGCGTGCGTGCGCGTCTGGCGTCACAAGGTTCCGGTAAATGGCAGTCCTCCGGCGGCGAGAAATCCAAGTTCGGCCTGGCGGCAAACCAGGTGCTGCAGCTGGTGGAAATCCTGCGCGAGCGCGGTCGTCTGGACAGCATTCAGCTGCTGCACTTCCACCTCGGCTCGCAGATGGCCAATATTCGCGACATCGCCACCGGCGTGCGTGAGTCAGCGCGTTTCTACGTTGAGCTGCACAAGCTCGGCGTGAATATTCAGTGCTTCGACGTGGGCGGCGGCCTCGGCGTGGACTACGAAGGGACCCGCTCGCAGTCTGACTGTTCCGTGAACTACGGCCTGAACGAATACGCGAACAACATCATCTGGGCGATCGGCGATGCCTGTGAAGAGAACGGCCTGCCGCACCCGACGGTGATCACCGAATCCGGTCGCGCGGTGACCGCGCACCATACGGTGCTGGTCTCTAACATCATCGGCGTTGAGCGTAGCGAAATCAGCGAAGCGACGCCTCCGGCAGACGATGCTCCGCGTTCCCTGCAAAGCATGTGGGAAACCTGGCAGGAAATGCACGAGCCGGGCACGCGTCGTTCCCTGCGCGAATGGCTGCACGACAGCCAGATGGACCTGCATGATATTCACGTGGGTTATTCTTCAGGCACCTTCAGCCTGCAGGAGCGCGCGTGGGCGGAGCAGCTCTACCTGAACATGTGCCATGAAGTGCAGAAACAGCTCGACCCGAGCAACCGCGCGCACCGTCCGATTATCGACGAGCTGCAGGAGCGTATGGCGGACAAGATTTACGTCAACTTCTCGCTGTTCCAGTCGATGCCGGATGCCTGGGGTATCGACCAGCTGTTCCCGGTTCTGCCGCTGGAAGGGCTGAACCACGCGCCGGAACGCCGTGCGGTGCTGCTGGACATCACCTGTGACTCCGACGGTGCCATCGACCACTACGTTGACGGAGACGGTATCGCAACGACGATGCCAATGCCGGAATACGACCCGGAGAACCCACCGATGCTGGGCTTCTTTATGGTCGGCGCGTATCAGGAGATCCTCGGCAACATGCACAACCTGTTCGGTGATACCGAAGCGGTGGACGTGTTCGTGTTCCCTGACGGCAACGTGGAAATTGAGCTGTCCGATGAAGGGGACACCGTGGCGGACATGCTGGAATACGTTCAGCTGGATCCGAAAAAACTGCTCAC
Source organism: Enterobacter sp. A103 (assembly GCF_034427535.1). Classification (NCBI taxonomy): domain Bacteria; kingdom Pseudomonadati; phylum Pseudomonadota; class Gammaproteobacteria; order Enterobacterales; family Enterobacteriaceae; genus Enterobacter; species Enterobacter sp. A103. Next base: position 318,131 of record NZ_JAXQPQ010000005.1, read on the forward strand.
TCAGTTCCGCGACCAGGTGAAAAACACCGGTCTGGACGATGCGCTCCAGCAGCAGTTCCTGGAAGAGTTTGAAGCGGGCCTGTACGGGTACACCTACCTGGAAGACGAGTAGGAAAACGCCCTCTCCCACAGGGAGAGGGCGGGGTGAGGGCATCAGACCGCACAATGCCCTATACTCACTTGAACCCGTATGCATTACCGGCGATAATTCGCCCCAATAAGCGATTTACGAATCAATCCCTTCCTCGTCGGGTTTAACGACGCGGAGGGGATTTTTTTTCATCTGTTTTTAATGTATCGACTTTAAAAGAGGTCAGGACATGAGCACTTTAGGTCATCAGTACGATAACTCTCTGGTATCTAACGCGTTTGGTTTTTTACGCCTTCCGATGAACTTCCAGCCGTACGACAGCGACGCTGACTGGGTGATCACCGGCGTGCCGTTCGATATGGCAACATCTGGCCGCGCGGGGGGGCGTCACGGCCCGGCTGCGATTCGTCAGGTTTCCACTAACCTGGCCTGGGAGCATAACCGCTTCCCATGGAACTTCGACATGCGCGAGCGCCTGAACGTGGTGGACTGCGGTGACCTGGTGTACGCCTTCGGCGACGCGCGTGAGATGAGCGAGAAGCTGCAGGCGCACGCCGAGAAGCTGCTGGCTGCCGGTAAGCGCATGCTCTCCTTCGGCGGCGACCACTTCGTGACCCTGCCGCTGCTGCGCGCCCATGCGAAGCACTTCGGTAAAATGGCGCTGGTGCACTTCGATGCACATACCGACACCTACGCGAACGGCTGCGAGTTTGACCACGGCACCATGTTCTTCACCGCGCCGAACGAAGGTCTGATCGACCCGAACCACTCCGTGCAGATCGGTATTCGCACCGAGTTCGACAAAGACAACGGCTTCACCGTGCTGGATGCGGGCCAGGTTAACGATCGCGGCGTCGACGACATCATCGCTCAGGTGAAGCAGATCGTGGGTGATATGCCCGTGTATCTGACCTTCGACATCGACTGCTTGGATCCGGCATTTGCACCGGGCACCGGTACGCCGGTCATCGGCGGTTTGACCTCAGATCGTGCCATCAAGCTGGTGCGCGGCCTGAAGGATCTGAACATTGTCGGGATGGACGTGGTGGAAGTGGCGCCTGCGTATGACCAGTCCGAGATCACCGCGCTGGCCGCAGCGACTCTGGCGCTGGAAATGCTCTACATTCAGGCAGCCAAAAAAGGCGAATAAGCCTCACCTTGCGTGAAAAAAAACCTCTCTATTGAGAGGTTTTTTATTGCCTTCAGAACACGTTAAACGGGTATTCCACATAAGCTCGAATCTCGTCCCCGCCCACGTTGTACTCGCTGGCGTTGCCGGAGATGCGCAGTACGGAGTAGCGCAGTTTAAGCTTCAGATCCTTCGCCGGACCATCCTGCACCTGGTACTGGATCTGGTTAAACCACTCGTGCTCTTTGCCGTTGCTGGTTTCAGAGGTTTTAATATTATCCCCACGCACGTAGGCAGTGGTCCAGCTCAGGCCCGGTAAGCCAAGGCCGCCAAAGTCCAGACCGTAGGATGCCTGCCAGGAACGTTCGTCTTCGCCGTTAAAATCAGACCAGTAGGAGTTCGCCAGCCAGATGGTGTTTCCGCCGTCACCCACGCCGCCCTTGTCGCGATAGCCGCCGTAGTTGTAGCCGGTGCTGCCGCTGCTCTGCTGGTACGCCACTTTGAACGTGTGAATGTCCCAGATGTAGCTCGCCGCCAGGCTCCAGATGGTGTTGCTGCGGCCCGTGTCGAGGCTGTCCGCGTAACCCTGATCCAGACGGGAGTTATAGCCGTTGAAGTCGAGCACCAGCTGCTGCCCGGTGCTGAACGGCTGTTTGAAGTTCATGCCCAGGTACTGCTTGTTCATCACCTCTTCATTATGAGAGGCGTACAGCGCGCCGCTGAACTGGTCGTTAAACTGATAGCTCGCACCGCCGAAGGAGAGGCTCTTCAGTCCGCTGTCGTGGCGGTCATCGCTTTTACGCTGCTCGTCGGTGAAGTAACCGGCGTTGATTTCCAGACCGTCGATCTCTTTCGAGGTCAGCATGGTGCCGGTGTAGCTTTCAAACAGCAGGCGGGAGCTGTCGGCATTCACGATGGGCAGCTCAGGGCGCTGATTTCCGTAGCTCAGTACGGTATTCGAGATGCGCATTTTGGCGGTTGCGCCAAACTTTGCCAGATCGGATTTTGCCCGGCCGTCGTCTTCCTGCTTAAAGAAGTCGATGCCGCCCGCGCCGCTCTTGCCGCGGCCGCCGTCCAGGCGCACGCCATACTGCGCGATTCCGTCCACGCCAAAGCCCACCAGCCCTTCGGTATAGCCGGATGCAAACGTGGCGATGATCCCCTGACCCCATTCGGCTTTGTCCTGCTGGCCCTGATGGTAGTCGCGGCTGATATACGCATTGCGTAAAAACAGATCCAGATGGCTGTCGTCAATAAAACCCTGGCTGTCGGATTGCTGGCTTGCAGCGGCGGGTAATGCGGAAAATAAGCTTAAAGCAATTAATGATAATTCTTTTTTCACGGAGGGAACGTCTCTGTCTGGATATATTAATTTGAATAACTGCGGGGTGATAATTACCGGAAAAAGTAACCTTTGCAATAATTATGTGACCAGACATTTCAAGGTGATAAGGCAGATTTGGCGGGGCTTTCAGGGGTGTTATCGATACGTGCTGTTAAGTTAACAATTCATGCGAAATAAAAAGGAGGCAAAATTGCCTCCTTCTGAAATTATTTAATCCCGTCTGCGGCCATACGGTCGCGAATATGCTGTGCGCGTTCTTCTGAGGCCGGGTGATCGTCAAACATGGAGCTTTGGCGTCCGGCTTCCAGCTTGGCCAGTTTTTCGAAGCTGGTGGCTAAGCCTGATGGATTAATGCCGCGTTTGCGCAACAGATCGTAGGAGTAGTCATCCGCCTCGGACTCCTGACGCTGTGAGAACTGAGAGTTAACCAGTTTTTCACCCACGTCGCCAAGCTGTGACTGCGACAGGCTGCCAACGATACCGCCCGCAGAGGCCGCCGCTGCGCGGATGGCATTGGTGCCCAGGGCAACCTGCATCCCTTTCTTCACGTGTCCCAGGGCAACGTGGCCCATTTCATGGCCGATGACCGCTTCCACTTCGTTGTCGGTCATCATGTCCATCAGCCCGCTATAGACGCGGATACAGCCGTTCGCCATCGCGAAGGCGTTCACGTCTTTCGCCATGTACACCTTGTAGTTCACCGGCTGGCCGTTGATGTTGTCGCCCAGCGCGGAAGCAATCTTATTCAGACGCTGCGTGTAGGTACTGTTAGCCGGCGCAAGCGTGGCTTTTCCGTCCATATCTTTACAGGCCTGGTCGCTCAGCGCTTTCACCTGCGCATCGCTCAGGGAATAGGCCTGAAAGGCCTCTGCGCCTGACGTCATCAGACCGTTAGAATCCATATTCTGACAGCCGCTCAGCAGGAGCGTTGTACCCAGGGCCAGCACTATTGCACGCATTTTCATGAGGTTGCTTCCGTACTCGTTAAACTGAATAAAATCCGAAAAGGGCACCGTCAGCGAAGCCGGTGTCGGGCTAAGTATAAGGAATATCTACAGGGCCGGGCGAGCAGATTGCGCAACATGCGAGCATGATCCAGAGATTTCTTAACAAGCAAAAGAATGCTCCATGTACATGACTTGCGGCTTGGGTTACATTGTTGGCACTTTTTTCCGGCGTAGCCCAAAACGCGCTGTCGTCAAGGGCATGGCCTTTAACAGTCCGATCTGGAGTTAAAATGTCCTCACGTAAAGAGCTTGCTAATGCTATTCGTGCGCTGAGCATGGACGCAGTACAGAAAGCCAAATCCGGCCACCCAGGGGCTCCTATGGGTATGGCTGATATCGCCGAAGTCCTGTGGCGTGATTTCCTGAACCACAACCCGCAGAACCCGTCATGGGCTGACCGCGACCGCTTCGTGCTGTCCAACGGCCACGGCTCTATGCTGATCTATAGCCTGCTGCACCTCACCGGCTACGATCTGCCTATCGAAGAGCTGAAAAACTTCCGTCAGCTGCACTCTAAAACTCCAGGTCACCCGGAAGTGGGTTACACCGCTGGCGTAGAAACCACCACTGGCCCGCTGGGTCAGGGTATTGCTAACGCTGTGGGTATGGCGATTGCCGAGAAGACGCTGGCGGCGCAGTTCAACCGTCCTGGTCACGACATCGTAGACCACTTCACCTACGCGTTCATGGGCGACGGCTGCATGATGGAAGGCATTTCTCACGAAGTGTGCTCCCTGGCAGGTACCCTGAAGCTGGGCAAACTGGTTGCGTTCTATGACGACAACGGTATCTCCATCGACGGTCACGTTGAAGGCTGGTTCACCGACGACACCGCAGCACGTTTCGAAGCCTACGGCTGGCACGTAGTGCGTGGCGTTGATGGTCACGATGCTGACTCGATTAAACGTGCAGTGGAAGAAGCGCGCGCTGTGACGGACAAACCGTCCCTGCTGATGTGCAAAACCATCATTGGCTTCGGTTCGCCGAACAAAGCGGGTACTCACGACTCCCACGGCGCACCGCTGGGCGACGCGGAAATCGCACTGACCCGCGAAGCGCTGGGCTGGAAACACCCTGCATTCGAAATCCCGTCTGAGATCTACGCTCAGTGGGATGCAAAAGAAGTAGGCCAGGCGAAAGAAGCGGCCTGGAACGAGAAATTCGCTGCCTATGCGAAAGCGTTCCCGCAGGAAGCGGCTGAATTCACCCGTCGTATGAAAGGTGATATGCCGTCTGACTTCGACGCGAAAGCGAACGAATTCATCGCTAAGCTGCAGGCGAACCCGTCTAAAATCGCGAGCCGTAAAGCGTCTCAGAATGCGATTGAAGCGTTCGGCCCATGGCTTCCAGAATTCCTGGGCGGCTCCGCTGACCTGGCGCCATCTAACCTGACCCTGTGGTCTGGTTCTAAGCCAATCAACGAAGATACTGCCGGTAACTACATCCATTACGGTGTACGTGAATTCGGTATGACCGCTATTGCCAACGGTATCTCCCTGCACGGTGGTTTCCTGCCGTACACCTCTACCTTCCTGATGTTTGTCGAATATGCACGTAACGCCGTGCGTATGGCCGCGCTGATGAAACAGCGTCAGGTGATGGTCTACACCCACGACTCCATCGGTCTGGGCGAAGATGGTCCAACTCACCAGCCGGTAGAGCAGGTGGCTTCACTGCGCGTGACCCCGAACATGAGCACATGGCGTCCATGTGACCAGGTGGAATCCGCGGTGGCGTGGAAATACGGCGTTGAGCGTCAGGACGGTCCAACCGCGCTGATTCTCTCCCGTCAGAACCTGGCACAGCAGGAGCGTACGCCTGAGCAGCTGGCAAACATCGCTCGCGGTGGTTACGTGCTGAAAGATAGCGCGGGCCAGCCAGAGCTGATCTTCATCGCCACCGGTTCTGAAGTTGAACTGGCTGTTGCCGCGTGGGAAAAACTGACTGCCGAAGGCGTGAAAGCGCGCGTGGTCTCCATGCCGTCTACCGATGCGTTCGACAAACAGGATGCCGCTTACTGTGAATCCGTTCTGCCTAAAGCGGTTTCCGCTCGTGTAGCAGTGGAAGCGGGTATCGCTGACTACTGGTTCAAATACGTGGGTCTGAACGGCGCTATCGTCGGTATGACCACCTTCGGTGAATCTGCTCCTGCAGAACAGCTGTTCGAAGAGTTCGGCTTCACCGTTGAGAACGTTGTCGCGAAAGCGAAAGAACTGCTGTAATCGTTTGTACGGTGCGGGCTGATGCCCTCACCCGAGCCCTCTCCCACGGGAGAGGGTGCAAACACTAAAAAACGGTAACCTCTCGGTTACCGTTTTGCTTTTACCTTGCCGCCATTATTCCACCTAAAATGTGACGCAAGTCATATAGCGCGCTTATTCATCTGGACAGACATTCCTTTTATTCCCCGATTCGCTTATTCTTGCTGAAGCGTTTCAGTCGATTAAATGTTCGACAATTGACCAATCAATCGCAGTTTGTGACAGCAAGGATTCCCCTTCGGGCGTAGCTGGATTACTCTTTCAGCCACCTCAAACTCAGGGATTGCTTTGCAGGAGATCTATGACCGTACGCGTAGCGATTAATGGCTTCGGTCGCATCGGACGTAACGTGGTTCGTGCTTTATATGAATCCGGACGTCGGGCGGAAATAACCGTGGTGGCAATCAATGAACTGGCGGATGCTACGGGCATGGCGCATTTATTGAAATATGACACCAGCCACGGACGCTTTGCCTGGGACGTACGCCAGGAAAGAGAACAGCTGTTTGTGGGTGACGACGCTATTCGTGTGCTGCATGAGAACAGCATCTCCGGGCTACCCTGGCGTGAACTGGGTGTGGATGTGGTGCTTGACTGTACCGGCGTGTACGGCAACCGCGAACATGGCGAAGCGCATCTGGCAGCAGGCGCGAAAAAAGTCCTGTTTTCTCATCCCGGCAGTAACGACCTCGACGCGACCGTCGTATTTGGCGTCAACCAGCATGAGCTGCAGGCCGAACACCGCATTGTTTCCAACGCCTCCTGTACCACTAACTGCATTATTCCGGTCATCAAACTGTTAGACGATGCGTATGGCATTGAATCCGGCACCGTGACCACGATTCACTCCGCCATGCACGATCAGCAGGTTATCGACGCCTACCATCCGGATTTACGACGCACTCGCGCAGCGAGCCAGTCAATCATTCCGGTGGACACGAAACTGGCTGCAGGGATCACCCGAATTTTTCCGCAGTTTAATGACCGGTTTGAAGCGATTGCCGTGCGTGTACCGACGATTAACGTCACCGCAATCGATCTTAGCGTGACGGTGAAAAAACCGGTAAAAGCCTGTGAAGTCAACCTGTTGCTGCAAAAAGCGGCACAGGGGGCATTTCATGGTATAGTTGACTATACGGAATTACCGTTGGTCTCAGTAGATTTTAACCACGACCCGCACAGCGCCATCGTCGATGGTACGCAAACGAGAGTCAGTGGCGCACACCTTATCAAGACGCTGGTCTGGTGTGATAACGAATGGGGCTTTGCTAACCGAATGCTTGACACCACGTTAGCAATGGCCGCTCAAGGTTTCAGGTAAGACGCATTGTGCGTCTGCAAAACTTTAAGAATCAACGAGAGGATTCACCATGTCTGTAATTAAGATGACCGATCTGGATCTGGCTGGTAAACGCGTTTTCATCCGTGCCGATCTGAACGTACCGGTTAAAGATGGCAAAGTGACCAGCGACGCGCGTATCCGTGCATCTCTGCCAACCATCGAACTGGCTCTGAAGCAGGGCGCGAAAGTGATGGTCACCTCCCACCTGGGTCGTCCAACTGAAGGCGAGTACAACGAAGAGTTCTCTCTGCTGCCAGTGGTTAATTACCTGAAAGACAAACTGTCCAACCCGGTTCGCCTGGTGAAAGATTACCTGGACGGCGTTGAAGTTGCAGCCGGTGAACTGGTTGTTCTGGAAAACGTTCGCTTTAACAAAGGCGAAAAGAAAGACGACGAAACTCTGTCCAAAAAATACGCTGCACTGTGCGACGTATTCGTGATGGATGCATTCGGTACGGCTCACCGTGCTCAGGCGTCAACCCACGGTATCGGTAAATTCGCAGACGTAGCGTGCGCCGGTCCTCTGCTGGCTGACGAACTGGAAGCGCTGGGTAAAGCACTGAAAGAACCTGCTCGTCCAATGGTGGCTATCGTTGGTGGTTCTAAAGTTTCTACCAAACTGACCGTTCTGGATTCCCTGTCTAAAATCGCTGACCAGCTGATCGTTGGCGGTGGTATTGCTAACACCTTCGTTGCCGCTCAGGGCCACAACGTGGGCAAATCCCTGTACGAAGCAGACCTGGTTGACGAAGCCAAACGCCTGCTGAGCACCTGCGATATCCCGGTTCCAACTGACGTTCGCGTAGCGACCGAGTTCTCCGAAACCGCAACCGCGACCCTGAAATCTGTAAACGACATCAAAGATGAAGAGCAGATTCTGGACCTGGGCGACGTTTCTGCACAGAAACTGGCTGAAATCCTGAAAAACGCAAAAACTATCCTGTGGAACGGTCCTGTTGGCGTGTTCGAATTCCCGAACTTCCGCAAAGGTACTGAAATCGTTGCTAACGCTATCGCAGACAGCGAAGCGTTTTCTATCGCAGGCGGTGGTGACACCCTGGCGGCAATCGACCTGTTCGGTATCGCTGACAAGATCTCCTACATCTCCACTGGTGGCGGCGCATTCCTCGAATTCGTGGAAGGCAAAGTACTGCCAGCAGTAGCAATGCTCGAAGAGCGCGCTAAGAAGTAAGCCATTCCAGGGCAGGGAAACCTGCCCAATTTTCAGCGCGCTTTTAAGAGCTCGCACCTTTTCTAACGGCCGAAGATACAGGACTAAGCAACATGTCTAAAATTTTTGATTTCGTAAAACCTGGCGTTATCACTGGTGATGACGTACAGAAAGTGTTCCAGGTAGCTAAAGAAAACAACTTCGCTCTGCCAGCAGTTAACTGCGTGGGTACCGACTCCATCAACGCCGTACTGGAAACTGCTGCTAAAGTTAAAGCGCCAGTTATCGTTCAGTTCTCTAACGGCGGCGCTGCGTTCATCGCAGGTAAAGGCGTTAAAACTGACATTCCTCAGGGTGCTGCAATCCTGGGCGCTATCTCTGGTGCGCACCACGTACACCAGATGGCTGAGCACTACGGTGTTCCAGTTATCCTGCACACTGACCACTGTGCGAAGAAACTGCTGCCGTGGATCGACGGTCTGCTGGACGCGGGTGAAAAACACTTCGCGGCTACCGGTAAGCCACTGTTCTCTTCTCACATGATCGACCTGTCTGAAGAGTCACTGCACGAAAACATCGAAATCTGCTCCAAATACCTGGCGCGCATGGCCAAAATGGACATGACTCTGGAAATCGAACTGGGTTGCACCGGTGGTGAAGAAGACGGCGTGGACAACAGCCACATGGACGCTTCTGCCCTGTACACCCAGCCTGAAGACGTTGATTACGCTTACACCGAGCTGAGCAAAATCAGCCCACGCTTCACCATCGCAGCGTCCTTCGGTAACGTACACGGCGTTTACAAACCAGGTAACGTGGTTCTGACCCCGACCATCCTGCGTGATTCTCAGGAATATGTTTCCAAGAAACACAACCTGCCGCACAACAGCCTGAACTTCGTCTTCCACGGCGGTTCCGGTTCTTCTGCTCAGGAAATCAAAGACTCCGTAAGCTACGGCGTAGTGAAAATGAACATCGATACCGACACCCAGTGGGCAACATGGGACGGTATCCTGCAGTACTACAAAACCAACGAAGCTTACCTGCAGGGTCAGCTGGGCAACCCGAAAGGCGAAGACCAGCCGAACAAGAAATACTACGATCCACGCGTATGGCTGCGCGCTGCCCAGACTTCAATGATTACTCGTCTGGAGCAGGCATTCAAAGAACTGAACGCGGTAGACGTTCTGTAATTTGAGCTGCTAACAGCATCAGAAGGCCCGCAAATGCGGGCCTTTTTTTCTGCTTTTTCAATACTCTGCCAGGCCGGTTTTTGTGATCTGTTTGGCAATACTTGCGCTTTTTGTTTACCCTTTACGGACCTGCCTGTCTCCATGGGGGATGGATTTTGTGTTTTGGTTTAACAAAAGGAAGAATAAATGGAACAACTCGATGTTGTAGACAGCATCAATAACGCCGGTAACTGGCTGGTGCGCAACCAGGCGCTGTTGCTGAGCTATGCCGTCAATATCGTCGCGGCGATTGCCATCATCATCGTCGGGATGATCGTGGCGCGCATTGTATCGAACACGGTTAACCGCGTAATGCTGGCCCGTAACATTGACGCCACGGTGGCTGACTTCCTCTCCGCTTTGGTGCGCTACGGCATTATCGCCTTTACGCTGATTGCGGCGCTGGGCCGTGTGGGCGTGCAGACCGCTTCCGTCATTGCCGTTCTCGGTGCCGCCGGTCTGGCCATTGGTCTGGCGCTGCAGGGCTCGCTTTCAAACCTGGCGGCAGGCGTTCTGCTGGTCACCTTCCGTCCGTTCCGCTCCGGCGAATACGTTGACCTTGGCGGCATTGCCGGGACCGTGCTGCAGGTGCAGATTTTCTCAACGACCATGCGTACCGTCGATGGCCGCATCGTGGTCGTGCCGAACGGGAAAATCATCGCGGGCAACATCATTAATTTTTCCCGTGAACCGGTGCGTCGTAACGAACTGATTATCAGCGTGGCGTACGACTCCGACATCGATCAGGTGAAGTCGCTGATTAGCAACATCATTGCTTCAGACGATCGCATTCTGAAAGACAAAGAGCAGACGGTTCGCCTGAACGAGCTGGGCGCTTCCTCCATTAACTTCGTGGTGCGTATCTGGAGCAAAAGCAGCGATCTGCAAAACGTGTACTGGGACGTGCTTGAGCGCATTAAGCGCGACTTTGATGCCAACGGCATCAGCTTCCCGTACCCTCAGATGGACGTAAACGTCAAAAAAGTCAAAGAAGCCGAATAACTTCTCCCGCAGGCCCGGTAGGCGCTAGCGCCACCGGGCTTTATTTTTATAAGTGCTGCTAATCCCCAATTAATATTATCAATTTCCTCTAATGTGATTCGCGCAGTATAGTCTCCTTCCAGGACAATACTGTGAGAATTTCGTCATGTTATCTTATTACTTTCAAGGGCTTGCCTTAGGTGCGGCCATGATCCTTCCCCTTGGCCCGCAAAATGCGTTTGTGATGAACCAGGGCATTCGCCGCCAGTATCATCTGATGATTGCCCTGCTGTGCGCGGTAAGCGATTTACTGCTGATCTGTGCCGGAATTTTTGGCGGCAGCGCATTGCTCATGCAGTCTCCCTGGCTGCTGGCGCTGGTCACCTGGGGTGGCGTGGCATTTCTGCTCTGGTACGGTTTTGGTGCCCTGAAAACGGCGATGAGCAGCAACCTCGAACTGGCGAGCGCGGAAGTCATGAAGCAGGGCCGCTGGAAGATTATCGTCACCATGCTGGCGGTCACCTGGCTTAATCCGCATGTTTATCTGGACACCTTCGTGGTGCTGGGCAGCCTGGGCGGGCAGCTGGACGTTGAGCCGAAACGCTGGTTTGCGCTGGGTACGGTTAGCGCCTCTTTCCTCTGGTTCTTTGGCCTCGCCATTCTGGCTGCATGGCTGGCACCTCGTCTGCGTACGGCCAAAGCCCAGCGCATCATTAATACTCTGGTGGGGCTGGTGATGTGGTTTATTGCTTTTCAGCTGGCAAAAGAGGGGATTCACCACGTTCAGGAATTGTTCAACTAATCCTTGTCTTATGGACAACTGAACAAGACCCGCTAAGCTTGCTGGCATGCGCCCTGTTAATGGGCACTCTTCGCAACATGGAGGAATAACAGTGAAGTTTAAGGTGATGGCCCTGGCGGCATTAGTAAGTTTTGGTGCGGTGTCGGTGCAGGCAAGTGAACTGCCGGATGGCCCGCACATCGTCACTTCAGGCACCGCAAGCGTGGACGCGGTACCCGATGTCGCAACGCTGGCAATTGAAGTCAATGTGTCTGCGAAAGATGCGGCATCTGCCAAGAAGCAGGCTGACGATCGTGTTGCGCAATATCTCTCTTTCCTCGAGCAGAACGGTGTCGGTAAAAAAGATATCAACTCCGCGAACCTGCGTACTCAACCCGATTACGACTACCAGAATGGTAAAAGCATCCTGAAAGGCTACCGTGCCGTGCGTACCGTCGAAGTGACCGTGCGTCAGCTGGATAAGCTTAATTCGCTGCTGGATGGCGCGCTGAAGGCGGGTCTGAACGAAATTCGTTCCGTGTCGCTGGGCGTTGCGCAACCGGAGAAATACAAAGACGAAGCGCGTAAAGCGGCGATTGATGACGCCATTCACCAGGCGGAACAGCTGGCTTCTGGCTTTAAGAGCAAGCTCGGCCCGGTTTACAGCGTGCGTTACCACGTCTCTAACTACCAGCCAAGCCCGATGGTGCGGATGATGAAGGCTGATGCAGCCCCGGTGTCTGCTCAGGAAACTTACGAGCAGCCAACCATCCAGTTTGACGATCAGGTGGATGTGGTGTTCCAGCTGGAGCCAACTCAAACTCAGCAAACTGAGGCGGCTAAGGCGCAGTAATTTGCCCTCACCCTAACCCTCTCCCGCAGGGAGAGGGAATTCAATCGATTAATCCTGTCTCAACACCTTGTGCCCGTACGCCAGCAGCGCGTCGGTGACGTTGCGCATCATGCGGCTTTCCGGCGCAAACCGGTGCCAGTAGAGCATCCGGCGCTGATACAGCCCCGGCGTGAGGTCAATCAGCTCACCGCTTTTCAACTCTTTCTCAATCTGCAGATGCGGGATCATGCAGCAGGTGGTGCCCTGACGCGCAAGCTGCACAAAGGCTTCAGACGAGTTGACGATATGGCACGGCACGCTGCCCGGCGGCAGATCGAAGTTTTGCTGCAGGAACGCCTGATGCATATCGTCCAGATGGTCGAACGCCACGGCAGGGGCTTTCAGCAGCGCGGCGCGGGTGACGCCGTTCGGGAAGTAGCGCTCGGCAAAGGCTTTTGAACCCACAAACAGGTAGTCCAGCGCGCCCAGCTGATCGACAAGACAGCTTGGCAGCGCCTGAGGCTGAATACTGACCGCCCCAACCACTTCACCGCGACGCAGGCGTTCCTGGGTACGGGTTTCATCCTCAACCTGTAAATTCAGGCGGATAGGGGAGTCCGCTAATACCGGCGCAAGGGCCGGCAGCAGCCAGGTTGCCAGGCTGTCGGCGTTGACCGCCAGAGAGAGCAGCAGCGGCGTAGAGCCCGTTTGTTCGTCACCCAGCCACTCGTCTTCCAGCAGTTCAACCTGGCGCAGCAGGGCGAGAAGCTTTTGCCCTTGCTCGGTTGGACGTGGCGGCACGGTACGCACCAGCAGCGGTTGGCCGAACATGTTTTCAAGCTGTTTGATACGCTGTGATACGGCGGACTGGGTGATGCAAAGCTTTTGCGCCGCGCGCTCAAAACCGCGTTCACGAATAACTGCATCAAGTGCCTGTAGTGTTCTGTAGTCCGGACGTTTCATTGCTCTGGATGGCTCCTTAATTTTGCTTATTCTGCACTATGACACAATTTTCCCTTCGTGGCAGACGAATTCCATTCGACGTGTTCTATAATGCGCCCTGAGTTTTCACACCACAGGCAAAACGATCATGACGCAGGATGAACTGAAAAAAGCAGTAGGATGGGCCGCTCTCCAGTACGTGCAGCCGGGTACCATTGTTGGTGTCGGTACGGGATCAACCGCGGCACACTTTATCGATGCGCTGGGCACGATGAAGGGGCAAATCGAGGGCGCGGTTTCCAGCTCTGATGCTTCCACGGAAAAGCTGAAAAGCCTCGGCATTACCGTTTTCGATCTCAACGAAGTGGATCGTCTGGGGATTTACGTTGATGGTGCGGATGAAATCAACGGCCACATGCAGATGATCAAAGGCGGCGGCGCGGCGCTGACGCGCGAGAAGATCATCGCCTCCGTTGCGGACAAGTTCATCTGCATCGCGGATGCCTCCAAGCAGGTCGACATTCTGGGTAATTTCCCGCTGCCGGTCGAAGTGATCCCAATGGCCCGTAGCGCGGTTGCACGTCAACTGGTTAAGCTGGGCGGTCGTCCGGAATACCGTCAGGGCGTCGTCACCGACAACGGTAACGTGATCCTCGACGTTCACGGTCTGGAAATTCTTGACGCGATTGCGCTTGAAAATGCCATCAACGGTATTCCAGGCGTAGTGACCGTAGGGCTATTCGCCAACCGTGGCGCGGATGTGGCGCTGATCGGCACCGCTGACGGCGTGAAAACCATCGTAAAATGATCTGACGGGGGGAGTCCTCCCCCCGCTAAAAAATTTTTGAAAAGCTAAATTCGGTGACTTGTGTCACGTTTTTCAACCTCTTATGCCGATCCTGCCGCGTTTGTAAATTTCCATAGCATTTTCCTCTGACATTTTGCTCTGTATGACTTTTCTTCAGAGTGCCGACGCAAACGTTCATATTGCTGCAATAGTTTTTTTTGATATGTTGGCTACAGCGGATTCATATCCAGCACAACATCAGTTCAGACAAAAACAGGGTCGGGTAAATGGCAAAGGTATCACTGGAGAAAGACAAGATTAAATTCCTGCTGGTCGAGGGCGTGCATCAAAAAGCAATCGATAGCCTTCGTGCGGCAGGTTACACCAACATCGAATTTCACAAAGGCGCGCTCGATACCGAAGAGCTGAAAGCGTCCATCCGTGATGCCCACTTCATTGGCCTGCGATCCCGTACTCACCTGACTGAAGAGGTTATTGCCGCGGCGGAAAAGCTGGTGGCTATCGGCTGCTTCTGTATCGGTACCAACCAGGTTGACCTGAATGCTGCCGCCAAACGCGGTATTCCCGTCTTCAACGCCCCGTTCTCCAACACCCGTTCCGTGGCGGAGCTGGTGATTGGCGAACTGCTGCTGCTTCTGCGCGGCATTCCTGAAGCGAACGCCAAGGCGCACCGCGGCGTGTGGAACAAACTGGCGTCCGGCTCATATGAAGCGCGTGGTAAAAAACTGGGGATTATCGGCTACGGCCACATCGGTACGCAGCTCGGTATTCTGGCGGAATCCCTGGGTATGCACGTGTTCTTCTACGATATCGAAAGCAAGCTGCCGCTGGGCAATGCGACCCAGGTTCAACACCTTTCTGACCTGCTGAACATGAGCGACGTGGTGAGCCTGCACGTGCCGGAAAATGCGTCCACCAAAAACATGATGGGCGCGGAAGAGCTGGCGCTGATGAAGCCGGGCTCACTGCTGATCAACGCCGCGCGCGGCACGGTTGTCGATATCCCGGCCCTGGCGGATGCGCTGAAGCGTAAGCATCTGGCGGGCGCGGCCATCGACGTCTTCCCGACGGAGCCTGCGACCAACAGCGATCCGTTTACCTCTCCGCTGTGCGAGTTCGACAACGTGATCCTGACGCCGCACATCGGCGGCTCTACCCAGGAAGCGCAGGAGAATATCGGTCTGGAAGTGGCGGGTAAGCTGAGCAAATATTCCGACAACGGTTCTACGCTCTCTGCCGTGAACTTCCCGGAAGTGTCTCTGCCGCTGCACGGTGGTCGTCGCCTGCTGCACATCCACGAAAACCGTCCGGGCGTGCTGACTGCGATCAACCAGATCTTTGCCGAGCAGGGCGTCAACATTGCCGCACAGTATCTGCAAACGAACTCGCAGATGGGCTACGTGGTCATTGATATCGAAGCGGATGACGATGTTGCTGAGAAAGCGCTGCAGAGCATGAAGGCGATTCAGGGGACGATTCGCGCGCGTCTGCTGTACTGATTGTGGCGAGGTAAATGCGAAACGGTAACGATAGTTACCGTTTTTTATGTTTTCTCCCTCTCCCCGTGAGAGAGGGCTGGGGTGAGGGCATCAGGCCGCACGCCTGTTTCACCACTCCCACAACTTCGATGGCGTCACTACCGCCGGCAACGGCACATCCCATTTCTCCACCGGCAACGCCTCCACGCCCTGACAATCATGCGCATAGCCCACCGGCTGCAACCCGTACTGCTGCCAGTTTTGCAGCGTCCGGTCATAAAAACCGCCGCCCATCCCTAAACGCTGGCCCTGTTCATCAAACGCCACCAGCGGCGTGATCAGCACATCCAGCTGTGACAGCGGGAGCACATCGCGCACGTCGAGTTTCGGCTCGGTGATTTTCAGGCGATTCACCACCAGCTCGCTGTGCGGGTGATAGTGCAGAAACAGCAAATTCCCCTCGCTGAACGGGTGCAGCACCGGCAGATAGACCTTCTTCCCGGCGCGCCAGAGCTGCTCTATCAGCGGTTGGGTATCCAGTTCTCCATCAAATGACAGAAACAGCGCAACGGTGTGCGCCATCACGACAGGGGGATACGCCATCATGCGGGCGGCGGCCTGCTGGGCAAAATGCGCTTGCTGATCGGCGGTTAACGCACGGCGGCGCTGACGAATTAACTGACGGATGTCCTGGCGTGAAGCAGAAACTTCAGGGAATTGGGTCATGGTAGTCGGTAGAAGAAAAGAGAGGGAATCTCCGAGATGCCGCCGCAGGCTGTAACCCTTGAACCCTTGGTTCAAGGTGAATGTGTCGTCATAGTTTTAAGGCTTCTCGGACGGACCGAGCATGCTCACCAACCATGGAGCGCCACATTCTTGTGGTATGAAATATCGGCTCAGGGGACTGGCCCGCTTGCGAACATCTCAGAGAAATTTTGTCTTCACAGTTACTCTACCATAGTCAACTGAGAAGTGTTATTCAAACTTTGGTCCCGGTCTTTCGGGATTGCGACCTTGATCAAGCAATGCCTGTTCTATGGTCTGCTGGAGCATTTTAATGCGCTGCTCCATGCTTGCCGCGTAGTCGCGGGTCTTCGCTTTTTCCTGAGTCAGTTCATAGCTGATGTTCAACGCGGCGATGAAAACCAGCTGCTCAGTATTTGTGACTCTAGTGCGTTCTTTTAGATCTTGCAACCGCTGATTCAAATCGTCCGCTGCCTGATTCAAAGCATCCCTTTGTTCAGGCGGACAATTCACTCGCAGTGAACGGCCAAAAATCTGGAGATCGACGGGTTGTGCAGACATGCCACCTTCCTGCTGATTGACTGCGCTGCCTTCGCTTACTGCCCCGGGGGCTGCGAAGGGGCGACACTATAGCTACCCTGATGTGAAGATACAAGCCCTTTTCTGGTATCACCAGGGTCCAAAGTGGTAGCATATCATGAAACTTCCCCCCTTTGATGACGAATGCTCATGTCTATACAGAACGAAATGCCTGGTTACAAGGATTTAAACCAGTTACTGAACCAGCAGGGAGTCGGTTTAACCCCTGCCGAAATGCACGGTCTGATCAGTGGCATGCTGTGCGGCGGAAACAGCGACAGCTCATGGCAGCCGCTGATCCACGACCTCACGAACGAAGGGCTGGCGTTTGGTCACGAGCTGGCGGAAGCGCTGCGTAAAATGCACGCCGCAACCAGCGATTCGCTGGAAGACGATGGCTTCCTTTTTCAGCTTTATCTGCCTGAAGGCGACGACGTCAGCGTGTTCGATCGCGCCGATGCGCTGGCCGGCTGGGTAAACCACTATCTACTGGGGCTCGGCGTGACGCAGCCTAAACTGGATAAAGTGACCGGCGAAGCGGGTGAAGCGATTGACGACCTGCGTAACATTGCCCAGCTCGGCTACGATGAAGACGAAGACCAGGAAGAGCTGGAAATGTCTCTTGAAGAGATTATCGAGTACGTGCGCGTGGCGGCACTGCTGTGCCACGATAACTTCACGCGCTCTCAGCCGACCGCGCCGGAAGTCCGCAAGCCAACCTTACATTAAGAAAAATAACGCACAGGAGGGTGTCATGGTTATCTCGAGTCAAGAGTATTCGCGCCGCCGTCAGGCGCTGCTGGCAACAATGCAGCCGGGCAGCGCCGCGCTGATTTTTGCTGCGCCCGAAGTCACGCGCAGCGCCGACAGCGAATATCCCTATCGCCAGAGCAGCGATTTCTGGTACTTCACCGGCTTTAACGAGCCGGAAGCGGTGCTGGTGCTGATTAAGAGCAATGACACCCACAACCACAGCGTGATTTTCAACCGCGTGCGCGATCTGACGGCCGAAATCTGGTTTGGCCGCCGCTTAGGCCAGGAGGCCGCACCGGCGAAGCTGGGCGTTGACCGCGCGCTGGCGTTTAGCGAAATCAACCAGCAGCTCTATCAGCTGCTTAACGGCCTCGACGTGCTCTATCACGCGCAGGGTGAATATGCCTACGCCGATGAGATTGTTTTCACCGCGCTGGATAAGCTGCGCAAAGGCTCGCGGCAGAACCTGTCCGCGCCGGCCACGCTGACGGACTGGCGTCCGGTGGTGCATGAAATGCGCCTGTTCAAGTCTGAAGAAGAGCTGAATTTGATGCGTCGTGCGGGCGAAATCAGCGCCCTGGCGCACACCCGCGCCATGGAAAAGTGCCGTCCCGGGATGTTCGAATACCAGCTGGAAGGCGAAATTCATCACGAATTTAACCGCCACGGCGCGCGTTATCCCTCCTACAACACCATTGTTGGCGGCGGAGAAAACGGCTGCATTCTGCACTACACCGAAAACGAAAGCGCGCTGCGCGACGGCGATCTGGTCCTGATTGACGCCGGTTGCGAATACCAGGGCTACGCGGGGGACATCACCCGTACCTTCCCGGTGAACGGTAAATTCTCACCGGCACAGCGCGCCATTTATGACATTGTCCTGGAATCGCTTGAGACGGCGCTCAGGCTGTATCGTCCCGGTACCTCCATGCAGGAAGTGACCGGCGAAGTGGTGCGCATCATGATTACCGGTCTGGTCAGGCTCGGGATCCTGAAAGGGGAGGTCGATATCCTGATCGCTGAAAATGCGCATCGACCGTATTTCATGCACGGCCTGAGCCACTGGCTGGGGCTGGATGTGCATGACGTTGGCGCGTACGGCACCGACCGTTCGCGCGTGCTGGAGCCGGGCATGGTGTTAACCGTGGAGCCAGGCCTGTATATCGCGCCGGATGCCGACGTGCCTGAAGAGTACCGCGGAATTGGCATTCGCATCGAAGACGACATCGTGATCACCGAAACCGGTAACGAAAACCTGACCGCGAGCGTCGTGAAAAACGCTGACGATATCGAGGCGCTGATGGCAGCGGCACGCGCATGAGCGTGATTATCGTTGGCGGCGGCATGACCGGGGCCACGCTGGCGCTGGCCATTTCGCATTTGTCGAAGGGACAGCTTCCGGTGCACCTGGTGGAAGCCGTCGCGCCGCAGGCAAAAAATCATCCCGGTTTTGATTCCCGCGCTATTGCCCTGGCGCAGGGTACCTGCCAGCAGCTGTCCCGTATTGGCATCTGGCAGGCCATCGCCGATTGCGCGACGGCAATTAAAACCGTTCACGTAAGCGATCGCGGCCATGCTGGCTTTGTCACGCTGGACGCGCAGGATTACCGCATTGACGCGCTGGGTCAGGTTGTCGAGCTGCACGACGTCGGATTGCGTCTGTTTCGTCTGCTCCAGGATGCGCCGGGCGTCACGCTGCATTGTCCGGCGCGCGTGGCCAGCGTGAGCCGCAGTGAGGCGTCGGTCAGCGTGACGCTGGAAAACGGTACCGTGCTTGAAGGCCAGCTTCTGGTCGCCGCGGACGGCTCGCGCTCATCTCTCGGCGCCCAGTGCGGCGTGGAGTGGCGTCAGCAGCCTTACGGGCAGGTTGCGGTCATTGCCAACGTCTCTACCGCAGCTGAACACCACGGCAGGGCGTTTGAACGCTTTACGCAGCATGGCCCGCTGGCGATGCTGCCGATGTCGGACGGGCGCTGTTCGCTTGTCTGGTGTCATTCGCAGGATAAGGCCGAAGAGGTTAAAGCCTGGTCAGACGAACGTTTTTGTACCGAGCTGCAGAAAGCCTTTGGCTGGCGGCTGGGGCGTATTACCCATGCTGGACAGCGGGCGGTTTACCCGCTTTCGCTGACTACTGCCTCTCAGTCCATCTCCCATCGTCTGGCGCTTGTCGGTAATGCCGCTCAGACGCTGCACCCCATCGCGGGGCAGGGGTTCAACCTTGGCCTGCGGGATGTTATGAGCCTGGCGGAAACCCTTTCTCAGGCGTGGGGCGAACAAAAAGACTGTGGCGCATACCCGGTGCTCAGCCATTACCAGAAGCGCCGCCAGGTGGATAAAGAGGCGACGATTGGCGTCACCGACGGCTTAGTCCATCTTTTTGCCAATCGCTGGGCACCGCTGGTTGCGGGTCGCAACCTCGGGCTAATGGCGATGGAATTATTCATTCCGGCACGTGACGTGCTGGCGCAGCGGACTCTTGGTTGGGTCGCGCGTTAAGGAGTTATCACCGTGCAAAATGTTGATGTCGCCATTGTTGGCGGCGGTATGGTCGGACTGGCTCTGGCCTGTGGTTTACAGGGCAGCGGCCTGCGCGTGGCGGTGCTGGAGCAAAAGCAGCCTCAGCCCGTTGCGCCAGATGCCCCGCCGGAACTCCGCGTCTCGGCGATCAATGCCGCCAGCGAGAAATTGCTGACGCACCTTGGCGTCTGGGCAGATATTGTGGCGCAGCGCGCCAGCTGCTATCACGGCATGGAAGTGTGGGATAAAGACAGCTTTGGTCATATTGCTTTTGATGATGAAAGCATGGGTTACAGCCATCTGGGTCATATCGTCGAAAACGCGGTGATCCACCACGCGCTGTGGCAGAAAGCGCAGCAGTGCAGCGACGTGACGCTGATTGCGCCTGCGCAGATCCAGCAGGTGGCGTGGGGTGAAAACGAGGCGTTTATCACCTTACAGAGCGGCGACATGCTGACCGCGCGTCTGGTGGTCGGTGCTGACGGTGCGAACTCCTGGCTGCGGAATAAAGCCGATATTCCGCTGACCTTCTGGGACTATCGTCATCACGCTCTGGTTGCCACGATCCGTACCGAGGAGCCGCACGGCGGCGTGGCGCGGCAGATTTTCCACAACGACGGCATTCTGGCGTTCCTGCCGCTTGCCGATCCGCACCTATGCTCGATTGTCTGGTCCCTGGTGCCTGAAAAAGCCCAGCTGATGCAGGAGGCGACGCCGGATGCCTTTAACCAGGCGCTGTGCATGGCGTTTGATAACCGCCTTGGCTTGTGCACCCTTGAAAGCGAGCGGCAGGTGTTCCCGTTAACCGGCCGCTACGCGCGTCAGTTTGCGGCGCATCGTCTGGCGCTGGTGGGGGATGCGGCGCATACCATTCATCCGCTGGCAGGGCAGGGCGTCAACCTTGGCTTTATGGACGCGGCGGAGCTGGTTGAGGAACTGCGTCGCCTGCACCGCGAAGGCAAAGATATCGGCCAGCATCTCTACCTGCGTCGCTACGAGCGCAGCCGCAAGCACAGTGCGGCGATGATGTTGGCGGGCATGCAGGGCTTCCGCGAGCTGTTTGCCGGCGCAAATCCGGCGAAAAAACTGCTGCGCGATATTGGTCTTAAACTGGCCGATACGCTTCCTGGCGTCAAACCTCAACTCCTCCGTCAGGCGATGGGTCTTAACGACCTGCCGGACTGGCTACGTTAATTTAGACCCCCGTCACACTTTATTTTCCCGGCCTCTGCGCCGGGGAAATTCCCTCGTTTGAAATATTCTAATTTCACGTCATTTTTCGCATTAGAAAATCTAATCTGCGAGATTTTATGTTACGGAAATTCGGCCCGTTTTTCCGCACGAAATATCACCATGTGCTAAATCCTGTTAGATCATTGTTAATTTTGTGCGGGGTTAATCGCATTTTTCCAGTGAATAACTCTGTAGGCTTTTTAGCGTTTTTTGGTCATAAGCTAATGTGATGACCCATTTTACCTTATGGTTAACCGCCGGTTTCGGTGGTAAGTTCGGGTAAAAGAGAACGTTTGCGTCGGCGCCAGGTAACGGGACCGACACCGGGTTTCACGGTGAATTTTTCAACGAGGACAAGATGGCTCAACAGACTCCTTTGTACGAACAACACGTGTTATGCGGCGCCCGCATGGTGGACTTCCATGGCTGGATGATGCCGCTGCACTACGGCTCGCAGATTGATGAGCACCACGCGGTGCGCACCGATGCCGGTATGTTCGACGTGTCCCACATGACGATTGTCGATCTGCGCGGTAGCCGCACCCGGGAGTTTTTGCGTTATCTGCTGGCAAATGACGTCGCCAAACTGAAGACGCCAGGTAAAGCGCTCTATACCGGCATGCTGAATGCCTCGGGTGGCGTGATTGATGACCTTATCGTCTACTACTTCACTGAAGATTTCTTCCGCCTCGTTGTCAACTCCGCCACCCGCGAAAAAGACCTCTCCTGGATCACCCAACACGCCGAACCTTATGCCATCGACATCACCGTCCGTGACGATCTGTCGCTGATCGCCGTGCAGGGGCCGAATGCGCAGGCGAAAGCCGCGTCTCTGTTTAACGACGAGCAGCGTAAAGCAACCGAAGGCATAAAGCCGTTCTTCGGCGTGCAGGCGGGCGATCTGTTTATCGCCACCACCGGCTACACCGGTGAAGCGGGCTACGAAATTGCGATGCCGAACGAGAAGGCCGCTGATTTCTGGCGTGCGCTGGTGGAAGCGGGCGTGAAGCCTGCGGGTCTGGGCGCGCGCGATACGCTGCGTCTGGAAGCGGGGATGAACCTCTACGGTCAGGAGATGGATGAAGGCGTCTCTCCGCTGGCCGCCAACATGGGCTGGACCATCGCATGGGAACCGGCTGACCGTGACTTTATTGGCCGTGAAGCGCTGGAGATGCAGCGCGAGAAGGGCACTGAACAGCTGGTGGGGCTGGTGATGACCGAGAAGGGCGTGCTGCGCGGTGAACTGCCGGTGCGCTTTACCGATGCCGACGGCAATCCTCGCGAAGGCGTGATCACCAGCGGTACCTTCTCCCCGACGCTGGGCTACAGTATTGCACTGGCACGCGTGCCGGCGGGCATTGGCGAAACGGCGGTTGTACAAATCCGCAACCGCGAAATGCCGGTCAACGTGACCAAACCGATTTTTGTTCGCGCCGGTAAGCCGGTCGCCTAATCATTTTTATCAGGAGAACTTCAATGAGCAATGTGCCAGCAGAACTGAAATACAGCAAAGAACACGAGTGGCTGCGCAAAGAGGCGGACGGCACTTACACCGTAGGGATCACCGAGCACGCGCAAGAGCTGCTGGGCGACATGGTGTTTGTTGACCTGCCTGACGTGGGCACGACCGTTAGCGCGGGCGACGACTGCGCCGTGGCGGAGTCCGTAAAAGCGGCTTCTGACATCTATGCTCCTGTGAGCGGCGAAATCGTTGCCGTCAACGACGCGCTGAGCGATTCGCCAGAGCTGGTGAACAGCGAGCCTTATGAAGGCGGCTGGATCTTCAAGATCAAAGCCAGCGACGAATCTCAGGTTGCCGCGCTGCTGGATGCGACCGCGTACGAAGCACTGTTAGAAGACGAGTAATCGTTTATCCCCCTCTCCTTTCGGGAGAGGGCAGGGGCGAGGGTGCCCATCTTTCCCTCACCCTAACCCTCTCCCAGAGGGAGAGGGAACTTAAATTCACTGCACGTTTCAGGAACCATCGCTCATGACACAGACTTTAAGCCAGCTTGAAAACCGTGGCGCCTTCATTGAACGTCACATTGGGCCGGATGCTCAGCAACAGCAGGAGATGCTGAAGACAGTTGGCGCGGATTCATTAAACGCACTGATCGGCCAGATTGTGCCAAAAGACATCCAGCTTGCCACGCCGCCTCAGGTGGGGGAAGCCACCACGGAATTCGCCGCGCTGGCGGAGCTGAAGGCTATCGCAGGCCTGAACAAGCGCTATAAGTCTTACATTGGAATGGGCTACACCAACGTGCAGTTGCCGCCGGTTATCCTGCGCAACATGCTGGAAAACCCGGGCTGGTACACCGCTTACACCCCGTACCAGCCGGAAGTCTCTCAGGGCCGTCTGGAAGCGCTGCTAAACTTCCAGCAGGTAACGCTGGATCTGACCGGCATGGATATCGCCTCCGCCTCGCTGCTGGATGAAGCGACCGCCGCCGCCGAAGCAATGGCGATGGCAAAACGCGTGAGCAAGCTGAAAAATGCCAACCGCTTCTTCGTCGCGGCGGACGTGCATCCCCAGACGCTGGACGTGGTGCGCACCCGCGCGGAAACCTTCGGCTTTGACGTGATCGTCGACGACGCTGACAAAGTGCTGGATCACCAGGACGTCTTCGGCGTGCTGCTGCAGCAGGTGGGGACAACGGGCGAAGTACACGACTACGGCGCGCTGATTGCCGAGCTGAAAACCCGCAAAGTGGTTGTCAGCGTTGCCGCCGATTTTATGGCGCTGGTGCTGCTGACGGCGCCGGGTAAACAGGGCGCGGATATCGTATTCGGTTCAGCGCAACGCTTCGGCGTGCCGATGGGCTACGGCGGCCCGCACGCGGCGTTCTTCGGCGCGAAAGATGAATTCAAACGCTCTATGCCAGGCCGTATTATCGGCGTCTCAAAAGACGCTGCCGGTAACACCGCCCTGCGCATGGCGATGCAGACTCGCGAGCAGCACATCCGCCGCGAGAAAGCGAACTCCAACATCTGTACCTCGCAGGTGCTGCTGGCAAACATCGCCAGCCTCTACGCCGTGTTCCACGGCCCGGCAGGCCTGAAGCGCATTGCCAGCCGCATTCACCGCCTGGCCGATATTCTGGCCTGCGGTCTGCAGCAGAAAGGTCTTAAGCTGCGCCACGCTCACTACTTCGACACCCTGTGTGTGGAAGTGGCGGACAAAGCGGCCGTGCTGGCGCGCGCGAATGCGGCAGAGATCAACCTGCGCAGCGACATCCACAACGCCGTCGGCATTACGCTGGATGAAAGCACCACCCGCGACGATATCCTGAACCTGTTCAGCGTGTTGCTGGGTGACGCGCACGGTCTGGACATTGATGCGCTCGACAAAGAGGTCGCGCTCGACAGCCGCTCCATTCAGGAAAGCATGCTGCGTAACGATGCGATCCTGACGCATCCGGTCTTTAATCGCTATCACAGTGAAACCGAGATGATGCGCTATATGCACTCTCTGGAGCGCAAGGATCTGGCGCTGAACCAGGCGATGATCCCGCTGGGCTCGTGCACCATGAAGCTGAACGCCGCGGCGGAGATGATCCCGATCACCTGGCCTGAATTCTCCGAGCTGCACCCGTTCTGTCCGCCAGAGCAGGCGGAAGGTTATCATATGATGATCAACCAGCTTTCCGACTGGCTGGTGAAACTGACCGGTTATGACGCGCTCTGCATGCAGCCGAACTCCGGCGCGCAGGGCGAATACGCGGGTCTGCTGGCGATCCGTCACTATCACGAAAGCCGCAACGAAGGTCACCGCGATATCTGCCTGATCCCAAGCTCCGCCCACGGTACCAACCCGGCCTCTGCCCAAATGGCGGGCATGGAAGTGGTGGTGGTGGCGTGCGATAAGAACGGCAACATCGATCTGGTCGACCTGCGTGCGAAAGCCGAGCAGGCGGGCGACAAGCTCTCCTGCATCATGGTGACCTACCCGTCTACCCACGGCGTGTACGAAGAGACCATCCGTGAAGTGTGCGAAGTGGTGCACCAGTACGGCGGTCAGGTTTACCTCGACGGCGCGAACATGAACGCTCAGGTGGGCATTACCTCTCCGGGCTTTATCGGCGCGGACGTGTCGCACCTGAACCTGCACAAAACCTTCTGCATCCCGCACGGCGGTGGCGGCCCGGGCATGGGCCCAATCGGCGTGAAAGCGCACCTGGCGCCGTTTGTACCGGGTCACAGCGTAGTGCAGATTGAAGGCATGCTGACCCGTCAGGGCGCGGTCTCTGCGGCACCGTTCGGTAGCGCCTCTATCCTGCCAATCAGCTGGATGTACATCCGCATGATGGGCGCGGAAGGGCTGAAGCAGGCGAGCCAGGTGGCGATCCTGAACGCCAACTATATTGCGACTCGCCTGAAGTCTGCCTTCCCGGTGCTCTATACCGGCCGCGACGGTCGCGTGGCGCACGAGTGCATCCTCGATATTCGTCCACTGAAAGAAGCGACGGGCATCAGCGAGCTGGATATCGCCAAGCGCCTGATTGACTACGGCTTCCACGCGCCAACCATGTCGTTCCCGGTTGCGGGTACGCTGATGGTTGAGCCGACCGAGTCTGAAAGCAAAGCCGAGCTGGACCGCTTTATCGACGCGATGCTGGCGATCCGCATGGAGATAGACCGCGTGCAGGACGGCGAATGGACGCTGGAAGATAACCCGCTGGTCAACGCTCCGCATACCCAGCACGAAATGGTGGCAGAGTGGAACCACGGCTATTCCCGCGAGCTGGCGGTCTTCCCGGCAGGCGTGGCAAACAAATACTGGCCGACCGTGAAGCGTCTCGATGACGTCTACGGCGACCGTAACCTGTTCTGCTCCTGCGTGCCGATGAGCGAATACCAGTAATATTATTGGTGTAGTCATAAAGGCCGGGTAAGGCGAAGCCGCCACCCGGCTTTTTTATTGGGAGAAGCGAATGGCAATTGCACTGGTCACCGGCGCCAGCCGGGGCATTGGGAAAGCCACCGCGCTGCAGCTGGCGCGCGAAGGCTACACCGTGGCGGTGAACTATCACCACAACATTAAAGCCGCGACGGACGTGATCAACCAGATCGTTGAAGCGGGCGGTAAAGCGTTTGCCGTCCGCGCGGATATCAGTGATGAAGCCCAGGTGCTGGCGATGTTTGACAGCCTCGATCGTGAAGGCGAGCCGCTTCGTGCGCTGGTCAATAATGCGGGGATTCTGTTTGAGCAATCCACTATCGAGAACCTCTCCGCTGAGCGCATTAACCGCGTCCTGGCGACCAACGTCACGGGCTACTTTCTCTGCTGCCGGGAAGCGGTAAAACGCATGTCCTTCAGGCATGGCGGCAAGGGTGGGGCGATAGTGAACGTCTCTTCCGCCGCGTCGCGCCTGGGCGCGCCGGGTGAATATGTGGATTATGCCGCGTCCAAGGGGGCGGTGGATTCGCTGACAACCGGGCTATCGCTGGAGGTGGCGGCGCAGGGCATTCGCGTCAACTGCGTACGTCCGGGTCTGATTTATACCGATATTCATGCGTCCGGCGGAGAGCCGGGGCGGGTGGATCGCGTGAAATCCTTGCTGCCGATGCAGCGCGGCGGCCAGCCGGAAGAGGTGGCGCAGGCGATTGTCTGGCTGCTGAGCGAGAAGGCGTCGTACGTAACGGGCAGTTTTATAGAGTTGGCTGGCGGGAAATAAACCCCTCACCCTAACCCTCTCCCAAAGGGAGAGGGGGATCAATCGTAGGCCGGTGCAAGCGTAGCGCCGCCCGGCGTTACGGCGTTAAAGTTTCTCGCCGTTGCTGGCAATCACTTCCTTATACCAGTTAAAGCTCTTCTTGCGGGAACGCGACATGTCGCCCGTGCCGTCGTCGTGCTTGTTCACGTAGATAAAGCCGTAGCGCTTGCTGTACTGGCCGGTGGTGAACGACACGCAGTCGATGCAGCCCCATGGCGTATAGCCCATCAGATCCACGCCGTCGTGCGTCACGGCTTTGATCATTTCTTCCACGTGGGCACGCAGGTAGTCGATGCGGTAGTCGTCGTTGATGCTGCCGTCTTCTTCCACCTTATCGTAGGCGCCGAACCCGTTTTCCACGATAAACAGCGGTTTCTGATAACGCTCGTACAGTTCGCACAGAGAATAGCGCAGGCCTACCGGGTCAATCTGCCAGCCCCAGTCGGACGCCTTCACGTGCGGGTTCGGCACGCTGCCTTCGAAACCGGAAATCGCATCGCCGGTACCGCCTTCCGCTTTCACCGCGTTGGTCATGTAGTAGCTGAAACCTAAGTAGTCGCAGGTACCTTCACGCAGGATCTGCTCGTCGCCTGTCTCCATTTTGATGGAGAAGCCACGGCGCTCCCACTCGTTCAGCACGTAGGACGGGTAGTAACCCCGCAGCTGGACGTCGGTAAAGACATAGCGCTCGCGCATGGATTCCTGGGCGAACATCACGTCTTCCGGTTTGCAGGAGAACGGATAGAGCGCCACCATCGCCAGCATGCAGCCGACCTTCATCTCCGGGTTGATGCGGCGCGCGGCTTGCACCGCCAGGGCGCTGGCCACAAACTGGTGGTGCAAGACCTGGTACATGGTCTCTTCCGGATTTTCATGTTCGGTATAGACCACGCCCGAGCAGCAGTAACCGAACAGCGGCGCGCGCCAGTTACGCTGGTTATTGATTTCGTTGAAGGTCATCCAGTATTTGACCTTGTTTTTGTAGCGCTCAAACACCACTTCCGCGAAGCGCACGAAGAAATCGACCACTTTACGATTGGTCCAGCTACCGTACTCCTGCACCAGGTGCAGCGGCATTTCGAAGTGGGAGAGGGTGATCACCGGTTCGATGTTGTATTTCAGCAGCTCGTCGAACATGTCGTCGTAGAACTTCAGCCCCTCTTCGTTTGGCTGCGTTTCGTCACCTTTCGGGAAGATGCGCGTCCAGGCGATAGAGGTGCGGAAACACTTGAAACCCATCTCGGCAAACAGCTTGATGTCTTCTTTATAGTGGCCGTGGAAGTCGATGGCCTCGTGGTTTGGGTAGTATTTTCCCGGCACTACTTCCTGGGTGATTTCGCGCGGCACGCCGTGCGCGCCGCCGGTCAATACGTCACAAATGCTTGGCCCTTTGCCGCCTTTGTTCCAGCCGCCTTCAACCTGGTGAGCGGCAACCGCGCCGCCCCATAAAAAATCTTTTGGTAAGGTTAATTTTTTCATCGCTGCTCTTCTCAATAAATGGCTTATTGGCATCGAGTCTAGCAAAGCGAAATTGAATGTCACGATATAACAATTCACAGTAAATGTGATTTGTCACATCAAAAAAACAGGGTGTTTTATTCTGTGAGTTTCTTCGCCAGTTTACGCCCGAGAGATTCCAGAATATAAATGACGGGAATTTGCGTGGTGATGTCGTAGACGCCTGCAATACGCGTCTGAGGAACATGCCAGGAGAGATTAAAGTCCGCCAGTTTTGCGAGACGCGAGTGCTCATGGCTGGTTATCGAGAGCACCTTGCAGTGATGCAGGCTGAACTGGCTGGCAAAGCGCAGGATCTCCTCGGTCTCGCCAGAGACGGAAAGCACAATCGCCAGCGCATTTTTCGCCATATCATTGGTGACCGGGAAATAAGGATCATCAATATGGTTACTGAATTTCCCGATATTAGAAAAGAAGCGTGCGCCATATTTTGCCAGCGAACCCGATGTTCCGGCACCGACAAATATAATTCGCTCTGACGATAAAATAATATCAACCGCCTTATCTAATAGCGCGTCGAACTCTTCATTATTCACGCTTTTAAAAAAGCTGATAATTTCGCTGGCACCGAAATTCGCCTGCTGGGGCTCGTTCTGTTCAAGATAAAGCTTAAAGCGCACCCGAAATTCAGAATACCCTTCGCAGTTAAGCTTGCGGCAAAAGCGCAGGATAGTGGTGGTTGAGACGTCTGCCGCATCCGCCAGCTCGCGGATGGTCATGTACATCACTTTGTCACGATTTTTTATGACATAGTTGTAGACCATCATCTCCAGGTTATTGAGACTGGCAATGGCGGAATGGGAGAACATGCTCACAATGGCTACACTCACTCATCAGACTTTTCTTCAGGGAATAATAACATGCAGCCAAACGACATCACTTTTTTTCAGCGCTTTCAGAACGACATTCTGGCCGGGCGTAAAACCATCACTATCCGGGATAAAAGTGAATCCCATTTCAAAACCGGCGATATCCTGCGGGTGGGGCGTTATGAGGATGATGGTTATTTTTGCACCATCGAAGTAACGGGAACGTCAACCGTTACGTTCGACACATTGACGCAAAAACATGCTGAACAGGAGAACATGACCCTGGATGCATTGAAAAGCGTGATCGCAGAGATCTACCCGAAGCAGGACCAGTTTTATGTGATTGATTTTAAACGTCTATAATTAAAATCGAAACGCGCGTTCGCTGAAATGAAAGTGTAACTGTCTGATTGTAATTTAGAAACGTTATGTTTAACTTTATTTTAGCTAACAGGTGTTCACTGGAATCATTCTCAGTTAGCATAGTTATGCGATGAATAATCATCTTTTGTTTTCCCGGAGTTTTGTATGGTGAGTAGACCATTAATCGCACAGGGATATTCGCTGGCTGAGGAAGTAGCCAACAGCATCAGCCACGGCATTGGCCTGGTGTTTGGGATTGTCGGTTTAGTGTTATTACTGGTGCAGGCGGTGGACGCCAATGCCAGCGCGATGGCCATTACCAGCTATAGCCTGTATGGCGGGAGTATGATCCTGCTGTTCCTGGCGTCGACGCTGTATCACGCGATCCCGCATCAGCGGGCCAAGATGTGGCTCAAGAAATTTGACCACTGTGCTATCTATCTTCTGATTGCAGGCACCTACACACCGTTTTTGCTGGTGGGGCTCAACTCACCGCTGTCGCGTGGCCTGATGATTGTTATCTGGAGCCTGGCGCTGCTGGGGATCCTGTTTAAGCTGACCATCGCGCACCGGTTTAAGGTGCTGTCACTGGTCACCTATCTGACAATGGGCTGGCTGTCGCTGATTGTGGTGTATCAACTGGCAATCAAACTGTCGGTAGGGGGCGTGACGCTTCTGGCCTTAGGTGGCGTGGTGTACTCGCTCGGCGTGATTTTCTACGTCTGCAAGCGCATCCCATACAACCATGCCATCTGGCACGGCTTTGTGCTCGGCGGCAGCGTATGCCACTTTTTGGCGATCTATTTGTACGTGGGGCAGGTGTAGTTTTTTCCACCGTGCTGGCGGTTGCCCTCACCCCGGCCCTCTCCCACAGGGAGAGGGAGGACACCTGGATTCGATTACTCTTCTAACGAATATGGCAGCGGCTCAATGCTCAGCGTGTTCGCATCGTCACGCACGCGGAACACGCTATCGGCTTCCATGTCGTTGTTCATGACGGCCTGTACCAAAAGACGTCCATCATCCAGCTGTACGGCGGCTAACACGGTGCCGGTGCGGCGCCAGTTATCACCCATCTTCAGCTCTAAGTCTTCACCCGCTTCAGGTACACGGCTGGCATGGCCCGCCAGAGTCCAGAGCGCTCGTTTGTTTGCCCCGCGGAATTTTGCACGCGCCACCATCTCCTGGCCGGTATAACAGCCCTTTTTAAAGCTGATACCCCCCAGCGCCTGCAGGTTCGTTGCCTGAGGAATAAACTGCGCGCTGTTTGCGGCGTCAATCACCGGCAGACCCGCTTCGATGTTCAGCGCCAGCCACTGCTGACTGTTGTTGAGCTGCGCTTCGCCGCGCAACGCTTCGGTCACGCGTTCGGCCGTTGCCGCATCCGTGACTAACAGGAAACGCTCCGCCGGGTGTTCAAACCACAGGATGGAGGTCGCGCCTTCGCTGACCACCTGCTTTTCTGCATCCGGCAGTTCGCTGAAGAGATTTTTCAGCGCCGCACGCGCCTGGAAACCGGCCACTCCCAGCAGGACATGTTCGTCGTCCGGGGCGATAGTGACTTTGGAGAAGACTGCGTACTTCTTCAGCTCTTTGAGCTGGGCCTCTTGCAGGCTGCGGCGCTCAATAAAAGCAAAACCGTCCTGACGGCGGAAGAGTCGCAGGTTGCTCCACATTTTGCCTTTTGGGTCGCAATGCGCGGCCAGCAGGTGCTGGTGTTCGGTCATCTGGCTGACGTCGGCGGTCACCTGGCCCTGCAGATATTTTTCGGCGTCGGCACCGGTGAGCGTTGCCAGCGCCCAGTCATCAAGAGAAATAAGCGTCAGCGGCAGACGCGCAGAGGCGGCGGGCTGGCGAGGAGAAAATGGTGTAAATGCCATAACGATATCCTGAATTGCTTAACGCTTTGATAATGCCTAATGGTAAAAGAGCCTGCAGGCAATGCAAGCGCTTTCAACAGACCATTTGTGCCCTAAACCGGTTATGCGTAGCGCTACGCAAAATAATGTAATCCGCTGTCTTTGTAGGGATTATTCTGGAAGCCTGCTCGGCGATCGCAATATTCCAGTAATGAAACGGTCAAAAACACGTTACACTAGCTGGTGTCCCCGTAGAGAAATAAAGAACACTGAACGGGGTGCCAACTGTG
Organism: Enterobacter sp. A103; assembly: GCF_034427535.1. NCBI lineage: Bacteria > Pseudomonadati > Pseudomonadota > Gammaproteobacteria > Enterobacterales > Enterobacteriaceae > Enterobacter > Enterobacter sp. A103. Next base: position 349,913 of record NZ_JAXQPQ010000005.1, read on the forward strand.
CCAAACGTAATGCAGGAAACTGAACATGGATATTAACAACAAGGCCCGTATTCACTGGGCGTGCCGTCGCGGCATGCGTGAACTTGATATTTCCATCATGCCTTTCTTCGAATATGAGTATGACAGCTTAAGCGATGATGATAAGCGTCTGTTTGTTCGCCTGCTTGAGTCTGACGATCCGGATTTATTCAACTGGCTGATGAACCACGGCAAACCCGCCGACACCGAGTTGCAACGGATGGTGCAATTAATTCAAACACGGAATCGGGAACGTGGTCCTGTGGCAATCTGATCTTCGCGTCTCGTGGCGCTCGCAGTGGATGTCTTTATTGCTCCACGGCCTGATTGCGGCCTTTGTTTTGCTGATGCCGTGGCCGCTGAGCTATACGCCGCTGTGGCTGCTGTTACTGTCGTTTGTCGTTTTTGACAGCGTACGCAGCCAGCGTCGCATTAATGCCCGTCAGGGAGAGATTAAATTACTGATGGATTCCCGCCTGCGCTGGCAGGGTAAAGAGTGGGATATTCTCGGTATGCCCTGGATGCTCAACTGCGGCATGATGTTACGGTTACGCAAGGTGGACGGCGGGCGTTGCCAGCATCTGTGGCTGGCGGCTGACAGTATGGATGCTGCCGAGTGGCGAGACCTGCGCCGGATGCTGTTGCAACAGACGACGCAGGGGTAATGCGCGTTAGCTAAACTTTTCAGCCATTTCGCCCAGAATCTGCTCGCACCAGCTTTGCAGGCGCTCATCGCTGAGATCGTACTGGTTGGTTTCATCCAGCGCGAGTCCAACAAACAGCTCGCCGTCGGCAATAATCGGTTTTTTACTGGTGAACTCGTAACCTTCGGTTGGCCAGTAGCCGATAAACGACACCCCTCTCGGCGCCAGCTTGTCATGCAGCATGCCGAGCGCGTCCAGGAACCATTCCCCGTAGCCCAGCTGATCCCCCATGCCGTACATGGCAATGATTTTGCCGTCGAGATTGACCGAATCGAGTTGATCCCAGATGGCTTCCCAGTCTTCCTGTATCTCACCAAAATCCCAGGTTGGGATGCCAAGGATCAGGACATCGTACTGTTCCATCAGCGCGACCGCGTCATCTTTCAGGTTATGCAACGTCACCAGTTCCGGGCCAATGATGTCGCGAATTTTCTCTGCCGCCATTTCGGTGTAGCAGGTGCTGGAACCATAGAACAGACCAATATTCATCGCGTAACTATCTCAATTCTTGCTTTGACTATGCGCGTAGTGTACCAGAAACCGGTCGCAATCAGGCATAATGGCCTGACTGCAGAATCAAAGGGGCTGATGTGGAAAAGGATCTCGCACTGATCGAACAGTTTCTCGACGCGCTGTGGCTGGAGAAAAATCTTGCCGAGAATACCCTCAGCGCCTACCGTCGCGATCTCACCATGCTGGTGGAGTGGCTTGCGCACCGGGGGTTATCCCTTGCGAGCGCGCAGCGTGACGACCTGCAGGCGCTGCTTGGGGAACGTATCGCGGGGGGCTACAAAGCCACCAGTTCCGCGCGTTTGCTTAGCGCCATGCGTCGGCTGTTCCAGCATCTCTACCGTGAGAAGATTCGCGAAGACGATCCCAGCGCGCTGCTGGCATCCCCTAAGCTTCCGCAGCGGCTGCCGAAAGATCTCAGCGAAGCACAAGTTGAGAGATTATTACAGTCACCGGCAGTTGACCTGCCGCTGGAGTTACGCGATAAAGCCATGCTTGAGCTATTGTATGCTACCGGCTTGCGCGTTTCGGAACTGGTTGGCCTGACGATGAGCGACATCAGCCTGCGTCAGGGCGTAGTGCGCGTCATCGGTAAAGGAAATAAGGAAAGGCTGGTTCCGCTGGGTGAAGAGGCGGTTTACTGGCTGGAAACGTACCTGGAGCACGGTCGTCCGTGGCTGCTCAATGGTACGTCTATCGACGTCCTGTTTCCGAGCCAGCGCGCCCAGCAGATGACGCGGCAAACGTTCTGGCATCGCATCAAGCATTACGCCACACTGGCGGGTATCGATAGTGAAAAGCTTTCGCCGCACGTATTGCGTCACGCCTTCGCGACGCATCTGTTAAACCACGGCGCTGATTTACGCGTGGTGCAGATGCTGCTGGGCCACAGCGATCTTTCCACGACGCAAATTTACACCCATGTCGCGACGGAACGCCTGCGGCAGCTACACCAACAGCACCACCCTCGTGCGTGAGTGCCGACGAATTGTAACAGGATCACATATGAAAAAGTCTTTCGCGCTGTTCACCCTGCTGGCAGCCTCATTTACCGGTTTCGCCCATGCGGACGACGCCGCCATCAAACAGTCGCTGGCTAAGCTTGGCGTCACCGGTAGCGATATTCAGCCTGCACCGGTTGCCGGCATGAAAACGGTACTGACCAACAGCGGCGTGCTGTACGTCACCGAAGATGGCAAACACATTATTCAGGGGCCAATGTACGACGTGAGCGGCGCGCAGCCTGTGAATGTCACCAACCAGCTGCTGATGAAAAACCTGAACGCGCTCGAAAAAGAGATGATCGTCTATAAAGCGGCGCAGGAAAAACACGTTATTACCGTTTTCACCGACATCACCTGCGGCTACTGCCACAAGCTGCATGAAGAGATGAAAGACTATAACGCGCTGGGCATTACCGTGCGTTACCTGGCCTTCCCGCGCGCGGGCGTGCAGAGCCAGCCAGAGCAGGACATGAAGGCTATCTGGTGTGCGAAAGACCGCAACAAAGCGTTTGACGACGCGATGAACGGCAAAGACGTTAAGCCGGCCTCCTGCGACATTGATATCGCTAACCACTATGCGCTCGGCGTGCAGTTTGGCGTGAGCGGTACGCCAGCGATTGTCCTGAGCAACGGCTATGTTGTTCCAGGCTATCAGGGACCAAAAGAGATGAAAGAGTTCCTCGACGCGCACCAGAAACAGTTTGGTGGTAAATAATCCGCGTGAAAGCCCCGATAAAATTGCGCCGCCGCGAGGCGGTTGAACCCGTTGATTTACCGGACGATCTCCCGCCGCTGCTTAAGCGCCTCTACGCCAGCCGCGGCGTGCGTCGCGCTGAGGATCTTGAACGCAGCGTGAAAGGGATGCTGCCCTGGCAGCAGCTGAGCGGTATCGAAAAAGCTACCGAAATGCTCTACAACGCGCTTCGAGAGGGAACGCGGATTGTGGTGGTAGGCGATTTCGACGCCGACGGCGCAACCAGCACCGCGCTGAGCGTGCTCAGCCTGCGCGCGCTGGGCTGCGATAACGTCACGTATCTGGTGCCGAACCGTTTTGAAGACGGCTATGGCCTAAGCCCGGAAGTGGTCGATCAGGCCCACGCCCGTGGCGCACAGATGATCATGACCGTCGATAACGGGATCTCCTCCCATGCGGGCGTCGATCATGCTCACGCGCTGGGGATCCCGGTGCTGGTCACCGATCACCACCTGCCGGGTGAAACGCTGCCGGCTGCGGAAGCGATTATTAACCCCAACCTGCGCGACTGCGATTTCCCATCGAAATCCCTCGCAGGCGTGGGCGTAGCGTTTTATCTGATGCTGGCGTTACGGACCCTGCTGCGCGATAAGGGCTGGTTCGACTCTCGCGGTATTGCCGTACCGAACCTGGCCGAATATCTCGATCTGGTGGCGCTGGGCACCGTCGCGGATGTGGTGCCCCTCGATACCAATAACCGCATTTTGACCTGGCAGGGCCTAAGCCGCATTCGGGCGGGCAAGTGCCGTCCGGGGATCAAGGCGTTGCTGGAGATCGCCAACCGCGATCCGCTCAAGCTGGCGGCCAGCGACCTGGGCTTTGCTCTCGGGCCGCGTCTTAACGCAGCCGGAAGGCTGGACGATATGTCCGTCGGCGTGGCGCTGCTGCTGTGCGACAACATCGGTGAAGCGCGCGTGCTGGCCAACGAGCTGGACGCGCTGAACCAGACCCGTAAAGAGATTGAGCAGGGGATGCAGGCCGAAGCGCTGACCCTGTGCGAAAAGCTTGAACGCAGCGGCGATACGCTGCCGGGCGGCCTGGCGATGTACCATCCCGAGTGGCATCAGGGCGTGGTGGGCATTCTGGCGTCGCGTATTAAAGAACGTTTCCATCGGCCGGTGATCGCGTTCGCCCCCGCGGGTGACGGCACGCTGAAAGGCTCTGGTCGCTCAATTCAGGGGCTGCACATGCGCGATGCGCTGGAACGTCTCGATACGCTGTATCCGGGTCTGATGATCAAGTTCGGCGGCCATGCGATGGCGGCGGGCCTGTCTCTGGAAGAGGCGAAATTCGACGAGTTTCAGCGTCTGTTTGGTGAGCTTGTCACCGACTGGATTGACCCGGCCCTGCTGCAGGGGGAAGTGGTGTCCGATGGTGAGCTCTCACCGCTTGAAATGACGATGGACGTGGCGCAAATGCTCCGCGATGCCGGTCCGTGGGGGCAGATGTTCCCGGAACCGCTGTTCGACGGGCGTTTCCGCCTGCTGCAGCAGCGCATCGTCGGCGAACGTCATCTGAAAGTGATGGTCGAGCCCGTGGGCGGAGGACCGCTTCTGGATGGCATTGCCTTCAACGTTGACACGGCGGTATGGCCGGACAACGGCGTGCGCGAGGTCGAGCTGGCGTACAAACTGGACATCAACGAGTTTCGTGGTAACCGCACCCTTCAGATCATCATCGACAATATCTGGCCAATTTAGCGGCAGTAATCTCTATAAAAAAGGGCGTGGATTCGGTACAATCCCGCTCTTATCACCGCATTTTGACAAGTCCATAAAAGAAAACAGACCATGTTTGAAATTAATCCGGTAAAAAACCGTATTCAGGACCTCACGGAGCGCTCTGACGTTCTTAGGGGGTATCTTTGACTACGATGCCAAGAAAGAGCGTCTTGAAGAAGTAAACGCCGAGCTGGAACAGCCGGACGTCTGGAACGAACCTGAACGCGCACAGGCGCTGGGTAAAGAGCGTTCCTCTCTCGAAGCTATCGTAGATACGCTGGATCAAATGGCCCAGGGGCTGGAAGATGTTTCCGGTTTGCTGGAGCTGGCCGTCGAAGCCGACGACGAAGAAACCTTTAACGAAGCCGTGGCAGAACTCGACGTGCTGGAAGAGAAGCTGGCGCAGCTGGAATTCCGTCGTATGTTCTCCGGCGAATACGACAGCGCTGACTGCTATCTCGATATTCAGGCGGGTTCTGGCGGCACCGAAGCGCAGGACTGGGCCAGCATGCTGACGCGTATGTACCTGCGTTGGGCAGAAGCGCGCGGCTTTAAAACCGAGATTATCGAAGAGTCTGAAGGTGAAGTCGCGGGTCTGAAATCCGTCACCATCAAGATCATTGGCGATTACGCCTACGGCTGGCTGCGTACCGAAACCGGCGTTCACCGCCTGGTGCGTAAGAGCCCGTTCGACTCCGGTGGCCGTCGTCATACCTCCTTCAGCTCCGCGTTTGTTTATCCGGAAGTTGATGAAGATATTGATATCGAAATTAACCCGGCGGACCTGCGTATCGACGTTTATCGCGCATCCGGCGCGGGTGGTCAGCACGTTAACCGTACGGAATCAGCGGTGCGTATTACCCACATTCCTACCGGGCTGGTAACACAGTGCCAGAATGACCGTTCCCAGCATAAGAACAAAGACCAGGCCATGAAGCAGATGAAAGCGAAGCTTTATGAGCTGGAGATGCAGAAGAAAAATGCTGAGAAACAGGCGATGGAAGACAACAAGTCCGACATCGGTTGGGGCAGCCAGATCCGTTCTTACGTCCTTGATGACTCCCGCATCAAAGACCTGCGTACCGGGGTTGAAACCCGCAACACGCAGGCGGTGCTGGACGGTAGCCTGGACCAATTTATCGAAGCAAGTTTGAAAGCAGGGTTATGAGGAACCAACATGTCTGAACAACAAGCACAGGGCGCTGACGCGGTAGTCGATCTTAACAACGAACTGAAAACCCGCCGCGAGAAGCTGGCAGCGCTGCGCGAGCAGGGCGTGCCGTTCCCGAACGATTTTCGTCGTGACCATACCTCAGACCAACTGCACGCTGACTTCGACGCGAAAGAGAACGAAGAGCTGGAAGCGCTGAACGTTGAAGTGGCCGTTGCAGGCCGCATGATGACCCGTCGTATCATGGGTAAAGCTTCCTTCGTGACGTTGCAGGATGTTGGCGGCCGTATTCAGCTGTACGTTTCCCGTGACGACCTGCCGGAAGGCATCTACAACGAGCAGTTCAAAAAGTGGGACCTGGGCGATATCCTGGGCGCGAAAGGTAAACTGTTCAAAACCAAAACCGGTGAACTGTCTATCCACTGCACCGAGCTGCGTCTGCTGACCAAAGCCCTGCGCCCGCTGCCGGACAAATTCCACGGCCTGCAGGATCAGGAAGCGCGCTATCGTCAGCGCTACCTGGATCTCATCTCTAACGATGAATCCCGTAAGACCTTCAAAATTCGCTCCCAGATCATGGCCGGTATCCGCCAGTTCATGGTCAACCGCGACTTTATGGAAGTGGAAACCCCAATGATGCAGGTGATCCCAGGCGGCGCGTCTGCGCGTCCGTTCATCACCCATCACAACGCCCTGGACCTGGACATGTACCTGCGTATCGCGCCGGAACTGTACCTGAAGCGTCTGGTGGTCGGTGGTTTCGACCGCGTGTTCGAAATCAACCGTAACTTCCGTAACGAAGGTATCTCCGTTCGTCATAACCCAGAGTTCACCATGATGGAACTCTATATGGCGTATGCGGATTACAAAGATCTGATCGAGCTGACCGAATCCCTGTTCCGCACCCTGGCGCAGGACATTCTGGGCACCACGCAGGTTCCTTACGGTGAAGAAGTCTTCGACTTCGGCAAGCCGTTCGAAAAACTGACCATGCGCGAAGCGATCAAAAAATACCGTCCGGAAACCAATATGGCGGACCTGGATAACTTCGATTCTGCGAAAGCGATCGCGGAAAGCATCGGTATCAAGGTTGAGAAGAGCTGGGGTCTGGGCCGTATCGTGACCGAGATCTTCGAAGAAGTGGCCGAAGCGCACCTGATTCAGCCGACCTTCATCACCGAATACCCGGCTGAAGTCTCTCCGCTGGCGCGTCGTAATGACGAGAACCCGGAAATCACCGATCGCTTCGAATTCTTCATCGGCGGCCGTGAAATCGGCAACGGCTTTAGCGAGCTGAACGATGCGGAAGACCAGGCTCAGCGCTTCCAGGATCAGGTTGACGCGAAAGCGGCAGGCGACGACGAAGCGATGTTCTTCGACGAAGACTACGTGACCGCGCTGGAGCACGGTCTGCCACCAACGGCGGGCCTTGGGATTGGTATCGACCGTATGGTCATGCTGTTCACCAACAGCCACACCATCCGCGACGTGATCCTGTTCCCGGCGATGCGCCCGGTGAAATAAGGCGTTAAGATGTAAAAAAAGCCCCGAAAGGGGCTTTTTTATTGCGCCGCGAAGGCTTTGAGTTTTTCGCGGGCGGTTGTCGCTTCCATGACCATCCACGGGCTAAAGGCCCAGGGCGTCGCGTCCAGCGCGCGGAATAACGCGTCCAGCTCAACCCACTGATAGTCCATCACTTCGTCTTCGTTTATCGTCACGTCATTGGTGATGCGGGCCGCGAAGACAGGGCAAATTTCGTTTTCCACGATCCCGGACGGGTCGGTTTCACGATAGCGAAATTCAGGGGCGACGGCGGTGATATCGGCCAGTTCAGCGCCCACTTCAAAGCGGCAGCGGCGGATTATCGCCTGTATCGTCTCTTCGCCGGACTGCGGGTGGCCGCAGACGGAGTTGGTCCAGACGCCGGGCCAGGCTTTTTTGCTTAAGGCGCGCCGGGTGATCAGACATTCGCCGTTTGCGTTAAAAAGCCAGGAAGAGAAAGCCAGATGCAGCGGGGTATGTAAGGTGTGCGCGGCATATTTTTCCTGAGTGCCAATCACCATTCCCTGGTCGTTTACCAAAATAACGTGTTCTTGAATACTCATTGATGCTCCAGTGCCAAAATGCCGAGTGGTTCAGCACCATCAGCTGGATCATTATACTGCATTCTTATACGAACGGTTTGGCGCGTAGAGCGGAAAAGGGCATGACCCATATTCGTTTTGGCTGTTATCATAGTGCGCCATTCACGCTGACCGAGGATCTGTTTTGTTTGCAGGAAGCCTGACGAGAAACCCCATCACCGCCATTTTTTGCCTGACGCTGACGCTATTGCTGGCGGGCTGTTCAGGGAGCAAATCTTCGGATATGGGCAGCTATTCCGGTTCGGTCTATACCGTTAAGCGCGGGGATACGCTATACCGGATTTCGCGCGCAACGGGAACCAGCGTGAAGGATCTGGCGCGGCTGAATAACCTCTCTCCGCCCTACACCATCGAGGTGGGGCAGCAGCTGAAGGTTAGCGGCGGATCGTCCTCGGGCAAAAAATCCTCTTCGAAAGGCAAAACCGCCAAAGTGACGCCGTCTTACGCGGTGCCGCAATCGTCCTGGCCGCCGGTCGGTCAACGCTGCTGGGTCTGGCCGGCCAGCGGTAAAGTGGTGTTGCCGTACTCCCTGTCTGAGGGGGGGAACAAAGGTATTGATATCGCGGCTGCACGCGGTACGCCGGTTTATGCTTCCGGAGCAGGGAAGGTGGTTTACGTCGGTAACCAGCTGCGCGGCTACGGTAACCTGATCATGATTAAGCATGGCGAAGACTACATCACGGCCTATGCGCACAACGACACGATGCTGGTCAACAACGGGCAGAACGTCAAAGCCGGGCAGAAGATTGCCACCATGGGTAGCACCGGCACGGACGCGGTGAAGCTGCATTTCCAGATTCGCTATAAGGCGACTGCCATCGACCCGCAGCGTTATCTGCCTGCGCCCGGCAGCAAACCGAAGTGCTAAGTGATTATTTTATCGCCGGTTAGTTGTTAAGAGGCTTGTATGAAGGTGCGTAAGGTCTATAATGCCATACGCACCTCAAAGCGGGCGTAGTTCAATGGTAGAACGAGAGCTTCCCAAGCTCTATACGAGGGTTCGATTCCCTTCGCCCGCTCCAGCTTTTCCTGATGTTTTCTTCCTCTGATTGTTTTTACCCCGTCCACGCTTTTCCATACAGATATCGTCATGCTGTTGATTGATAACTTCAAAGACGTTATCGCGCGAGCCCCGATATTCAGCACTGAAATATCAGACTCCATCAGAGTTTGCAGCATGATGAGTGTAACGGGTAATTTAATAAGCACTGCTCGCTGACGTTTACATCTCATTATTGGGAAGGTTAGTTAATATTTTGTGAAAGAAGGAACCATGATCGAATAATAAAACTTTCAGAAACTACACTCTTCTTTATCACGGATTTTTATTTTTTTAGACTTAACGCAAATATTACTACCAATTATAGTAGCCCTCTTTTTGAGGCTATTCTCTATTGCGTCAGAGCTGGCATAATTAAGAAAACCAAAAAATATTATCTTTTTATATGCGCTATTACAGCAAAGCCGTCTTTTTTTGCTCGTTATTTTTTTGCTCTCTGAGCCATGCAGCCCCCCTTACTCCTGCTGACCGGGACACCGTGCGTCAGCAGCAGGAGGAACTGTTATTAAAGAACCAGCAACAGCGTGAAGAGCTGGAGCGGAGTATCCCTCGCCCCGCACCTGACAGGCCTCTGCCTGCAGCCGGCGCCGGGCCCTGCTTCACCATTGATACCATTACCCTTTCCGGCGCGACCCTCATTTCCCCGAAAACCCGGCAGGCCCTGGTTGCGCCGTGGCAGGGCCGGTGTCTGGATATGGCGAAAATAACGGAGCTTCTCGCCCGTATTTCTGACTGGTATATCAGCCGGGGATATATCACCAGCCGCGCCTTTCTTACCGAGCAGGATCTCTCCGGCGGTCAGCTGAATATTGTGGTGCTGGAAGGACGGCTGGAAGCGATCCGTCGGGAAGGTGAAACGCCGCGCATGCTGAAAATGGCGTTTCCGGGACGGACAGGCGGCATCCTTAATTTACGCGACATCGAACAGGGGATGGAGCAAATTAACCGTTTGCGCGCCGAACCGGTGCAGATTGAAATTCTGCAGGGAACGCAGGCCGGATATTCCATCGTTAATCTCACGGGCAAGCCGGAATTTCCGTTAAGTGCATCCGTGAGCCTGGATAATAGCGGGCAGAAGAGCACCGGTGAAAACCAGCTTAACGGCGTGCTCACCGCCAATAATATGCTGGGGCTGGCGGATAAATGGTTTGTCAGCGGCGGGCGCAGCAGTGATTTTGCCAGCGCGTACGATGCGCAGAATTTCCAGGCGGGCGTCAGCGTGCCGTCCGGCTACGGCCTGCTGGACTACAGCTACGCCTGGAGCAACTACCGGACCACCATCAGTAACCAGGGCTTCAACTGGCTCTCCACGGGCGATACGAAAACCCACCGCCTTAACGCGTCCTGGGTGGTTTTCCGCAACGGGGATGTCAAAACCGGCATTGCGGCGGGCGTGGTTCAGCGCTCCAGCCGCAACTGGCTGAACGACGCGCCGCTTAAGAGCAGCACGCGCAACCTCTCCAGCCTGGTCCTGGGAATTACCCACACGCAAAAAATGCTGGGCGGCGTGGCGACCTTCAACCCGACCTGGAGCCACGGCATGCCGTGGTTCAATGCCGAAACCGACGAAAATAAATCCGGGGATATGCCGCGGGCAGAGTTCCGTAAATGGAGCCTGAACGCCAGCTTCCAGCGTCCTGTTGCCCGCAACGCGTGGTGGCTGACCAGCGCNATGCCGCGGGCAGAGTTCCGTAAATGGAGCCTGAACGCCAGCTTCCAGCGTCCTGTTGCCCGCAACGCGTGGTGGCTGACCAGCGCCTACGGCCAGTGGTCGCCCGACCGGCTGTACGGCGCCGAGCGCCTGACGCTCGGCGGGGAAAGCTCCGTGCGCGGTTTTAAAGAACAGTACCTGTCCGGGGACAACGGCGGCTACTGGCGTAACGAGCTGGGGTATTCCCTCTTCACCCTCCCGGTGATTGGCGCGGTAAGCGCAACGGTCGCCGTTGACGGCGGCTGGCTGGAAAAAGACCGTCAGGACCGCTTTGCCTCCGGCACGCTGTGGGGCGGTTCGGTGGGGCTGAGCAGCGCTGGGCGCGGGTACAGCAGCCAGATTTCGGTCGGCACGCCCCTGCGCTACCCCGACTGGCTCGGCCCGGATCATGTGAGCGTTAACTGGCGCATTGCCTTCATGCTTTAAGAGACTCTACGACTATGGATACCCGTCACCCACCCGTTCGTTTCTCGCAGCGTCTGATC
>NZ_JAXQPQ010000006.1:0-168984 GCF_034427535.1 Enterobacter sp. A103
ACCGGAGATGGAGAATACGTCTTCGATTGGCAGCAGGAATGGCTTGTCAATCGCACGCTCTGGTTCTGGGATGTAAGAATCCAGGAAGCCAGCCAGTTCGATGATTTTCGCTTCCCACTCTGCTTCGCCTTCCAGCGCTTTCAGAGCAGAACCACGAACGATTGGAGTATCGTCGCCCGGGAAATCGTACTGAGACAGCAGTTCACGAACTTCCATCTCTACCAGTTCCAGCAGCTCTTCGTCATCAACCATGTCGCATTTGTTCAGGAACACGATGATGAAAGGAACGCCTACCTGACGACCCAGCAGGATGTGCTCACGAGTCTGAGGCATTGGGCCGTCAGTCGCAGCAACAACCAGGATCGCGCCGTCCATCTGCGCAGCACCGGTGATCATGTTTTTAACATAGTCGGCGTGGCCTGGGCAGTCTACGTGTGCGTAGTGGCGAGTCGGGGTGTCATATTCAACGTGGGAAGTGTTGATGGTGATACCACGAGCTTTTTCTTCTGGTGCGTTATCGATCTGGTCGAATGCACGAGCAGAACCACCGTAGGTTTTTGCCAGAACGGTAGTGATTGCAGCAGTCAGGGTAGTTTTACCATGGTCAACGTGGCCGATAGTACCAACGTTGACGTGCGGTTTTGTACGTTCAAATTTTTCTTTAGACACGGCTATATTCCTTACTATAGTGCTCTCCCCTGTGGAGAGAGCACGGGACTTAGGTTTTAATCCTGTGGATTACTTACCACGGGCTTCAATAACGGCCTGAGCAACGTTGTTAGGCGCATCATCATACTTCAGGAATTCCATGGTGTATGATGCACGACCTTTGGTCAGAGAACGCAGCTGAGTTGCATATCCGAACATTTCAGACAGCGGAACTTCAGCGTGGATCTTAACGCCAGTTACTTCGGATTCCTGACCACGCAGCATACCGCGACGACGGCTCAAGTCACCGATAACGTCACCGGTGTTCTCTTCAGGAGTTTCTACTTCAACCTTCATGATTGGCTCAAGCAGAACTGGTTTTGCTTTCTTAAAGCCTTCTTTAAAGGCAATAGACGCAGCCAGTTTAAACGCCAGTTCAGAGGAGTCAACGTCGTGGTAAGAACCGAAGTGCAGACGAACACCCATGTCAACAACCGGATAGCCAGCCAGAGGGCCCGCTTTCAGCTGTTCCTGAATGCCTTTATCAACGGCTGGGATGTATTCGCCAGGAATTACACCACCTTTGATGTCGTTGATGAACTCGTAACCTTTCGGGTTAGAGCCCGGCTCCAGTGGGTACATGTCGATCACAACGTGACCGTACTGACCGCGACCACCAGACTGCTTAGCGTGTTTACCTTCAATGTCGGTAACTTTCGCACGAATCGCTTCGCGGTAAGCAACCTGAGGTTTACCCACGTTCGCTTCAACGTTGAATTCACGCTTCATACGGTCAACGATGATGTCCAGGTGCAGTTCACCCATACCAGCGATGATGGTCTGGTTAGATTCTTCATCAGTCCATACGCGGAATGATGGGTCTTCTTTCGCCAGACGGCCCAGAGCCAGACCCATTTTTTCCTGGTCAGCTTTGGTTTTTGGTTCAACTGCGATGGAGATTACTGGCTCAGGGAATTCCATACGCTCCAGAATGATCGGGTGATCCGGGTCACACAGGGTGTCACCAGTGGTCACGTCTTTCAGACCGATAGCTGCAGCGATGTCGCCCGCACGAACTTCTTTGATCTCTTCACGTTTGTTAGCGTGCATCTGTACGATACGGCCAAAACGTTCACGCGCCGCTTTCACGGAGTTCAGGATGGTGTCACCGGAGTTAACCACACCAGAGTAAACGCGGAAGAAGGTCAGGTTACCCACGAATGGGTCGGTAGCAATTTTGAACGCCAGTGCAGAGAATGGCTCTTCGTCGCTTGCGTGACGCTCAGCCGGAGTATCTTTACCGTCGTCCAGGATGCCGTTGATCGCAGGAACGTCAACTGGGGATGGCAGGTAGTCAACTACCGCATCCAGCATCGCCTGAACACCTTTGTTCTTGAACGCAGAACCACAGGTTACCAGGATGATTTCGTTGTTCAGAACGCGCTGACGCAGAGCTTTTTTGATCTCTTCTTCAGTCAGTTCTTCACCACCCAGGTATTTCTCCATCAGCTCTTCAGAAGCTTCAGCAGCGGATTCGATCAGGTTCTGGTGCCATTCGTCAGCCAGGTCCTGCATTGCAGCTGGGATATCTTCGTATTCGAAGGTAACGCCCTGGTCTGCATCGTTCCAGTTGATGGCTTTCATTTTCACCAGGTCGATAACGCCGGTGAAGCCTTCTTCAGCACCAATTGCCAGCTGCAGCGGAACAGGGTTCGCGCCCAGACGGGTTTTGATCTGGCCAACAACTTTCAGGAAGTTAGCACCCATACGGTCCATTTTGTTAACGAACGCGATGCGTGGAACTTTATATTTGTTCGCCTGACGCCATACGGTTTCAGACTGTGGCTGAACACCACCAACTGCGCAATAAACCATTACCGCGCCGTCAAGAACACGCATGGAACGTTCTACTTCGATGGTGAAGTCAACGTGCCCTGGGGTGTCGATGATGTTTACGCGATGCGGTTCGTACTGCTTAGCCATACCTGACCAGAATGCAGTAGTCGCTGCGGAGGTGATAGTGATACCACGCTCCTGCTCCTGTTCCATCCAGTCCATGGTGGCTGCGCCGTCATGAACTTCACCGATTTTATGGTTTACACCGGTGTAGAACAGAATACGTTCGGTAGTAGTGGTTTTACCGGCGTCGATGTGCGCACTGATACCGATGTTACGGTAGCGTGCGATGGGTGTTGTACGAGCCATTTGATTCCTCGTTTATATCTTTAGGCGTTCAGTTAAGTTACCCAGAGCGGGCGGCTTCTCTGAAGCGCCCGCCTGGTGACTAATACTCCGAAGGGATTACCAACGGTAGTGTGCGAACGCCTTGTTGGCTTCTGCCATACGGTGAACGTCTTCACGTTTCTTAACTGCAGTACCTTTGTTGTCTGCAGCATCAGAAAGTTCGTTCGCCAGACGCAGAGCCATGGATTTATCACCGCGTTTACGAGCAGCTTCAACGATCCAACGCATTGCCAGAGCATTACGACGAACCGGACGAACTTCAACTGGAACCTGATAAGTAGAACCACCAACGCGGCGGGACTTAACTTCTACGGTTGGGCGAACGTTGTCGAGAGCGACTTCGAAAGCTTCCAGTTCATTTTTACCAGAACGCTGAGCCAGGGTCTCAAGCGCGCTGTATACGATTGCTTCTGCAGTAGATTTTTTACCATCTACCATCAGGATATTTACAAATTTTGCCAGCAGTTCTGATCCGAATTTCGGATCTGGAAGAATTTTACGCTGACCAATGACGCGACGACGTGGCATGGGAATACTCCGTTGTTAATTCAGGATTGTCCAAAACTCAAAGAGTTTAGTTTGACATTAAGATAAATCAGTTTGGCCTTACTTAACGGAGAACCATTAAGCCTTAGGACGCTTCACGCCGTACTTGGAGCGAGCCTGCTTACGGTCTTTAACACCTGAGCAGTCGAGCGCACCACGAACGGTGTGGTAACGAACACCCGGAAGGTCTTTAACACGACCGCCACGGATCAGGATCACGGAGTGCTCCTGCAGGTTGTGACCTTCACCACCGATGTAGGAAGTCACTTCGAAACCGTTAGTCAAACGCACACGGCATACTTTACGCAGTGCGGAGTTTGGTTTTTTAGGAGTGGTGGTATATACACGAGTACATACGCCACGTTTCTGCGGGCAGGCTTCCAGCGCAGGCACGTTGCTCTTTGCAACTTTGCGTGCGCGTGGTTTGCGTACCAGCTGGTTAACTGTTGCCATTAAATAGCTCCTGGTTTTAGCTTTTGCTTCGTAAACACGTAATAAAACGACCTCATACAATATGAGGACGCGAAATTTTAGGGCTACGTCGAAAAGGTGTCAAGAAATATACAGCGATCTCAAATCACCAGTTCATTTGACTGGCGTGCGTCACAGTAAGATTGACGAAATCAGTATAGCCAACCACGTCAATTTTGGCTGAAATTTGACCAGAAAGACCCCGCGCATCCAGATCGTCCTTCAGCGCAGAGACTGTTATGGGGGCATTCGTGAGAATTTCAACGAAACGACTGCCGTCCAGTGCGGCAAGCACACCATCCTGAATCAGCAGCAGGTCATCACCTTCGCGCAGCATACTCAGTAACGCGTCGATATCACATTGCCACGGTGAATGGCTCAGAGTATGGAGCATGTCAGCCTCAGAAAGTCAGAACGGTGTCGTAGTGGGAAAGGTGTTCGCGCAATGCAGCAGAAGACAAGACTGTCACATCCAGCACGAAAGGCGTTGCCTCGTTTAGGCCGCGCGCAGCCAGGGAGTCGGCACAGACATAGAAGGTTTCGATATCGTAAAGCGGTAACACTTTGAACGTCGCGATGTAATCACGCGCCAGAATGGCCTGAGGCTGTTGCCCCGCCAGAAGCTGAAATACGCCGTCGCCCAAAAAGAAGACACCGATATCTTCGGTCAATGCTGAGGTCGCGAGCAGCGCATCCAGCCCTTCTCTGCCGGACGCATTGCCGTGCGGTGCGGAGGAAAAAACAAACGCGACACGCTTCATCAGAATTGCACCACTCTGTCGCAGGTTAATGCCGCCTGTGCCAGTGCACCCAGGCCACTCAACGAAAAGCCGGGCTGCAGGTTAGAACCCGATAAACCAAGACGTGCGGCTTCGGTTGCATCGGTCACCCCGCGGCGCAGTGCCGCCGCCACGCAGATGTGCAGTTCTACGCCCTGCTTTTCGTTTAATGCCTGCCAGGCGCGCACCAGATCGAATTCGTCGCTCGCCGGTGACGTAAACTGATTCGCGTTATACACCCCTTCCCGATAGAAGAAGACGCTCGCTAGCTCATGTCCGGCCGCCAGTAGCGCATGCGCAAACTGCAGCGCGCTGCTGGCCTGCTGAGTGCCGTACGCCGGGCCTGTCACCATTAACGCAAAACGCATTACTTGTCTTGTCCCTGGAAATCGCCGCTTTTGAACTGGCGAATATAGAGGTAGACCGTGTGCTTGGAGATGTTCAGACGATCGGCCACCTGGTTGATGGCGTCTTTAATATCAAAAATCCCTTTTTCGTAGAGATTAAGCACGATCTGGCGATTCTTGGCGTTGTTCGAGACGTTGCGATCGGCATTCACCTCTTCAATCGTAAACTCAAGCGTCTGCGTCACCAGATCTTCAACGGAGGAGGCAAAGTTAACAGAAGAGCCAACGTCCGGCGTTTCTGGTGGAATAAAGGTGCTCATGATTTGCGAGAATGGCACATCAAGGTTCATGTTGATGCACAGCAGCCCAATAACACGATGCTCGCGGTTTCGAATCGCGATGGTTTCTGATTTCATCAGCACGCCGCTTTTGGCGCGGGTGAAATAGCATTTTGAGACGCTGCTGTCCGCGCCGGTCATGTCATGCAGCATACGCAATGCAAGGTCGGTAATTGGCGAACCAATTTTACGGCCAGTATGCTCACCATTCGCAATGCGGATGGCGGAACACTTCAGATCTTGCAGGGAGTGCAATACGATTTCGCAGTGGGAGCCAATGAGCATCGCTAACCCGTCCACTACCGCTTCGTAGGATTTCAGAATATCGAAGTCGGTCTGATCGAAAGGACGTTGATCCAGCAAATCAAGTTCACTGGTTTCGTTGGTTAAAAGCGACCTGGACATGAAAAAAACACTCCTTTTCAGGAGCCTGTCGTTAGGTTTTCAGGGCAGGCTCATTATCTACACGGACAACTAAATTAATACAGCGTGCGTAGCGCTTTCCAGTGTTAATTATATCTGCCCCACAATAAAAAAACCGCCGCCTGAAAGGCGGCGGTTTTTTTCAACATTACTTCTTAGCAGCAGCGGCTTTATCGTCAGCCGGTGCGTCTGCTTTCGCATCCGCTTTCGGTGCCGGTTTGATATCCAGCAGCTCTACGTCAAAGACCAGCGTAGAGTTGGCAGGGATACCCGGAACGCCGGTTTTGCCATAGGCCAGATCCGGTGGGATAACCATCTTGATCTTGCCGCCTTTCTTGATGTTTTTCAGGCCTTCAGTCCAGCCAGGGATCACACCATCCAGACGGAAGGAGAGCGGCTCACCGCGGGTGTAAGAGTTATCGAACTCTTTACCGTCGATCAGCGTACCTTTGTAGTTCACAACAACGGTGTCGCTGTCTTTAGGCGCATCGCCGGTGCCTTCTTTCTCAACTTTGTACACCAGGCCGGTAGAAGAGGTTTTCACACCTTTCTCTTTGGCAAAGGTATCTCGGTAGGCTTTGCCTTTCGCTTCGTTGTCTTTAGCGTCCGCGTCCATCTTGGTCTGCGCGGCACCCTTCACGCGCGCTTCGAACGCCTGCAGAGTCTGTTCAATTTCCTGGTCAGACAGCTTGCTCTTATCTGCAAATGCGTCCTGAACGCCCGCGATCAGCTGAGCTTTATCCAGTTTGATGCCCAGTTTCTCTTGTTCTTTCAGAGAGTTTTCCATGTAGCGACCCAGAGATGCGCCCAGTGCGTAGGCGGATTTCTGGTCGTCATTTTTGAACGCCGCTTTGCTGTCTGCAGTGGCAGCAGGCTTCGCAGCAGTATCAGCAGCGAATGACAGCGGCGCGTTCAGCGCAACAGCCATCGTCGTCGCCAGCAGCGTTACTTTAAACAGTGATTTCATCCATATCTCCAGGGCCTGGGGACTCTCACCCCAGCGTTAAACGTAAATGAGTTACGTACTATAAAACGTTGCGGAAGAAATCTACAGACAGACACTTCCAATTCTCGCCACTTTTCAGACTATTTTTGTTTAAATAAGTTTCCTGCCAAGGGGATGCGGACTGTACTTAAGGATAAACTCAGTTAAACTGCGCCGCCGCAGGGCCATTATGGCGAATCTGAAATAAACGAGGTGAATGATGAAGGATACAGCAATAGAAGCGAGAATGGCTGAGCTGGAAAGCCGCCTGGCTTTTCAGGACATCACCATCGAAGAGCTAAACCAGACCGTGACCGCACATGAGCTCGAAATGGCAAAACTGCGGGATCATATGCGCCTGCTGACGGAAAAGCTGAAGGCTACACAGCCGTCAAACATTGCCTCTCAGTCAGAAGAGACGCCACCTCCTCATTATTGAGGCGTAAAAAAAGCGGGATTATTATCCCGCTTTTTTATTTTCCGCATGACGGAATTAGTGGCAACCGCAGCCGCCGTTACCGCAACCACCTTTACCGTGGTCATGACCATGGTCGTGATCGTGGCCGTGACCACCGCAGCAGCCGTCGTGGCCGTGATCGTGGTCATGGTCGTGACCGTGCGCACCGTGAACGTGGCCATGAGCCAGCTCTTCTTCGGTCGCTTCACGGATCGCAACAACTTCTACGTTGAACTTCAGGTTCTGGCCAGCCAGCATGTGGTTACCGTCAACCACGACGTGGTCATCTTCCACTTCGGTGATTTCAACAGGAACCGGGCCCTGGTCAGTTTCAGCCAGGAAGCGCATGCCAACCTGCAGTTCGTCAACGCCCATGAACACGTCTTTAGGAACGCGCTGAACCAGGTTGTCGTCATACTGACCGTAAGCGTCGTTCGCGCCTACAGCAACGTCAAATTTGTCGCCAACTTCATGACCTTCCAGCGCGTTTTCCAGGCCGGAAATCAGGGAACCGTGACCATGCAGGTAGTCAAGCGGCGCACTCACCGGAGACTCATCAACCAACACACCGTCTTCTGTACGTACCTGATAGGCCAGGCTGACCACCAGGTCTTTTGCTACTTTCATGATATCTCCTGAGCGTGGGAAAATTGCTGGCGCAGATTGTAGCGGAAATCTGCACCCGTGTACCCTTTAGCTTAAAAAAACTCAGGGCATATCGCTAGTCCGGATGAAAAATCCCGATAACTTGCTCTTCTTTGCGAACGTGATCGCGGGCCTCTTTATCGGCCTCACGCATCTGGTGACCGCACTTAACACACTCAACAACATCAACATTATTTTCCCGCCACATCGCCAGGGTATCTTGCGCCTGGCAGGTCGGGCATTTGGCACCCGCGATAAAGCGTTTACGTACAGCCATCTTTCGTTACCCTTTATTCAAATTCATCCCAGCCATCAAGCTGGCGTCGTTCCTGTTGCATCTCTCGCTGGAAGATCTCCTCCAGCTCGCGACGCGCTTCCCGCACGCGGGAGATCTGCGCCGTATCGGTATGTACCGGCATCAGCTCGCGCAGCATCCGCATATCCAGCCGGCGGAAGTGCATCTGGGCGCGCTGCGCCTGATGCGGATGCATGCCGAGCGAGATCAGCGCCTTACGGCCCAGCTCCAGCGCACTGGAGAACGTCTCACGGGAGAAGTGTTTCACACCCGCCTGCAACAATTCGTGAGCTTCAACACGTCCCCGCGCACGCGCCAGAATATGCAGATGCGGGAAATGCTGCTGGCACAGATCCACCAGCTTCATCGTGTCTTCCGGATCGTTACAGGTAATTACGATGGACTCTGCCGCTTCCGCCCCCGCCGAGCGCAGCAGCTCGAGCTGGGTCGCATCGCCGTAGTAAACCTTGTAGCCATATTTACGCATCAGGTTGACCGCGCTGATATCCCGCTCCAGTACCGTAATGCGCATTTTGTTCGCCATCAGCAGGCGTCCAATCACCTGTCCAAAACGGCCAAAGCCCACCACAATCACCTGCGGCTTGTCGTCTTCCACCCACGGCGCTTCGTCTTCATCGTCCGTCGGGTTCAGGCGGCGCGACAGCAGTTTATCCACCAGCTTCATCAGCAGCGGCGTGGTCATCATAGACAGCGTGACCGTCACCAGCAAAAGCGCCATCTGATCGTCTTTAAACAGCTTCTGGGAGGATGCGGTCGAGAACAGCACAAACGCGAACTCGCCTCCCTGGCTTAACACGCTGGCAAACTGCATGCGTTCCGAACTGCGCAGCCCGTAGATACGTGACATCACGTACAGCACCAGCATCTTCACCGCCACCAGGATGGCGACGCTCACGACCACCCACAGCAGATGGGTATAGAGCACACCGAGGTTGAGCGCCATCCCCACCGAAATAAAGAACAGGCCTAACAGCAGCCCTTTGAAGGGATCGATGGCAATTTCCAGCTCGTGCCGATACTCGCTCTCCGCCAGCAGCACCCCGGCGATAAAGGTCCCGAGCGCCATCGACAGACCAAGCGCGTCCATAAACAACGCCGATCCCAGCACCAGCAGCAGCGTCGCGGCGGTAAACACCTCGCGAACGCCCGACGCGGCAATAAAGCGGAACACGGGACGTAGCAGGAAACGACCGCCAATCAGCATGCCCGCGAAGGCCAGCACCTTCATGGCGATTTTTGCCCAGTCGAAGTGATCGTCCCCGGACCCCGCCAGCAGCGGCACCAGCGCCAGCGCCGGGATCACCGCCAAATCCTGGAACAGCAGCACCGAAAAGCCCAGCTGACCGGCTTCGTTGCGATTCATCCCTTTGTCGCGCATCAGCTGCAGCGCCATCGCCGTCGACGACATCGCAAGGCCTATCCCGCCAATCACCGCCGCCTGCCATGAAAAGTTTGTCAGCATTAACAGGCCACCCAGGATCGCGGCGCTGAACAACACCTGCGCGGCGCCCACGCCAAAGATAGAGCGTCGGAGCTGCCACAATTTCGAAGGATTCAGCTCCAGGCCGATGATGAACATCAGGAACACCACGCCCAGCTCGGAGAAATGGAGGATCTCATCGACATCGCTGATGAATCCCAGCCCCCAGGGGCCAATCGCGATCCCCGCCAGCAGATACCCCAGCACCGCACCGATACCAATGCGTGCAGCAAGCGGCACCGCGACGACGGCCGCAAATAAAAACAGCACCCCGGCGAGGAGTAAATTCGATCCTTCCATTAACGACCTCCTGCCGGGATAGGTGACGCCAGCCATTCACCGTAGGCTCTGGCGTGGCTTGCCAGCTCTTTCGGATCCTGACGCCGCGCCCAGTAGACAATAATCGGGCTCATCCAGTGCATACGGCACATCGCCGCCGTCAGCTCGAATGGCCTGAGGATATCGCTCATCGGATAGCGGTTCAGCCCGTCGTGACGGTAAGCGCTTTCGGGTTCACCGGTCGTAATCACGCTACGCCAGTACTTTCCCGCCAGCTGGTTGCCCCCCACCCCGCTGGAGAAGCCCCGGCTCAGCACGCGGTCCAGCCACTCTTTCAGCAGCGCCGGACAGCTGTAGGTATAAAGCGGATGCTGGAACACAATCACGTCATGCTGACGCAGCAGCTCCTGCTCGTAAGGGATATCAATAAAGAAATCAGGATAGTGCGCGTAGAGATCGTGCACCGTTACGTTACTAAGCTGTGTGGCCGGTTTAAGCAGCACCCGGTTTGCCACCGAGTCCTGAGATTCCGGATGGGCATATAGCAGCAGCACTTTTGCTGTCTGAGACATCATTCCCCTCCCGGTCTTGTTTCTGTTTTTGTGTATCGTCGCTGTTTTGGGCTACCATGGCGGCCCGGTGCGGAAAATGGCCCACACCTTACATTATCATAATGACAAATTAACATAGTCGGAACATACGGCGCTTCTATGATTGTTTTCTCCTCGTTACAAATTCGTCGCGGCGTGCGCGTCCTGCTGGATAACGCCACTGCTACCATCAACCCGGGCCAAAAAGTGGGTCTGGTCGGCAAAAACGGCTGCGGTAAATCCACCCTGCTGGCGCTGCTGAAAAACGAGATTAGCGCGGATGGCGGTAACTTTACCTTCCCGGGGAACTGGCAGCTCGCCTGGGTAAACCAGGAGACGCCTGCGCTGAGCGAACCGGCACTCGACTATGTTATCGACGGCGACCGTGAATACCGCAAGCTGGAAGCGGAACTTCATTCTGCTAACGAGCGCAACGACGGTCACGCCATCGCCACCGTTCACGGCAAGCTGGACGCCATCGATGCGTGGACCATTCGCTCCCGCGCCTCCAGCCTGCTGCACGGCCTGGGCTTCAGCAACGAACAGCTGGAACGTCCGGTCAGCGACTTCTCCGGCGGCTGGCGTATGCGCCTCAACCTGGCGCAGGCGCTGATCTGCCGCTCTGACCTGCTGTTGCTCGACGAACCGACCAACCACCTCGATCTCGATGCGGTTATTTGGCTGGAGAAGTGGCTCAAGAGCTATCAGGGCACTCTGATTCTGATCTCCCACGACCGCGACTTCCTTGACCCGGTGGTGGATAAAATTATTCATATCGAACAGCAAACGATGTTCGAGTACACCGGCAACTACAGCTCCTTCGAGCGCCAGCGCGCGACGCGTCTCGCCCAGCAGCAGTCCATGTACGAAAGCCAGCAGCAGCGCGTGGCGCATCTGCAGAGCTTCGTGGATCGCTTTAAGGCCAAAGCCTCAAAAGCCAAGCAGGCCCAGAGCCGCATCAAGATGCTGGAACGCATGGAGATGATCGCCCCGGCGCACGTGGATAACCCGTTCCACTTCAGCTTCCGCGAGCCGGAAAGCCTGCCTAACCCGCTGCTGAAAATGGAAAAAGTCAGCGCTGGCTATGCCGACCGCATTATTCTCGACTCCATCAAGCTCAACCTGGTGCCGGGTTCCCGCATTGGCCTGCTGGGGCGTAACGGCGCCGGTAAATCGACGCTGATCAAACTGCTGGCGGGCGAGCTTAACCCGGTCAGCGGCGAAATCGGCCTGGCGAAGGGCATCAAACTGGGTTACTTCGCCCAGCATCAGCTGGAATTTTTACGCGCGGATGAATCGCCGATTCAGCACCTCGCGCGTCTTGCGCCGCAGGAGATGGAGCAGAAGCTGCGCGACTATCTCGGCGGCTTCGGCTTCCAGGGCGATAAGGTGACTGAAAACACCGAGCGCTTCTCCGGCGGCGAAAAGGCCCGCCTGGTGCTGGCGCTGATCGTCTGGCAGCGCCCGAACCTGCTGCTGCTCGATGAACCGACCAACCACCTGGATCTCGACATGCGTCAGGCGCTGACCGAAGCGCTGATTGAGTTCGAAGGCGCGCTGGTGGTGGTTTCGCACGACCGTCACCTGATCCGCTCCACCACGGACGATCTCTATTTAGTGCACGGCGGCAAAGTCGAACCGTTCGACGGCGATCTGGAAGACTATCAGCAGTGGCTGACGGACGTGCAGAAGCAGGAAAACCAGCCGGAAGAGTCAGCGAAAGACAACGCCAACAGCGCGCAGGCGCGTAAAGATCAGAAGCGCCGTGAGGCGGAGCTGCGCACCCAGACGCAGCCCCTGCGTAAAGAGATTACCCGTCTCGAAAAAGAGATGGAAAAACTCAACGCCACGCTGGCTATCGTTGAAGAGAAGCTCGGCGATAGCGGCCTGTATGACCAGAGCCGCAAGGCTGAGCTGACCGACTGCCTGCAAACCCAGGCGAAGACCAAATCCAGTCTCGAAGAGTGCGAGATGGCGTGGCTCGACGCGCAGGAACAGCTGGAAGCGATGCTGCAGGCTGACTGACTTATTTACCCCGTTTGAAGAGCAGAATCCGTACCGGGTTCGGAAATCCAGCTTAAACGGGGTACAATTCGGAAAGTATCGTAAATTTCCGACAAGAATCAGCATCGCGCTTATGACCCAAATCATTCCATCAGACTTCGACATTGCGGCCGAAGACAGCACTGAGTTCGTGCCTATGCGCGGCGTGGCCAATCCCCATTTGCAGACCATGCTGCCGCGACTGATCCGCCGCAAGGTTCAGTTCACCCCGCACTGGCAACGGCTTGACCTGCCAGACGGTGATTTTCTGGATCTCGCCTGGAGCGAAGCGCCTGAACAGGCCCGCCATAAGCCGCGTCTGGTGGTTTTCCACGGTCTGGAAGGCAGCCTGCACAGCCCGTATGCGCATGGGCTAATTGAGGCAGCAAAAGCGCGCGGCTGGCTCGGCGTGGTGATGCATTTTCGCGGCTGCAGCGGCGAACCGAATCGTCAGAAACGCATTTATCACTCGGGTGAAACCGAAGACGGGACGTGGTTTTTACACTGGCTGCGGGAAAATTATGGCACCGTGCCAACGGCCGCCGTGGGCTACTCGCTGGGCGGCAATATGCTGGCCTGTCTGCTGGCCAAAGAGGGTGAAAGCGTACCGCTGGATGCCGCCGTCATTGTCTCCGCGCCGTTTATGCTCGAGCAGTGTAGCTACCACATGGATAAGGGCTTTTCCCGCGTCTATCAGCGCTATCTGCTCAACCTTCTGAAGGCCAACGCGGCGCGTAAGCTGAAGGCCTACCCGGATACCCTGCCGGTAAGCCTGCGCCAGCTGAAAAAGGTGCGTCGTATCCGTGAGTTCGACGACCTGATCACCGCGAAAATCCACGGCTTCGCCGATGCGATTGACTATTATCGTCAGTGCAGCGCCATGCCGCTGCTCAGCAAGATCACGCAGCCGACGCTGATTATTCATGCCAAAGATGACCCGTTTATGGATCATCACTCGATCCCCGCTCAGGAATTCCTGCCCGACAACGTTCACTATCAGTTGACCGAGCATGGCGGCCACGTCGGGTTTATCGGGGGCACGCTGCGCCGCCCGAAAATGTGGCTTGAGGCGCGAATTCCTGACTGGCTGACCCCTTATCTGGACGGTGCAAAATGATTATTCCCTGGCAGGATCTGGCTCCCGAAACGCTCGATAATCTGATTGAAAGCTTTGTATTACGCGAAGGCACCGATTATGGTGAACAGGAACGCTCGCTTGAGCAAAAGGTCAACGATGTTAAGCGCCAGCTGAAAAGCGGCGACGTGGTGCTGGTGTGGTCAGAACTGCATGAGACGGTCAATATCATGCCCCGCAACGCGTTTCACGGCTGATCTTCCACCCTTTTCAGTCAGGGAGTTGCTATGTCTGCCAGACATCCGGTTATTGCCGTTACGGGGTCGAGTGGTGCGGGAACCACCACCACCAGCCTCGCATTTCGCAAGATTTTCGCCCAGCTGAATCTCCGTGCGGCGGAGGTCGAAGGCGACAGCTTTCACCGCTACACGCGCCCGGAGATGGACATGGCCATTCGTAAGGCGCGCGATTCGGGTAAACACATCAGCTACTTCGGCCCGGAGGCCAATGACTTCGGCCTGCTGGAACAAACCTTTATAGAGTACGGTAAGAGCGGCAAAGGGCAGTCCCGCAAGTATCTGCACACCTATGATGAAGCCGTACCCTGGAATCAGGTGCCGGGAACCTTTACCCCGTGGCAGCCGCTGCCGGAACCCACCGACGTCCTGTTTTACGAAGGATTGCACGGCGGCGTGGTCACCCCTCAACACGACGTGGCGCGCCACGTGGATCTGCTCGTCGGCGTTGTCCCTACCGTTAACCTGGAGTGGATCCAGAAGCTGACGCGCGACATGAGCGAGCGCGGCCATTCGCGAGAGGCGGTGATGGACTCCGTGGTGCGCTCCATGGAGGATTACATTAACTTCCTGACGCCGCAGTTCTCCCGCACCCATATCAACTTCCAGCGCGTGCCGACGGTGGACACCTCCAACCCGTTCGCGGCCAAAAGCATCCCGTCGCTGGATGAGAGCTTTGTGGTGATCCATTTCCGCAATCTCGAAGGCATTGATTACCCCTGGCTGCTGGCAATGCTGCAGGGCTCGTTTATTTCGCACATGAATACGTTAGTCGTGCCGGGCGGGAAAATGGGGCTGGCGATGGAGCTCATCATGACGCCGCTGGTGGAGCGACTGATGGAAGGGAAGCAGATCGCTTGAGCATGTTCCCTCTCCCTGTGGGAGAGGGTTAGGGTGAGGGCATCAACACGCACGATGCCCCATCAATCACGCCTCGATCACTTCATACGAATGCGTGATTTTTACCGCTTTCTCCAGCATTAACGCCACAGAGCAGTACTTCTCCGCAGACAGGTCCACCGCACGCGAGACCGCCGCGTCTTTTAGTTCTTTACCGGTGACCACAAAGTGCAGGTTAATATGGGTGAACAGGCGTGGCGCCTCTTCGCGACGCTCTGACGTGAGTTTAACCTCACAATCCGTCACGTCATGACGTCCTTTTTGCAGAATCGACACCACATCAATTGCGCTGCATCCGCCTGCCGCCATCAGCACCATTTCCATTGGGCTGGGTGCTTTATCGCCGGAGTTACCGTCCATCAAAATCTGGTGTCCTGACGCGGACTCGCCCAGGAACGTTAAACCTTCAACCCATTTCACGCGCGCTTGCATATTCATTAACTCCAACGTTGCATTTTTGGTGACAGATTACGCGTGCGTTACATTTCTCGCAATGGAAGGCGACCTGCATCATGCTGAAGCGAGACACCAGGAGACACGCGGCGAAAGCTATGCTAAAACACTCAGGATGCTACAGTAATACATTGACGTTACACGTGTATGCAGAGGACATCAAACTTTACTGGCTGCGAAACGTTACGGTAGCCGACTTCCCAGGGTATGGGTAAGAATTCGATTGCAACCCCAGAGTCCGGATGCATCTGATGACTCTGGTGACAGCTTATAACAGAGGATAACAGCGCATGGTGCTTGGCAAACCGCAAACAGACCCGACTCTCGAATGGTTCTTGTCTCATTGCCACATTCATAAGTACCCATCGAAGAGCACGCTGATTCACCAGGGTGAAAAAGCGGAAACGTTGTATTACATCGTTAAAGGCTCGGTGGCAGTGCTGATCAAAGATGAAGAAGGGAAAGAGATGATCCTTTCTTATCTGAACCAGGGCGATTTCATCGGTGAACTGGGCCTGTTTGAAGAGGGCCAGGAACGTAGCGCCTGGGTTCGTGCAAAGACAGCATGTGAAGTGGCTGAAATTTCTTACAAGAAGTTCCGTCAGCTGATTCAGGTTAACCCTGACATCCTGATGCGTCTTTCTTCCCAGATGGCGCGCCGTCTGCAGGTCACGTCAGAGAAAGTGGGTAACCTCGCCTTCCTGGACGTTACCGGCCGTATCGCACAAACTCTGCTGAACCTGGCGAAACAGCCAGACGCCATGACCCACCCGGACGGCATGCAAATTAAAATTACCCGTCAGGAAATTGGTCAGATCGTCGGTTGCTCCCGTGAAACAGTAGGCCGTATCCTGAAAATGCTGGAAGATCAAAACCTGATCTCCGCCCACGGTAAAACCATCGTGGTCTACGGAACGCGTTAATTCCGCTTAAACGGCGTGCCATCGCAAGGTGTCACGCCGTTTTTGTCTCTACTCCCCATGTGGCGCAGGCTGATCTATCACCCGGAAGTTAACTACGCACTGCGACAAACGCTGGTGTTGTGTCTTCCTGTGGCCATAGGCCTGATCCTCGGACATCTTCAGCAAGGCCTGCTGTTTTCCCTCGTGCCCGCCTGCTGCAACATCGCCGGTCTGGACACGCCGCATAAGCGCTTTTTCAAACGCCTGATTATCGGCGGCTGCCTGTTTGCGGGCTGTAGCCTCGCCGTACAGCTGTTACTGGCTCGTGATATCCCGCTGCCGCTGATCCTGACCGTACTGGCGATGACCCTTGGCGTCACGGCGGAAATCAGTTCGCTGCACGCCCGCCTGCTTCCCGCCTCGCTGATTGCGGCCATTTTCACGCTGAGCCTCGCCGGGAACATGCCGGTGTGGGAGCCGCTGCTGATCTACGCCCTGGGGACATTATGGTACGGGCTGTTTAACTGGTTTTGGTTCTGGCTGTGGCGGGAGCAGCCGCTGCGTGAATCCCTGAGCCTGCTCTATGTGCAGCTTGCGGATTACTGCGAAGCCAAATACACCCTGCTCACCCAGCATACCGACCCGGAAAAATCCTTACCGCCGCTGCTGACGCGCCAGCAGAAGGTGGTGGATCTCATAAGCCAGTGCTATCAGCAGCTGCATATGCTCGCCGCCAACAAGAACCACGAGTACAAGCGGCTGCTGCGCACCTTCCAGGTCGGGCTGGATCTACAGGAGCATATCTCCGTAAGCCTTCACCACCCGCAGGAGGTGCAAAAGCTGGTCGAGCGCAGCCACGCCGAAGCGGTGATCCGCTGGAACGCGCAGACCGTCTCGGCACGTCTGCGCGTGCTGGCCGATGATATTCTCTACCACCGCTACCCGACGCGCTTTAACATGGAAAAACAGCTGGGCGCGCTGGAGAAAATCGCCCGCCAGCATCCCGATAACCCGGTCGGCCAGTTTGCCGCCTGGCACTTCAGCCGCATCGCCCGCGTGTTGCGCACCCAGCGCCCGCTTTATCCCCGCGACCTGATGGCGGATAAGCAAAAACGGCTTCCGCTATTGCCCGCGCTCAAAAGCTATCTTTCTCTTAAATCGTCCGCTCTGCGCAACGCCGCAAGGATCAGCGTGATGCTCAGTACCGCCAGCCTGATGGGCATGGCGCTGCACCTGCCGAAACCCTACTGGATCTTAATGACCGTGCTGTTTGTCACCCAGAACGGCTACGGCGCCACGCGGGTGCGTATTCTGCATCGGGCTGGCGGAACGCTGGCCGGGCTGATCATTGCGGGCGTGACGCTGCACTTCCACGTGCCGGAAGGCTATACCCTGGCAGGGATGCTGGCGATTACGCTGGTGAGCTATCTGATTATCCGCAAAAATTACGGCTGGGCGATGGTGGGCTTTACGGTGACGGCGGTATATACCCTGCAGCTGCTCACGCTCAATGGCGAACAATTTATTGTCGCCAGGCTGATTGATACCCTGATCGGCTGCCTGATTGCCTTTGGCGGCATGGTCTGGCTGTGGCCGCAGTGGCAGAGCGGGCTGCTGAGGCAGAACGCCCACGACGCGCTGGAAGCCGACCAGCAGGCTATTCGCCTGATCCTGAGCGACGACCCGCAGCCCTCGCCGCTGGCCTATCAGCGAATGAAGGTCAACCAGGCGCACAACGCCCTGTTTAACTCGCTCAACCAGGCGATGCAGGAGCCAGGCTTTAACTCGCATTATCTGGCAGACATGAAGCTCTGGGTGACGCACAGCCAGTTTATCGTCGAGCACATTAACGCCATGACCACGCTGGCGCGCGAGCACACGATGCTGACGCCGGATCTGGCGCAGCGCTATTTGCAGTCATGTGAAATTGCGTTGCAGAGGTGTCAGCAGCGTCTGGAGTATGACGCGCCGGGCGAGTCAGGCGACTCAAACATTCTGGAAGCGCCGGAGACGTTAACCCACGGGCCAATGAGTACGCTGGAGCAGCACTTGCAGCGCGTTCTGGGGCATCTGAACACCATGCACACCATTTCGTCGGTGGCATGGCGTCAGCGTCCGCATCACGGCATTTGGTTAACGCGCCGGTTAAAGCGAACCGAGTATTAGCCTTTTACAATCTTCTCGACCGCGGCAGCAAAGCGGGTTAACCCCTCTTCGATGTCTTTGTCTTCTACCACCAGCGACGGCGCAAAGCGCATCACGTCAGGCCCGGCATTAAGCACCATCACCCCTTCGTGCGCGGCGGCGTGCAGGAAGTCGCGCGCCCGGCCTTTGTACTGCGGCTTCAGCTCGGCGCCAATCAACAGCCCCATCCCGCGGATTTCGCTGAACACATCGTACTGCTCATCAATCTTTTGCAGATGTTTTACGAACAGCTCGCGCTTCGCGCTCACGGCGTTCAACACCTCCGGCGTGTTGATAATGTCGAATGCGGCACCCGCCACGGCGCTCGCCAGCGGGTTACCGCCGTAGGTGGAACCGTGAGAACCGACGTGGAACGCGGAGGCGATCTCCTGCGTCGTCAGTACCGCACTCACCGGGAAACCACCGCCGAGCGCTTTGGCGCTGGTCAGGATGTCCGGCGTCACGCCGTAGTGCATATAAGCGAACAGATCGCCGGTACGCCCCATCCCGCACTGCACTTCATCAAAGACCAGCAGCGCCTGATGCTCGTCGCACAGCGCGCGCAGCCCTTTCAGGAATTCCGGGGTTGCCGCCGTCACGCCGCCTTCCCCCTGGATCGGCTCGACAACAACGGCGCAGGTATGGTCGTCCATGACCGCTTTCACCGCGTGCAGATCGTTAAACGGCACGTGGACGATGTCGGCCGGTTTCGGGCCAAACCCGTCGGAATACTTCGGCTGGCCGCCAACGGAGACGGTAAAGAAGGAGCGTCCGTGGAAGGCATTGTGGAAGGCGATGATTTTGGTTTTGTACGGGCTGTGGCGCGTTGTCGCGTAGTAGCGCGCCAGCTTAAACGCAGTTTCGTTGGCTTCAGTGCCGGAGTTCATAAACAGCACGCGCTCGGCAAAGGTCGCATCGATGATCTTGCGGCCCAGGCGCAGCGCCGGTTCGTTGGTGAACACATTGCTGGTATGCCACAGGGTTTCGCCCTGGGTTTTCAGCGCCTCAACCAGCGCGGGATGGCAATGACCCAGCGCCGTGACCGCAATACCGCCCGCGAAATCCACATACTCTTTACCCTGCTGATCCCAGACGCGGCTGCCTTTCCCCTTCACCGGGATAAACTCAGCCGGTGCATAAATCGGCAGGATCACTTCATCAAATGTCGCGCGGGTAATTGCTGGTTGTTCAGTTGCCATGTCATGACCATCCATTTTTATGTCACAGTGATTGTGAAAATATAATCATAAAATATGCATAAAAAATCACAGCAAGGCAACAGATATTCAGCGATTGAGGAAATTTGCCAGCAGCGCGTGCCCCTGCTCGCTGAGGATGCTTTCCGGGTGGAACTGCACGCCTTCGAGGTCCCATTCGCGGTGGCGAATTCCCATGATCTCCTGCGTATCGCTCCAGGCGGTCACCTCAAAGCAGTCGGGCAGCGTCGACGGGTCAATCACCAGGGAATGGTAGCGCGTCACGGTTAACGGGTTATTGAGCCCCGTGAATACCCCGGTGCCGGCGTGGGTGACCGGAGAGGTTTTACCGTGCATCACTTTCGCGGCGCGCACGATGGTGGCACCAAACGCCTGAGCAATCGCCTGATGGCCCAGACAGACGCCCAGGATCGGCAGCTTGCCGGCATAGTGCTGGATAACATCCAGAGAAATACCCGATTCTGACGGCGTACACGGCCCCGGAGAAATCACGATTTTCTGCGGAGCCAGCGTCCCGATATCGGCCAGTCCGATCTCGTCGTTACGGCGGACAACCACCTCTGCACCCAGTTCACAAAAATACTGGTAAAGGTTCCAGGTGAAGGAATCGTAGTTATCAATCAGCAGAATCATGGCGGCTCCCGAAAAAAATGCCGCCCTATTCTACTCAGATTCCCGCGCTTCGCTCACTACTTTGGCAAAGATAGCGTTGAGCGCGGTTAAATCTCCCGTTGCGCCGCTTCGGTTAGCCGTCACCCACTGGTCGGGATCGATATCGCGCCAGTCCAGCGCGTAGCCCGCGTGGAGCGCCAGCTGCTCGAAGAAAACGCGCTGGGCAATACCGTTGCCGCGCATAAATGGATGCAGCATGTTGATTTCGCAGTAATAGTGGCTAACCCGGTCAACAAACGCCGCTTTCTCAAGACCCACGAGATACTTTTCGCTTTCCAGCGCCGCCATCAGCTCGTTGCCCATCTTCTCGATGTATTCGAAATGGCAGAAAGGAATGTCACCCTTAAAAATATCGTCGGTACGTAACTCGCCTGCCCGCTTCATCTCGCTGCGGTACAAATGACGATGAATAAGGCACAGATGGGGCAACCCGGGCGCGGAAGGCCCAAGCTCCAGCGTCTCAATATGGGGCTCTGAGGGACCATTACCTTTTTCAAGGAGACAACTGGCCTGTAAATTGACGTTACGCTGCTGTTCCCAGAGACGGGATTTTTGCTTGTCGGTGAGCTTTTTCACTTAACGCCTCCCTGAATAGTCCGTTTGCCACAAGTATAAGCAGCAAAACGCGCTTTCGCAGGGAGGGTCATATAACGCGGGCAGAAGAAGCCCGCGTTCAGAAGAATTACGGCAGAACTTTTGCGGAGAGGATAACCACCGGTTTTGACGGCACATTCTGGTACGGACCGACGTCGTGAGTAGGCACCTGAGAAATCTTATCGGCCACGTCCATGCCTTTCACAATCTTACCGAAAACGGCATAGCCAAAGTCGCGCTGACCGTGGTCGAGGAAGGCGTTATCCGCCACGTTCAGGAAGAACTGGCTGGTCGCGCTGTCTTTGTCTGCGGTACGCGCCATGGAGATGGTGCCGCGCTTGTTCAGCAGGCCGTTGTCCGCTTCGTTTTTAATAGGCGGGTTCGGCTGCTTCTGCTGCATCTGCTCGTTGAAGCCGCCGCCCTGCACCATAAAGCCTGGGATCACGCGATGGAAGGTGGTGTTGTTATAGAAACCACTGTTCACATAGTCGAGGAAGTTTTTCACGGAAACAGGGGCTTTCTGGCTATTCAGTTCCAGCTCAATATTCCCGGCGGAGGTGGTCAGCAGAACGTGAGGGTCCCCTTTGGCTGCCAGCGCAGCAGGGGAAACGGCAGAAAGAGCAAACACAGCTGCGACAGCCGCCAGTGTTGATTTGAGCATGAGAATTCCTTAACAAAGCGCAGTATAAAAAGCGAATGGCTTGATTCTAAAGAGCAGTATGAACGGAGACCAGCCTTTTACCTAATTTTACGAAATTGAAACAGTTGTAACTGCGCAAACGGTTGGCTTTCGCGCCTTTTTGTGTGATCACGATCACACAAAACCATGCAATGAACTTCTAATTTCTCTTAAAAGATATGAATAGATCACTTTAATGTCTAAAATCTGCCCGCTCTCAGCGCCCCTTGGGCGCTTTTCTTTTTCTGAACAGGCCAGACATGACTAACAGCAATCGCATCAAGCTCACATGGATCAGCTTCTTCTCCTACGCCCTGACCGGCGCGTTGGTGATCGTCACCGGGATGGTGATGGGGAATATCGCAGACTACTTTCAGCTGCCCGTTTCCAGCATGAGTAACACCTTTACCTTCCTCAACGCGGGGATCCTGATCTCTATCTTCCTAAATGCCTGGCTGATGGAAATCGTCCCGCTGAAAACCCAGCTGCGCTTTGGCTTTGTGCTGATGGTTGCCGCCGTGGCGGGCCTGATGCTGAGCCACAGCATCGCCCTGTTCTCCGCCGCCATGTTCGTGCTCGGTCTGGTGAGCGGGATCACCATGTCGATCGGTACGTTCCTGATTACCCACATGTATGAAGGCCGCCAGCGCGGCGCGCGTCTGCTGTTTACCGACTCCTTCTTCAGCATGGCCGGAATGATTTTTCCGATGCTCGCGGCGGTTCTGCTGGCGCGCAGCATTGAGTGGTACTGGGTCTATGCCTGCATCGGCCTGGTCTACGTGGCGATCTTTATTCTGACCTTCGGCTGCAAGTTCCCGGTGCTGGGCAAGAAAGCGCAAACCACCGCAGAGCCTGTTGCGAAAGAAAAATGGGGCATCGGCGTGCTGTTCCTCTCCGTTGCCGCCCTGTGCTACATCCTGGGCCAGTTGGGCTTTATCTCCTGGGTACCGGAATACGCAAAAGGTCTGGGCATGAGCCTGAACGATGCGGGTCAACTGGTGAGCGATTTCTGGATGTCTTACATGTTCGGCATGTGGGCGTTTAGCTTCATCCTGCGCTTCTTCGACCTGCAGCGCATTCTGACCGTGCTGGCGGGGCTGGCGACCGTGCTGATGTACCTGTTCATCAACGGTTCACCGGAGCATATGCCATGGTTCATTCTGACCCTGGGCTTCTTCTCCAGCGCCATTTATACCTCGATCATCACCCTGGGCTCCCTGCAGACCAAAGTGGCCTCGCCGAAGCTGGTTAACTTCGTCCTGACCTGCGGCACCATCGGCACCATGCTGACCTTCGTGGTCACCGGCCCGATCGTCGCCCACAGCGGTCCGCTGGCGGCGCTGCACACCGCGAACGGTCTGTATGCCGTGGTGTTCATCATGTGCTTCGTTCTGGGCTTCGTGACCCGCCACCGCCAGCACAACGCGGCGGCAGCGTCTCACTAACCCCTACGCCCCTTTGCGCTCGGCAGAGGGGCTGTTTCTGGCAAAACTTACCTCTTCCCCTCCGATATCCATCTGGATCCACGTCTGCGCCAGCTGCGTCGTGGCGATCACCCGTCCCTGACGAATCGACCAGCGCACCGGCACCTGACAGCGCACCGCTTCAAACCCGCTCTCGGCAGGCAGAATAATCAGGTTCGCCGGGTTCCCCGTGGCAATACCGTAATCGCTCAGGCCGAAGGTGCGGGCGCTGTTATGGGTGATGAGATCCAGGCCGCTGTCGATTTGCGGATAGCCCATCATCTGACAGACGTGCAGCCCCATATGCAGCACCTGCAGCATGTTGCCGGTGCCGAGCGGGTACCACGGGTCGAAGACGTCGTCATGGCCGAAGCAGACGTTAATGCCCGCTTCCTGGAGCTCTTTCACGCGGGTGATGCCGCGGCGCTTCGGATAGTCATCAAAGCGCCCCTGAAGATGAATATTGACCAGCGGGTTGGCAACGAAATTAATCCCCGACATTTTCAGCAGACGGAAGAGCCGCGAGGTGTAAGCGCCGTTGTAGGAGTGCATGGCGGTGGTGTGGCTGGCCGTCACGCGCGGGCCAATACCGGCCTCATACGCCAGCGCTGCCACCGTCTCGACAAACCGCGACTGCTCGTCGTCGATTTCATCGCAGTGGATATCCAGCGGACAGTCATATTTCTTCGCCAGTTCAAAAGCGATATGCAGCGACTGCACGCCATACTCGCGGGTGAACTCGAAGTGCGGGATCGCCCCCACCACGTCGGCCCCCAGCTTTAACGCCTCTTCCAGCAGCGCCGCGCCGTTCGGGTAAGAGAGAATACCTTCCTGCGGGAACGCAACGATTTGCAGCGTCACCCACGGGGCAACCTCCTGCTTCACCTCCAGCATCGCCTTCAGGGCGGTGAGCGTCGGGTCGGAGACATCCACATGAGTACGGACAAACTGGATGCCGTTGGCAATTTGCCACTTCAGCGTTTTCCAGGCGCGCGCTTTGACATCCTCATGGCTGAGCAACGCCTTGCGCTCCGCCCAGCGCTCAATGCCTTCGAACAGCGTGCCGGACTGGTTCCAGTTCGGCTCACCCGCGGTCTGGGTCGTATCAAGATGGATATGCGGCTCAATGAACGGCGGAATAGCAAGCCCACCGCGCGCGTTCAATACTTCATAACTTTCGGCGTGGGTGTCGTCCATCGGGGTGATGTCACCAAATCGCCCGTTCTCAATGGCGAGCTGCCACAGCCCTTCGTGACCCGGTAAACGAACATTCTGAACAAGCCATAACGGTGTTGTAGACATACCCTTCCCCTAAAAAACGCCGCTGATATTCAGGCGTATCGATTTTGGCAAAACCGCCCCTGATTTGTACACAAATTCAACGAGCGTGAAAAGCCTGCGATTTCCGCCACTTATAAAAATCCTGACAAATCAGTCGCATACCACCTAAGGAGTAGGCGAAGACGTATTTGATTTGCATCAATAAGCGCCCCTGCTGAATCGTTAAGGTAGGCAATAATAGAAAAGAAATCGAGGCAATAATGAGCAAAGTCAGACTCGCTATCATCGGTAACGGCATGGTCGGCCACCGCTTTATCGAGGATCTTCTCGATAAGGCCGATGCTGGGCAGTTCGATATTACCGTGTTCTGTGAAGAACCCCGCAAGGCGTACGACCGTGTGCACCTGTCTTCCTACTTCTCCCATCATACCGCCGAAGAGCTCTCTCTGGTGCGCGAAGGTTTCTACGAGAAGCATGGCGTAAAAGTGCTGGTGGGCGAACGCGCTATCACCATCAACCGTCAGGAAAAAGTGATCCACTCCAGCGCCGGGCGTACGGTTTTTTACGACAAGCTGATCATGGCGACGGGCTCCTATCCGTGGATCCCGCCGATCAAAGGCTCGGAAACTCAGGATTGCTTCGTCTACCGTACCATTGAAGACCTCAATGCCATCGAATCCTGCGCCCGTCGCAGCCGTCGCGGCGCGGTGGTCGGCGGTGGTCTGCTGGGTCTGGAAGCGGCAGGCGCGCTGAAAAACCTCGGCGTTGAAACCCACGTCATCGAATTTGCCCCGATGCTGATGGCCGAACAGCTCGACCACATGGGCGGTGACCAGCTGCGTCGTAAAATCGAAAGCATGGGCGTGAAGGTTCACACCAGCAAAAACACCAAAGAGATCGTTCAGGAAGGGACTGAAGCGCGCAAAACCATGCGCTTTGCCGATGGCAGCGAGCTGGAAGTGGACTTCATCGTCTTCTCCACCGGTATTCGTCCGCGCGACAAGCTGGCGACCCAGTGCGGGCTGGCCGTGGCGCAGCGCGGCGGGATCATGATCAACGACGCCTGCCAGACCTCCGATCCGGATATCTACGCCATCGGCGAATGCGCCAGCTGGAACAACCGCGTCTACGGTCTGGTGGCACCGGGCTACAAAATGGCGCAGGTTGCCGTGGACCATATCCTCGGCAGCGAAAACGCGTTTACCGGTGCAGACATGAGCGCCAAGCTGAAGCTGCTGGGCGTGGACGTGGGCGGTATTGGCGATGCGCATGGCCGCACCCCGAATTCCCGCAGCTATGTCTATCTCGACGAAAGCAAAGAAGTCTACAAACGCCTCATCGTCAGCCAGGACAACAAAACCCTGCTCGGCGCGGTGCTGGTGGGCGACACCAGCGACTTCGGCAACCTGCTCCAGCTGGTGCTGAACGCCATCGAACTGCCGGAAAACCCGGATGCGCTGATCCTCCCGGCGCACGCTTCCAGCGGCAAGCCGTCTATCGGCGTGGATAAACTGCCGGACAGCGCGCAGATTTGCTCCTGCTTCGACGTCACCAAAGGCATGCTGATCTCCGCCATCAACAAAGGCTGCCACACCGTGGCGGCGCTGAAAGCGGAAACCAAAGCCGGTACCGGCTGCGGCGGCTGTATTCCGCTGGTCACTCAGGTGCTGAACGCCGAACTGGCGAAACAGGGCATCGAAGTGAACAACAACCTGTGCGAGCACTTCGCGTATTCTCGCCAGGAGCTGTATCACCTGATCCGCGTGGAAGGCATCAAGTCCTTCGACGAGCTGCTGGCGAAACACGGCCAGGGCTACGGCTGCGAAGTGTGTAAACCGACCGTCGGCTCCCTGCTGGCCTCCTGCTGGAACGAGTACGTACTCAATCCGGAACACACGCCGCTGCAGGACACCAACGACAACTTCCTGGCGAACATCCAGAAAGACGGCACCTACTCCGTTATTCCACGCTCAGCCGGGGGCGAAATCACGCCGGAAGGGCTGGTCGCCGTGGGTCGTATTGCGCGTGAATTTAACCTCTACACCAAAATTACCGGCTCCCAGCGTATCGGCCTGTTTGGCGCGCAGAAAGACGATCTGCCGGAAATCTGGCGTCAGCTGATTGAAGCCGGCTTCGAAACCGGTCACGCGTACGCCAAAGCGCTGCGCATGGCGAAAACCTGCGTGGGGAGCACCTGGTGCCGCTACGGCGTCGGCGACAGCGTGGGCTTCGGCGTGGAGCTGGAAAACCGCTACAAAGGCATCCGCACACCGCACAAAATGAAGTTTGGCGTCTCCGGCTGTACCCGCGAATGTGCGGAAGCGCAGGGTAAAGACGTGGGTATTATCGCCACCGAAAAAGGCTGGAACCTGTACGTCTGCGGCAACGGCGGGATGAAGCCACGCCACGCGGACCTGCTGGCGGCGGATCTCGATCGCGACACGCTGATTCAGTATCTAGACCGCTTCATGATGTTCTATATCCGCACCGCCGATAAGCTGACCCGTACCGCCTCCTGGCTCGATAACCTGGAAGGCGGCATCGACTACCTGAAAGCGGTGATCATCGACGACAAACTGGGCCTGAATGAACATCTGGAAGCCGAGATGGCGCGCCTGCGCGAGGCGGTGATCTGCGAGTGGACTGAAACCGTCAACACCCCGGCGGCGCAGACGCGCTTCAAACACTTCATCAACAGCACCCAGCGCGACCCGAACGTACAGGTAGTGCCCGAGCGTGAACAGCATCGTCCAGCGACACCGTATGAACGAATTCCGGTCAAGCTGGTGGAGGAAAACGCATGAGCCAGTGGATAAACATTTGCGATATTAACGACATCATCCCGGCCACCGGCGTATGCGCGCTGCTGGGCAGCGAGCAGGTTGCGATTTTCCGCCCTCGCCACGATGAACAGGTTTTTGCCATCAGCAATATCGACCCGTTCTTCGAGGCCAGCGTGCTTTCCCGCGGACTTATTGCCGAGCATCAGGGCGAACTGTGGGTCGCCAGCCCGCTGAAAAAGCAGCGTTTCCGCTTAAGCGACGGTTACTGCATGGAAGATGAGAGTCATTCAGTGAAGCACTATGACGTTCGCGTGAAGGACGGCAAGGTGCAGTTGAAAGGCTAATCCCCCGCCTTTTCAATACGAAAAGCTTATGACCCCTTATGGGTAACGGCAGGAAAAACCGTATGTTTTGTACGATTCCTGCTGTTATCCTGACGTCAATTCTTACCCCCTCCAT
This sequence comes from Enterobacter sp. A103, assembly GCF_034427535.1. Lineage (NCBI taxonomy): Bacteria > Pseudomonadati > Pseudomonadota > Gammaproteobacteria > Enterobacterales > Enterobacteriaceae > Enterobacter > Enterobacter sp. A103. The sequence continues at coordinate 27,550 of NZ_JAXQPQ010000006.1, forward strand.
GAAAGCTGCGAGGTAACGTCGTGGATCACCTGCCGATTTTCTGTCAACTACGCAACCGCGACTGCCTGCTCGTGGGCGGCGGCGACGTGGCTGAACGCAAAGCGCGCCTGCTGCTAGAGGCTGGCGCCCGGCTCACCGTCAATGCCCTCACCTTCGCCCCACAGTTTGAGGTCTGGGCTCAGGAAGGGATGCTCACGCTGGAACAGGGTGAGTTTGATGAATCCCTGCTCGATACCTGCTGGCTGACGATTGCCGCAACGGACGACGATGAAGTGAACCAGCGCGTCAGCGACGCCTGCGAAGCGCGTCGAATCTTCTGCAACGTGGTGGATGCGCCGAAAGAGGCCAGCTTTATTATGCCGTCGATTATCGACCGCTCGCCGCTGATGATTGCAGTGTCGTCCGGCGGACGCTCGCCGGTTCTCGCCCGCCTGCTGCGGGAAAAGCTGGAGGCCGTGCTGCCGCAGCACCTTGGTCAGATTGCGCATTACGCCGGGCAGCTCCGCTCCCGCGTGAAGCAAACCTTCTCGACCGTGGGTGAGCGCCGCCGCTTCTGGGAAAAATTCTTTGTGAACGACAGGCTGGCGCAGTCGCTGGCGAATCAGGACACCAAAGCCGTTGAAGAGACGACCGAACAGCTGCTCAGCGAGCCGCTGGACCATCGCGGTGAAGTGGTGCTGGTGGGCGCAGGCCCCGGCGATGCGGGCCTGCTGACGCTGAAAGGGCTACAGCAGATCCAGCAGGCCGATACCGTAGTTTACGATCGCCTGGTCTCTGATGACATCATGAACCTGGTACGCCGCGATGCCGACCGCGTATTCGTTGGTAAACGGGCGGGCTATCACTGCGTGCCGCAGGAGGAGATTAACCAGATCCTCCTGCGCGAGGCGCAGAAAGGTAAGCGCGTGGTGCGCCTTAAGGGTGGCGATCCGTTTATCTTTGGTCGCGGCGGCGAGGAGCTGGAAACCCTGTGTGACGCGGGTATTCCGTTCTCCGTCGTGCCGGGCATTACGGCGGCATCCGGCTGCTCAGCTTACTCTGGCATTCCGCTGACCCACCGCGACTATGCCCAGAGCGTGCGTCTGGTGACGGGCCATCTGAAAACCGGCTGCGAGCTGGACTGGCATAACCTGGCCGCGGAAAAGCAGACGCTGGTCTTCTACATGGGGCTGAACCAGGCCGCGACGATTCAGGCGAAGCTGCTGGAGCACGGCATGGAGGCTGATATGCCGGTTGCGCTGGTGGAAAACGGTACGTCCATCAAGCAACGCGTGGTGAATGGTGTACTGACGCAGCTCGGTGAGCTTGCGCAGCAGGTCGAAAGCCCGGCGCTGATTGTCGTGGGTCGTGTGGTTGAGCTGCGCGATAAGCTGAACTGGTTCTCAAATCACTAACGCATATTCTTCCTTTGCGGAGTAGTCCTTATGCGGACTACTCCCCTCTTACTGCTGTCGATAACATACCGCCCCGAAGTGGAATTTCTCCCTTTATTCCCCTGAGTTACATCCAACTTTCGTTTTTAAGACAAGGAATGCGTATGTTCAAACTGGCAAAAGCCGCCGTTCTGGTTGGCCTGTTATCGACTCTGACTGCCTGCACCGGTCATGTACAGAACACCAAAAATAACTGCAGCTACGATTACCTGCTGCACCCGGCGATCTCCATGTCGAAGATCATCGGCGTTGGCGGCCCGGCGGCGGATCAGTAAGCGTTCTTCAGGCGTAAAAAAACCGGGATACCCCGGTTTTTTTGTGTAGGGAAGTGCGGCCTGATGCCCTCACCCTGACCCTCTCCCACAGTGAGAGGGTACAACCCTAAAAACGGTAACGTGGTTACCGTTTTGCTTTTACCTACGGTTTACCCACAAACCCAATCGCTTCGTACACCGCTTTCAGGGTTTCGGACGCGCGCGCGCTGGCTTTTTCCGCGCCGTCTTTCATCACCTTCTGCAGGAAAGCTTCATCGTTACGGTAGCGGTGATAACGCTCCTGCAGCTCGGTCAGCATGCCGGAAACGGCGTCTGCCACTTCACCTTTCAGGTGGCCGTACATCTTGCCTTCGAAGTGTTTTTCCAGTTCAGGAATGCTCTGGCCGGTCACGCCGGAGAGAATATCCAGCAGGTTGGAGACGCCCGCTTTGTTCTGCACGTCGTAGCGCACTACAGGCGGCTCGTCGGAGTCGGTGACCGCGCGCTTGAGCTTTTTGACGACGGATTTCGGATCTTCCAGCAGGCCGATAACGTTGTTGCGGTTATCGTCAGACTTGGACATCTTCTTGGTCGGCTCCAGCAGCGACATCACGCGCGCGCCGGACTTCGGAATAAACGGCTCTGGCACTTTAAACACATCGCCGTAAATCGCGTTAAAGCGCTGGGCGATATCGCGGCTCAGCTCCAGGTGCTGCTTCTGGTCTTCACCTACCGGTACCTGGTTGGTTTGATACAGCAGGATGTCCGCCGCCATCAGCACCGGATAGTCGAACAGACCGGCGTTGATGTTTTCAGAGTAGCGCGCGGATTTATCCTTGAACTGGGTCATACGGCTCAGCTCGCCGAAATAGGTGTAGCAGTTCAGCGCCCAGCCCAGCTGCGCGTGCTCCGGCACGTGCGACTGAACGAAAATGGTGCTCTTCTCAGGATCGATGCCGCAGGCCAGGTACAGCGCCAGGGTGTCCAGGGTGGCTTTACGCAGCTTCTCAGGATCCTGACGCGCGGTAATCGCATGGAGATCGACGATGCAGTAAATGCAATGGTACTCATCCTGCATGCTGACCCACTGACGTAACGCACCCATGTAGTTACCAATGGTCAATTCACCTGAAGGCTGTGCGCCACTAAAAACGATGGGCTTAGTCATTATTCAATTCCTGATGTTCACTGTGCGAAAGCCCGAGTGCGGGCAACAAATCTTTGAAGTGGTCGAAGACCACATCCGGCTCACTTAGCGTGATGGCTTCACCGTAGTTGTAGCCATAGGTTAATCCGACGGAAGGACACCCAGCCGCTCGGGCAGCCAGAATATCATTGCGCGAATCCCCGACAAAGAGCAGCTCCGCAGGCGTTAAGGATAATTTTCCTGCCACCAGCAACAGCGGTTCCGGATGCGGCTTTTTGTTCTGCACGTCGTCGCCGCCCACAATCACGGAGAAATACTTCGCGATATCGAGCGCTTCCAGCAGCGGTGCAACAAACGGCGTCGGTTTGTTGGTCACCAGCCCCAGCGGAATGCCCTTCGCGTGCAGCGCGCTCAGCGTTTCCTGAACGTCCGGGAACAGGAAACTGCCCTCCTCGACGGTCTCTTCGTAGAAACGATCGAACAGTTTGCGCAGAATCCGCAGCTGTTCATCCTTAGGGATGTCAGCGTGGTCAACGCTCGGTTTACCCTGCGCGGAACGCTGCGACGCGCGCTCCTGACGCGCCCACGTCAACGCGCGCTCCATCAGGACATCGGCGCCGTTGCCAATCCACGTTACCACACGCTCTTCCCCCGCAACGGGGAGTTCAAGGGCGTACAGCGCCTGGTCTACGGCGCTCGTTAAGCCCGGCGCGCTGTCGACCAGCGTGCCGTCGAGGTCAAATGCGATACCCCGAATTGCCTGCAATTTATCCATGACTTACCTTCGCCAGCTCACGGCGCATTTCATCAATGACTTTTTTGTAATCCGGTTGGTCGAAAATTGCCGAACCTGCAACGAACATATCCGCGCCGGCTGCCGCAATTTCACCAATGTTATTCACTTTCACACCGCCGTCCACTTCCAGGCGAATATCGTAACCTGACTCATCAATACGACGGCGCACTTCACGCAGCTTATCCAGCGTGTGGGGAATGAACGACTGACCGCCAAAGCCCGGGTTAACGGACATCAGCAGAATCACGTCCAGCTTGTCCATGACATAGTCGAGATAGCTCAGCGGCGTGGCCGGGTTAAACACCAGGCCCGCCTTACAGCCGTTCTCTTTGATCAGCTGCAGCGTGCGGTCCACGTGTTCAGAGGCTTCAGGATGGAAAGTGATGATACTGGCACCCGCTGCGGCGAAGTCAGGCACGATGCGATCAACAGGCTTAACCATCAGGTGAACGTCGATCGGCGCGGTAATGCCATAGTTGCGTAATGCCTTGAGCACCATTGGGCCAATGGTCAGGTTAGGGACGTAGTGGTTGTCCATAACGTCGAAATGGACAACATCTGCGCCAGCCGCGAGAGCTTTGGCGGTGTCTTCACCCAGGCGGGCAAAATCGGCCGACAGAATTGAGGGAGCAATCAAAAACTGTTTCATCCGCTTCTCCTTGAAATGTGTTTACCGGCGGGCAAAACGGCTCAGGGGCGATAAAGAGCCAGAAGTTCGTCCACCTTTTTACGTGTGCCGCCGTTGCTGCTAATGCTACGCCGCACTTTGACCTGAAAATGCTTCGCGGCTTTATACCATTCGCGCGTATCAGGCGTGTCGTGATTCGAAATTAACACCGGAATTCTTTTGCTGACCAGCTTTTCTGCCATCTCCGCCAGACGTGCCTGTTCGGCCGGGCTGAAGCTGTTGGTGTGATAAGCGGTGAAATTCGCCGTTGCAGACAGTGGTGCGTAAGGCGGGTCACAGTAAACCACCGAGTTTACGCCTGCCAGCTCCATACACTCTTCATAGGAGAGGCAATGAAACTCTGCGTTCTGCGCTTTTTCGGCAAAGTGGTACAGCTCGTCCTGCGGGAAATACGGGCGCTTATAGCGACCAAACGGCACGTTAAACTCCCCGCGCAGGTTATAGCGGCACAGGCCGTTGTAACCATGACGGTTGAGATAGAGGAACAGCAGCGCCCGACGGAACGGATCCTGACTCTGATTAAACTCAGTGCGGAACTGGTAGTAAACGTCCGGCTGATTATTCTCCGGCGTAAACAGTTTGCGCGCCTCTGCGACATACTCTTCGGTACGCAGCTTAACAATGTTATAGAGGCTGATGAGGTCGTTGTTGATATCCGCCAGGATATAACGAGAAAAATCAGTGTTCAGGAACACCGATCCTGCGCCCACGAAAGGCTCGATTAGACACTCGCCTTTTGGCAGGTGCTTTTTAATATCATCGAGCAGGGGGTATTTCCCCCCTGCCCATTTCAGAAAAGCGCGATTTTTTTTCATGCTGACTAACTGATTACACCTTCTCCGGCTGTGGAGAAAGCTCCGACAGCATCCTGCGCTTTAAACATTACTTCAGATCGGCCTGAACCTGATGAATCGGCTTCGCCCAGGGATTTTTTGCCTGAACATCCGCTGGCAGTGCCGCTACGGCACGTTTCGCTTCATCTTTGGACGAATAAACGCCGCTGACCAGCACATACCACGGTTGACCGTTACGGGTCGTCTGATAAACAACATAGTCTTTCAGATTTGATTTCTTCGCCCAGCTGTTGAGGTTATCATAGTTAGACGAACTGCTCAGCTGCAGCGTGTAGTTGCTGGATGGCGCAGACTTCATCGAGCCAACGTTACCTGCAGTTTTGCCTGCGGCGCTGCTGGAGGCTGTTGCCGTGGCTGCTGGAGCCGTTGCTGCAGGTGCCGCTGTGGTTGCCGTTGCTTTCGGCGCAGTCTGCGTGACTGGCGCTTTAGCAGGCTCGCTCACCGCAGCCGTTTCGGTGCGTTTCGGCTGTGCCGGTACGGCTTTCACTTCAGGCGCTTTTACGACTGCCTGAGGTTTGGTTTCACGCTTAGGCTCAATCACCGCCTGCTTACGTTCAGGACGCGTCGCAGTTTGCGTCTGGCGCGGTTTGGTTTCCGTCGCAGCCGTTTGTGGCTGAGCGTTACCACCGCGAATCGGGGCAACGGTTGCCGGCTCAGTTGGCAGCGTAGAGTTAACCACGACGTTATCAACCTGCTGCTGGTTCTGCGGCTGCGTCAGCGCATTGTTCAGATCACCCTGAACTTCTACGCGCTGCTGGCCTTCAGGCGTGGCAGGTGCCTGCCCCTGAGCAGGGGTTGAAGAAACGGGCGGCAGAGAAACATCCTGCGGCGCTGTAGTGTTACCTGCGGTCTGCTCTGCGGAAGTCGCACCCGGTGCAGGCTGTGCGCCATTCGCCTGATTGGTCGCATCGTTACCGGACAGGTTGATGCTCTTCTCAGCGGAAGCAGTTTGCTCGGTTGAGTTCGTTGACGGTGCTTTAAGCGCGGAGCCAATGCCGACAATCAGCAGCACAAGCACCAGAACGCCCAGGCCCATCATGATGTACTGGCGGGAAGCCGGTTTCGGCGCAGCGGCTTTTTTACGTTTACGTGGGCGACGCTCTACAGGCTGTTCGTCCATTGAATCTTCTTCGGACTCATAATCCTCTTCTGCTCGCTCTTCGTGCGCGTTGCGGCTGCGCGAAGGGCGACGATCGTCTGCATCCAGATCAACATCGTCAAAGTTGATCTGCGGCTCGTTATCACGTTCTGAAGATTGACGAGAACGACCAGTACGACGATCGCTGGGATCGGGTTTCAGCTCGTCTTCTGGTTTGAATTCATCCATTTAACACCCCACTCAAAGGCTTATGCTAACGACTTTGCATTTCACCTGAAGCTAAACGACCACCTGCGACAGTGGCCTGACCTTTCTAGTTGTTACGCCTGCTGACAATCAGCGATAGCGCCAAGAACGACATCGTGCGGCACTCCGCCGCGCACTTCACTCTTCCCTATTGCAAGCGGGAGTACAAGACGCATCTCACCTGCCAATACTTTTTTATCGCGCATCATGTGGGGTAAATACGCTTGCGCCGACATCTCCTGCGGCCCGGTTACCGGCAAACCTGCACGCTCAAGCAGCGCAATGATGCGTGCCGTCTCTTCAGGTTTAAACTGCCCCAGACGTTCAGAGGTGCGCGCTGCCATGACCATACCGGCCGCGACGGCTTCACCGTGCAGCCAGTTGCCGTAACCCATCTCGGCTTCAATGGCGTGGCCAAACGTATGCCCAAGATTCAGTAAAGCACGTAAGCCCGTTTCACGCTCGTCAGCAGCGACAACTTCTGCTTTCAGTTCACAACAACGACGAATGCAGTATGCCAGTGTAGCCTCATCCAGGCACAGCAGCGCATCCATATTCTCTTCAAGCCAGCTAAAGAACTCGCCATCGAGAATAATGCCGTATTTGATCACTTCTGCCAGACCCGAAGCCAGTTCGCGCTTCGGCAGGGTTTTCAGACAGTCGAGATCCACCACCACCGATGCGGGCTGGTAGAACGCGCCAATCATGTTTTTGCCGAGCGGATGGTTGACTGCCGTTTTGCCACCCACAGAGGAGTCGACCTGGGACAGCAACGTGGTCGGGATTTGAATAAAACGGACGCCACGTTGATAGCTTGCGGCCGCAAAGCCGGTCAGATCGCCCACAACACCGCCGCCCAGGGCAAGCAGTGTTGTATCGCGACCGTGCGGTTTTTGCAGCAATGCGGTAAAGACGGTATCCAGTACCGTCAGGCTTTTATACTGCTCGCCATCGGGGAGAATCACACTGTCGACTTTTACGCCCGCCTGCTCAAGCAGGTGGTGCACGCGGTCGAGATAAAGCGGAGCCAGCGTCTCATTGGTGACCAGCATCGCCTGATCACCCGCTTTCAGTGGTAAAAAGGAAGCTGGGTCGTTAAACAAACCAGCCGCGATGGTGATAGGGTAACTACGTTCCCCGAGAGTAACTGTAATCCTCTCCATGACGCGACATCCACCTTTAATGCTTTTACCCGCAGGCGAGTGTATATAAAGCCAGAATCAGTTGCTTTCCAGCATATGAATAATCTGGTTTGCAACCACTTTAGCGCTCTGGTCGTCAGTACGAATGGTCACGTCGGCAATCTCTTCATACAGCGGATTGCGTTCATCGGCCAACGCTTCCAGAACTTCGCGTGGTGGCGTTTCAACCTGCAGCAGCGGGCGCTTTTTATCGCGCTGCGTACGTGCCAGCTGTTTCTCGATGGTCGTCTCAAGATAGACCACTACGCCACGGGCGGAGAGACGGTTACGGGTTTCGCGAGATTTCACAGAACCGCCGCCTGTTGCCAGAACGATGCCCTGTTTTTCCGTGAGTTCGTTGATCACTTTTTCTTCTCGGTCACGGAAACCTTCTTCGCCTTCTACATCGAAAACCCAGCCCACATCAGCTCCGGTTCGTTTCTCAATCTCTTGATCAGAATCGTAAAATTCCATATTGAGTTGTTGAGCTAACTGACGCCCAATAGTGCTTTTGCCGGCACCCATAGGCCCAACCAGAAAGATATTGCGTTTCTCTGCCATTTTATCGGTACTACTAAGACTATTCGTTAATGGTAATTCCCGCTTCGCAGACACCCAGCGTAGCAGGACATGAACTGAAACCTCATATGCAATAGAGCGAGAGTCAGACTAAAAATTATCTCAATACTCCGGCTTGTTTGGCAACTGATTAAATCACCGCGCCGGGCGCATAAGGTAATAAGACGTAAGTCCAACTCAAATCGGTACTCCTTGTATGCTAATTCATGCCCCACGTCAAACATCTGCAACAAACTGAATGCAAAATCATTGCGGGGATCGTTACCCGTCAGCGAATACCGACCAGACGTGGTGTAATAAACACCACTAGCTCGCGCCGTTCATTATCCTTCCCATCGTGGCGAAAAAGCTGCCCAAGCCAGGGGATTTTCCCCAGCCCCGGCACGCTGTCGCTGCCGGTTTTGTTCTTCTGCGAAAAAATTCCGCCCAACGCCAGCGTTTCTCCACTTTTTACCTCCACCTGGGTTTCTATCTCCTGTTTGTCGATCGCCAGCGTTTCGCCGTCCGCCTGCTGCAGAACCTGTCCCGGCATATTTTCACTGATGTGCAATTTCAGGCGCACGCGCCCTCCCGGTAAGACCACCGGCGTGACCTCCATCCCTAATACCGCCTCCTTAAACTCAACGGAGGTTGCGCCGCTTTCACCGCTTGAGACCTGATACGGGATTTCACTCCCCTGCTTGATGCTGGCCGGTTGCATATGCGAGGCCAGCAGCCGCGGGCTGGCGATGATATCGACCTGCTGTTTTTGCTCCAGCGCAGAAAGTTCCAGATCCAGCAGCCGACCATTGATCCGTCCGATGTTAAAACCCACGTGGCTGGTGGCGCTGGCGACGGAAAGATCGCTGCCAAGCGTGGTGAGCTGGCCAACCTTGCCCGCGTCGGCGGCGTCGGCGAGATTCCATTTCACCCCCAGCTCACGCAGGCTTTTTTCATTAATGGTCACAATATGCGCCGCCAGCTCGACCTGCTCGACGGGAATATCCATCTGAGCGGCCCAGCGCTGCAGCGTCTCCACCACCGTCTGGTTATCGCGAATCAGCAGCCGGTTGGTGCGTTTGTCGAGAGACAAACTTCCCTTGGGGCTCAGGAGCTTTTCCGCGTCTTTTTGCAGCTCGCCGGCATCGGCATAGGAAAAAGCGATGCTGTGAGACACCAGCGGCGCATCAAGCTGTCGACGCGTTCGCTCCTGTTCTGAGCGCTCCTGCTGTTCACGCTGCCAGGCCGCGGTATGCACATAAAAAATGCCGCCCTCCTCTCTCAAAACGAGGCCAGCGCTGGTGACAACCGTCTGTAACGCTTGCCGCCAGGGGACGCGCGTCAGGTTGAGCGACAGCGTGCCGCCGACGTCAGGTGATATCACCAGATTTCGGTTCTCCTGTGCGACCAGGCTCTGCAGCACCTGGACTACAGGCACGTCATCCACCACCAGCGTGACCGGTTTTGGCGCGGCGGCCCACAGCGGATGGCTGAACGCCAGCAGCCACAGCATTATCCATAAATTCATTCTTATTCGTTCCTTCTCGTTGCCACGTCCATGTTCCTGGTTCACATGTGTCACCCACATTAACAACCAGCTCCGTTTCATTTATGGCTGTTATCGTCCAGCCCGCCGGGAAGCGTTCATGCGTTTTCAGCCGGTACCAGCGCTTTTGCCCATCCTGTAAAATGCCGATAGCCTGCTGTCCTACCACCATGCCGCGATAGCGCCACTGCGCCAGCTCGCCAATGGCACAGGGATCGTCCGGCGGGCGAAACGGATCGCGCATGCCGGTCAATAGCAGCGCTGAGCAAACCAGCAAATATCGCGCGCTATTTCGCATGTTCCAGCTCCAGCCGCAGGCGCAACGCTGTACCTTGTGGTGCAATCGCGAAAGCGGCGATCTGCACATCCCGCTGCGCCAGCCGGGAAAAAAGCGCCGGGAGAGCCTGCCACTCCACCTCCAGCATCAGTTCCCCTCCGTTCTGCAGCGGCTTCCAGTGAACCAGCGTTGCGTTATCCCCCTGAAAATCGAGCGGGGAAAACGGCGTCAGCTCGCGTACTTCCGTTGTTTCCGTACGAAACGGCACCTTTCTGACGGCAGGCCATAACGCCGCGTTCGTCCTCGCGTCCTGAATCAGCTGTCGCTGTCGTTCAGCACACTGCCTGTCTAGCGGTCTGAGCAAGGTGCCCCACGCGGCCAGTCCTGCCAGGAGGCTCCCCAGACACCAGAAAAGCACCCGATACCAGGGACGGCTTTCGCACCAGCGTTCTAACAAGGTATCCATGCGTTACCCCTCGCTTTTAAGATGGAGGGTGAACATCCAGCGCCCCTGGCTGTCCTGCCGAAGCTCACCCGCCGTTCCGGGCGTAAAACCCGCTATTTGGCCCAGCGCATCGCGCAAAGCAGACAGGGCTGGCAGAGTTATGGCATACCCGCTCAACATCAGAGCAGGAGGCTGATAGCGAAGCTCTGTCAGCCAGACCTGTGAAGGAGTGGCGCGGGAAAGGGATTCCAGCACCGGTTGCCATGCGCGTTGTTGACGTGTCTGCGCTGGCTTCTGCGCCTGTGAGGCGAGTTTCTGCCGGGAGGCAAGCGCATGCTGCACGGTCTGCATTCCCGTCAGCTCCGTTTGCAGCGCGTGCAGCCTCATAACAGGGTTTATCCGCAGGCAGAAAATGATCGCGAACATCAACAGCACGGTGCCGACACACATTGCCCCCCAGAAACGCAGGCATCGTGCGCGCCGCTGCTGTCGCCAGGGCAGAAAGTTCATGAGGCTCATCCGGGCACCTCGCTCATGGCCAGCGCCAGCGCAACGGTATAATCAGCGCCGCAGTCCGGTAGCGGGGCATGGCAGCGCTCCAGGATTTCCCACGGGTCACGTCGGCTATCAAACAGCGCGATGTCATCCGGACCAAGCGCCAGCAGCGCCGCCAGCTCGGCCACGCTTTCGGCTTCTGTCGTAAAGCGGCGTCCCCACTGGTGGCGCATCGCCCACAGCCACTGCCGGTCGTCGCGCCAGGCGACGCACGTCGCTGGCGCCACCGCAGGAAGAAGATTCGCCAGCGCGCTGGCATCCGGCGTAATGGCCACCAGCCGCAAACGCAGCGTTTTCGCCAGCGCCAGTAGGGTATCAACCTCGTTGTTTTGCGCGGCGGTCACGTGAAAGGTATTGCTGAAGGTATCCTGCGCGTAATCGAAACAGAGCGTATCGGCAGACATCTCCAGTTCGCGCGCGAGCGCCGCGCCAAGCCATGAGAGCTGCTCGCTGTCGCGCAGCGCAACGGTCGGACGGGGGAGCGACCGTTGCAGGGTGCGTGCTGCCGGGAAAGAGAGGAACACCCGATGGTAGTGCGGCAGCGTTTTCCGCCAGTCGCGTAACGCATCAACCAGCTGTTCTGGCTGACAAATTTTGCCGTCACGAATGATGCCCTCGTCCAGAGGAATCGCCCACCAGCGGCGCAAGCACCAGCCCGACTTCTCCCGGGCCAGGGCGACGATCTGCACCCTATCCTGTTGAATATGAACGCCCGTTTGCCATGTTTTGAAAGCCATGCTTCACGATCTCCTTATCGCCCGTCGGGTTGACGGCTATATCAATGAATCAGGCTTGCCTTTATACTACCGCGCGATTGTTTAGAAACTGCCCAAGTGAAACCAAATGGGAAATCTCCGGTGAAGTTCGTAAAGTATTTATTCATCCTTGCAGTCTTTTGCATTCTGCTGGGAGCAGGCTCGATTTACGGTTTATACAAATATATTGAGCCACAGCTACCTGATGTCGCCACGCTTCGCGATGTGCGCCTCCAGATCCCGATGCAAGTCTATAGCGCCGATGGCGAGCTGATGGCGCAGTATGGCGAGAAGCGTCGTATTCCGCTGACCTTAAACCAAATTCCACCCGTGATGGTGAAAGCCTTTATCGCCACGGAGGACAGCCGTTTTTACGAGCACCACGGTGTCGATCCGGTGGGGATTTTCCGTGCCGCGAGCATTGCGTTGTTCTCTGGTCACGCCTCTCAGGGGGCGAGTACCATTACGCAGCAGCTGGCGCGTAACTTCTTCCTCAGCCCTGAAAAGACGCTGATACGCAAGATCAAAGAGGTGTTCCTCGCGATCCGTATTGAGCAGCTGCTGAGCAAAGACGAAATCCTTGAGCTGTACCTCAACAAAATCTACCTGGGTTACCGCGCCTATGGCGTGGGGGCTGCCGCACAGGTGTACTTCGGTAAGCCCGTTGAGCAGCTCACCTTAAGCGAAATGGCAACCATCGCCGGTCTGCCGAAAGCGCCGTCCACGTTTAACCCGCTCTACTCGCTCGATCGCGCCACCGCGCGCCGTAACGTCGTTTTGTCACGTATGCTGAGCGAAGGCTACATCAGCCAGAGCGAGTACGACCAGGCGCGTAACGATGTCATTGACGCTAACTACCACGCCCCTGAGATCGCCTTCGCGTCCCCTTACCTGACCGAAATGGTTCGCCAGGAGATGGTGAATCGCTATGGTGACAAGGCCTACGAAGATGGCTATCGCGTGTACACCACCGTCACCCGTAAGGTCCAGCAGGCGGCTCAGGAAGCGGTGCGGAACAACGTGATGGACTACGATATGCGTCACGGCTATCGCGGCCCGTCAAACGTGCTCTGGAAAGTGGGCGAAAGCGCGTGGGACAGCAAAAAAATCACCAGTACGCTGAAGGCGCTGCCAACCTATGGTCCGCTCCTTCCTGCCGTGGTAACGCAGGCCGATCCTCAGGAAGCCGTTGCGACGCTCGCGGACGGTACGTCCGTCTCCCTGCGTATGGACGGTATCCGCTGGGCGCGTCCTTACCGCTCGGATACCCTGCAGGGCGCAACGCCGCGTAAAGTGACCGATGCAGTCCAGACCGGGCAGCAAATCTGGGTGCGCAAGGTAGGCGAATCCTGGTGGCTGGCGCAGGTGCCGGACGTAAACTCGGCCCTGGTCTCTATCAATCCACAGAACGGTGCCATCCTGGCCCTGGTCGGCGGGTTTGATTTCAACCAGAGCAAATTTAACCGCGCCACTCAGGCGCTGCGTCAGGTCGGTTCCAATATCAAACCGTTCCTCTACACGGCAGCGATGGATAAGGGCTTGACCCTCGCCAGCATCCTTAACGACGTGCCAATCTCCCGCTGGGATGCCGGTGCCGGTTCCGACTGGCAGCCGAAGAACTCTCCTGCGGAGTATGCCGGCCCAATTCGTCTCCGTCAGGGCCTGGGACAGTCGAAAAACGTGGTGATGGTGCGCGCCATGCGCGCAATGGGCGTCGACTATGCCGCAGAGTATCTGCAGCGCTTCGGTTTCCCGGCGCAGAACATCGTTCGCACCGAGTCGCTGGCGTTAGGCTCCGCCTCGTTTACGCCGCTTCAGGTCGCACGCGGGTACTCGGTGATGGCCAACGGCGGCTTCCTGATTGACCCGTACTTCATCAGCAAGATCGAGAACGACCAGGGCGGCGTGCTGTTCGAAGCGAAGCCGAAAATTGCCTGCCCTGACTGCGATATTCCGGTGATTTATGGCAATACGCCGAAATCCGAGGTGCTTGAGAATAAGGACATGGAAGACCCTGCCGTGTCTCAGGAGCAGCAGAACGGCGTCGTGCCGCAGCCGCAGCTCGAGCAGGCTAACCAGTCGCTGGTGGCACAGACCGGCGCGCCGGAGTATGCCCCGCACGTGATCAACACGCCGCTGTCGTTCCTGATCAAAAGCGCGCTGAACACCAACATCTTCGGTGAACCGGGCTGGCAGGGCACAGGCTGGCGCGCAGGGCGCGATTTGCAGCGCCATGACATCGGCGGTAAAACGGGGACAACCAACAGCTCGAAAGACGCGTGGTTCTCCGGCTACGGCCCGGGCGTGGTGACGTCGGTCTGGATCGGTTTCGACGATCACCGCCGTGACTTAGGTCGTACAACGGCCTCCGGCGCGATTAAGGATCAGATTTCCGGCTACGAAGGCGGTGCGAAGAGCGCGCAGCCGGCCTGGGACGCCTACATGAAGTCTGTTCTTGAAGGCGTGCCGGAGCAGCCGTTAACGCCACCGCCAGGCGTGGTGACGGTTAATATCGACCGCAGCACGGGTCAGCTCGCCAACGGCGGTAATAGTCGCGAAGAGTATTTCATCGAGGGCACGCAGCCAACCACCCAGGCGGTGCACGAGGTGGGGACAGAGATTATTGATAACGGCGAGACGCACGAGCTGTTCTGACAACAAAGCAAAACGGCAACCTCTGGTTGCCGTTTTTGTGTTTGCTCTCTCTCCCGTGGGAGAGGGTTGGGGTGAGGGCATCAGGCCACTACAGTCGCCCCTGCCCCTTCAACCACTCCCGTACCAGGAACAGCGCGCTCACGTTGCGAGCCTCATTAAAGTCAGGGTCTTCAAGCAGATCCATCAGGTGCGCTAACGGCCAGCGAACCTGCGGCAGCGGCTCCGGCTCATCCCCTTCCAGCGATTCAGGATAGAGATCTTCAGCCACCACGATATTCATTTTGCTGGAAAAATAGGACGGTGCCATGCTCAGCTTTTTCAGGAATGAAAGCTCATTCGCACCGAAGCCGACCTCTTCTTTTAGCTCGCGGTTTGCCGCTTCAAAGACGGTTTCACCCGGGTCGATAAGCCCTTTCGAGAACCCAAGCTCGTAAGATTCCGTTCCCACAGCGTATTCGCGGATCAAAATCAGATGATCGTCGACAATGGGAACAATCATCACCGCTTCGCGCGAAGAGGGGCGCATACGTTCATAAACGCGACGCACACCGTTGCTAAACTCCAGGTCCACACTTTCGACATTAAACAGGCGCGATTTGGCGACAGTTTCAACATTCAGAATGGTGGGTTTTTGTAATGGTTTGCTCATCTTGATGGGTCTTAGCAGTGAGAACTGGCGTTATTGTGCGATATGCCGCACGGTTTCGGCAATGTCAATCGTTCTTTATTTACATTTGTGCAACGTATCAGGGATCAATCCTCAATTCAAAACAAATGTCAAGAGGTTGAAATGTTTCCAGGAATTTGCTGATATCGCGCCATAACAGGCTTTGCTATCATCACCGGTCACTGGGATGCGCTTCAGAATGCTCAAGTTCGACTCCATACTTGCCGATAGCCAGCCACAGACTCTCATTCAATGTAAAGGTGCTACTGACTACACCTGTAAGAAGATAAGTAAGATGGGGAAAGCATGAGCACCATTTTGATTGTTCTCGCTGCTATGCTGGCCGGCGCGTTGGTTGCAGGGTGGTTGTACAGGCGCCGCGTACAGCGCCGTTATCGTCTGCCTTTTTTAAACGCATTTGCGGGTGCAAGCACGCGTAAACTCACGCAGGACGAGCGCGATGCGGTTGAAAACTATCTCGAAATCCTGAACCGTACTCAGTTAACGCCTGGGCCAACGGGAGCCACCGCTGCGCCCGTCGCGCTAAAGCTGAATGCGCAAAGTGATACCGTGCTCTGCGTGACGCGCTCCATCACGCGCTATGGCATCACCACTGATGACCCAAACAAATGGCGCTATTACCTTGATTCCGTCGAAGTGCATCTGCCCCCGTCCTGGGAGCAATACATTAATGACGAAAACAGCGTTGAGCTGATTCACACCGATTCGTTGCCTCTGGTTATCACGCTTAACGGCCATACGCTGAATGAATACCTTCAGGAAGCCCCGCGTTTTGCGCTGGAGCGCGCGAGTTCAACGCAGGCGTCCATTCGTGGCGAAGAGACAGAGCAGATCGAACTGCTGAACATTCGCCAGGAAACGCATGAAGAGTACGCCCTGAGCCGCCCGGACGGCATCCGTGAAGCCATTCTGATCGTTGCTGCCTTCCTGCTCTTTTTTATCTGCCTGCTCACGCCGGATGTGTTTGTCCCCTGGCTGGCTGGCGGCGCGGTGCTGCTGCTGGCCGGCGGGCTTTGGGGTCTCTTTGCTCCACCGGCTAAAACCTCGTTGCGCGAGATCCACTGCCTGCGCGGGACGCCAAAGCGCTGGGGCCTGTTCGGTGAAAACGATCAGGAGCATCTCAACAATATCTCGCTCGGTATTATCGACCTGATCTACCCGCGCCACTGGCAGCCGTGGATCGCACAGGATTTAGGGCAGAAAACCGATATTGATATCTACCTTGACCGCCACGTTGTGCGCCAGGGGCGCTTCTTATCCCTGCATGATGAAGTGAAAAATTTCCCGCTTCAGCACTGGCTACGCAGTACGGTCATTGCCGGCGGCGCCGCGCTGGTCTTAGCCATGCTGCTGCTTTTCGTGCCGCTGGATATGCCCATTAAATTCACCCTGTCGTGGATCAAAGGGGCGCAAACCATTGAAGCGACAAGCGTCAACAAACTGGATGAAGCCGGTGTACGCGTGGGGGACACGCTGCGCCTGAAGGGAACCGGGATGTGTAATATTCACACCCCGGGGGCGTGGAACACGCGTCAGAGCTCGCCGTTCATGCCGTTCGACTGTTCGCAAATTATCTGGAACGACGCGCCGCCGCTGCCGCTGCCGGAATCCGAAGTGGTGAACAAGGCCACGGCTCTTACCCAGACGGTTAACCGCCAGCTGCACCCGAAACCGGACGATGATTCGCGCGTCAGCCCCGCGCTGCGCTCGGCCATTCAGAAATCAGGCATGGTTCTGCTGGATGATTTTGGTGACATCGTCCTGAAAACGCAGGATTTATGCTCCTCTCAGGATGAGTGCATACGCCTTAAAAACGCCCTGGTAAACCTGGGGAACAGCAAAGACTGGGACTCGCTGGTAAAACGCGCCGAAGCGGGACGACTGGATGGCGTTAACGTGTTGCTGCGTCCGGTGAGCGCGGAATCGCTGGATAACCTGGTCGCCACCTCGACGTCGCCGTTCATGATGCGCGAGACCACCCGTGCGGCTCAGGCGCTGAACAGCCCGGCGCCGGGCGGCTTTGTGATAGCAAGCGATGAAGGCAGCGACCTTGTCGATCAGCCCTACCCGCAGGTTGCGCTTTATGACTACCCGGCACAGGAGCAGTGGAGCCAGTTCCAGCGCCTGGCGCAGATGCTGATGCAAACGCCGTTCAGCGCCGAAGGAATTGTTACGAGTATTTATACCGACGCCAACGGCACTCGCCATATCGGCCTGCACCGGATGCCGGATAGCGCAGGCTTGTGGCGTTACATCGGCACCTCTCTGCTGATGATCGCGATGCTGATCGCCATTTTCTGGAACGGCTTTATGGCCCTGCGCCGCTACCAGCGCTCGCGCACCCGGCTTGCCGACATTCAGCAGTATT
The DNA here is from genome assembly GCF_034427535.1 of Enterobacter sp. A103. Taxonomy (NCBI): domain Bacteria; kingdom Pseudomonadati; phylum Pseudomonadota; class Gammaproteobacteria; order Enterobacterales; family Enterobacteriaceae; genus Enterobacter; species Enterobacter sp. A103. The sequence continues at coordinate 45,095 of NZ_JAXQPQ010000006.1, forward strand.
ATGAAAACTGCCTCAATCCAAAGCTGATCCCCTCGTCTGAGAGCCTGATCTGATAACGTCGTTGCGCGGCAAGATGTGCTACCCTGTCGCGCACGTTTCTTCTGGCTGGAGTTCCCCCTTATGCATCTTGATATCGCCTGGCAGGAGGTCGATACCGTTCTGCTGGATATGGACGGCACGCTGCTCGATCTCGCCTTTGATAACTATTTCTGGCAAACGCTGGTTCCTGAAACTTATGGCGAGCAGCAGGGGATCTCCCCGGCAGAAGCGCAGGCATTCATTCGTTCGCAATATAGCGCGGTGCAACATACGCTAAACTGGTACTGTCTTGACTACTGGAGCGAGCGCCTCGGTTTGGATATTTGTGCCATGACCACCGCCCAGGGCCCGCGCGCCGTTCTGCGCGAGGATACCGTGCCCTTTCTGGATGCGCTGAAAGCGAGCGGCAAGCGCCGTATTTTGTTGACCAACGCGCATCCACATAATCTGGCGGTGAAGCTGGAGCATACGGGTCTGGCGTCGCACCTTGATTTATTACTTTCCACCCACACATATGGTTATCCGAAAGAGGATCAGCGGTTGTGGCATGCGGTGAGGGAAGAGACGGGTTTGCAGCCAGAACGTACGTTGTTCATTGATGACAGCGAGCCCATTCTGGATTCCGCGGCAAGGTTTGGCATTCGCTACTGTCTGGGCGTGACCAATCCTGACTCTGGCCTGGCTGAAAAAAGCTATCTGCGCCACTCTGGGCTGAACGACTATCGCCAGATGATCCCCTCACTGACCGTGAAGGAGACGCCATGAAAGAAAAACCCTCCGACGGGGTAAGACTGGATAAATGGCTGTGGGCGGCGCGTTTTTATAAAACACGCGCCCTTGCCCGCGAGATGGTTGACGGCGGAAAAGTGCATTACAACGGCCAGCGCAGCAAACCGAGCAAGCTGGTTGAGCTGAATGCCACCTTAACGCTGCGTCAGGGCAACGATGAACGTACGGTGGTGATTAAAGCCATTACCGAACAGCGTCGACCTGCAGCGGAAGCCGTACTGCTTTATGAAGAGACGGCGGAGAGCATTGAAAAGCGCGAGAAGACCGCGCTGGCGCGCAAAATGAACGCGCTGACGATGCCCCACCCGGACCGGCGACCGGATAAAAAAGAGCGCCGCGATCTAATGAAATTTAAACACGGTGAGACTGATTAACCTCACCCGCACGAGAGATGAAAATGGCCCAACACGACCAATTACACCGCTATCTGTTTGAACAATTCGCCGTGCGCGGCGAGCTGGTCACCGTATCCGAAACCTGGAAACAGATTCTGGAAAACCACAACTACCCGCTGCCGGTGAAGACCCTGTTGGGCGAACTGCTGGTTGCCACCAGCCTGCTGACGGCGACGCTGAAGTTTGCCGGTGATATCACCGTGCAGCTGCAGGGTGACGGCCCGATGACGCTGGCGGTGATCAACGGCAATAACCAGCAGCAGATGCGCGGCGTGGCGCGCGTTCAGGGCGACGTGCCTGAAAATGCAGACCTCAAAACGCTGGTGGGTAATGGCTACCTGGTGATCACCATCTCCCCAGAGGAAGGCGAGCGCTATCAGGGCGTGGTGGGTCTGGAAGGCGATACCCTGGCAGCCTGCCTGGAAGATTACTTCATGCGTTCTGAACAGCTGCCGACGCGTCTCTTCATCCGCACCGGTGAAGTGGACGGTCAGCCTGCTGCGGGCGGTATGCTGCTGCAGGTTCTGCCTGCGCAGGACGCACAAACCAATGACTTTGAGCACCTGGCGACGCTGACCGAAACCATCAAAGCGGAAGAGCTGTTCAACCTGTCGGCGACCGACGTGCTGTGGCGTCTGTACCACGAAGAAGAAGTAACGGTTTACGACCCGCAGTCCGTGGAATTTAAGTGCACCTGCTCACGCGAGCGCTGTGCTGGCGCGCTGAAAACCCTGCCGGATGAAGAGATCGACAGCATCATGGCGGAAGACGGCGAAATTGATATGCACTGTGACTACTGCGGTACGCACTACGTGTTCAATTCGATGGATATCGCTGAGATCCGCAATAACGCCTCCCCAGCGGATCCGCAGGTTCACTAAACCTCTTTCCCCTCACCCAGCCCTCTCCCCAAAGGGGAGAGGGAACTTGAACCCCCTCTCCCCTTTGGGGAGAGGGCTGGGGTGAGGGGTAAAAAACTCCCCCCAAGCTGAATCGTTTTCCTTATGTAACTCTTACGTAATTTTCTTACGTGTATGCGATTACATTCACATTCCTTCCGATAAAATCACCACTCTTTAACCTTTTCGGAACATTTTCCCCAACCAAAAAGCGATTCCTGCGATAATCCGCCTGCGCTGTGACTGGAGTCGCAGCGTTTTCCGTTAGTAAGGGTTTTGTCCAGATGCGTAAATCTATGAGCCCCGTCGCGGTTAACAACCTCAGAAAAACCCTACAATTTCAGGCAGTACATATTGGCTAAGGAGCAGTGATATGCGTGTTACTGGTTTAACCCCGCAAGATCTCAAGGCTTATGGTATTCACGACGTCCAGGAAATCGTCTACAACCCCGACTACGATACGCTGTATCAGGAAGAGCTCAATCCAGCACTGGAAGGATACGAGCGTGGTGTGTTGACGAATCTTGGTGCTATCGCCGTCGATACCGGTATTTTTACCGGTCGTTCGCCGAAAGATAAGTATATCGTCCGAGACGAAACCACCCGCGATACGCTGTGGTGGGCTGACAAGGGCAAAGGGAAGAACGACAATAAACCGCTCTCCCCGGAAACCTGGCAGCACCTGAAAGGGCTCGTCACTCATCAACTTTCCGGCAAGCGTCTGTTCATTGTCGACGCTTTCTGCGGCGCAAACGCCGACACCCGTCTCTCCGTGCGTTTTATCACTGAAGTGGCCTGGCAGGCGCATTTCGTGAAAAACATGTTTATTCGTCCAACCGACGAAGAGCTGCAGGATTTCACCCCGGATTTCATCGTGATGAACGGTGCGAAATGCACTAACCCACAGTGGAAAGAGCAGGGTCTGAACTCCGAAAACTTTGTGGCCTTCAACCTGACCGAGCGTATCCAGCTGATAGGCGGTACCTGGTACGGCGGCGAAATGAAGAAAGGGATGTTCTCGGTCATGAACTACCTGCTGCCGCTGCGGGGCATCGCCTCCATGCACTGCTCGGCTAACGTCGGTGAAAAAGGCGACGTGGCGGTATTCTTCGGCCTGTCCGGCACCGGGAAAACCACCCTGTCCACCGATCCAAAACGTCGCCTGATTGGCGATGACGAACACGGCTGGGATGACGACGGCGTATTCAACTTTGAAGGCGGCTGCTACGCGAAGACCATTCGCCTGTCTGAAGAGGCCGAGCCTGATATCTTCCACGCGATCCGTCGCGATGCGCTGCTGGAAAACGTCACCGTGCGTGCCGACGGCTCCATCGACTTCGACGATGCGTCGAAAACGGAAAACACCCGCGTCTCTTACCCGATCTACCACATCGACAATATCGTGAAGCCGGTGTCAAAAGCGGGTCATGCCACGAAGGTCATTTTCCTGACCGCGGATGCGTTCGGCGTGCTGCCTCCGGTGTCTCGCCTGACGGCCAGCCAGACGCAGTATCACTTCCTCTCCGGTTTTACCGCCAAGCTGGCGGGTACCGAGCGCGGCGTGACGGAGCCAACCCCAACCTTCTCCGCCTGCTTCGGCGCGGCCTTCCTGTCGCTGCACCCGACGCAGTACGCTGAAGTCCTGGTGAAACGCATGCAGGCATCCGGCGCGCAGGCATACCTGGTGAACACCGGCTGGAACGGTACCGGCAAACGTATCTCCATCAAAGATACCCGCGCGATTATCGACGCCATTCTGGATGGTTCTCTGGACGACGCCGAAACCTTCACGCTGCCGATGTTTGACCTGGCGATCCCTACGTCGCTGCCGGGTGTGGATACGCATATCCTCGACCCGCGCAACACGTACGGTTCTCCAGAGCAGTGGCGCGAGAAGGCGGAATCTCTGGCGAAGCTGTTTATCGAGAACTTCGAGAAGTATACCGATACCCCGGCGGGTGCTGCGCTGGTGAGCGCGGGACCGAAGCTGTAGGTCAAAGCAAAAAGGCAACGAAAGTTGCCTTTTTTAATGTTTTCTCCCTCTCCCGTGGGAGAGGGCCGGGGTGAGGGCATCAGGCCGCACCTTTTTTTAACCCTCTTTCACCTGCCCCCGCGTCACCGGTACCGGCAGCCAGGCGCGAATGCTCAGCCCACCCCGCTCGCTGGTGCCAATCTCCAGCAGTCCGTTGTGGTTATCGATAATACGCTGAACAATCGCCAGGCCTAAGCCCGTGCCGCTGGTGCTGCGCGCGCTGTCGCCGCGCACAAACGGCTGGAACAGATGCTTACGCTGCTCGGGCTTGATGCCAGGACCGTCGTCTTCCACCTGGAACCAGGCGCGGTTGAGTTCAGACCCGCTGCTGACTTTGATCCAGCCATTGCCGTAGCGCGCCGCGTTGACCACCATGTTCGCCACCGCGCGCTTAATGGAGAGCGGGTGCATGCGTACCTGAATTTCACCCGCCTGCAGGTCGGTATCAATCTCCCGCTCGTAGCCGCTTTCCGCCGCCACTACCTCGCCCAGCACCGCGTTCAGATCCGCCATCTCCATCGGCATCTCCTGCCCGGTGCGCAGGTAGTCGATAAACTGCTCGATGATGGCGTTACACTCTTCGATGTCCTTGTTAATGGACTCGGCGAGATAACCGTCCTCTTCCCCCATCATCTCCGTCGCCAGACGAATACGCGTTAGCGGCGTGCGCAGGTCATGGCTGACGCCCGCCATCAGCAGCGTACGATCGTCCGCCAGCTGCTTCACGCCTGCCGCCATATGGTTAAACGCGCGCGTCACCGAACGGACTTCCGAGGCGCCATACTCGCGCAGCGGAGGTGGAATAATCCCTTTACCGACCTGCAGCGCGGCGTGCTCCAGGTCGACCAGCGGTCGGTTCTGTATACGGATGAACAGCCACGCGCCGCCTATCGCCAGCAGCATAATCGCCAGGGTGTAGCGGAACAGCGGCGAGAAGTCGCCCTGATGGATTTCGGTCAGCGGAACGCGAACCCAGATATTGGGTGACAGCCAGGTTTTCAGCCAGACGACGGGCGAGCTTTTGTTGACCTCAACGCGCACTTCCGTTGGGCCGCCCAGCTGCTGCGCCATCTGCTGGCTGAGGAATTCGTAGTGCTGCGCCCAGCGCAGGCCAGCGTCTTCCGCCGCTTCGTTGGAGTAGAGCGAAATGCCCAGCTCACGGTAGATTTCACGACGAAACGCCGGGGGAACAACAAGCTGCGTGCCGTCCTCCAGCTGTAGTTTATCGGTCATCAGCATACGGACTTCGTAGGCCAGGACCTTATTAAACTGCTGGAGGCTCGGCAGGATCGCAAAGTTCAGCACCACCAGATAGGTCGTCACCAGGCTGACGAACAGCAGGGTGACGATCAGTAACAGGGTGCGGGCAAACGAGCTACGCGGCGAGAAGCGCATTCGCCTCATGCTTTAGAGCCGTCCGGGACAAACACGTAGCCCAGACCCCATACGGTCTGAATATAACGAGGATGCGCAGGATCTTCTTCCACCATGCGGCGCAGGCGAGAGATCTGCACGTCAATAGAGCGTTCCATTGCGGAGTATTCGCGACCGCGCGCCAGGTTCATCAGCTTGTCGCGGGAAAGCGGTTCACGCGGGTGGCTGACCAGCGCTTTCAGGACCGCAAACTCGCCGCTGGTGAGCGGCATTGGCTCGTCTTCACGGAACATCTCGCGCGTGCCGAGGTTCAGCTTGAACTTGCCGAAGGCAATGACGGCTTCTTCCTGAGACGGTGCACCAGGCAGTTCGTTCGCCTGACGGCGCAGCACAGCGCGAATACGCGCCAGCAGTTCACGCGGGTTAAACGGTTTTGGAATGTAGTCATCCGCGCCGATTTCGAGGCCGACGATACGGTCAACTTCCTCACCCTTCGCCGTCACCATGATGATCGGCATCGGGTTGCTCTGGCTGCGCAGACGGCGGCAAATAGAAAGCCCGTCTTCGCCAGGCAGCATCAGGTCGAGAACCATCAGGTGGAAAGATTCACGGGTCAGCAGACGGTCCATCTGCTCAGCGTTCGCGACGCTACGAACCTGGAAGCCCTGCTCGGTCAGATAACGCTCCAGCAGCGCGCGCAGGCGCATGTCGTCATCCACGACCAGAATTTTGTAGTTCTCTTGCATTGTGTGTACTCCCAAAGGTTCGGATAGTCTTTGTAACAGCGTATTCTAAAAAAGTGCACGTATTCGACCAGTTAATTCTGGTATAAATTCTAGTCGAAATTGTTACAAAGCATATTTAACAGCAGCTTATCTGCTCATTTCATCACATAAATCATTATTAATCCTGTCTGTTACACTGTGCGGTACGTATTGTGCGCAAGACAGTTAACCGGCAGGCAGCAAAGGCTTTATCATGAAAACGCCCCTGATCACCCGCGAAGGGTACGAAAAGCTCAAAAAAGAGATGGATTACCTCTGGCGCGAAGAGCGTCCTGAAGTAACCAAAAAGGTGACCTGGGCGGCAAGCCTGGGCGATCGCAGCGAAAACGCTGACTACCAGTACAACAAAAAGCGGCTGCGCGAAATTGACCGCCGGGTTCGCTACCTGACGAAGTGTCTCGAGAATCTCAAAATTGTCGATTACTCCCCGCAGCAGGAGGGCAAAGTGTTCTTCGGCGCGTGGGTGGAGATTGAAAACGACGATGGCGACACTCTGCGTTTTCGCATTGTCGGCTACGATGAAATTTTTGGTCGTAAGGACTACATCTCTATCGACTCCCCGATGGCCCGCGCGCTGCTGAAAAAGGAAGTGGGCGATCTGGCCGTCGTTCAGACCCCAGCCGGTGAAGCCAGCTGGTACGTCAATGAGATCGTCTACGTAAAATAGTCCGAGAGCGCCCTCACCGGCTGGCATTTTGCCGTGTCAGCCCGTATAACTATCCCCTGATTTTTCGACTCAACAGATGATAAAGCCATGATGAATGATTCGCTCTGCCGCATTATTGCGGGTGATATTCAGGCCAGAGCCGAACAGGTAGAAGCTGCCGTTCGCCTGCTTGATGAAGGGAACACCGTGCCGTTTATTGCACGCTATCGTAAGGAAGTCACCGGCGGTCTGGATGACACGCAGCTGCGTAACCTGGAGACCCGTCTGGGCTATCTGCGCGAGCTGGAAGAACGTCGTCAGGCGATCCTTAAATCTATCGGCGAACAGGGCAAGCTGACCAGCGAGCTTGAAAGCGCCATCAACGGCACCCTGAGCAAAACCGAACTCGAAGATCTCTATCTGCCGTACAAACCGAAGCGCCGCACGCGCGGGCAGATTGCGATTGAAGCGGGTCTTGAGCCGCTGGCCGACCTGCTGTGGAACGAGCCGTCCCACGATCCGGAAACCGAAGCGGCGAAATTCATCGACGCCGACAAAGGCGTAGCGGACACCAAGGCCGCCCTTGACGGCGCGCGCTACATTCTGATGGAGCGCTTCGCCGAAGACGCCGCCCTGCTCGCTAAAGTGCGTGATTACCTGTGGAAGAATGCCCACATCGTCTCTACCGTCGTCGCGGGTAAAGAGGAAGAAGGCGCGAAATTCCGCGACTACTTCGATCACCACGAACCGATCTCTACCGCCCCTTCACACCGCGCGCTGGCGATGTTCCGCGGCCGCAACGAAGGCGTGCTCCAGCTCTCCCTGAACGCCGACCCGCAGTTTGACGAGCCGCCGAAAGAGAGCCACTGCGAGCAGATCATTATCGACCATCTCGGCCTGCGCCTGAACAACGCCCCGGCGGACAGCTGGCGCAAAGGCGTGGTGAGCTGGACCTGGCGCATCAAGGTGCTGATGCACCTCGAAACCGAGCTGATGGGCACCGTGCGCGAGCGCGCCGAAGATGAAGCGATTAACGTCTTCGCCCGTAACCTGCACGACCTGCTGATGGCAGCCCCTGCCGGCCTGCGCGCGACTATGGGTCTCGATCCGGGTCTGCGTACCGGCGTGAAGGTCGCCGTCGTTGACGGCACCGGCAAGCTGGTGGCGACCGATACCATCTATCCGCACACCGGCCAGGCAGCGAAAGCGGCCGTCGTCGTGGCGGCGCTGTGCGAAAAATACAACGTCGAGCTGGTTGCCATCGGCAACGGTACGGCCTCACGCGAAACCGAGCGTTTCTACCTCGACGTGCAGAAGCAGTTCCCGAAAGTGACGGCACAGAAAGTGATAGTCAGCGAAGCGGGAGCATCCGTCTATTCTGCGTCCGAGCTGGCGGCCCAGGAGTTCCCGGACCTGGACGTTTCCCTGCGCGGTGCGGTCTCTATCGCACGCCGCCTGCAGGATCCGCTGGCGGAGCTGGTGAAGATCGACCCGAAATCCATCGGCGTGGGCCAGTATCAGCACGACGTGAGCCAGACTCAGCTGGCGCGCAAGCTGGATGCGGTGGTGGAAGACTGCGTAAACGCCGTCGGCGTTGACCTGAATACCGCTTCCGTTCGCCTGCTGACCCGCGTGGCGGGCTTAACCCGCATGATGGCGCAGAACATCGTCGCCTGGCGTGATGAGAACGGCCAGTTCCAGAACCGTCAGCAGCTGCTGAAGGTGAGCCGTCTGGGGCCAAAAGCCTTTGAGCAGTGTGCGGGCTTCCTGCGCATCAACCACGGCGATAACCCGCTGGATGCCTCCACCGTTCACCCGGAAGCGTACCCGGTTGTGGAGCGCATTCTGGCCGCCACCCAGCAGGCACTGAAAGATCTTATGGGTGACAGCAGCGCCCTGCGCAACCTGAAAGCCGTTGATTTCACCGATGACAAATTTGGTGTCCCCACCGTCACCGACATCATCAAAGAGCTGGAAAAGCCGGGCCGCGATCCGCGTCCTGAGTTCAAGACGGCGACCTTTGCTGACGGCGTGGAAACCATGAACGACCTGCTGCCCGGCATGGTGCTGGAAGGCGCGGTGACCAACGTCACTAACTTTGGCGCGTTTGTGGATATCGGCGTGCATCAGGACGGTCTGGTGCATATCTCTTCCCTTGCCGACAAGTTCGTTGAAGACCCGCACACCGTGGTCAAAGCGGGCGACATCGTGAAGGTGAAAGTGCTGGAAGTCGATCTGCAGCGCAAGCGTATCGCGCTGACCATGCGTCTGGACGAGCAGCCGGGCGACACCAGCGCGCGCCGCGGCGGCAATGGCGGTGGCCGCGAGCAGCAGCGCCCGGCCGCAAAAGCGGCAAAACCGCGCGGACGTGACGCTCAGCCTGCTGGCAACAGCGCGATGATGGATGCGCTGGCGGCAGCGATGGGTAAGAAACGCTAAGGCTGTCAATGCCCCTCACCCTAACCCTCTCCCCAAAGGGGAGAGGGATCGCACGGTGCAGTCTTTCCCCCTCGTCCTCATGGATGGGGGGAATAAATTCATATCGAAATATATGAAACCGATTGCATAGCCATATTTAAACCACGAATTATCACCCCGTTAACAAATACTCCCCTTTTTGTTTTCCAGGCAATTCAGCAAATATTGAGCCAGGTCAAACAGGCCGTAAATTAATACCGTAAACAACATTCCGTCACAGTTTTAATATTGCTGATAAAAACTATTCTCATTATCATCCCATAGTAGATAATTTAACCTTTCGTGGAATCAGGCGTTATGCAATTCACTCCAGACAGTGCATGGAAGATTACCGGTTTTACCCGCGAAATTAGCCCAGCCTATCGGCAAAAGCTGCTGTCGCTGGGCATGCTGCCCGGCTCGTCATTCCAGGTCGTGCGCGTGGCGCCGCTGGGCGATCCGGTTCATATCGAAACCCGCCGCGTGAATCTGGTGCTGCGTAAGAAAGACCTCGCGTTAATAGAAGTCGAAGCCTTATCCCGATAACAAGCCAGCGGTTTCAGTGAGTCTAAAAAAATGAAAAAGTTAACTATTGGCTTAATTGGCAATCCTAATTCCGGCAAGACGACGCTTTTTAACCAGCTAACCGGAGCCCGCCAGCGCGTGGGCAACTGGGCGGGCGTGACGGTTGAGCGTAAAGAGGGCCAGTTCACGACAACGGACAACCAGGTGACGCTGGTTGACCTTCCAGGCACCTACTCCTTAACCACCATTTCGTCGCAAACCTCGCTCGATGAGCAGATTGCCTGCCACTATATTCTTGGCGGCGACGCGGACCTGCTGATCAACGTGGTCGACGCTTCCAATCTCGAACGTAACCTTTATCTGACGCTGCAGCTGCTGGAGCTGGGCATCCCCTGCATCGTGGCGCTCAACATGCTCGACATTGCGGAGAAACAAAAGCTTCGTATCGACGTCGATGCCCTCTCCGCGCGCCTGGGTTGCCCGGTCGTTCCGCTGGTCTCGACGCGCGCTCGCGGTATTGATGCGCTGAAGCTGGCCATTGACCGTCACCAGGGAAATCATGACATTGAGCTGGTGCATTACGCGAAGCCTCTCCTGCGCGAAGCCAATGTGCTGGCGCAGGAGATGGACAAAAGCATGCCTGCGAAACAGCGCCTGTGGCTTGGCCTGCAGATGCTGGAAGGGGATATCTACAGCCGCGCTTACGCCGGGCATGCGGCCGATAAGCTGGACGCCACGGTGGCCCGTCTTAGCGACGAGCTGGACGACCCAGCGCTGCACATCGCCGATGCGCGTTACCAGGCCATCGCCTCGATTTGCGACGTTGTCAGTAACGCCCTGACGGCAGAGCCCAGCCGCTTTACGGCAGCGGTGGATAAAGTTGTGCTTAACCGCTTCCTCGGTTTGCCCATCTTCCTGCTGGTGATGTACGTGATGTTCCTGCTCGCCATTAACATCGGCGGCGCCCTCCAGCCCATTTTCGACGCCGGTTCCGTCGCGGTCTTCGTCCACGGAATTCAGTGGGTGGGTTACACTCTGCACTTCCCTGAATGGTTAACCATCTTCCTCGCACAGGGGATCGGCGGCGGTATCAACACCGTTCTGCCTCTGGTGCCGCAGATCGGCATGATGTATCTGTTCCTCTCGTTCCTGGAAGATTCCGGCTACATGGCGCGCGCCGCGTTCGTGATGGATCGTCTGATGCAGGCGCTGGGTCTGCCGGGTAAATCCTTCGTCCCGCTGATTGTCGGCTTCGGCTGTAACGTACCGTCGGTGATGGGCGCACGCACCCTGGATGCGCCGCGTGAACGTCTGATGACCATCATGATGGCGCCGTTTATGTCCTGCGGTGCCCGTCTGGCTATCTTTGCGGTCTTTGCCGCAGCCTTCTTTGGTCAGCAGGGCGCGCTGGCGGTCTTTTCGCTGTACGTGCTGGGCATCGTGATGGCGATCCTCACCGGTCTGATGCTGAAGCACACCATTATGCGCGGTGAAGCGTCGCCGTTTGTGATGGAGCTGCCGGTGTATCACGTGCCGCATCTGAAAAGCCTGGCGATCCAGACCTGGCAGCGCCTGAAGGGCTTTGTGCTGCGCGCCGGTAAGGTGATTGTCATCGTCAGCATTTTCCTGAGCGCGCTGAACAGCTTCACCCTCAGCGGGCAGGCGGCAGATAACATCAACGACTCTGCCCTCGCCTCCGTCAGCCGCATCATCACGCCGGTCTTCAAACCGATTGGTGTGCATGAGGATAACTGGCAGGCGACCGTCGGGCTGTTCACCGGCGCGATGGCGAAAGAGGTGGTTGTCGGCACCCTGAACACGCTTTACACCGCCGAGAACATTCAGGAACAGGAATTTAATCCGGCAGAGTTTCATCTCGGTCATGAACTGCTGGGTGCCGTAGAGGAAACCTGGCAGAGCCTGAAAGATACCTTCAGCCTGAGCGTGCTGGCGAACCCCATTGAGGCAAGCAAGGGCGACGGCGAAATGGCGACGGGTGCCATGGGCGTGATGGGCGAGAAATTTGGCAGCGCGTCCGCGGCCTACAGCTACCTCATCTTTGTTCTGCTCTACATTCCGTGCATCTCCGTGATGGGGGCGATTGCCCGCGAGTCCAGCCGCGGCTGGATGGGCTTCTCCATCCTGTGGGGGTTAAACATTGCGTACTCGCTGTCGACGCTCTTTTATCAAACCGTTAATTTCAGCCAGCATCCGCGCTACAGCCTGGTCTGCATTCTCGCGGTTGTGCTGTTTAACGTGATAGTGCTCGGTTTACTGCGGCGTGCGCGCAGCCGCGTCGACATCGACCTGCTGGCAAACCGTAAAACCGCCGCGACCTGCTGCAGCAGCCCGGCGGGCGACTGTCACTAAGGAGTAAACCATGGCATCGTTGATTCAGGTTCGTGACCTGCTGGCACTGCAAGGGCGAATGGAGGCGAAACAGCTGAGCCTCAGCCTGCATACGCCGCAGCCGATGATCGATGCCATGCTGGAAAGACTGGAAGCCATGGGGAAAGCCGTGCGGATTCAGGAAGAAGCGGACGGTTGTCTCTCCGGCAGTTGTAAAAGCTGTCCGGAAGGAAAGGCCTGCCTCAGGGAGTGGTGGACGCTGCGTTAACAAAGCCGGGCAGCGATGCCCGGCTTTATAGTATTACTTGTAGACGTCCGCCGTTGCGCGTACGTTTTTGGTCTGTTTTTCTGCACTGGTGACGACGTAGTACGTTCCGCCCAGCTCATCCGCTTTCTTCGACAGCTCTCTGCGAGCATCCATCGGCGCGGTGGTGTCAGACGTAGAAATCTCACCAATTTTCGTCAGATTCATGCTGGCAACTTTATCTTTTTCCAGCTCTTTTGCCGCAAAGACGCCAAATGACAGTGACCCAATAACCAGAGAAGTGACAATACCTGTAACAAGTTTCATAGCCTGACTCTCCATAGGATTGTTGTTTTGATTATCGTAGGCAGAACAACCGCAACGACATCTGGAGTATGGTTGCGGTGTGTTACTTTTTCCAGGCAGGATAGAAAATAATCAGTCGAAACGTTGACTTAACGCAATCAGCGCTGAACAAAATTCCGTCGGATGAGAGATAAACGGGGCATGTGCGGCTTTGGCAATAATCTGCGATTCACTCTCCGGCCAGAGCGAATCCAGCAGCGGAACCACTTTGCGCGGCACAATCCCGTCGAGATAACCGTAGATACGCAGGTGCGGCACCGTCAGCGCGGCCAGCGGCTCGCGCAGGTCAACCGTTTTCAGGAGCTCAAGTCCGCCGTTTAGCACCTCAACCTCCGGCATCGGCAGCGAAAGCACGGTCTGCTTCAGCGTTCGGGCATCCTTACGCGCGGTGTCTGTGCCCATTGTCTGCAATGCCAGGAACCGCTCTACGGTCCGCTGGAAATCTTCGCTCAGCTGCTGCTGGAAGCCCGCCAGCACGTCAGGCTTGATCCCCGGCCACTCTTCCTGCGCGCTAAAACAGGGCGACGACGCCACCGTCACCAGCGCTTTTACGCGTTCAGGCCGCGACAGCGCAATCTGGCTCGCCACCAGCCCGCCCAAGCTCCAGCCCAGCCAGACCGCGTTTTGCGGCGCAGCGTCCAGAACCTGCTGCGCCATTTCATCAAGCGACAACGCGCCATACCCGCGGCTGCGGCCAAAGCCGGGTAAATCCACCAGATGCAGCGTGAAATGCGAGGCAAGTTCCTCACGTATGCAATGCCATATCTCCGCATTCAGGCCCCATCCGTGCAGCAGCACAAGATGGCAATTTCCTGTCCCTACGGTCTGCCACCACAGCGTCTTCATCAGTTACTGTTCTCTTTTTTCACATGGAGGTTGCACATGCTAACAGTACCCGGCTTGTGCTGGCTATGCCAAATGCCGCTGGCGCTCAGCGGGTGGGGCGTCTGCTCCGTCTGCACGCGATCGCTGCAATGGCGTATCGGGATCTGTCCACAATGTGGTTTACCGGCCACGAACCCCTCGTTGCCCTGTGGCCGCTGCCTGAAAAAATCCCCGCCGTGGAGCGCGCTGGTGGCCGTGGATGATTATGTTCCGCCGCTGAACAGGCTGATCCACGCGCTGAAGTTTTCCGGGCAGAGCTCGCTGGCACAGCCCCTTGCCCGCCTGCTGTTGCTGGCGGCTTTGCAGGCGAGACGTCACCGGGCACTGCCGAAAATTGACATGGTGGTGAATGTCCCTTTATACCGACGTCGGCACTGGCGGCGCGGCTATAACCAGAGTGACCTGCTCTGCCGTCCCCTCGCACGGTGGCTCGGCTGCCGGTATGAGGCCCGCGCGCTGACACGCGTTCATGCCACCGCCATCCAGCATCAGCTCAGCGCACGGCTTCGCAAAAGAAACCTCAAAAATGCCTTTCGCCTTGAATTGCCGGTCGACGGTCTCCATATCGCGATTGTGGATGATGTCGTCACCACGGGCAGTACCGTTGCTGAACTTTCCCGACTGCTTTTGCGAAGCGGCGCCGCGTCGGTTCAGGTATGGTGTCTGTGCCGTACCTTGTAGCCCTTCTTCAATGGGCGTATGATTATACCCAGGTAATTTAGTCAACTATTAGGCCAAAGCTATGATCCGTATTTCCGATTCTGCACAAGCGCACTTTGCCAAACTGCTGGCAAATCAGGAAGAAGGGACGCAGATCCGCGTGTTTGTGATTAATCCAGGCACTCCGAATGCAGAATGTGGTGTTTCTTATTGTCCTCCGGACGCTGTGGAAGCGACTGACACTGCCCTTAAATTTGAACAGCTCACAGCCTACGTTGATGAGCTGAGCGCACCGTATCTTGAAGATGCGGAGATCGACTTCGTCACCGATCAGCTGGGTTCTCAGCTGACCCTGAAAGCGCCGAACGCGAAAATGCGTAAAGTGTCTGACGATGCCCCGCTGATGGAGCGCGTTGAGTATCTGCTGCAATCCCAGATCAACCCACAGCTGGCGGGCCACGGCGGTCGTGTTTCCCTGATGGAAATCACCGACGAAGGTTTTGCCATTCTGCAGTTTGGCGGCGGCTGTAACGGCTGTTCAATGGTCGATGTGACGCTGAAGGAAGGGATCGAGAAGCAGCTGCTGAACGAGTTCCCGGAACTGAAAGGCGTGCGTGACCTGACCGAGCACCAGCGCGGCGAGCACTCTTACTACTAATTCCGTATCCGTCTGTATCGCCCGGTGGCGCTGCGCTTACCGGGCCTACAGAAATAGTGAGGTCTGATGCCCTCACCCCGGCCCTCTCCCACGGGAGAGGGTGAAAACATTAAAAACGGTAACCTCATGGTTACCGTTTTGCGTTTACCTCCCATATGTTGACCTGCGTCTCATAATTCAAATTTAGCCTCCCAGGGTGATTCTCAATCGAGCCATGTTACCCGTATCATTCTCGTGGGCACTCAGCATCCTTATAACAGCCGACTAAACTTAATGGTTTCGAAGGCATCAGTATGAGTGCCGTTAACACTCTGTTCCCAGTTGGGACAATCGGAATTTGTCGTTGAAACAATGACGTTACCCATAACAATTCAAAGGCCAGGTAAATCATGCCATTAGTCATCGTTGCTATCGGTGTTGTGTTATTACTGCTCTTGATGATCCGTTTCAAAATGAACGGATTTATCGCTCTGGTTCTGGTGGCACTTGCAGTCGGTCTGATGCAGGGTATGCCGCTGGTTAAAGTTATCAGTTCCATCAAAGCCGGCGTCGGCGGCACGCTCGGCAGCCTGGCGTTGATCATGGGCTTCGGCGCCATGCTCGGCAAAATGCTGGCAGACTGCGGGGGCGCCCAGCGTATCGCCACCACGCTGATTGCCAAATTTGGCAAGAAGAACATCCAGTGGGCGGTGGTATTAACCGGTTTTACCGTCGGCTTCGCGCTGTTCTATGAAGTGGGCTTCGTGCTGATGCTGCCGCTGGTGTTCACCATCGCGGCTGCGGCAAACATCCCGCTGCTGTATGTCGGTGTGCCAATGGCTGCCGCGCTGTCCGTGACTCACGGCTTCCTGCCGCCGCACCCGGGTCCAACCGCTATTGCAACCATTTTCCACGCGGATATGGGTAAAACCCT
This sequence comes from Enterobacter sp. A103, assembly GCF_034427535.1. NCBI lineage: Bacteria > Pseudomonadati > Pseudomonadota > Gammaproteobacteria > Enterobacterales > Enterobacteriaceae > Enterobacter > Enterobacter sp. A103. The sequence continues at coordinate 61,111 of NZ_JAXQPQ010000006.1, forward strand.
GCTGTTCGGTACGATTCTGGCGATCCCAACCGTGATTCTGGCGGGCCCGGTTTATGCCCGCTTCCTGAAAGGCATTGATAAGCCGATTCCGGAAGGTTTGTACAGCGCCAAAACCTTCACCGAAGAAGAGATGCCGGGCTTTGGCGTCAGCGTCTGGACCTCTCTGGTACCGGTGATCCTGATGGCGATGCGTGCCGTGGCGGAGATGATTCTGCCGAAAGGTCATCCGTTCCTGTCCGTTGCGGAATTCCTCGGTGACCCGGTCATGGCAACGCTGATTGCGGTGCTGATCGCGATGTTCACCTTCGGCCTGAACCGCGGCCGTTCTATGGATCAGATCAACGACACGCTGACCTCTTCCATCAAAATCATTGCCATGATGCTTCTGATCATCGGCGGTGGCGGTGCATTCAAGCAGGTTCTGGTCGACAGCGGCGTGGATAAATACATCGCTGCCATGATGCATGAAACCAACGTATCGCCGCTCCTGATGGCCTGGTCTATTGCCGCGGTTCTGCGTATTGCGCTGGGTTCTGCGACCGTTGCAGCGATCACCGCGGGCGGTATCGTTGCCCCGCTGATTGCGACCACGGGTGTTAGCCCTGAGCTGATGGTTATCGCCGTCGGTTCCGGTAGCGTGATTTTCTCTCACGTTAACGACCCTGGCTTCTGGCTGTTCAAGGAGTACTTCAACCTGACGATCGGTGAAACCATCAAGTCCTGGTCCGCGCTGGAAACCATTATTTCGGTGTGCGGTCTGGTCGGGGTACTGCTGTTGAATATGGTGGTTTGATGTAAAAAAGCCGGGTAGCGCTGACGCTTACCCGGCCTACATTCTATTTCCTCTCCCTCTGGGAGAGGGTTAGGGTGAAACTACCGCTTCTTGCCCACCGCTCTTCTGCGCTTGTCCAAATCCTTAATCAGCTTGTTCACCCCGTCATCGGCAAACATCTTCTCAAGCGTTGTGGACAGCTTGCGACGCCAGTTCTTGTACTGATAGCTGGTCCCCGGAATGTTCACCGGCTCCGCCATATCAATCCAGTCTTCCGGCTGCAGACCCAGCAGGGCGCTGTTGCTGTCGGCAATATAGCGCTGCAAGCCGCGATTGAGGGTAGCGGTCATCGACATCAATGACGCCTTATGTCCGGCATGTTTCGGCAGACAGCCCTGCTTGTGCAGCGCATCCAGCAGCCCCTGTTTGGAGAGCTCGCGATCCTGATACAGGCCGCGCAAAACCTCTTCATCTGGATACAGTCCCAGCGTTTTGCCGAGCGTCAGATCGCCGCTTTCCCAATAGCCACGAAGCGTAGGAAGGTCATGCGTCGTCGCGACTGCCATTGACTGTTCAGGGTACGCTTTCGGCGCGCGGAAGGTTTTCTCATGGTCGTTTTCAAAATAGAGCACTTTATAGGAGTAGACGCCGCTGTCGCGGAGCTTGCTGACAATTTCCACCGGCACGGTACCGAGATCTTCACCGATCACCATGCACTGGTGGCGTTTACTTTCCAGGGCCAGGATCGACAGCAGATCGTCAACCGGATACTGCACGTACGCCCCGTGATCGGCCGTTTCACCGTACGGGATCCACCACAGACGCAGCACGGACATCACGTGGTCGATACGCAGCGCGCCGCAGTTCTGCATGTTCGCGCGCAGCAGGTCGATGAACGGCTCGTAGGCGCGCGACGCCATGACGTGCGGATCCATCGGCGGTAATCCCCAGTTCTGACCGAGCGGACCAAGAATATCCGGCGGCGCGCCGACGGAAGCTTTCAGACAGTAAAGCTCACGGTCGCACCAGGTTTCCGCGCCGCCCTCTGCCACGCCGACGGCCAGATCGCGATACAGGCCGATCGGCATCTTATAGCCCTGGCTCACCTGCCAGCAGGCGGCAAACTGGCTGTACGCCAGCCACTGCAGCCACAGGTAGAAGTCCACTTCATCGGCATATTTTTTACAGAACGCTTTTACTTCAGGCGTGTCGACGGACTGATACGCTTCCGGCCAGACCGGCCAGCCCCAGCGCATTTCGTCCTCCTTCACCTGATACGCGTGCAGCGCATCAAACGCCGCCTGCCAGTACAGGCTCTCGCCCTCCTGCGTTACAAACTGGCGGAACGCGGCCATCTGCTCGTCATCGCGCTGCGAAAAGCCTTTCCACGCCAGACGCAGCGCGGCCATTTTCAGCGCCGTGACGGTGGAATAGTCCACCCAGTCCGCGTCGCGCGCCTGCTTCAGGGCCTGCTGCGTGGTGCTGAGTTTCCACCACGCCTGCGCCTCTTTGCTGTTTTTGAAATCATCTAACGCGTTAACGTCGATATAAATCACGTTCAGCCAGCGACGGGACGACGGGCTGTACGGGCTGGCGCTCTCCGGATTGGCCGGATAGAGCGCGTGGATCGGGTTGAGCCCGATAAACGCACCGCCGCGCTCGCCCACATCCACCAGCATCTTTTTCAGATCGCCAAAATCACCGATGCCCCAGTTGCTGTCGGAGCGCAGCGTATAGAGCTGCACGCAGGCGCCCCACAGCTTTTTACCTTCGAGCAGCGCCTGCGGCTCGTAGCAGCGTTTTGGCGCGACGATCACCCGGCAGTGGAAACGACGATCGTCCTGGGTGAGCGTTAAGGTGTGATACCCCTCCGGCAGCTTCGCCGGAAGGTTTAACGTTTTGCCGCCGGTGGCGTGGCCTTTGTGCTGATGCCCCTCTTCGGTGGTAAGCAGCCAGCTAAACTCGCCGCGCCCCTCCACCGCCAGCGGCATCTTTTTGCCTGCGGTGAATACCTTCACGTTGGGCACCGGTGCAACCGACGCTTTCGCGTCGGCTTTGTGCATGGCATCCAGCAAACGTCTTTTGGTGTCGGCGCCAATAGACTGCGGTTTGCCGTGCGCATTAATGTAACTGAGGCTGATCCCCGCCGCCTGCGCGGCGCTGTCCAGACGTTTACTCTCCATCGCGCTTCCTTAGCGTTTTGCCTGCCAGATACGGGCCTGATAATCACGGATTGAACGGTCAGAGCTGAACATACCGCAGCGCGCGGTGTTCAGAATGCACGCGCGGGTCCACGCCTCCTGGTCGCGATACAGCACGTCGACCTGCTTTTGCGCTTCTACATAGGCCGTGAAGTCCGCCATCACCAGATACGGGTCACCGCCGTGTTTGTCCATGCTGTGCAGCATCTGGTCAAACGCGTGCTTGTCGCCGTCGCTGTATTTACCGCTTTCCAGCTCCTTCAGCACCGCGTCGAGCACTTTGTCTTTCTTACGCCATTTCACCGGGTCATAGCCTTTGGCTTTGATGGCCTTCACCTCTTCCACGGTATGGCCGAAGATAAAGATATTCTCTTCCCCGACCTTCTCGGCGATTTCGACGTTTGCCCCGTCGAGCGTACCGACGGTCAGCGCGCCGTTCAGCGCCAGCTTCATGTTGCCGGTACCGGACGCTTCTTTACCTGCCGTCGAGATCTGCTCGGAGATATCCGCCGCCGGGATCAGCATTTCAGCCGCCGAGACGCAGTAGTCCGGCAGGAACACCACCTTCAGCTTGTCGCCCACTTTCGGATCGCTGTTGATCGCCGCCGCCACTTTATTGATGGCGAGGATAATGTTTTTCGCCAGGTAATAGCCCGGCGCCGCTTTCGCACCGAACAGGAACACGCGCGGCACACGGTCGGCCTGCGGGTTCTCGCGGATCTCTTTGTACAGCGCCAGAATATGCAGCAGGTTCAGGTGCTGGCGTTTGTACTCGTGCAGACGTTTGATCTGGATATCGAAAATGGCATTCGGGTTGATCTCAATCCCGGTACGCACTTTCACAAACTCCGCCAGGCGAACCTTGTTCTCCAGCTTGATCGCGCGGTACTGCTCGCGGAACTTCGCGTCGTCAGCCTGTTTTTCCAGGTTGATGAGCTGGTCCAGATCGTTGGCCCACTCTTTCTTCAGGGTCTTGTCCAGCAGACCGGCCAGCAGCGGGTTGCACTGCTTGATCCAGCGACGCGGCGTGATGCCGTTGGTCACGTTGTGGAATTTGGTCGGCCACAGCTGGTGATATTCCGGGAAGAGATCTTTGACCACCAGATCCGAGTGCAGCGCCGCCACGCCGTTCACCGCAAAGCCGCTGACCACGCACATGTTCGCCATGCGCACCTGCTTGTCATGCACAACTGCCAGCTTCGCCCAGACCGCTTTGTTGCCTGGCCAGGTTTTATCCACCAGGGTTTTAAACTGGTCGTTAATCTTGTTGATGATCTGCATGTGGCGCGGCAGCAGCGTTTTCACCAGCTTCTCATCCCAGCACTCGAGCGCTTCTGGCATCAGGGTGTGGTTGGTGTAGGCAAAGGTACGGCTGGTGATGGCCCAGGCGTCATCCCAGCTCAGCTGGTGCTCGTCGATCAGCACGCGCAGCAGTTCCGGGATCGCAATCGTCGGGTGCGTGTCGTTGAGCTGAATCACTTCGAAGTCCGGCAGCTGCGCCAGCTTGCGGCCCGCCAGATGATGGCGACGCAGAATGTCCGCCACGGAGCAGGCGCACTGGAAGTACTGCTGCATCAGGCGCAGCTTTTTACCGGCCAGGTGGTTGTCGTTCGGGTAGAGGACTTTGGTCAGCTTCTCGGCGTCGATGCCCTGCTGCTCGGCGCGAAGGAAATCGCCGTCGTTGAATTTGGTCAGGTTAAACGGATGCGCGTGCTTCGCCTGCCACAGACGCAGCGGCTGCGCCACGCCGTTACGGTAGCCAAGCACCGGCAGATCCCAGGCTTCACCGGTAATGGTGAACGCCGGTTCCCAGAGCCCCTGCTTTGTCACTTTCCCGCCAATGCCGACCTGCACATCCAGCTGCGCGTTGTGGCGGAACCACGGATAGGTATTGCGATGCCAGTCGTCCGGCGCTTCCATCTGATGGCCATCGGCAAACGACTGACGGAACAAGCCATACTGATAGTTCAGGCCATAGCCAATCGCCGACTGGCCGACGGTCGCCATGGAGTCGAGGAAACAGGCCGCCAGACGTCCCAGACCGCCGTTGCCCAGCGCCGGGTCAATCTCTTCTTCCAGCAGGTCAGTCAGGTTAATGTCGTGTTCTTTAAGGACGTCACCAACGTCCTGATACCAGCCGAGGTTCAACAGGTTGTTGCCCGTCAGGCGGCCAATCAGGAATTCCATTGAAATGTAGTTTACATGGCGCTGGTTCTTCACCGGCTTTGCCAAAGGCTGAGCATCCAGCTGTTCTGCGAGCGCACCGCTCACTGCCTGCCACCACTGGTGAGGCGTCATCTCGTTTGCAGCATGAAGGCCAAAACGCTGCCACTGACGCGTCAGGGCAGCCTGGAATTGAGCTTTGTTGAAGGTAGGCTGTGACATAGGGGATCGGCATCCTTTAGAAAGAAAACACAAGTTGGCGCTAGTGTGCCTGGCTCATTTCCCCTCTTCCTCCTCCTGTGGGGGATTAGACAGGGAGGAGTAGCGGGGATGAGCATAAAAGTGTGATCGAGGCCACTCTCAGAGCATAGTTCGAGTGTGCCCGGAAGATAAAAAAGTAACCGGAGAGAATGTCAAAGAAATGAAATGCAGTTTCGGGTGAAATTAATCCGTTCTGAAATGATTACTTACGTAGAATAATAATTTAGTCATCGGGTTACATCTCCGGAGACTATTTCTCTCCCTCAACTTTACCCGCACTTTATTAAATTCGACGTCACTATACCTTTCTGAAACCAGTTTCAGCGCAGCGGCAATGTATACAGACAATCCAGCAGTGACGCGGCGTTACGGCCCTTTCGAGAAAGTTCCAACATTTGCCTGAATGTTTTGTGACAGAGTGCAAATTCAGAACCACAAAACCCAGACATAACTTGCAATAGTTCTCTTTCTGTTCGACCTTATATCGTATTAATTACGAAGCGCAAAAAAAATAGAATCTCTCGTTCCCCACAGTGAAGTGAAACCTATGTTGATTCCGTCTAAATTAAGTCGCCCGGTTCGTCTTGACCATACAGTGGTCCGCGAGCGTCTGTTGGCTAAACTTTCCGGCGCGCATAATTTCCGACTGGCGCTGGTTACGAGCCCTGCAGGCTATGGAAAAACAACGCTCATTTCGCAATGGGCCGCGGGTAAAAGCGATCTTGGCTGGTACTCCCTCGACGAGGGCGATAACCAGCAGGAGCGTTTTGCCAGCTATCTGATTGCCGCCATACAGCAAGCCACCCATGGACACTGCGTCGCCAGTGAGGTGATGGTGCAAAAGCGCCAGTACGCCAGCCTGTCCTCCCTTTTCTCACAGCTGTTTATCGAACTGGCCGAATGGCATCGCCCGCTCTACGTGGTGATCGACGATTACCATCTCATCACGAATCCGGTGATTCATGAATCGATGCGTTTCTTCCTGCGCCATCAGCCGGAAAACCTGACTTTAGTGGTGCTGTCACGCAACCTGCCGCAGCTGGGTATTGCCAACCTGCGCGTGCGCGATCAGCTTCTGGAAGTGGGCAGCCAGCAGCTGGCCTTTACCCACCAGGAAGCGAAACAGTTCTTTGACTGCCGCCTGACATCACCGATTGAGGCCGCCGAAAGCAGCCGTCTGTGTGATGACGTTGCCGGCTGGGCCACGGCGCTGCAGCTTATCGCGCTCTCTGCCCGACAAAACAACAGTCCGGCGCATCAGTCTGCCCGGCGTCTGGCGGGCATCAACGCCAGTCACCTTTCCGACTATCTGGTGGATGAGGTGCTGGACAGCGTCGATCCCTCGACGCGTAATTTCCTGCTGAAAAGCTCGTTGCTGCGCTCCATGAACGATGCGCTCATCGTGCGCGTGACGGGGTGTGAAAACGGCCAGCTGCAGCTCGAAGAGATTGAACGTCAGGGCCTTTTCCTGACGCGCATGGACGATCCCGGCGAGTGGTTTAGCTATCACCCGCTGTTTGGCAGTTTCCTGCGCCAGCGCTGTCAGTGGGAACTGGCGGTTGAACTGCCGGAGATCCACCGCGCCGCTGCCGAAAGCTGGATGGCGCAAGGCTTCCCGAGCGAGGCCATCCACCACGCGCTGGCCGCCGGTGATGCCAGCATGCTGCGCGATATCCTCCTCAATCATGCGTGGGGCCTGTTTAACCACAGCGAGCTGACGCTGCTGGAAGAGTCTCTCAAAGCCCTGCCGTGGGAAAGCCTGCTGGAGAACCCGCGTCTGGTGCTGCTGCAGGCCTGGCTGATGCAGAGCCAGCACCGCTACAGCGAAGTGAACACCCTGCTGGCGCGCGCCGAGCAGGAGATGGAAAGCGAAATGGATACCACCCTGCACGGCGAATTTAACGCGCTGCGCGCTCAGGTGGCCATTAACGACGGCGACCCGGACGAAGCTGAACGGCTGGCGATGGTCGCGCTGGATGAACTGCCGCTGGCTAACTTCTACAGCCGCATCGTTGCGACCTCGGTGCACGGTGAAGTGCTGCACTGCAAAGGCGACCTCACGCGTTCGCTTTCACTGATGCAGCAAACCGAACAGATGGCGCGTCGTCATGATGTCTGGCATTACGCGCTGTGGAGCCTGATCCAACAGAGCGAGATTTTATTCGCGCAGGGGTTCCTGCAGGCCGCCTGGGAAAACCAGGAAAAAGCGTTCCAGCTGATTCGTGAACAGCATCTGGAACAGCTGCCGATGCACGAGTTCCTGTTGCGTATTCGCGCTCAGCTGCTGTGGGCATGGTCGCGTCTGGATGAAGCAGAAAGCTGCGCCCGCCAGGGTGTGGATGTCCTTTCCAGCTTCCAGCCTCAGCAGCAGCTGCAGTGTCTGGCGCTGCTGGTGCAGTGCTCGCTGGCGCGCGGCGATCTCGATAACGCCCGCAACCATCTGAACCGCCTGGAGAACCTGCTCGGCAACGGTCAGTATCACAGCGACTGGGTCTCAAACGCCGATAAGGTCCGGGTGATTTACTGGCAGATGACCGGCGATAAAAAATCCGCCGCCAACTGGCTGCGTCAGACGCCAAAACCCGAATTTGCGAACAACCACTTCCTGCAGAGCCAGTGGCGGAACATTGCCCGCGCGCAAATCCTGCTCGGTGAATTAGAGCCCGCAGAGATTGTGCTGGAAGAGCTGAACGAGAACGCGCGCAGCCTGCGTCTGATGAGCGACCTGAACCGCAACCTGCTGCTGCTGAACCAGCTTTACTGGCAGGCGGGTCGTAAAAACGATGCCCAGCGCGTGCTGCTGGAAGCGCTGCAGCTGGCTAACCGCACCGGCTTTATCAGCCACTTTGTGATTGAAGGTGAAGTGATGGCGCAGCAGCTGCGTCAGCTTATTCAGCTCAACACGCTGCCGGAGCTGGACCAGCATCGCGCCCAGCGCATTCTGCGCGAGATTAACCAGCATCATCGACACAAGTTCGCGCATTTTGATGAGAACTTCGTTGAACGTCTGCTGAACCACCCGGAAGTGCCGGAGCTTATCCGTACCAGTCCGCTCACCCAGCGCGAATGGCAGGTTCTGGGGCTGATCTATTCAGGCTACAGCAACGAGCAGATTGCCGGCGAGCTTGCGGTGGCGGCGACCACCATCAAAACGCATATCCGCAATCTGTATCAGAAGTTGGGCGTGGCGCATCGTCAGGATGCGGTGCAGCATGCGCAGCAGCTGTTGAAGATGATGGGGTATGGCGTGTAGGACCTCTGCGGTCTGATGCCCTCACCCCGGCCCTCTCCCACAGGGAGAGGGAGAACGGCTTTTCAACACAACTCTAACTGCAAATTATTATCTTTAATCACCTGCATCACGCCCGCCGGCGGCATCACGTCGGTATAAACAGCATCCACCATGCTGATGCTGCCCATGTTTACCATCGCATTTCGGCCAAACTTCGAATGGTCTACCACCAGCATCACGTGACGTGAGTTCTCAATAATCGCGCGCTTGGTGCGCACCTCGTGATAATCAAACTCCAGCAGCGAGCCGTCGCTGTCGATGCCGCTGATCCCGAGAATGCCGAAGTCGAGGCGGAACTGAGAGATAAAATCGAGGGTCGCTTCGCCGATAATCCCGCCGTCGCGGCTGCGCAGTTCGCCGCCCGCGAGGATGATGCGGAAGTCATCTTTCTGCATCAGGGTATTGGCCACGTTCAGGTTGTTCGTGACCACGCGCAGGTTCTCGTGATCCAGCAGCGCATGGGCGACCGCTTCCGGCGTGGTGCCGATATCAATAAACAGCGTCGCCCCGTTCGGGATCTGGCTGGCGACCTTGCGGGCAATGCGCTCTTTCTCTGCCGTCTGCGTGGCTTTACGGTCATGCCAGGAGGTATTGACCGAACTGGACGGCAGCGCCGCCCCGCCGTGGTGGCGAAGAATGCGGTTCTGATCGGCCAGGTCGTTCAGGTCACGACGGATTGTTTGCGGGCTGACGGCAAACTGCTCCACCAGCTCTTCGGTGCTGACGTATCCCTGTTTTTTTACCAGTTCGATAATAGCGTCATGACGTTGTGTTTGTTTCATCAATTATCCCTGAGAATTATGTTCGTTTTCGCGCATGGAGCGTGTCGGCAAAGGCCATCGCTAACCCCACGGCCAGCCCGGCGACGTGTGCACCGTTGGCGATAGACATACCAAACAGATCAAACCATCCGGCAATAAGCCATATTAACGCAAAGGTTATTAATCCGCGCTGCAGATAGATGCCGCTTTCCGGATCGCGCTCCCCGCGAAGCCAGACATAGCCCATCAGGGCATACACGACGCCCGACAGCCCGCCGAACCACGGCCCGCTGAACTTGTGCTGCACATAGCCGCTCAGCAGGGCGCTGATAAGGGTGATAACGATCAGCTTGCCGCTGCCCAGACGCTTTTCAACAGCGCCGCCGAGATACCACCACCAGAGCAGGTTAAAGAGAATATGCATCACCGAGAAGTGCATCAGCGCGTGGCTAAAGTAGCGCCAGACGTCAAACTCAAGAGACGGGTCATAGGGCCAGGCCAGGGCAATCATCACGCTCTGGTCGCCCACCACGTTCATAATGATGAAAACGATAATGCAGGCCGCCATCAGCAGCAGCGTAAACGGGCCGGCGCGCTCGCGGATGGTGGCGAGGAAGGGAAAACGGCTGTAGTGCAGTCCGCTGTCGGTCTGCCCGGACTGCCAGCTGGCCGCCAGATAGCGCGGGTCGCCGGGGTTCTCAAGAAAACGCGCCAGCTCTTCGTTTACGCGCGCGGCCTGGCTCTCGTCGGCCAGCCAGACGTCGGTCTGCGTATGTTGCTGAATGGTCAGAATAACGCCCTGCGTCGCCATATAGTCGACAAACGCCTGGGCGACGCGCGGGTTGGTAAAAGAGGTGATCATCAACATGGGCAGCGGTCGCTTATTTCCACACAAAAGGGGACAGTATAGCGGGATCAGCGCTCAAAAGCGTATTCCACTTCTGCCGGGAAATGACGATGCCAGGCATCGAAACCGCCGTCGACGCTGTATACCGCGTCGTAGCCCTGCTGAAGCAGATACTGCGCCGCGCCTTTGCTGCTGTTGCCGTGGTAGCACATGACCATGACCGGCGTCTCGAAGTCGTTATCGCGCATAAACGCGCCCAGCGTGTCGTTAGTGAGATGAAACGCGCCCGGCGTGTGGCCCATCGCAAAACTCTGCGGATCGCGGATGTCCACCAGCACCGCTTTTCCCTGGTGCATCTTCTGGTGGGCTTCTTCTACGTTAATACATTCAAACTGATCCATGGTGTTCTCTTTCTGTTGTTCAGGTTGGGTGCGCGCTGATGCCCTCACCCCAGCCCTCTCCCACGGGGAGAGGGAGAAAAGTTAGTCGCACTATTTTACCCCGTAGTGTACGTCCTGGCGGCGGGTAAACGCCATTATGTTATCCATATCACTCTAAATTGTTTTTTTGATGTTACCAAAAGCGCGTTCCTTTGCTATTATGAGCGATATCGAACATTTCTGAGCTTTAACGAAAGTGCATGAGGGTGTTATGGAAACCAAAGATCTGATTGTGATAGGCGGTGGCATCAACGGTGCCGGTATTGCGGTCGATGCCGCAGGACGCGGTTTATCCGTACTGATGCTGGAAGCTAACGACCTCGCCTGCGCGACGTCGTCCGCCAGCTCCAAACTGATTCACGGTGGCCTGCGCTACCTGGAACACTACGAATTCCGCCTGGTCAGTGAAGCACTGGCCGAACGTGAAGTGCTGTTGAAAATGGCCCCGCATCTGGCGATTCCGATGCGCTTCCGCCTGCCCCATCGCCCGCATCTGCGTCCGGCGTGGATGATTCGAATCGGTCTGTTTATGTACGATCATCTGGGTAAACGCACCAGCCTCCCGGGTTCGACAGGTTTGCGTTTTGGCTCAGAATCTGTCCTTAAACCTGAAATCGTGCGCGGTTTCGAATATTCCGACTGCTGGGTGGACGATGCGCGTCTGGTGCTGGCGAATGCCCAGATGGTCGAGAAGAAAGGTGGCGAGGTGAAAACCCGTACCCGTGCGACCTCTGCCCGTCGTGAAAACGGCCTGTGGATTGTAGAAGCGGAAGACATCGATACCGGCGAGAAATTCAGCTGGAAAGCGCGCGGTCTGGTGAACGCCACCGGCCCGTGGGTGAAGCAGTTCTTCGACGACGGCATGCATCTGCCTTCGCCGTACGGCATTCGCCTGATCAAGGGCAGCCACATTGTGGTACCGCGCGTGCATACGCAGAAGCAAGCCTACATTCTGCAGAACGAGGACAAGCGCATCGTGTTTGTGATCCCGTGGATGGACGAGTTCTCGATCATCGGTACCACCGACGTGGAGTACAAAGGCGATCCGAAGAACGTCGAGATCGACGAGAGCGAAGTGAACTACCTGCTCAAAGTGTATAACGCGCACTTCAGGAAGCAGCTGTCACGCGACGACGTGGTCTGGACCTACTCCGGCGTGCGTCCGCTGTGCGATGACGAGTCTGACTCACCGCAGGCGATTACTCGCGACTACACGCTCGATATTCACGACGTTGACGGTCAGGCGCCGCTGCTTTCCGTGTTTGGCGGCAAGCTGACCACCTACCGCAAGCTGGCCGAGCACGCGCTGGAAAAACTGGCACCGTACTATAAAGGCATTGGCCCGGCGTGGACCAAAGGCGCGGTACTGCCCGGCGGTGATATCGGCGACAATCGCGATGATTACGCCGCGAAGCTGCGCCGTCGCTTCCCGTTCATCACCGAAGGGATGGCGCGCCACTATGCCCGCACCTACGGCAGCAATACCGAGCTGTTCCTGGCCGACGCGAAGGACATTGCGGATCTGGGCGAACATTTCGGCCACGAGCTGTACGAAGCCGAGCTGCGCTACCTGGTTGAGCACGAGTGGGTTCGTCGTCTGGATGATGCTATCTGGCGTCGTACCAAAGAAGGGATGTGGCTCAACGCCGAGCAGCAGTCTCGCGTGGCGCAGTGGTTACAGCAGAATGCGGGGAAGCGTGAGCTGTCGCTGGCGTCTTGATGCGATCGGTGCGGGCTGATGCCCTCACCCTGACCCTCTCCCACAGGGAGAGGGAACAAACACTAAAAACGGCAACCGAGGTTGCCGTTTTGCTTTTACAACCTCACCGGATCAATATGCCAGATCGTCTCGGCATACTCCTTGATGGTCCTGTCGGACGAGAAATAGCCCATATTGGCGATGTTATACATCGCGGCGCTGGTCCACTTCTCCTGCTGACGGTACAGTTCGTCAACCTTATCCTGACAGTCCACGTAGCTGCGATAGTCCGCCAGCACCTGGTAGTGATCGCCAAAGTTAATCAGCGAATCGACCAGATCGCGATAGCGGCTCGGTTCATCCGGGCTAAACACGCCGGTGGCGATCTGCGTCAGCACCTGACGTAACTCTTCATCCTCTTCGTAATATTGACGCGGCGAGTAGCCTTTCCTGCGCAGCGCCTCCACCTCTTCCGTCGTATTACCGAAGATAAAGATATTTTCTTCGCCCACGTGCTCCAGCATCTCGACGTTCGCCCCGTCAAGCGTACCAATGGTCAGCGCGCCGTTGAGGGCAAACTTCATGTTACTGGTGCCGGATGCTTCCGTACCCGCCGTGGAAATCTGCTCAGAGAGATCCGCCGCCGGGATGATCATCTGCGCCAGGCTCACGCTGTAGTTCGGAATGAACACCACTTTCAGCTTGTCGCCAATGTCCGGATCCTGGTTGACCACCTTCGCCACGTCGTTGATGAGATGAATGATGTGCTTCGCCATGTAGTAGGCGGAGGCCGCCTTACCGGCGAAGATCTTCACGCGCGGCACCCATTCGGCCGTTGGATCGGACTTAATGCGGTTGTAATGGGTGATCACGTGCAGCACGTTCATCAGCTGACGCTTGTATTCGTGGATGCGTTTGATCTGAACGTCAAACAGCGCTTTCGGGTTTGCCACCACGTTGAGGTGCATCGCCAGCCAGACCGCCAGACGCTTTTTATTTAGCAGCTTGGCTTCGCGCACGGCTTTGTTCACCGTCGGGAAATCAATATGCTGTTCCAGCTCGCTCAGCTGGCTCAAATCGGTACGCCAGGTACGGCCGATATTCTCGTCCAGCACCTCAGAGAGCGGCTGGTTGGCCAGCGCCAGCCAGCGGCGCGGCGTGACGCCGTTGGTCACGTTGCAGAACCGCGTCGGGAAGATTTTCGCGAAGTCCGCAAAAAGCGACTGCACCATCAGGTTCGAGTGGAGCTCGGACACGCCGTTGACCTTGTGGCTGATGACGACCGCCAGCCAGGCCATGCGCACGCGGCGCCCGTTCGATTCATCAATGATGGATGCGCGGCTCAGCAGCCCGGTATCGTTCGGATATTGCTCCTGCAGCGTCTTGAGGAAGTAGTCGTTAATCTCAAAGATAATCTGCAGATGGCGCGGCAGGATTTTACCGAGCATGTCTACCGGCCACGTTTCCAGCGCTTCGCTCATCAGCGTGTGGTTGGTGTAGGAGAATACCTGACAGGTCACTTCAAACGCGTCATCCCAGCTGAACTTATGCTCGTCGATCAGCAGACGCATCAGCTCCGGAATGGAGAGCACCGGGTGGGTGTCGTTAAGGTGGATCGCGGTTTTCTCCGCCAGGTTGGCGTAGGTTTTGTGCAGCTGATGGTGGCGGCTGAGGATGTCCTGAATCGTCGAGGAGACGAGGAAATACTCCTGACGCAGGCGCAGCTCGCGGCCGGAGTAGGTCGAGTCATCCGGGTACAGCACGCGGGACACGTTCTCGGAGTGGTTTTTGTCTTCCACCGCCGCAAAGTAGTCCCCCTGGTTGAATTTACCGAGGTTAATTTCGCTACTGGCCTGGGCGCTCCACAGGCGCAGCGTGTTGGTGGCATCGGTGTCATAGCCGGGGATAATCTGGTCGTAGGCCACGGCCAGGATCTCTTCCGTTTCTACCCAGCGGGATTTTTTGCCTTCCTGCTGGATACGCCCGCCAAAGCGCACCTTGTAGCGCGTATTGTGGCGCTTAAACTCCCACGGGTTGCCGTACTCCAGCCAGTAGTCCGGCGACTCTTTCTGGCGCCCGTCGACGATGTTCTGTTTGAACATACCGTAGTCGTAGCGAATACCGTAGCCGCGGCCCGGCAGCGCCAGCGTTGCCAGCGAGTCGAGGAAGCAGGCAGCGAGACGCCCCAGACCGCCGTTGCCGAGCCCCGGGTCGTTCTCTTCGTCGATCAGCTCTTCTAAATCTAACCCCATCTCTTCCAGGGCGGTTTTGACGTCGTCATAAATACCGAGCGACAACAGCGCGTTGGACAGCGTGCGGCCAATCAAAAATTCCATCGACAGGTAGTAAACCTGACGCGTTTCCTGCGAGAGCTGGGCGCGGTTTGAGCGCAGCCAGCGTTCCACTAAACGGTCACGCACCGCAAACAGGGTGGCGTTCAGCCACTCGTGCTTGTTGGCGATAACCGGATCTTTCCCGATGGTGAACATCAGCTTGTAGGCGATGGAGTGCTTTAACGCCTCAACGCTGAGCGTGGGTGAAGAGTAGCTAAATGGAGCGTTCATATCAGTAACTTCGCCTCGTTACATCAAGCGTTGATAGAGATCGCGGTATGACTGCGCCGCGACATGCCAGCTAAAGTCCATGGACATCGCCTGACGCTGAACGTAACGCCAGAGCGATGGACGGGACCACAAGACGAAAGCACGCCGAATCGCCCGAAGCAGCGACCAGGCATTACTGTCCTCAAAGACAAACCCGCTGGCGATACCGTCCGCCAGGTTTTCCAGAGAGCTATCGGATACGGTATCCGCCAGTCCGCCCGTGCGGCGTACCAGCGGCAGCGTGCCGTATTTCAGGCCGTAAAGCTGCGTCAGGCCGCAGGGTTCGAAACGGCTCGGCACCAGGATGACGTCCGCGCCGCCCATGATGCGGTGCGAGAACGCTTCGTGATAGCCAATCTGCACGCCCACCTGCCCCGGATGTTCCGCCGCGGCGGCAAGGAAGCCTTCCTGCAGCACCGGGTCGCCCGCGCCGAGCAGCGCCAGCTGTCCGCCCTGCTCCAGTAAACCGGGCAGCGCCTCCAGCACCAGATCCAGCCCTTTCTGGCTGGTCAGGCGGCTGACCACCGCGAACAGCGGCACTTTATCGTTAACCTTCAGGCCCATCGCAATCTGCAGCTGGCGTTTGTTTTCCGCTTTGTCTTCCACGGAATCACGGCCATAGCGCGCCGCCAGCAGGAGATCGGTTTCCGGGCTCCAGATCTGTTCATCCACGCCGTTCAGAATGCCCGACAGGCGGCCTTCGCGGTGGCGCTGTTGCAGCAACCCTTCCATGCCGTAGCCAAACTCCGGCTGGGTGATCTCACGCGCGTAGGTTGGGCTCACGGCGGTAATATGATCGGCGTAATACAGCCCGGCTTTCAGGAACGAGATCTGCCCGTTAAATTCCAGCCCGTGCATGTTATAGAACGATAATGGCAGATCGATTTCACTCATGTGATGGGCATAGTACATCCCCTGATACGCCAGGTTATGCACGGTAAAGACCGATTTCGCCGGGTGGCCGCGCGCCGCGAGATACGCCGGGGCAAGCCCGGCGTGCCAGTCGTGCGCGTGCACCACATCCGGGCGCCAGAACGGATCCAGCCCCGTCGCCATTTCTGCCCCGACCCAGCCGAGCAGCGCAAAGCGCAGCACGTTATCGGTGTAGGCGAACAGGTTCGTATCGTGATACGGGCTGCCCGGTCGATCGTATAAGTGCGGCGCGTCGATCAGGTAAATCCCTACGCCATTGTAATGTCCAAACAGCAGGGTGATGCGTCCGGCGAAGGTCTCACGGCGGGTCACCACTTTTGCATCGGGAATACCGCGCCGGATATCCGGAAAGGCGGGCAGCAGGACTCGGGTATCCACGCCTCCGGCGATTTGCGCTGCCGGTAATGCACCCAGAACATCTGCCAGACCGCCCGTTTTTAACAACGGGAACATCTCAGAACATACATGTAAAACCTGCATCATCGCTCCTGTTTGATCTGCAGCTTCCGCAACATTTCCCGTGTGACTAACACGATCCCCTCTTCCGAACGATAGAAACGACGCGCGTCTTCTTCCGCGTTCTCACCAATCACCATCCCTTCTGGAATGACGCAGGCACGATCGATAACGCAGCGACGCAGACGGCACGAGCGCCCTACCCAGACATCAGGCAGCAAGACTGCCGAATCGATATTACAGAATGAATTTATTCGCACGCGGGGGAACAGCACCGACTGCACCACCACCGAGCCTGAAATAATGCACCCGCCGGACACCAGCGAGTTGAGCGTCATACCGTGGCTGCCGGAGCGGTCCTGCACGAATTTGGCCGGCGGCAGCGATTCCATATGGGTACGAATCGGCCAGTTCTGGTCGTACATATCCAGCTCAGGCGTGACTGACGCCAGGTCGAGGTTCGCTTTCCAGTACGCTTCCAGGGTTCCCACATCGCGCCAGTAGGGTTCCGCATTTGGGTCGGACTGCACGCAGGACAGCGGGAAAGGATGTGCATACGCCATGCCAGCTTTAGTAATTTTCGGAATGATGTCTTTACCGAAGTCGTGGCTGGAGTTTTCGTCTTTGTCGTCCTCTTCCAGCAGCTCATAAAGATAATCTGCATCAAAGACATAAATCCCCATGCTGGCGAGCGATTTGGTGTCATCGCCGGGCATGGTTGGCGGGTTCGCCGGCTTTTCAACAAAGTCGATAATTTTGTCGTCGGCATCCACGTGCATCACGCCAAACGCCGTCGCTTCAGCAACGGGCACCGGCAGACACGCTACGGTGCAGCGCGCCCCTTTTTCGACGTGGTCGATGAGCATGTGGGAGTAATCTTGCTTGTAGATATGGTCCCCGGCGAGGATCACGATGTATTCCGCGCTGTAGCGGCGAATGATGTCGAGGTTCTGCGTCACCGCATCCGCCGTTCCGCGGTACCAGTTCTCACCGTGGACGCGTTGCTGAGCGGGAAGGAGATCGACAAACTCGTTCATCTCTTCGCTGAAGAATGACCAGCCGCGCTGGATATGCTGAACCAGCGTGTGCGACTGATACTGCGTAATGACGCCAATACGGCGAATGCCCGAGTTAAGGCAGTTGGAGAGCGCAAAGTCGATGATACGGAACTTACCACCAAAGTGAACGGCCGGTTTCGCGCGCTTGATGGTCAAATCTTTCAGACGGGTACCACGTCCACCCGCAAGTATCAGGGCAACCGTTTTTAATGGTAGCTGGCGCGCCAACATTAAGGGATCGTTCTTCTCTAATCTAACCATGACTAACTCCTTTTTTATCATCTTTGGAATACGCACACTCCGTGCGCAGGCCCGTGCCAGACAGCCATTACTACCGGATTATCCGCTCCGGCAAAGGGGGGAACAGCTCGCCATTCCCCTTCAGGTAAAACAATCTCTGCGACGTCATCCGTCGCGTTCAGCGTGACCAGCCATTTATCCGACAGCAGGATTTGCAGGCGTGGTACGCCGTGTTGCCACTCTTGCGCGCTTAAGGGTTGCGCGTCTTGATTCAACCAGCGAACGTTGCCGTCACCCTCTTCCCACCAGCGGTCGGCGGTCAGCGCGGGGATCTGCTGGCGAAGATGGATCAGCGCAGCGGTAAAATGAATCAGCCCGCTGTTGGCTTCACCCCAGTCGAGCCAGGTTAACGTGTTGTCCTGGCAATACGCATTGTTGTTACCGTGCTGGCTATGGCCGTGTTCATCGCCTGCCAGCAGCATCGGCGTGCCCTGCGACAATAAAAGCGTTGTCAGCAAAGCGTGAACGCTGGCGCGTCGCCGCTCGATGACGTCCAGGCTTCCGCCTAACCCTTCTATACCATGATTAAAGCTATGGTTATTGTTAGTGCCATCGCGATTCTCTTCGCCGTTTGCCTCATTGTGTTTCTGATTGAAACAAACGCAGTCCCGGAGCGTAAAACCGTCGTGTGCCGTCAACAGATTGACGGTGGCCGACGGGCGTTTGCCGTCGCGCTTAAAGAGATCGCTTGAAGCGGCAAAGCGTCCGGCGAACTCCCCCAGCGACAGATTCCGTTCCAGCCAGAAGCGGCGCGCGGCATCGCGGTAGTGATCGTTCCACTCGGCAAACAGCGGCGGGAAATTCCCGACCTGATAACCGCCTTCACCGATGTCCCACGGCTCGGCAATGAGCTTCACCTGCGAGAGCACCGGACAGTTTTTTATCGCCTCAAACAGCGGCGCCTGCTGGCTGAACGCCGGCGTGCGCCCCATCACGGGCGCCAGGTCGAAACGAAAACCGTCGACGTGGAACGTCTCCACCCAGTATTTCAGACATTCATAAGCAAAATGCGTGACCGCCGGATGGCTGAGGTTGAGCGTGTTACCGCAGCCGGTCCAGTTCTCATAATCGCCATCCTGCCTGATCCAATAATAGCTACGGTTATCAATTCCGCGCATGGAGAGCGTCGGACCGTCGAGATCGCTTTCAGCACTGTGGTTCAGCACGACGTCCAGAATGACCTCAATGCCCGCCGTATGGAGCGCCCTCACCGCATCGCGAAACTCGTCCCGCGCCTTTTCCGGATGGGCGGCATAGCGTGGCTCAAGCGCGAACATCGCCAGCGGGTTGTAGCCCCAGTAGTTGCTTAGCCCCAGCCGCTGCAGGCGCGGCTCGCTGGCAAAGTGGGCGACGGGCAACAGTTCCAGCGCGGTGATGCCGAGGTGTTTCAGGTAGGCAATCATGGTGGGATGCCCGAGCGCCTTATAGGTGCCGCGCATCTCTTTGGGGATCGACGGGTGCAGGTACGTCAGCCCTTTGACGTGGGCTTCATAAATAACGGTATTGCCCCACGGCGTCTGCGGCGGGGCATCGTCTTCCCAGTCATAAAGATCGTTTACCACCACGCTTTTTGGCGCGACGGGCGCGCTGTCGCGGTGGTCGGGCTCGCCGTAGTCCACGTGGAAGAGAGGGTCGTCTTTAAATTCGCCGTCCACGCGGTGCGCGCACGGGTCAATCAACAGCTTCGCCGGGTTAAACCAGTGGCCCTGCGCCGGATCCCACGGACCGTGTACGCGAAAGCCATAGTGCATGCCTGGCCGTCCTCCGGCCAGGTAGCCGTGCCAGGTATCCCCCGTGCGCGCGGGTAAATCGTAACGGTGCTCGTTACCTTCCCCATCAAACACGCACAGTTCTACCCGCTCAGCGTGAGCGGAAAAGAGGGTGAAATTGACACCCTTTCCGTCAAAACGCGCGCCGAGCGGTTCGGGTTTACCTGCCGTAAGCTGCGTCATTCGCCCTCCCGCATCAGCCAGATGGTGCCAAGCGGCGGCAGCGTCAGGCTCAGGGAGTTGGGTCGCCCGTGGCTTTCGATGGCATCGCTCTGGACCAGCCCGCCGTTACCGGCGTTGCTGCCGTGATAGTGCATGGAGTCGGTATTCAGGATCTCGCGCCATTTGCCCGGCTGGTTAATGCCGAAGCGGTAGTGTTCGCGCGGCACCGGCGTGAAGTTGCTGGCGACGATGATTTCGTTACCCGCTTTGTCACGACGCACAAAGACAAACACCGAGCGCTCGT
Organism: Enterobacter sp. A103; assembly: GCF_034427535.1. Classification (NCBI taxonomy): domain Bacteria; kingdom Pseudomonadati; phylum Pseudomonadota; class Gammaproteobacteria; order Enterobacterales; family Enterobacteriaceae; genus Enterobacter; species Enterobacter sp. A103. The sequence continues at coordinate 81,132 of NZ_JAXQPQ010000006.1, forward strand.
GGTCGTCCACCACCAGCCACTCAAAGCCGTACGGATCGAAGTCGAGCTCGTGCAGCGCTTTGTGGTGGCGATAGGTCAGGTTCAGGTCGCGCACCAGACGCTGCACCCCGTGGTGCCAGTTGTCGCCTCCTTCAAGCAGGTGCCAGTCGAGGCTGGCGTCGTGGTTCCACTCGCGTCCCTGGGCGAACTCATTGCCCATAAACAGCAGTTTCTTGCCCGGGAAGGCAAACATCCAGCCGTAGTAGGCGCGCAGGTTGGCAAACTTCTGCCACGCGTCGCCCGGCATGCGGTCGAGAATGGATTTTTTGCCGTGCACCACTTCATCGTGCGACAGCGGCAGCATGAAGTTTTCGGTGTAGTTGTAGAGCATCCCGAACGTCAGCTTATCGTGATGATACTTACGGTGAACCGGATCCAGCTTCATGTAGTCGAGCGTGTCGTGCATCCAGCCCAGGTTCCACTTATACCAGAACCCCAGGCCGCCTGATGACGGCGGACGGGAGACGCCCGCAAAGTCGGTCGACTCTTCCGCCATGGTCACGGCACCGTCCACCTGTTCGCCGATAATGCGGTTGGTATTGCGCAGGAATTCAATCGCTTCCAGATTTTCACGGCCGCCAAACTCGTTCGGGATCCACTCGCCCTCTTTGCGGCTGTAGTCGCGGTAGATCATCGACGCCACCGCATCGACGCGCAGGGCATCAATGCCAAACCGCTCGATCCAGTACAGGGCATTCCCGACCAGGTAGTTTGCGACCTCACGGCGACCGTAGTTATAGATCAGCGTGTTCCAGTCCTGGTGATAGCCTTCGCGCGGGTCGCTGTGCTCGTACAGCTTCGTGCCGTCAAACTCTGCCAGCGCAAAGTCATCAGACGGGAAATGGCCCGGCACCCAGTCGAGAATGACGTTCAGCCCGGCGGCGTGCGCGGCATCAATGAAATAGCGGAAGTCATCGCGCGTGCCGAAGCGGCGCGTTGGCGCATACAGCCCGGTGGGCTGATAGCCCCAGCTGCCGTCGAACGGATGCTCGTTGACCGGCAACAGCTCAAGGTGGGTAAAGCCCATCCATTTGGCGTAGGGCACCAGCTGGTCGGCAAGCTCCCGGTAGCTGAGCCAGAAGTTGTTATCGGTATGGCGACGCCAGGAGCCAAGGTGTACCTCATAGACGGAGATCGGCGCATCAAAGCGGTTGGCCTGTTTGCGCTCCTCCGTCTGGACGACCTTCTCCGGCAGGCCGCAAATCAGCGACGCGGTATCCGGGCGCATCTGCGCTTCGAAGGCATACGGGTCGGCTTTAATGCGCAGCTTGCCGTTGGCGTCGATCATCTCGAATTTATAAAGCTGCCCGGGGTGCGCCCCCGGGATAAACAGCTCCCAGATGCCGCTTTCCCGGCGCAGGCGCATCGGGTGGCGGCGGCCGTCCCAATAGTTGAACTGGCCGACAACGGAGACGCGCTGGGCGTTAGGTGCCCACACGGAGAACCGCGTGCCGGTAATGCCGTCCATGGTATCGGCATGGGCACCCAGCGTTTCATAAGGGCGAAGATGCGTTCCTTCGGAGAGCAGCCAGGCGTCCATCTCTTTAAGCAGAGGGCCAAAGCTGTAAGGATCGTCAATCAGGTTTTGCTGACCGTGCCAGAGAACGGCGAGCTGATAGCGAAAAGGGTTTTTACGGCGGGGCATCACGCCCGAGAAAAAGCCACGGGAATCGAGGCATTCAAGATTACCGACCTTGCGGCCGGTTTTGGGTTCAATCACCCAGACTTCTGTGGCATCCGGTAACAGTGCCCGAACTTCAAGGCCATCCTCAGTTTGATGCATCCCAAGCACAGAAAAGGGGTCAGCAAAATGACCCGCAATAAGCGCATTAATCACGTCTCTATCCACACGATCGGACATGGTATTCATCCTGTTTTTTATGTCGTCCTTTTTAAGCGCTCCGGGACGACTTTTAATGTGACCTGAACGGGACAGCACAAAAATGTGCATCCATTCTGCTCCGTTCGAACCTCAGGTAAGAAATGACTCTTCCTTAAAGCATAGCCAACGCTCTAGATGACTCCTGATAAAAAATAAGACATACGCGTGTTACTCCATGTAGTACGCAAAAAAAAGGGGTGAAAATCACCCCCGGTAGTTAACAAATTATTACGCCAGCTGGCGCAGCATGCGGCGCAGCGGCTCGGCGGCGCCCCACAGGAGCTGGTCGCCGACGGTGAACGCGGAGAGGTACTCCGGCCCCATGTTCAGCTTGCGCAGACGGCCAACCGGCGTGGTCAGCGTGCCGGTCACGGCAGCCGGGGTCAGCTCGCGCATGGTGATATCGCGATCGTTTGGCACCACTTTCGCCCACGGGTTGTGCGCGGCCAGCAGCTCTTCCACGGTCGGAATAGACACATCTTTTTTCAGTTTAATGGTGAAGGCCTGGCTGTGGCAGCGCAGCGCGCCGATACGCACGCACAGGCCGTCAACCGGAATGGTGTTCGCGGTCGCGAGGATTTTGTTGGTCTCAGCCTGGCCCTTCCACTCTTCGCGGGTCTGGCCGTTATCCAGCTGTTTGTCGATCCATGGGATCAGACCACCGGCCAGCGGTACGCCGAAGTTGTCCACCGGCAGCTCGCCGCTGCGGGTCAGCTGAGTGACCTTACGTTCGATATCAAGGATCGCGGACGCCGGGTTTGCCAGCTCGGTCGCGACGCTTTGGTGCAGCTGGCCCATCTGGGTCAGCAGCTCGCGCATATGACGCGCGCCGCCGCCGGACGCGGCCTGGTAGGTCGCCACGGAGACCCACTCCACCAGATCCTGCGCGAACAGGCCGCCGAGGGACATCAGCATCAGGCTGACGGTGCAGTTACCGCCGACAAAGGTTTTCACGCCGTTGTTCAGGCCGTCGGTGATGACGCCCTGGTTCACCGGGTCGAGAATGATGATGGCATCGTCTTTCATACGCAGCGAAGAGGCCGCGTCAATCCAGTAGCCCTGCCAGCCGCTTTCACGCAGCTTTGGATAGATTTCGTTGGTATAATCGCCGCCCTGGCACGTCACAATAATGTCGAGTGCCTTCAGCGCTTCCAGATCGTAAGCATCCTGCAACGTGCCTGTGGTACCACCAAAGGACGGAGCAGCCTGGCCGAGCTGGGAAGTGGAGAAGAAGACCGGGCGGATAGCGTCGAAATCGCGCTCTTCAACCATGCGTTGCATGAGTACAGAGCCGACCATACCGCGCCAGCCGATAAAACCAACGTTTTTCATAGCATTTTTTTCCTGCTGAGGGTGTGTGCTGATTGTGCAAGCCAGTATTGAACTGGGATATGCTTCACATTACAAAATGCTGCCAAAGTCGCAAGCGAAATTAATCGATGATTGCCCGGCAATCAGAAAAAGCGCTAATCATCGGAATAACACTACTAAGTATCAGGGATAATTTAAAGATGAGTGAAATCATTTCCGCGGCGGTTTTATTGATCCTGATTATGGATCCACTGGGAAACCTGCCTATCTTCATGTCGGTGCTAAAGCACACCGAGCCGAAGCGCCGCCGGGCGATCATGATCCGCGAGCTGCTCATCGCCCTGCTGGTGATGTTTATCTTCCTGTTTGCGGGTGAAAAAATTCTCGCGTTCCTGAACCTGCGCGCCGAAACCGTGTCGATTTCCGGCGGGATTATTCTGTTCCTGATTGCCATTAAGATGATTTTCCCGAGCGCGGAAGGCAGCAGCAGCGGCCTGCCTGCGGGTGAAGAGCCGTTTATCGTGCCGCTGGCGATTCCACTCGTCGCCGGGCCGACCATTCTGGCCACGCTCATGCTGCTGTCGCATCAGTATCCGAACCAGATGAGCCATCTGGTGATTGCCCTGCTGATCGCCTGGGGCGGGACGTTTATTATCCTGCTGCAGTCGTCGCTGTTCCTGCGCCTGCTGGGTGAGAAAGGGGTGAACGCGCTGGAACGCCTGATGGGGCTGATTCTGGTGATGATGGCAACGCAGATGTTCCTGGACGGGATCCGCGCGTGGATGAAAGGATGACGTTCTCCCTCTCCCCGTGGGAGAGGGCCGGGGTGAGGGCATCAGGCCGCAGAGGACAGCCCATCTAACCCTTACGAATCAAATACCGGTACGGCAGCGCTTCGGTCTGCTGTGCCACCAGCTCATGCTCCATAAAGGTACAAAAGCCGGGAATATCGCGGGTCGTGGCCGGGTCGTCGGCAATAATCAGCAGCGTTTCACCGGTCTGCATGTTGCGCACGGTTTTGCGTACCATCATTACCGGTTCCGGGCAGCGAAGGCCCTGGGCATCAAGAGTGTGGTCTGGGCTGGAAAACAGGTCTGTCATGGTCTTCTCGGTCTGGTAAAAACGGCTGTAGTTTACGCCCGGTTGCGATCAATGCAAACCAGGTTAACGATTGCGTAAAAACTAACCATTGCAATGTCCTGCCAAAGCAGTATCATGCTGCGGTTTTTATTGGGTTCCCTCACCCCAACGTATAAAAAGGTCACAATATGACGTCGTTTTCTGAATCACAGCGCGTAAAAGCGTTGTTCTGGCTTTCGCTTTTCCATTTGCTGGTGATCACCTCCAGCAACTATCTGGTGCAGCTCCCGATCTCCATCTTTGGTTTTCATACCACCTGGGGCGCATTCAGCTTCCCGTTTATTTTCCTCGCGACGGATTTGACCGTGCGTATCTTTGGCGCACCGCTGGCTCGCCGTATTATTTTTTCGGTCATGCTCCCGGCGCTGTTCATCTCGTACGTGGTTTCGTCACTGTTTTATATGGGAAGCTGGCAGGGCTTTGAAGCATTAACCCACTTCAACCTGTTTGTTGCCCGTATCGCCGCGGCAAGCTTTATGGCCTACGCGCTGGGGCAGATCCTCGACGTGCATGTATTTAACCGCCTGCGTCAGAATCATCGCTGGTGGATGGCGCCAACCGCCTCCACGCTGTTTGGTAACGTGAGCGATACGCTGGCCTTCTTCTTCATCGCCTTCTGGCGCAGCCCGGATGCGTTCATGGCCGAACACTGGATGGAAATCGCGCTGGTGGACTACTGCTTCAAGGTCCTTATCAGCATTGTGTTCTTCCTGCCGATGTACGGCGTGCTGCTCAATATGCTGCTGAAAAGACTGGCAGATAAATCTGAAATCACGGCATTGCAGGCTGGTTAAGGGTTCGCTTTATCAGGTGTGATAAGATGAGCGAATGAGCCGTTATGGCCGTTTATCGAAAGGAAGAAGTCAATGCGCAATCTGGTTAAATATGTCGGGATTGGCCTGCTGGTTGTGGGTCTTGCAGCCTGTGATAACAGCGACACGAAAACGCCTGCTCAGGGCGCATCCGCAGAGAGCAACGCGACCGGCCAGCCGGTAAATCTGATGGATGGCAAACTCAGCTTCTCTCTGCCAGCCGATATGACCGATCAGAGCGGCAAGCTGGGCACCCAGGCGAACAACATGCACGTTTACTCCGACGCAACCGGGCAAAAAGCGGTCATTGTGATTGTGGGCGACGACACCAGCGAAGACCTGGCCGTCCTGTCCAAACGTCTGGAAGATCAGCAGCGCGGCCGCGATCCGCAGCTGCAGGTCGTGACCAATAAATCCATCGAGCTGAAAGGCCACACGCTGCAACAGCTCGACAGCATCATCTCTGCAAAAGGCCAGACCGCCTACTCTTCTGTGGTGCTGGGCAAGGTTGATAACAAACTGCTGACCCTGCAGATCACCCTGCCAGCCGAAGATCAGCAGAAAGCGCAGACGGCTGCTGAAAACATCATTAACACCATCGTGATCCAGTAACGCTTCACGACGATGACGTGGCCTCCGGTGCCTGCACCGGGGGCCATTTTTTTAGCCGCCACGTCAGCAGCAGCGCAATCACCACCAGACCCGCCGCGGCAAGATAGATCACCGGAACTCCTGCCCAGGCCATCACCAGCCCCGCCAGCGGGCCGGTAATGCCTAAAGACATATCCATAAATACCGTATAGGTCGCCAGCGCCGCCCCCTGATTCTGCTGCGGCACGGCTTTTACCGCCACCACGCCCAGCGCCGGGAAGACCAGGGAAAAGCCAGCCCCCGCGAGGAACACGCCCACTTTCGCGACCCAGGGCACCATCGCAATTCCGGTCAGTAGCAGCCCGACTATCTCTATCGCAAAGCAGATCATCGCCACATTCAGCCCGCCAAGGCGGTTGATGCCGTTAGGGAAAAGCAGGCGGGCGCCAACAAACGCACTGCTGAACAGGGTTAACGCAAAGGCTGCGCCGTCCCAGCCTTTGGCGTCGTAGAACAGGGTAATAAAGGTCGCAATCACGCCGAAGCCGGTAGTCGCCAGCGCCAGCGCCATGCCGTACGGCCAGACGCGCCCCAGCACCGCCCGAAACGGCAGCGGCTTGCCCTTGCTGGCCTTCACTTTCGGACGCGGCAGCGCAAAGAGGATTGCCAGCAGCGCGACCGCCATAATGGTGATGGAAAGCCCATATAGCCCGCCCAGCGCATAGCAGGCCACGCCGAGCGGCGCCCCGAGCGCCATCGCACCGTAGGTGACAATCCCGTTCCAGGAGATCACCCGGCCAATGTGCGGCGCGCCTACCACCCCCACGCCCCACAGCGTCGAGCCGGTTCCCGCCAGACTTTGCCCGATGCCAAGAATAACGCGGCCCAGGCAGAGCAGCGCCAGGCTGACCAGCGGCCAGTGGCCGGTTGCGGCAGCCAGCAGGTAGCTCAGGCCACTGAGAAAACAGCCGCACAGTCCCACCACCACGATGCTTTTTGGACCGAACGCGTCCGCGTAGCGCCCGGCATGCGGGCGGCTGAGGAGCGTGGCGAAATATTGCAGGCTAATCACCAGCCCCGCCCAGAAGGCGCTGAAGCCCATCACGTCATGGACATAGCCCGGCAGGACCGCCAGCGGCAGGCCAATGGTCAAATAGCTGGCAAAGTTGAAAATCACAACGGAAACGATGCGCAGATTGAGGCGCAGTCCGCTCAGTGCCGGTTCAGCGGCAGGTTCGGGCATGGGGTTCTACCTGGATTTTTTACAACAGTGTTTCACTATTACCACGGCGCAATAAGAAAATCAGCCCCGACTTTCAGATTAACGGTGCCAGACGAAGCGAAGCCCGGGCACTACACTTATCGGGTCATCATATTAAGGAACACGCATGATCGCTAACCCGTCCGACAAAGCAGGACTCCACATCTTATTAAAACTCGCCTGTCTGGTGGTTATCCTTGCGGGTATCCATGCTGCCGCTGACATTATTGTTCAGCTCCTGCTGGCGCTCTTTTTTGCCATCGTGCTTAATCCTCTGGTCACCTGGTTTTTACGCCGGGGCGTCAGCCGTCCGGTAGCCATCACCATCGTGGTTATTGTCATGCTGATTGGCCTGACGGCGCTCTTCGGCGTGCTGGCGGCATCGCTGAGCGAATTCTCCACCATGCTGCCGCAGTACAACAAAGAGCTGACGCGTAAAATTGTCGCGCTGCAGGAGATGGTGCCCTTCCTCAATCTGCATATCTCACCCGAACGGATGCTGCGCAGGATGGACTCCGAGAAGGTCATGACCTACGCCACCACCTTGATGACGGGGCTTTCCGGCGCGATGGCCAGCATTCTGCTGCTGGTCATGACCGTTGTGTTTATGCTGTTCGAAGTCCGCCACGTCCCCTATAAGCTGCGCTTTGCGCTGAACAATCCGCAAATTCACATTGCCGGGTTACATCGGGCCCTGAAGGGCGTCTCCAAATATCTGGCGCTGAAAACGCTCCTGAGCGTCTGGACCGGGGTGATTGTCTGGCTGGGGCTGATGCTGATGGACGTGCAGTTCGCGCTGATGTGGGGCGTGCTGGCCTTTCTGCTGAACTACGTGCCCAATATTGGCGCGGTGCTTTCCGCCGTGCCGCCGATGATTCAGGCGTTTCTGTTTAACGGTTTCTACGAATGCATGCTGGTCGGTGCGCTGTTCCTCGTCGTGCATATGGTTCTGGGCAATATTCTTGAGCCGCGCATGATGGGACACCGGCTGGGCATGTCGACGCTGGTGGTCTTTTTATCCTTACTGGTTTGGGGATGGCTGCTGGGCCCGGTCGGTATGCTGCTGTCGGTTCCTCTGACCAGCGTATGTAAAATTTGGATGGAAACCACCAAAGGCGGCAGCAAGCTGGCGATCCTGCTCGGGCCGGGGAGGCCGAAAAGCCGGTTACCCGGCTAACCGACCTACCTGTACAGGTAGGTTTAAACCGTCAGTAATACACCGTAAATTACCGCGTCCCTAATCCGTCGCGGTATTTTTATTTGCGTTAAGGCGATACTCATTCTGTTTTTAATTACGCCGCGCGCATTACGTTGAAACGCAACTCATGATTTAACGCAAATTATAAAAAATGAAATTCTTATTTATTTTCCATGTTATTATGCCCGTCTTCGCGTCAACGTAATGTAAACATTAATATTGATTAAAAAATACACCCAGCGATAACAAAAAGCCGGATGAATATTATTTGTAAAAAACACTACCTTTAATTGTTATTATTGATATGGAGTTGTTGATGAAAAAGATCGTTAAATGGTGTGCTGCTGCCGTATTCGTTGGCGCACTGGCAGGCTGTGCGCGCACCGCCCCAATTGCTCAGGTTCACTCTATTGTAAGCGCGGGCCATACTGCCGATCAGGTAAAAACGGCAATTTTGAAAGCAGGCCAAAAACGCGACTGGATCATGACGGAAACCGGCCCGGGAATGATTAAGGGGCGTCTGCAGTCACGCGATCACTCCGTCCAGGTAAGTATTCCGTACACGGCCACAAGCTATTCAATCAACTATGAAAACAGCCTTAACCTGAAAGCGGCAGACGGTAAAATTCACAAAAATTATAACCGTTGGGTAAATAACCTCGACCACGATATTCAGCTGAACCTCTCCGCTGGCGCCGCGCTGTAATATTTTTCTAAAGTCGGGCCGCGTATGGCCCGATAACCTCTCTTTATTAGCTTCAAAGGTTACGCAGGAATGTACGAAAAGGACACACTCAGCGCACTGGATGCCATTACCGAAGCGCAACGCATCGCCTTTGCCCCGATGTTATTCCAGACTGCGCTTTGTCTGCGTAACTCAGGCGTTCTCGCCTGGCTCGATAAACAAGGTAAAGCGGGGGCAAGCCTCGACGAAATAACCGAACACAGCACGCTCGGCAGCTATGGCGTCAGCGTACTGCTGGATATGGGATTAAGCGGTCGAATCGTTACCCAACAGAATGGACGTTATTTCCTGGCGAAAGTGGGCCATTTTTTACTGCACGACGAAATGACCCGCGTAAATATGGATTTCACCCAGGACGTTTGTTATCAGGGGCTATTTCACCTGGCGGACGCCCTGCAGGAGGAAAAACCTGCCGGATTAGCCGTGTTTGGCAACTGGCCAACCATCTACCCGGCGTTATCCCAATTACCAGCTCCGGCGAAAGAGAGCTGGTTCGCCTTCGATCATTACTATTCTGATGCCGCTTTTGACGCCGCGTTGCCATATATATTCGCAAGCTCGCCGACAAAATTGTACGATGTGGGCGGAAATACGGGTAAATGGTCGTTACGCTGCTGCCGCTATGACAAAAATGTTGCCGTGACGATCCTCGATCTGCCGCAGCAGATAGCGCTGGCGCAGGAAAACATCGCAAAAGCAGGTTTTTCTCATCGTATTGCATTCCATGCTGTCGATATGCTTAGCCCAGCAACATTGCCGGGTGACGCCGACGTCTGGTGGATGAGCCAGTTCCTGGATTGTTTCTCTCCGGATCAGATTGTCGCCATGCTGACGCGCGTCGCGCAGGCCATGAAGCCAGGCGCACGTTTGTGCATCATGGAGCTTTTCTGGGATGCTCAGAAATTTGAAGCAGCCTCTTTCAGCCTGAATGCCACCTCGCTCTATTTCACCTGTATGGCGAATGGCAATAGCCGGTTTTACAGCGTAGAGAAGTTCTATCGCTACCTGGAGAGCGCAGGTTTCAGCGTTGAACAGCGGCTGGACAACCTTGGGGTCGGTCATACCCTGCTGATATGCACCAAACGTGAACAATAGAGCAGCTTAGCTGCCGGGTGGCCCAGTCTGCCCTTTGAATACGGTTTTTTTCGCGGACGCGCGTAGATGAAATTTTCACTGAACATTATCGACTGGCAGGCGAGAGCGCCAGGACTCAGCGATGCCACAGAGTGGCAGGCATGGTCGCGCCTGCAGCTGGCCGTTGACCCAGCGGCCCCGCTTCCCCGCCTGACCGCTTTACCCATGATGACCGCGCGCCGCCTCAATTCAGGCAGTAAGCTGGCGGTGGATATTGGTCTGGCCATGCTGCAAAACCACGCCATTGATGCCGTCGTCTATTCCAGCCGCCACGGCGAGCTGGAGCGCAACTACCGTATTCTGCATGCTCTGGCGACCGGGCAGTCCGTTTCACCCACCGACTTCGCGATGTCCGTGCACAATTCCGCGGTGGGCAATCTCACGATCACCGCACGCCAGGCCATCGTCTCGTCATCCATTTCTGCCGGGCTGGACACCTTCCAGCAGGCCTTATGCGAAGTGCTGAGCCTGCTGCATGCGGGCTATTCCCGCGTCCTGCTGGTCGACTTTGACGGCGCGCTGCCGGAATTTTACCATCCGGCGCTACCGCCGCACATGCCCACCTGGCCATACGCGCTGGCGCTGGTGATTGAATCCGGCAACGGATTGCAGTGTGAAACCCGCAGCGGCAGCACGGGTGAAGAACCCGCCCTGCCGCAAAGCCTGATGTTCCTGCAGCGCTATCTCAGCGAGGAACGTCAGTTTGCGGTGCCCGGCGAACGTTTGCTGTGGCAATGGACGCGCGCATGAACCGCCTGGCTGCCCGTATCAACTGGTTATGGCGTCTGGTGATGACCGGCTTCTGCTTCGCGCTGTTTGGCGTGGGCGGGCTGATGCTGTCGCTGGTCTGGTTCAACCTGCTGCTGATCGTCCAGCGCGACCGCGCCAGCCGTCGCCACCTGGCGCGTCGCAGCATTGCGGCCAGCTTCCGCTTCTTCCTGACCGTTGCGCGCGGCCTCGGCGTACTGGACTATCGCATTCACAATCTTGACGCGCTGCGCAGCGATCGGGGTTGTCTGGTGGTGGCTAACCACCCCACGTTAATTGACTACGTGATTCTGGCGTCGGTGATGCCCGAAACCGACTGTCTGGTGAAAAGCGCGCTGCTGCGCAATCCCTTTGTCAGCGGCGTTATCCGCGCGGCGGATTATCTGATTAACAGCGAAGCCGAGCCCCTGCTCGCGGCCAGCCAGCAGCGTCTGGCTCAGGGCGACACGCTGTTAATCTTCCCGGAAGGCACGCGTACCCGGTTTGGCGAGGCTATCTCCCTCCAGCGCGGCGCGGCAAATATCGCCGTGCGCTGTAACAGCGATCTGCGGGTGGTGCTGATCCACTGTAGCGAACACCTGCTGGATAAAAAAAGCCACTGGTATGATGTACCGCCAGAAAAACCTGTTTTCACCGTGGATGTCCGCGACCGCGTGAACATCGACGAATTTTACGATGCAAATGAACAAGAACCGGCGCTGGCGGCAAGGCAGTTAAACCGGCATCTGCAGCATCGATTAACATCAGGCCTTCAATCTTTGTCAGGAATTAATGATGCAAGCGCTTTATCTTGAAATTAAGAATCTCATTATCACCACGCTGAATCTGGACGAGCTTACCGCAGAGGATATTGATACCGATGCCGCGCTGTTTGGCGATGGGCTGGGTCTGGACTCCATTGACGCGCTGGAACTGGGTCTGGCGGTAAAAAACCAGTATGGCGTGGTGCTTTCTGCCGAAAGCGAAGAGATGCGCCAGCACTTCTTTTCCGTCGCCACGCTGGCGTCCTTTATCAACGCTCAACGCGCCTGAGATGTGAACGATGACTGAACAAGAAACCATTTATCAGGAAGTCTGCGGCCTTCTGACCAAGCTCTTTGAAATCGACCCGCAGGACATTACGCCCGAAGCCCGTCTTTACGAAGACCTGGAGCTGGACAGCATTGATGCGGTGGACATGATTGTTCATCTGCAGAAGAAAACGGGCAAGAAAATCAAGCCGGAAACCTTCAAGTCGGTTCGTACCGTTCAGGATGTGGTAGACGCCGTCGAACAGCTTCTGCGCGAAGAGTAAGACGTCGTGCGTGGTGGACGGACGTTCCCGGTCATCCCACTGCTGACGGGGCTGATGCTGCTGGCGTGGCCCTTCCTGATTGGATTTGGGCTGACGCACAACAGCCTGCAGTGGCTGTTGCCGGTGATGGCGCTGGTATTGCTGCTGCGGCTGCGCCAGGCGCGACGGAACGCTGGCCCGATGCGGTATGTGGTGCAGTGCGTGGCGCTCGCGGGCATCGCGCTCTGCGCTGCCAGCTACCTGCTGAAAACCCACCAGTGGCTGCTGTTCTACCCGGTGGTCGTCAACCTTGTGATGCTGGCCGTGTTCGGCGGTTCGCTGTGGACCGCGATGCCGCTGGTCGAACGGCTGGCGCGCTTGCGCGAGCCAAACCTGCCCCCGGAGGGCGTGCGCTATACCCGCAAGGTGACCCTCGTCTGGTGCGGCTTTTTCATCGGAAACGGCGCGATGGCGCTGTTCACCGTGCTCCACGGCGACATGCATCTGTGGACGCTGTGGAACGGTATGGTGGCTTATATCCTGATGGGAACGCTGATGGCGACCGAGTGGCTGGTGCGCCAGCGGGTGATTAAAAAAGAGATGCACAATGACTAACCCCCTTCCGCTGGGCCAGTGGCTAAACGCGCCCCGCCCTGACGACATGCCCGTTGCCTGGCTTGACGATCGTACCTGGACGCTTGGCCAGCTGCGCCACGACGTGACCCTGCTGGTCGACACCCTGCGTCAGCAGGAAGGCGAGCGGTGGGCGCTGTGCTTTGAAAACAGCTACCTGTTTATCGTTGCGCTGCTGGCCTCGCTGCACGCTGGTAAAACGCCGGTCATCCCCGGCCATAGCCGCGTCTCGCAGCTTGAAGAACAGCAGGCGTTGTTTAGCGGCGTTCTGAGCGATCGGACTCTCGGTTTCCATGGCAAGCTGATTGTGGTGGCCTCCAGCCATCAGACGGCTAGCCGCTGGGCGCCCCTGCCGGCCATTGACGAAAGCCGCTTCGTTGAACTGTTCACCTCCGGCTCCACGGGTACCCCGCGCCGGGTGATGAAGCATATCGTCAGCCTGGATCGCGAAGCCCGTCTGCTGGCTGACCGCTTCGGCGAGCGGCTGACCGGCTGTAGCGTTGTCGCCTCGGTCGTACCGCAACATCTGTACGGCCTGACCTTCCGCATCGTCTTGCCGATGGCGCTGGGCCTGCCGCTGCATGCCGCGATGCTCTACTACGCCGAGCAGCTGGCCGCCCTTCCTCATGACCGGCATTACCTGTTCATCAGCAGCCCGGCGTTCCTGAAGCGCCTGGATACGGAGCTGCCCGCGCCGCCCGTCAGAATGCTGATTTCAGCAGGCGGAATGCTGCCCTGGTGTGACGTCGCCACCACCGCTGGCTGGCTTAACATCTGCCCGGATGAAATTTATGGCAGCACCGAAACCGGGATCCTCGCCTGGCGCCATCGCCAGCAGGATAACGTCCCGTGGCTGGCGTTCCCCGGCGTTATCTTCCATCAGGAAGATGAAGCCTGTCGCGTCACGTCGCCACTGATCCACGAGGCTGAAGGACTCCAGCTGGACGATATCCTGCACTTCGACAGCGAGGGGCTGTTCAGCATCGCCGGTCGTCGCGGGCGGGTGGTCAAAATTGAAGAAAAGCGCATCTCGCTTAACGAGATCGAACGTCGCCTGCTGGAGCTCGACGGCATTTGCGAAGCGGCTGCGCTGCCGGTCACGCGCGGAGGCCGTCAGGGGATTGGCGCACTGCTGGTCCTGGACGAAGCGGTTCGCCAGCGCGGCTATATGCAGGATAAAAAAGCGCAGGAGTTCGCCTGGCGTCGCGCCCTGCTGCCGTGGCTTGAGCCGGTCGCCGTTCCGCGCTACTGGCGCATTGTCGATGAAATGCCGGTAAACAGTATGAACAAGCGTGTCTATGCGCAGCTAGAGGAGTTATTTCATGAAAATTCATGAACTTGAGCGCCACCAGACACAGCCGGAGAAGCTGGAAATCATTTTGCATCTCGACGCGGCGCTGTTCTGGTTTCAGGGCCATTTTGCCGTACAGCCGCTGCTGCCCGGCGTTGCGCAGCTTGACTGGGTGATGCACTACGCCACGACGTTACTGGCGCCGGGCTACCGCTTTCACAGCATTCAAAACGTGAAGTTCCAGGCGCCTCTGCTGCCGGAAACCACGGTGACGCTGGTGCTTGAGTGGCATGCCGAACGTCAGATGCTGACCTTCAGCTACCAGCGTCACGCCGGGGCGGAGCGCCATACCGCCAGCAGCGGGAAAATTCGGCTATGTCAGTAACCTTCCGCCCCTGCGTGCTGATCCCGTGCTACAACCACGGCGCCATGATCGCCCGCGTGCTGTCGCGTCTCGCACCGTTCGGCCTGCCGTGCCTGGTGGTGGATGACGGCAGCGAAGCGAGCACCCGTCAGGAGCTCGAGCGCCTGGCGGCGGAGCAGCCGCAGGTAACGCTGGTCCGCCTGGCGCAAAACGCCGGAAAAGGTGCCGCGGTCATCAGGGGGCTGGAGGAGTGCGCGCGCGCGGGCTATACCCACGCCGTGCAGGTGGACGCGGACGGTCAGCACGCCATCGAAGATATTCCCAAACTGCTGGCGCTGGCGGAGTGCCACCCGGACGCGCTGATCTCCGGCCAGCCCATTTACGATGATTCCATTCCGCGCTCGCGGCTCTACGGGCGCTGGGTAACCCACGTCTGGGTGTGGATTGAGACCTTATCCCTTCAGCTTAAAGACAGCATGTGCGGCTTTCGGGTCTACCCGGTCTCGCCCACGCTGCGCCTGGCAGCGCGTGAAACGCTCGGCAAACGGATGGACTTTGACACCGAAGTGATGGTCCGTCTCTACTGGCAGGGCAACGCCAGCGTCTTTCTGCCGACCCGCGTCACCTACCCGCAGGACGGGTTGTCCCACTTCGACGCGTTAAAAGATAACGTGCGGATCTCCCTGATGCATACCCGGCTGTTCTTCGGCATGCTGCCCCGCATGCCCGGCCTGCTTTTCCGTCGACGCCGCCAGCACTGGGCGCAGCAGGACGAGGTCAAGGGCCTGTGGGGCATGCGCCTGATGCTACGCGTCTGGAAGCTGATGGGGCGACGGGCCTTTACGGTGCTGCTCTGGCCAACGATCGGCGTGTACTGGCTTATCGCGCGTCCGGCGCGCCAGGCCTCGCGGCAGTGGATTGAGAGAGTGAAGCACGAGCTGCGTCAGCGGAACATGCCCGTTCCCCCGCGGCTCAACAGCTTTTTCCATTTCATGCGCTTCGGCAACGCGATGCTGGATAAAGTCGCCAGCTGGCGCGGTGAGCTGAAGTTTGATCGCGACGTGGTCTTTGCCCCCGGCGCGAGCGAAACGCTTAACGTCGCGGCGCCGCAGGGCAAGCTGCTGCTGGCCTCGCATCTTGGCGACGTTGAGGCCTGCCGGGCGCTGGCCCAGCTGGACGGCAGCAAAACTATCACCGCCCTGGTCTTCAGCGAAAACGCCCGGCGCTTTAAGCAAATCATGAGCGAAATGGCGCCCCAGGCGGGCATGAATTTGATGTCGGTTACCGACATCGGCCCGGACACCGCGATTGCCATCAAAGAGAAGCTTGAGCGGGGAGAATGGGTCGCCATTGTGGGCGACCGCATCGCGGTGAATCCGCAGCGTGGCGGCGAGTGGCGCGTGATCTGGAGTCCGTTCATGGGCCAGCCAGCGCCATTCCCACAGGGGCCGTTTATCCTGGCCTCCATCCTGCGCTGCCCGGTGGTGCTGATTTTTGCCCTGCGCCAGCAGGGTAAGCTCGTCCTGCACAGCGAACCGTTTGCCGACCCGCTGCGCCTGCCGCGCGGCGAACGCCAGCAGGCGCTGCAGGAGACCGTCGATCGCTACGCGCAGCGGCTGGAGCATTACGCCCTACTGTCGCCGCTCGACTGGTTTAATTTTTTCGATTTCTGGCATCTGCCAGAGTCCAGAGAGAAGGAGTAAAGGGTGCTGACCGATCCCCGCTTTACGACTGAAGTCGAGATCACCGTTCCGTTCCACGACGTCGATATGATGGGCGTGGTCTGGCACGGCAACTATTTCCGCTACTTTGAGATCGCCCGCGAGGCGCTGCTCAATCAGTTTGACTATGGCTATCGCCAGATGAAGGCCTCCGGCTACGTCTGGCCCGTCGTCGATACCCGGGTGAAATACCGCGATGCGGTGACCTTTGAGCAGCGTATTCGCGTCCGCGCGCACGTTGAAGAGTATGAAAACCGCCTGCGCATTGCCTATCAAATTTTCGATGCGCAGACCGGCAAACGCACCACCACCGGCTACACCATCCAGGTAGCGGTGGAAGAAGCCACCCGCGAAATGTGCTTTGTGAGCCCGGCAATACTGTTTGAACGAATGGGAGTGACGCCATGAAATGGTGGCCTTTGCTGGCGCTGATCGTCAGCCCGCTGGTCAGCGCCGTGACGCTGGATGAACTGCAGCAGCGCTTCACCGGGCAGCCTGTCGTGCGCGCGCACTTCGAGCAGGTTCGCACCATAAAAGATATGCCGCAGCCGCTGCGCTCGCAGGGCGAGATGCTGATCGCCCGCGACAGCGGCCTGCTGTGGGATCAAAAAGCGCCGTTTCCGATGACGCTCCTGCTGGACGACAAGCGGATGGTTCAGGCCATTAACGGCCAGCCGCCGCAGACCGTCACCGCCGACAATAATCCGCAGATGTTCCAGTTCAACCATCTTCTGCGGGCCCTGTTCCAGGCCGACCGCAGGGTGCTTGAAGAGAACTTCCGCATCGATTTTAAAGACCTGGGCGCCGGCCGCTGGTCGCTGGTGCTTACGCCAAAAACGACGCCGCTGGACAAGATTTTCGCCACCCTCGATCTGGGCGGCGCGACCTATCTGGAGACGATTCGTCTCAACGACAAACAGGGCGACCGTACCGATATCGCCCTTTCACGCCACCAACTGACGCCCGCCAGCCTGACCGATGACGAACGCCAACGCTTTGCCGCACCGTAAATCCCTGCGCCCGGCGCTGCTGTGGGCCACACTATGCCTGATTCTGCTGGGCGTGCTGCTGTCGCTTCTGCCCGGCGCGCGTCTGAACAGCAGCGTGCTGGCCATGCTGCCGAAGCAGACGCTGGGGGCGATCCCGCCGACGCTCAACGACGGGTTTATGCAGCGTCTCGACCGCCAGCTGGTCTGGCTGGTCAGCCCCGGGAAAGAGCCCGATCCGCGCGTGGCGCAGCAGTGGCTGGCGTTGCTGCAAAGCAGCGATTCGCTCAGCGAGGTCAAAGGCCCGATGGACGCCGCCGGGCAAAAGGCCTGGGGAGAGTTCTTCTGGCAGCACCGAAATGGCCTGATCGATCCCGCCACCCGCACCCGCCTGCAAAACGGCGGAGAAGCGCAGGCGCAGTGGATTTTATCTCAGCTCTATTCGGCCTTTTCCGGCGTCAGCGGCAAAGAGCTGCAAAACGATCCCCTGATGCTGATGCGCGGCTCGCAGCTCGCTCTGGCGCAAAACGGCCAGAAGCTGCGGCTGATGGACGGCTGGCTGGTCACACAGGATGAGGCGGGAAACTACTGGTATCTGCTGCACGGCGAGTTGGCGGGCTCGTCATTTGATATGCAGCAGACCCACCGGCTGGTGACGACGCTTAACGCGCTGCAGGAGACGCTAAAAGCCCGTTTCCCGCAGGCGCAGCTGCTTTCGCGCGGGACCGTGTTCTACAGCGATTACGCCAGCCAGCAGGCCAAACGCGACGTCTCGACGCTGGGCATCGCCACCCTGCTTGGCGTGTTCCTGCTCATCGTCGCGGTGTTCCGCTCTCTGCGCCCGCTGCTGCTGAGCGTGCTCTCCATTGCCATCGGCGCGCTGGCGGGCACGGTGGTGACGCTGCTGCTCTTTGGCGAACTGCACCTGATGACGCTGGTGATGAGCATGAGCATCATCGGTATTTCAGCCGACTACACGCTCTACTACCTGACCGAACGGATGGTGCACGGCGCGGAGCATTCCCCCTGGCAAAGCCTGGCGAAAGTACGCAATGCGCTGCTGCTGGCGCTGCTGACGACCGTCGCCGCCTACCTGATTATGATGCTGGCCCCCTTCCCCGGGATCCGCCAGATGGCGGTGTTCGCCGCCGTGGGGCTGAGCGCCTCCTGCCTGACGGTGATTTTCTGGCATCCGTGGCTGTGCCGGGGATTACCGGTGCGCCCGGTTCCGCTGATGGTTATCATGCTGCGCTGGCTGGCCGCGTGGCGACGCAATAAAAAACTGTCCGTGGGTTTGCCCGTCGCGCTGGCGCTGCTCTCCGCCGTGGGGATGAGCACCCTGAGGGTGGACGACGACATCGCCCAGCTGCAGGCCCTGCCGAAAGATATTCTGGCGCAGGAGAAGGCCATTACCGCCCTGACCGGACAGAGCGTCGATCAGAAATGGTTTGTGGTTCATGGCGCCTCGCCTCAGCAAACGCTGGAGCGGCTGGAAGCCTTTACCCCGGCGCTGGCACAGGCGCAAAAAGCCGGAGAGATCGCCCGCTGGCGTACGCTGCCGCTGAACTCGCTGGCCCGCCAGAAAAGCGATCTGAAGCTGCTGCGCGAGGCTGCCCCTGCGGTAACTAACGTGCTGAAAAGCGCCGGGCTCAACGCCGTATCTCCAAATCTCGACGCCATGCCGGTCAGCGTGGACGCGTGGCTTAAAAGCCCGGCCAGCGAAGGCTGGCGTCTGCTCTGGCTGACCCTGCCCAACGGGGAAAGCGGCGTGCTGGTGCCGGTGGACGGCGCGAAAAACAGCGCTTACCTCGGTGAACTGGCCGCGCGCCATGACGGCGTCGTCTGGGTCGATCGCAAAGCCAGCTTTGATAGCCTGTTTGCCCTCTACCGCACGCTGCTGACGGGGCTACTGTTTGCCGCGCTGGCGGTGATTGCCTGCGGGGCGATGCTGCGCCTCGGCTGGCGTAAAGGGCTGATAAGCCTGGTGCCGTCCGTGCTGTCGCTGAGCTGCGGCCTGGCGGTGCTGGCCGCAACGGGCCACCCGGTGAATCTGTTCTCACTGCTGGCGCTGGTACTGGTGCTCGGCATTGGCATTAACTACACGCTGTTTTTCAGCAACCCGCGCGGTACGCCGCTGACCTCGATGCTGGCGATTACGCTGGCCATGATGACCACGCTGCTGACGCTGGGCATGCTCGTCTTCAGCGCCACCCAGGCCATCAGCAGCTTTGGCATCGTGCTGGTGAGCGGTATTTTTACCGCCTTCCTGCTGGCTCCGCTGGCGATGCCGGATAAGAAAGAGAGAAAACGTAAATGAACGCTTTTTATCGCACCGTCGCGCTGGCCGCGGCGCTGCTGCTGGCGGGCTGCAGCCATTCGACCGATACCAAAGAGACGCGGCCTCAGGCCTGGCTCCAGCCGGGCACCAGAGTGACGCTGCCCCCGCCCGGCATCAGCCCGGCGGTAAGCTCCCAGCAGCTGCTGACCGGCAGCTTTAACGGACAAACGCAGTCCCTGCTGGTGATGCTCAACGCGGATGCGCATAAGGTCACGCTGGCCGGGCTCTCTTCCGTAGGCATTCGCCTGTTCCTGGCGACGTACGATGAGACCGGTATTCATACCGAGCAGTCGATCGTCGTGCCGCAGCTGCCGCCCGCCAGCCAGGTGCTGGCCGACGTGATGCTCAGCCACTGGCCGATTAGCGCCTGGCAGCCGCAGTTGCCGAAGGGCTGGACGTTAACGGACAATGGCGATCGGCGCGAGCTGCGTAACGCCAGCGGCAAGCTGGTGACGGAGATTGTCTACCTGCAGCGCAAAGGCAAGCGCGAGC
Organism: Enterobacter sp. A103; assembly: GCF_034427535.1. Lineage (NCBI taxonomy): Bacteria > Pseudomonadati > Pseudomonadota > Gammaproteobacteria > Enterobacterales > Enterobacteriaceae > Enterobacter > Enterobacter sp. A103. The sequence continues at coordinate 101,111 of NZ_JAXQPQ010000006.1, forward strand.
CGATCAGCATCGAGCAGCACGTCTTTAAATACCACATCACCATTCAATATCTGGGTGACTGAGATGATTTATATATCCGCTGTTGGCATGGTCAACGCGCTGGGCAACTCGCCTGACGAGATTGCCGCGAACCTGGCGGCAGGCGTGGCGCCGGGAATGCACGCCCGGACCGGCTGGTTGCAGGGTTTACCCGAAGCCGTACTGGGCGGCGTGGAAGGCGAGCTTCCGCCCATCCCGGACGCCTTCGCCGCACACCGCACCCGCAATAACCAGCTGCTGCTGGCCGCGCTGGCGCAGATTCAGCCCGCCGTTGACGAGGCCATCGCCCGCGTCGGTCGCGACCGCGTGGCCGTGGTGCTGGGGACCAGCACCTCCGGGCTGGACGAAGGCGATGAGCACGTGCGCCACATGGCCCATGGCGAAGCGAGCACGCGCTGGCAGTATCCGCAGCAGGAGCTTGGCGATCCGTCCCGCTTCCTCGCCAACTGGCTTCAGCTCGAAGGCCCGGCCTATACGATCTCCACGGCCTGCTCTTCCAGCGCGCGGGCGATGATCGGCGGCAAACGTCTGATTGAAGCCGGGCTGGTGGACATCGCCATTGTCGGCGGGGCCGATACCCTGAGCCGGATGCCCGTCAACGGCTTTAACAGCCTTGAATCCTTCTCCCCTACGCTCTGCGAGCCGTTTGGTCGCGACCGCCGGGGGATCACCATTGGTGAAGCCGCCGCGCTGATGGTATTGAGCCGGGAGCCCGCGGACGTGGCGCTGCTCGGAACGGGCGAATCCAGCGATGCGTACCATATTTCCGCCCCGCATCCGCAGGGTGAAGGGGCGATAAGGGCTATCGCGCAGGCGCTTAACGAAGCGGATATGCAGCCGCAGGATATCGGCTACATCAACCTGCACGGCACGGCCACGCCGCTCAACGATCAGATTGAATCGCAGGTGGTTCACGATCTCTTCGGGGAAAGCGTGCCGTGCAGCTCAACCAAACACCTTACCGGCCATACGCTGGGCGCCGCCGGTATTACCGAAGCGGCCCTGAGCTGGCTGATTCTGACGCGCGATCTGCCGTTGCCTCCGCAGGACTTCGCCCGCTACGCGCCGGACGACACGCTGGCACCGTGCGGCCTGCTGCACCAGCGAGCCGCTCTGAAAAAACCGGTCATTTTGTCTAACTCGTTCGCGTTTGGCGGCAATAACGCCAGCATCCTGCTGGGGAGAGCCTCATGAGCTACTTATCACCCGAAGCCTATCTGCCGCACGAGGCGCCGATGATGCTGCTGGGGTCCGTTGAGAACGTTTCGGACGACACGGCGGTCTGCCGCGTGGCGGTCAACGGGCAAAGCGTGCTGGCGCCGTTTCTCAACGCCGATGGCGACCTGCCGGGCTGGTACGCGCTCGAGCTGATGGCGCAGACCGTCGGCGTCTGGTCAGGCTGGCATCGCCAGCAGCAGGGGCAGGATCATATCGCGCTGGGCATGGTGCTCGGCGCGCGCGAGCTGGTCTGCGCCAGCGGCTGTTTTACGCAGGGTCTGACGCTGGACATCACCGTTAAGCTGCTGATGCAGGACGAACGCTTCGGCAGTTTTGAATGCGCGATTTCCGCGAATGAAGAGACGCTGGCCACGGGCCGGGTCAACACCTTCCAGCCGAGCGCAGAAGAATTAACATCGCTTTTTAATCAGGGATCTAACGCATGAGTCGTTCCGTACTGGTCACCGGGGCCAGCAAAGGCATAGGGCGCGCCATCGCTCGTCAGCTTGCCGCCGACGGTTTTACCGTAGGCGTGCATTACCATCGTGATGCCGCAGGCGCGCAGGAGACGCTGGACGCCATCACGCAGGCGGGTGGCAACGGTCGTTTACTCGCCTTTGATGTGGGCAACCGCGAACAGTGCCGCGAGGTGCTGGAGCAGGAGATTGAAGCCCATGGCGCATGGTATGGCGTGGTCAGCAACGCCGGAATTACGCGCGACGGCGCCTTTCCGGCGCTGAGCGAAGACGACTGGGACAGCGTGATCCACACCAATCTCGACAGTTTTTATAACGTCATTCACCCCTGCATTATGCCGATGATTGGCACCCGTAAAGGGGGGCGCATTATCACCTTATCGTCCGTGTCCGGCGTGATGGGCAACCGCGGACAGGTGAACTACAGCGCGGCCAAAGCGGGCATTATCGGCGCCACCAAAGCGCTGGCGATTGAGCTGGCAAAACGCAAAATCACCGTCAACTGCATTGCCCCGGGCCTGATTGATACCGGCATGATTGAGATGGAAGAGGCCGCGCTGAAGGAAGCCATGTCCATCATCCCAATGAAACGGATGGGCCAGGCTGAAGAGGTCGCCGGGCTGGCAAGCTATCTGATGTCGGATATCGCGGGCTACGTTACCCGCCAGGTCATTTCCATTAACGGAGGCATGCTATGACGCGTCGCGTGGTGATTACGGGCATGGGCGGCGTGACCGCCTTTGGCGAAAGCTGGCATTCCATTTCCAGCAGGCTGCTGGCGTATGAAAACGCGGTGCGTAAAATGCCGGAATGGCAGGTGTACGATGGCCTGCATACCCTCCTGGGCGCGCCGATCGACGATTTCACGCTGCCGGAACACTATACCCGCAAGCGTATTCGCGCCATGGGCCGCGTGTCGTTGATGTCGACCCGCGCCACCGAGCTGGCGCTGGAGCAGGCGGGACTGATTGGCGAAGCGGTGCTCACCAACGGTCAAACCGGTATCGCCTACGGTTCTTCGACTGGCAGCACCGGTCCGGTCAGCGAATTCGCGACCATGCTCACCGAAAAGCACACCAATAACATCACCGGGACAACCTACGTCCAGATGATGCCGCACACCACGGCGGTGAATACCGGGCTGTTCTTTGGGTTGCGCGGCCGTGTGATCCCGACGTCGAGCGCCTGTACCTCCGGCAGCCAGGCGATTGGCTACGCCTGGGAGGCGATTCGCCACGGGTATCAGACCGTGATGGTCGCGGGGGGCGCGGAAGAATTGTGTCCGTCTGAAGCGGCGGTGTTTGACACGCTGTTTGCCACCAGCCAGCGTAACGACGAACCCAAAACCACCCCTTCTCCGTTCGATACGCAGCGCGATGGTCTGGTCATTGGGGAAGGCGCAGGCACCCTGATTCTGGAAGAGCTGGAGCACGCCAGAGCGCGCGGGGCGACAATCTACGGTGAGATCGTGGGCTTTGCCACCAACTGTGACGCGGCCCATATCACCCAGCCTCAGCGTGACACCATGCAGATTTGCATGGAGCAGTCGCTGGCCATGGCGGGATTAAGCGCCCGGGATATGGGGTATATCTCCGCGCACGGTACCGCCACCGATCGCGGCGATATCGCCGAAAGTCAGGCCACTGCCGCCATCTACGGTGACAGCGTGCCGGTGTCCTCGCTGAAGAGCTATTTTGGCCACACGCTGGGTGCCTGCGGCGCGCTGGAAGCGTGGATGAGCCTGCAGATGATGCGTGAAGGCTGGTTTGCCCCGACGCTCAATTTAACGCAGCCGGATGAGCAATGCGGTGCTTTAGATTATATTATGGGGGAAGCCCGTCAGATTGACTGCGAGTATCTGCAGAGCAATAACTTCGCGTTTGGCGGCATCAACACCTCGATCATCATTAAACGCTGGGCGTAACTATGTACCAGTTTGTACTGGGAAAAATCTCCACCCTTTGCGCGGACCCGCTGGCGTCAGCGCTCGCAGACAGGGCGCCTCAGGGTGCCCGACAGGCCTCCTGGCTGGCCGGGAGAACGCTGCTCGCCAGAACGTTATCCCCTCACCCGCTCCCCGACATCATTTACGGTGAGCAGGGGAAACCGGCCTTTGCGAAGGGAAATCCGCTGTGGTTCAACCTGAGCCACAGCGGTGACGATATCGCCCTGCTGATGAGCGATGAAGGTGAAGTCGGCTGCGATATCGAAGTGATTCGCCCGAGGAAGAACTGGCAGGCGCTGGCTAATGCGGTATTCAGCATGACCGAGCATGACGAGCTGGAGCGTGAAGCGCCCGAGGAACGGCTTTCCGCCTTCTGGCGTATCTGGACGCGGAAAGAAGCGATTGTGAAACAGCGTGGCGGCAGCGCCTGGCAGATTGTCAGCATCGACAGCACGGCGCAGACGCACGCGGTCAGCCAGCTACAGGTCGGCTCGCTGAGCCTTGCCGTCTGCACATCGACCCCTTATACCCTGACCCACGAGTCGATTATTCACGTTGGGACGTTCGGGGCAGAAAAATCACTAACACACCCAGAATAATAAACCCGACGCCCACCAGCCCGTGCCAGGAGAAGCGTTCTCCCCAGCCGGGCAGCAGGATCGCGGCGGCCCACACCAGGATGTAGCTAAGACTCAGCAAGGCATAGGCTTTGCTGAGCGCCATACGGTGCAGCGCCAGATACCAGCAGCCCATGGAGGCCACGTACCCCGTCAACCCCAGCAGCAGCGCGCCCGTGCCGGACGAGAAGTGCCACAGCGCGGAAACAAACACCAGGATCTCACTGACCGGTGGCAATGCCTGCATGGCATTGCGCAGCAGCAGCTGCGCCGCGCTGACTAACAGCACGCTGCATAAGGCCCAGAACGCTCCTTTCACAGGCTCCCTCCCAGCACAATAATCCCAATGATGATGAACCCTACCCCCAGCCAGTGATGCGCAGCAACGTGCTCACGCCAGAACGCCTTCGCCGCCAGCGTCACCCAGACAAAATTGAGGCTCAGCATAGGATACGCAATGCCGACAGGCAGGCGTTGCAGCACCACCAGCCAGACCAGCATCCCGCTGCCCAGCGCCAGCAGTGCCAGGCCAAGCCACAGCGCGATATGCGCCCCACGCCGCCCGGCTTTCGCCGGACGGGTAGCCTGTTTCTGGCACAGCTGCCCCGCGCAGCTGAGCAGGCTTGCCAGTATCAGCCAAATCCAGGTCATCACTTCGGCAGGTACTCCAGCAGGGCCAGACGCCCCTGAATATAGAGATTGTCCGGCTGCGGTAAATTCGCCTGTGAAATATCGTCGCGTTTTGACAGCAGCATGACCAGCGATACGCGCCCCTGCTGACGGTGCTCCGCCAGCCACTGCGCGAAGTCGTCCTCACTGACAAAACGATCTTTCACATCGGGATAATCCAGCCCGTAGCGCAGTTCGCCGCTCTGACCAAACAGCGTGATGTCATTACGCTTCAGCTCCCACGCCAGGCCCGCGGCCACGCCCACGTTATTGGCCAGCACGAATCGGCTTTCCTGAAGCGGCTCGCGCACGGTATCGACCAGCGACTGCGGCTGTTTGGAATCCACCACCAGGTTAGGAATGGCAAAACCAATCAGCAGCGCCAGCCCTGCGGGGCACAGTGCCGCCAGCCACCAGCGCTGCTGGCTCTGTCTGAAGGTAAACCAGCCTACCGCGGCCCAGATGAGGAACGCCACCACCGCACAGAAGACTTTATACAGTTCGACCGACGTCCAGACCGGATGCTTAGACAGTCCCCACGGCGAGACCACCAGCGCCGCCGCCACGCCGATAACGCCAAACGCCAGGTTAATCCCGCCGTTAATGCGTAACGCTCTGGCACCTTTTTCCGCCGCGAGGCAGGCATAGCGCGCCATCAGGATCGCCAGCGGGGCAAAGCACGGCAGGATATAGGTCGGCAGCTTGCCTTTGGCGATGCTGAAGAACAGCAGCGGCATCACCACCCAACCCAGCAGATAGAACCCGCCACCCGCGTTTTGTCGGTCATTCCAGCCGAGACGAATCGCACCGGGCAAAAGCGCAAGCCACGGCAGGCTGCCCGCGATCAGGAACGGTATGTAGTACCAGAACGGGGCTTTGTGCTGCGCGTCGCTCTGGGCAAAACGCTGAATATGCTCAACCCAGAAGAAATAACGCCAGAAGTCAGGCTCACGCTGCGCAATGGCCAGCGCCCACGGCAGAACAATCAGCACACAGCTCAGGATCGCGAGCCAGCCAAAAATCAGCACCTCTTTCCAGCGCTTATGGGCGATTACCCACGGCAGCACGCCAATCACCGGTACCGCCAGCGCCAGGAAGCCTTTGGTCATCACCCCCATCCCGCAGGCCAGCCCAAGCAGCACATAGCCACCCGCTTTTCCTGCAACGGTTTGAGCCTGTGAGGCCAGCCAGAAGCTGCACATCGCCGCCACCAGCCACAGGGTGATGATAGGATCCAGCACCGCATACGTGCCGATGCCATACACCAGGAACAGGGTCATGAAGATAAGACCGGAGAAAATGGCGGTCCGCTTATCTCGCCAGAGACGCCATGCCATCCAGATGACCAGCAGCGCCGCTAACCCGGTTGAGAATATAGATCCGGCGCGCACGGCGAGGTTGGTGTGCCCGAACAGCAACTGCCCGATGCTGTTGATCCAGTAGCCAGCAATCGGTTTTTCAAAGTAACGCAGCCCCAGAAAATGCGGGACTACCCAGTCTCCGGATGCCAGCATTTCGCGGCTGATTTCCGCATAGCGCGTTTCATCAGGCTGCCAGAGCAGACGAATATCGACCGGAATGAGGTAGTAAACGATAAACAGTGCGAGAAGCGCTAAGCCATAACGGGCTGTTTTCATGGGACCGGACTCACGGTTTGTTGATAGCCAAGCCAGCCTTCCCGGCCAGCCATTTCATTACGTACGACTTTGCCCACGGGCAGGGTGCTGAGATCGTCCGGCAGCAGCTCGCTCAGCGGGCAAAATTCAATGCCCTCCTGAGCGGCCATCGTCAGCAGTTCGTCGAAATCATGCTGATACGCAATCCCTTCCACTTCGGCATGGATGGTATACACCGGCGTGCCGGCGTCACGATGGATGCGGTCCAGAATGTAGCGATTGAACTCATCAGCCTTCACCTCGCGCCCGACCACTTCATCCCAGGTGGGAAGCGTAACCGGAATTTGCACCGTTCCGTAGCGATTTTCGCCTAACAGCGGCAAAAAGGGCCCGGTTCCGCGACAGTCGCTGTTGTAGCGAAACGCAAAGGCTTCTTTGGCCTTCACGACGCGCTGATCCGCACGCCATCCCGCCACGGCGGAGCAACGCACGGGCTGACCGGTAATGGCCTCCAGCTCCAGCATCCCACGCTCGACCTCACGGGACAGGCGCGGGATATCCCAGACGCCCGCCCAGGCTTGCCAGGCATGGTGGTCCCAGGCGTGCAGACCCACCTCATGATGCTGCGCCGCCTCACGGATAACGGCTTCATTACCCGCGCCGATACGTCTGCCGGGCCAGGCGGTGCCGGCCAGCAAAATATCCCAGCCGTAGAGGGATGCTGCGCGCGAGCGCAGCATTTTGAACAGAAATGCCGGTTTAATCAGACGCCATAAATGGCGTCCCATGTTGTCAGGCCCCACGCTGAAGAAAATGCTGGAACGCACACCGTGCTTGCTCAGCAGTTCCAGCAGTTTGGGTACGCCGTCACGCGTTCCCCTGAAGGTGTCGACATCAATGCGTAAACCGACTTTTTTCATGAGGCCTGTTCCGACAGCTCCACGGTGCGCAGGAAGAAATCGAGCGTTTCGTCAATGGTCTGCTCCATCTTCACCGTCGGCGTCCAGTTCAGGCAGCGCTTCGCGTTGCGAATGCTTGGCTTACGGTGCTCAACGTCCTGGTAGCCCTTACCATAGTAGCTGCTGCTTTCCACTTCGCGGAAACCGGCAAACGGCGGGAACTTGTCGCGCAGCGGATGGCGCTCAAAGCTGGCCAGCAGCATCTCTGCCAGCTCGCGAATGCTCGCTTCGTTGTCCGGGTTACCGATGTTGATGATTTCACCGTTGCAGCGGTTATCTTTGTTTTCGATGATGCGGAACAGCGCTTCGATACCGTCGCTGATGTCCGTAAAGCAGCGTTTCTGTTTCCCGCCTTCGATAAGCTTAATTGGCGAGCCTTCCACCAGGTTCAGGATCAGCTGGGTGATCGCACGGGAGCTGCCGATACGCGCCGCGTTGAGGTTATCCAGACGCGGGCCCATCCAGTTGAACGGACGGAACAGGGTAAAGCGCAGGCCCTCTTTCTCACCGTAGGCCCAAATCACGCGGTCCAGCAGCTGTTTGGAGACGGAGTAAATCCAGCGCTGTTTGTTGATCGGCCCAACCACCAGGTTGGAGGTGTCTTCATCGAAGTTCTTATCGGTACACATGCCGTACACTTCAGACGTGGACGGGAAGATGATGCGCTTGTCGTATTTCACGCAGTCGCGGATGATCTTCAGGTTCTCTTCAAAGTCCAGCTCGAACACGCGCAGCGGGTTACGGGTGTACTCGATTGGCGTGGCAATGGCGACCAGCGGCAGCACCACGTCGCATTTTTTAATGTGGTATTCAATCCACTCGGAATGGATGCTGATGTCCCCTTCCACGAAGTGGAAACGCGGATTATCGAGGAAACGGCTGATGGCGTCAGAGCCGATATCCAGACCGTAAATCTCGTAGTTATCGTCCTTGAGCAGACGTTCCGTCAGGTGGTTACCGATAAAGCCGTTCACGCCGAGGATCAGCACGCGGGTACGGCGCTTGATGGCAACCACCGGCGCGCTGGTGATCAGCGCCCCGGCCACCAGACCCAGAGACTGCGCCAGCTGCGTGCCCTGAACGTACAGGCCGTTGTCGGTTTGTCCGGTGACGATCTCCAGCGCCTGTTCACCGCAGCTTACAATCAGCGGGGAGACGGAGACGACGGTGCCCGGTTTGGCAGCAGGGATGTCGTCACGCACGCGGGATTTCCAGACGATAAATTTGCTTACGCCCGCAAAGCTGTACGCGCCCGGCCACGGGTCGGTTACGGCGCGCACCAGGTTATGCAGCTGGCGGGCAGGCTTGTTCCAGTCCAGACGACCATCTTCCGGCGCGCGGCGGCCAAAGATGCTTGCCTTGCTCTCATCCTGCGCGGTCTCGCTGAAGGTGCCGTTGAGGATGCCTGGAAGGGCATCACGCAGCAGCGTCTGTGCCGTTGCATTCAGCTTTTGATGCAGCAGCAGCGCCGTTTCGTCCGCATCAATAGCGACCTTCTGCTGTGCCACGATAGCGCCCGCATCCGCACGGCGCACCATGCGGTGCAGCGTCACGCCCGTTTCCGTTTCACCGTTCACCAGCACCCAGTTTAGCGGAGCGCGGCCGCGGTAGGCGGGCAGCAGAGAACCGTGAAGATTAAAGGCGCCTTTTGCGGCCAGACCTAAGATCTCGTCAGAGAGCAGGTTGCGATAGTAGAACGAGAAGATTACGTCAGGCGCGAGCGCGCGGATGCGATCCACCCACAGCGGGTGGTTGACGTCGTCCGGTGCATAAACCGGGATCCCACGCTCGGCGGCGATACGCGCCACGGAGCCAAAAAAGTTATTCTCTCCGGTCGTGTCCGGATGGGTAAAGATTGCCGCAATGTCATAGCCCGCTTCCAGCAGGGCCAGCGTGCCCGTGCACCCCATATCGTGATAGGCAAATACAACAGCTTTCATGGGTGAATTTCCTCTTGAGATGCTTTGTGTTCCTGACGGACAACACGTTGAATAAAGTAGCGCGGACGCGCGCGAACATCGTTATAGATACGGCCAATGTATTCACCGAGAAGGCCCATCCCGACAAACTGGGCGCCGATGAACATAAACAGCACGGCAAAGAGCATGAAGACCCCTTCCGCCGCCCACTGCGGGCCAAAGACCAGGCGCAGTACCACCAGCAGAACGGACAACGCAAACCCGGCCACGGCGATGATGCTGCCGAACACGCTCAGCAGACGCAGCGGCGTGGTGGTCAGGCAGGTGATGAGGTCATACATCAGGTTGATGAGACGCATAAAGCTGTACTTCGATTCCCCGTGCTCGCGCTCGGCGTGCAGAACCGGAATCTCCGTTGCCTTGCGGGCAAAGGTGTTGGCGAGGATAGGAATAAAGGTGCTGCGCTCATGGCAGTGCAGCATGGCGTCGACAATATGGTGGCGGTAGGCGCGCAGCATGCAGCCGTAATCGCCCATCGCTTTACCGGTCGTGCGCTGGATAAGGCGGTTGATGGTGCGTGAGGCCAGCTTGCGGAACAGACTGTCCTGACGGTTCTGACGTACCGTGCCGACCACGTCATAGCCTTCATCGGCTTTGGCGACCAGGCGCGGGATCTCTTCCGGCGGGTTTTGCAGGTCAGCGTCCAGGGTGATGACCAGATCGCCCGTGACGTGGCTAAACCCCGCCATAATCGCCGAGTGCTGGCCGTAGTTGCGGTTGAGCAGCACGGCAACAATATGGCTGCCTTCGGCCTGCGCGGCCTCGGTCAGCATCAGCGCGGAATTATCGCTACTGCCATCATCTACCAGCAGAATTTCATAAGCCTTGCCCATCGTGTCGCAGGCGGCGGTTGTACGGCGGATCAGTTCGGGCAGGCTCTCCTGCTCGTTATAAACCGGGATTACCACGGAAACTTTTTGTACAGGCGGTGCACTGAACATATCAATGTCCTGCAAGCTGATGGAGTGCGGTAATGACGCGGGTTGTGTCGTCATGAGTCATGTCCGGGAAAAGAGGGAGAGAACAAATACGCGCGCTATTCCATTCAGAATTCGGGAGCGATACATCAGGAAAACGCTCGCGGTAGTATTTTTGGGTGTGCGCCGCGCGGAAGTGGAGGCCGGTACCGATGCCTTTCTCTTTCAGCGCCGCCATCAGGTTGTCGCGGGAAATTCCGCAGCGCGCTTCGTCAACGCGAATAATAAACAGGTGCCAGGCGTGCACGTGCGGCCATGACGGAATGGTGAGCGGCTGGAACGGCGTATCGGCAAGCTCACGCAGGTAGCGTTCAGCAATTTCCTGGCGGCGTCTGTTGGCCTCTTTCAGCTTGCCTAACTGCACCAGCGCCAGCGCGGCGTTGATATCCGCCAGGTTGTATTTATAGCCCGGCGCGATCACTTCCGCCTGCGGCGCGCGGCCGTGCGTCTGGCGGTCATAGGCATCTACGCCCAGGCCATGGAATTTCAGGCTGCGGATCCGCTGCGCCAGCTGGGCATTATCCGTGACGACTAAGCCGCCTTCCGCGCAGGTCATATTTTTAATGGCGTGGAAGGAAAAAATCGCGGTCCCTTTCCATCCCACATGACGGTTCTTGTAGTAGGTTCCGGCGGCATGGGCCGCATCTTCAATAACCGGAATACCGTGACGTTCACCGATGGCATGAATGGCGTCGATTTCACACGGCGCGCCAGCATAATGAACGGGAATAATGGCTTTGGTACGCGGGGTAATGGCGGCTTCAACGGCTTCTGGCGTCACCATTAACGTATCTTTGTCCACATCAATCATGACCGGTGTGGCACCCAGCAACACGATCATATTCAGCGTGGATACCCAGGTCTGGGAAGGGGTAATGACTTCATCGCCCGGGCCAATATCCAGCGCCATCAGCGTGACGTGCATACCCGCGGTGGCTGAACAGACGGCAATCGCATGCTGATTCCCGGTAAGCTGACAGAATGCCTCTTCAAGTTCCTGATTCTTAGGCCCAGTGGTGATCCAGCCCGACATCAAAACGTCCTGAAGCGCCGCAATTTCCTCAGCGCCCATCGACGGCCGCGAAAAAGGCAGAAAATCACTCATTATTAATTTCCTTGCAATAAAAATGGCATGTTTTTGATATTAACCAAATGCCAGCCCGTTTATTTCAACGAACCATAAACTTATATCAAAGTAGCTCTCTTTCCTTAGGGAAAAATTAAGACAACGTTTGCAACGTTATAAGACAACTAGCAGCTGGTTGAAAAACAACAAGTTAAATTAATATTAAATATTTTTAATGTGATCTTTCGCAACATTTTGAAATGGATTCATTTAAACCAATCATCAACAAACAAAAAAAATCCCGGCCATTTCAAAATAATATGAAATAGCCGGGAACTTTTCTTTTTAGTTAATTGTCGCGCTTATTAGAGATTATCTGGAAAGTTTTTCGGTAATTCACTGGCCGCACAGGCAATAACGCTTTCATTATTGGCACCGCAGTCGCGCACAAAGGTGATCGTAGCGAATTCATCAATCACTTCCGTTGGATACGCCGGACCCGCATCGCGATAGCTGTTCATCAGCGGAATATGGTCGTTCTGGAAGCAGACGGTTTTTTCCGGGTTGTTCATGACCCAGCGTGGGAAGAAGATGGTGCCGTGGAACAGCTTGTCGCCCAGGTTCACGATCAGGCTGACGTCGGTACCGGTTGGTTCGGTCCAGGAAATTTTATAGATGCTCTCGCCTACCCGCACGATATAAGCCTGCTGATCTTTCACCCAACGGTTGGCCACAAGACCGCTGTGAATACGGTAATCAAGCGTGGTCTCATTTTTTACGTAAATCTCGTAGTTCCAGCCGTTATCGTAGGTATATACAAGATGTTTACCAACAAAGCCGCTTAAGTCGTGTTTGTCGAAGGTGTTCATAAGATGTCTCCTTTGTTTTGATGAGACGATCGTACCCCTTCAAAAAATGAATGAATAACGCTATGTTTTAATCAAATTCATCCAAATTTTAGATAAATCATGCATAAGACGACGCTGGAACAATGGGCTTTACTGGAAAGAGTGGTGGAAGCGGGCAGCTTTGCCAAAGCCGCGGAAGAAACCCACCGCAGCCAGTCCTCGGTGAGCTATAACCTGTCGCTGCTGCAGGAGCGGCTCGGCGTGGCGCTGCTGGTCCCGGAGGGGCGACGGGCGGTGTTAACTCCGGCCGGAGAACTTCTTCTCAACCAGGTTAAACCGCTGCTGAAAGCGTTTTCGTACGTTGAGACGCGCGCAGCGACCCTTCGCAACGGGATGCGAACGCGGTTAGATCTGGTGGTGGACTCCATTTTCCCGCGCCGCCGCCTGTTCGCTATTCTTCGTCAGTTCCAGCAGCAGTATCCGCAGACTCAGGTACGTCTGACCGAGGTGCTGGAAAATACCCGCGCTGATGCCATTAACGACGAAGCCGATGTGATGGTCTTAACCCGCCGCCAGGACATTACCGGGCTCGGAGAATGGCTGATGAATATCGACTTTGTTGCCGTGGCCCATTCCCGGCACCCCTTGTTTCTCCTCGACGCGCCGCTCAATGATGAGATGCTGCGCCCGTGGCCGCTCATCCAGATTGCGGACAGCCAGCCCGCCGCGCGTGCTGCCGGCGAGTCGTGGACCTTCTCCACCATCGATGCCGCGATTGAAGCCGTCGTCTCTCAGGTCGGCTACGGCTGGCTGCCAGAGGAACGCATCCAGACCCAGTTGGATCAGGGTGTACTAAAACGGCTGCCGCTGAGCCACGGCGCGCGCAGGGCAACGCCGCTTCACCTGATTGTTAAACGTTCCCTCGCCCCGCTTGATGAACAGGTTGAGACGCTGTTGCGCCTTTTTAGCCAGGAGCCGTCATCCTCACCTGCTACGCTTTAAGGTCCGAACGTTAAAACGAGAAGGAGCAGATGATGAAAATCGACTTTGCGGGGAAAGTGGCGCTGGTGACCGCCTCAACCGGCGGGATCGGGTTCGCCATTGCCAGAGGTCTGGCAGAAAGCGGTGCGGAAGTGATCGTCAATGGCCGCAGCACTGAATCGGTGAATAAAGGCATTCAGCAGCTCCAGCAGGTGGTGCCGGGCGTACAGGTGCGTGCCGCGATTGCCGATCTCAGCACGGCGGAAGGGGTCGAGTCGCTTCTGAAGGTGGCGAATAACGTCGATATTCTGGTCAACAACGCCGGGATTTACGGCCCGCAGGACTTCTATGCCACCGACGATGAAACCTGGGAGCGTTACTGGCAGACCAACGTGATGTCCGGCGTGCGTCTGTCCCGCGCCCTGCTGCCGGGTATGGTGCAGAAAGGCTGGGGACGCGTGGTGTTTATCTCGTCAGAGTCGGCCTGCAATATTCCGGCGGATATGATCCACTACGGCGTGACCAAAACGGCGCAGCTCTCGCTGGCGCGCGGTCTGGCGAAGTTTGTGGCGGGGAGCGGCGTGACGGTCAACAGCGTCCTGCCGGGCCCGACGATGTCTGACGGTTTCGCCGAGATGATGAAAGATGAAATCGAAAAAACCGGCAAATCGCTGGAGCAGCTGGCGAAAGAGTTTGTGATGGCCAACCGCCCCAGCTCGGTTATCCAGCGCGCGGCCACGGTTGAAGAGGTGGCCAATATGGTGATTTATGTCTGTTCGACCCAGGCCTCCGCCACCTCGGGCGCGGCGCTGCGCGTCGACGGTGGCGTCGTGGATGACATCATCTGACGCTGTCAGGCCGCACTGCCTGCGATGCGACGGGCGGTAATGTAGTGTGCCTGCCAGTAATCATCCGTCAGGGTTGAGACCGTTACGCCCTGACTGGTTGAGGCATGAATAAACTGGTTTTTGCCAATATAAACGCCGACGTGCTTGCGGTTCGGGCCCGTCTGGAAGAAGACCAGATCGCCGGCTCTCAGGCGGTATTGGGCGACCTGCACGCCGCGATGGATCTGTTCACTCGTCGTGCGCGGCAAATTAAGATGCGCCGCATCGGTGAACAGGTGCTGCATGAGCGCGGAGCAATCCACCCCGCGATGCGTGGTTCCGCCCCACCGGTACTGGGTGCCTTTCCATTTCTGGTATTGATCGAGAATACGCGAGCGCAGCGGACCTGTTTCCTGATGCACCAGCGCAGATTTCGCCGGTGATGCCGCCAGCTCGCTGTTCATCGATAACATCGACGCTGAAAGCTGAAAGCTGAACGCAGAAAACGAAGCAAAACTTAACGTGAGGATTGAAATAAGCGATCTAAGAGTCATATCAAGAAAGAAGTAGTGAGTGAGTTTTTCCTTACCTGTGGGGGCCAATGGTTCCCCTAAATATCTTGCGATGTGGCGATAATATAGACAGCTCGTTTTTTCACCAATTGTTATCGAGGCCAAAAATGGACTCACTTTGAGATCGCAAGATCGAGAAAAAAAGAGTGGTGATATAAGGACTGTCCAGCTAAAGCAGGTAAACTGATCCGCAGAATGTGTATTTCAGCTAAGACGTATTTATGACCAATATGATTGCCGACGAGACGGTGGCTAAATCCAGCGTGCTCTCTGTCTTCGACTTTGACGGGACATTAACGCACCACGACAGCTTTATTCCTTTCCTGCGTTTTGCCTTCGGCAAACGTTACTTCGCGGGCCGCCTGGTGCGCATGGCGCTGCCCACGCTCCACTGCGTGCGTCGCAAGCTGACGCGCGATGAGCTGAAGGAAGTGCTGATTAAAACCTTCCTGACGGGCGTGGATGAACACTGGCTGCGCCAGCAGGCGGAAGCCTTTTGCGAAAAATACTGGAACAAGCTGATGCGCCCCGAAGGGGTTCTGGCGGTGGCGGCTGAGGTAAATTCCGGTGCGGAGGTGACCATCTGTTCCGCATCCCCGGCGCTGGTGCTCCAGCCGTGGGCTGATAAGCTCGGCATTAAGCTGATTGGCACGCAGCTGGAAGTGAAAGACGGCAAGCTGACGGGGCGCATCACGGGCAATAACTGCCGCTGCGCCCAGAAGGTGGCAAGGCTGGAAAAAGTATATGGCGATCTGAACGCCTATCACCTGCGCGCCTGGGGAGACACCCGCGGCGACCACGAACTGCTGGCGGCGGCGCAGGATCCGCACTGGCGGCACTTCCATCACCCGCGCAAGCGTCGGAATTCACCGATTAAGGGTTAGGTGCGGTCCGGTGCCCTCACCCCGGCCCTCTCCCACAGGGAGAGGGAGAAAGGCGGTACATCAGGCCTCACGTTTCCCCGGGAACATCACGCTCGCAATAATCCCCAGCGCCAGCACGCCTAATACCACAAACAGACTGGCCGTGGCGCCAATGCTGTAACCGTGATGCCAGAAGTGATCGGTGGCATTTAACCCCAGCTTGAACGCCACGAAGAATAGCAGCAGAACCACGGCTTTCTCGAGGTGCACCAGATACTGCTTCAGCGCTTCCAGCACGAAGTAAAGCGTACGCAGGCCGAGAATGGCGAACATCATGGCGCTGTAGATAATCAGCGGCTCGCGGCTCACGGCAATAATGGCCGGCACGGAGTCAAACGCGAACATGACGTCAGAGAGCTCGACGACGGCTACGCAAAGCAGCAGCGGCGTCGCATAGCGCTTCGCCTTCTTCACGCGTCCGACCATCACGTCCTGGTTTTCCGGTTTCTCCAGCTCCGCATCCACCTCTTTCTGGGTCAGAATAAAGGCGTTGCTGCTGATTTTCGGCCAAACCGGATAGAAGCGCTTCACCAGGCGATAGGCGAGATGACCCGAGTAATCTTCCACTTCGTCACTCTCTTCATTGCGCCTGAGCATCATCACCGCCGTCCAGCCGACGACCAGCGCGAAGATCACCTCAACGTACGGCCCCAGGCTTAACAGGCTGGTGCCGATAGCCACAAAGATGCCGCGGAAGACAATCGCCCCCAGCACGCCCCAGTAGAGCACGCGGTGACGGTACTTATCCGGCACGCCGAACCAGGCGAAGATTGCCATCATCACAAACAGGTTATCGACGGAGAGCACCTCTTCCAGCGCGTAGCCGGTGAGGAACAGGCTCGCCATCTCGGCGCCGTGGTGAACATACAGGAATCCGGCGAAGGCCATCGCCATCATGACCCAGAAAATGGACCACATCGCCGCGCTTTTCAGCGAGACGGGTTTATCGTGACGGTGCATAAAGAGGTCGATAAACATCGCCCCTACGGCCATCACCACAAAGACAACAACGGTTTCCGTCGGGAAACCGAGATGAGCAGCAGACATACAACACCCTTTTGGCAGACAAAACACAACACCATGCAAACTGGCGTAAACCAGGAACAGAAAAGGGCGGGCCGTTAATCAGCCTCTTCGCCCTCAAATTCGCGACCTTCGGGCCGCGCAAGGAGGAGTACTTTACCTTACCAGACGGGGATCGCGCATCTGCCGTTTAGGCGCTCATGCCGCGCAAACGCTGCAGCACCGCCACCAGAACCGCCACAGACCAGCCCACCATCAACGCGCCCACCAGCCCTTCCACTCCGCCGATGAGCCGCCAGTGCTGGGGTAACGTGACGTCGCCGTATCCCACGGTAGCGTAGCTGACCAGTGAAAAATAGAAGCTGGTGTTCCAGTCATTAAACGCGTCGATGACATAATAAAACGCAGCAAACAGTCCGGCCTCAAGGAGGTGGGCGAAGATCATGGAGATGACGATACCGACGTTCCGTAACACGATACGTACCGCAGAATCGACTTCTAACCTAATGAATTTTAAAACGCCAAACATCCACAGCGAATGGATCACTACGGTGAGGGTAAGCAAAATAATAATACTGAGTAGCTGCATGATGCGTGCTCGACCAAAAGGAATCTGGCCCCGCGAACGAGGCGGGGCACCTGGTCGAAGCTTAGTTGAATGACGAGGAAAAGTTGGTGCAATAATTGCGTTGCGTGATTATCTCCTTTGCAGCGTGCCCTCTTTGCGGCTGGTTCGACTGCTGTGAGCGATATATCTGCAGCGCACTATCTGTGAGTCACCTCTTATTTACATCATTTAAACCTTCCATTAACTGGATAAAAATAACGCGCCGTCGCTATAGTGGTTTTGTTTAATAAAACTGAGTTGTACCTAATAAAACAAAGAACAAACCCTGCGAGGACACAATGACAGAACATTTACGTAACGGCGCTACCGCCACCGAGGACATAGAAAGAGAGACGATGCGGAAGGTGATCTGGCGTATTCTCCCGTTTCTGATTGTCAGTTACCTGGTCTCCATTATCGATCGCGGGAATATCGGCATGGCTTCGCTGCAGATGAATGAGGACCTTGGCCTCAGCAAAGCCGCGTTTGGCTTCGCCAGCAGTCTTTATTTCGTGGCCTATTTTTTGTTTGAAGTACCCAGCAACCTGGCCATGCAGAAAGTCGGCGCCCGGCTGTGGATCCCGCGCATTATGATCAGCTGGGGCATCGTCTCCATGTGTATGGCCCTGGTGCAGAACACCACGTCGCTCTATATCGTCCGTTTTCTTCTCGGTGCTGCAGAGGCGGGCTTCTTCCCGGGCGTCGTGCTGTATCTGACCTGGTGGATCCCTTCCCGCTACCGCGCACGCATTATTGCGTCCTTTATGGTCGCCATCCCGCTCGCTAACTTCATCGGCTCCCCGCTTTCCGGGTTGATACTGTCACTGGATGGCTGGCTGGGTCTTCGCGGCTGGCATCTGCTGTTCATTATTGAAGGCTTGCCGGCGGTGCTGCTGGGTATTGCAGCCTGGTTTATTCTCCGGGATCGCCCTCATCAGGCGAGCTGGCTCAGCAGCGAACAGAAAAAGTGGCTGGAAACCACGCTTGAGACCGAGCGCAATCAGCAAAAGAGTATTGGACACCAGACCACGTGGCAGTTGCTAAAGCATCGTCAAATCTGGCTGATGGCCCTGATTTACGCGGGTGCGTCTTCCGCGGGCACCACGATCAGCGTCTGGTCTCCTCAACTGCTGAAATCCTTCCATCTGGATAACCTTGAGACAGGTCTGTTTAACGCCATTCCTTACGGTCTGGCATCGGTTCTGATGATTGTATGGGGACGGAATTCCGATCGTACCAACGAACGCCGCTGGCATACCGCACTCACGCTGTTCATGATTGCCGCAGGTGTGTTCGCCGCCTTTGTAAGCGTCTCGCTGTCTGCCACGATCGTTATCCTCAGCATTATGCTGATAGGCGCTTATTCAATGAAAGGGCCTTTCTGGGCGCTGGCGTCCGGTTGGATGAGCAGTACCTCAGCGGCGGCGGGACTGGCCGCGATTGGCGCCATCGCAAACCTGATAGGCGGGGCGGTGATGGTAAACGCGTACGGCATTATCAATGAGCGGACAGGCAGCTACACGCTGGCAATGCTTCCGCTGGCCGCGCTGTGCGTGGCCGGGGGTATCGCGGTGCTCATTATGGGGCGGCAGGCCCGCCGCGCTCAGCTACACGAAAAACAGGTCACGCATTAACGATGACAGAAGCGGGACATTTGTCCCGCTTCTGCGTTTAAAGATTTTCTTCCGCCGCGTCGCTCGTTTCACCAAAGAACTGCTGACAGAAGGGCTTACTGGCGCCCATTTTCTGCGACAGACGGCTTGCAGCCGCCTTCATCAACTGCCCTATTTCCTTCTCACGACGATCTTCCGTCAGCCGCGAGATGGGGCCGGTCAGGGCTAACGCCGCAACCAGCTTGTCGTGAACGCCGAAGACAGGCATCGCAAACGCAGCGGTATGGGGATCGCGCGCGCCTGACGTGTAGAATGGGAGTTCAGCTTCTCCCTCCGGTAGGCTTTCATTGAGCCCCCAATGGCGTAATACCTTACTGATGGCCGAATTATCGAGCGGGAACTGGCTGCCGGGAAGATTGCTGTGTCGCAGGCCATGCGACGCTTCAGCGCGAAACAGGCAAAGCCGCTGCCCTCCCTCCAGCACATACCAGCTGGCACTCTCCTGAGACGCCAGGGATAAGGCCTGAAGCTCTGGCTGAACCACCCGGGAAAGATGGAAAGATTGTTCATACAGCTTGCCGAGGTAAAGCAGACGTGGGCCCAGCGCATAATTGCCGTCTTCATGCCTGACGACGTAATTCATCCGTTCAAGAGAATTCATCAAGCGGTAAACCGTGGTTTTGTGATAACCCGACAGCTGTGCCAGCGCGGTCAGCGTCAGGCTCTCATCTCCAGGACGGAAGCAATCCAGTAAAGCCAGCGCTTTTTCAACCGCTACAACGCCTTCATTCCCCATCATTATCTCCTTGTTAGCCCGGCAGTGAGTGTACCTCAAATTTTGTGAGTCACTTCGTGTTTACATCACAAACGCCACCTCGGGTCTGGCTAAAAGGAAAGCAACACCGCTATAGTTGTTTTGTTCTGTACACCTGCATTGTACTCAGTAAAACAATATGGAGGTATTTATGTCCGTTACTGAAAAAAAACCGATTAATCGCCATTTCGAGCGCGTTTCTGCCGAGGACGTTCGTCGGGCTGCCGAGTATCAGGCAGCTATTCTGGCCGACGTGGCCGGTCGCCGCGGTACGCTTCATGGCCGCATCAAACCGCTGGCCCCACACATGTCCGTTGCGGGTCCGGCCATCACCGTTGAAGTCCGTCCGGGTGATAATCTGGCGATTCATGCCGCGATGGCGGTGGCGCAGCCCGGCGATGTCCTGATCGTCGATGGCAAAGGCGACCTGAGCTGCGCGCTGCTGGGGGAAATCATGGCCACTCAGGCTCAGGCGAGCGGCATTGCGGGCATTATTATTGACGGGGCTGTACGTGACGCCGACACCCTGAGCAAAGGTCACTACCCCGTCTTTTCTGCCGGTCTGAACCCCTGCGGCCCGACAAAGTTAATTTCTGGCCGGGTTAATCATCCCATTTCAGTCGCCGGGGCGACGGTTCAGGCCGGGGATCTGGTTGTCGCGGATATCGACGGCGTGGTCGTTATCCCGCGCGATGAGGTTCAGGAGGTTATCGCTCTGGCAAAAGAAAAGCTGGAGATGGAGACCCGGCGTCTTGCCGCCATCCGTGAAGGCGATTTACGTCCACACTGGCTTGATGACGCGCTTCGTAAGGCAGGTATGTTGAGCGACGGGGAGACGCTGTGATGGGGGGCAAAGACGTAGTGCTGGTTACCGGAAGCGACCTGGCGGAGCAGGCCATGGTGATGTTACAGGGCTTTGAGGTGGTGTTTGCGGGCCGCCAGCCCACAGAAGATGACCTGATCGCGCTGTGTAAACGACACAATCCTGTGGCGATCCTGGTACGTTACGGCAGGATCACCGAGAAAGTTATGGATGCCGCCCCGTCTTTGCAGGTTATTTCCAAGCACGGAAGTGGGATCGATGTGATAGACCAGACGGCAGCGGCCGAGCGCAACATCGCCGTCCGGGCTGCGCCAGGCGCAAACGCGGCGGCAGTGGCTGAACATACCTGGGCGCTTATCCTCGCCTGCGCAAAGTCAGTGGTGCCTCTGGACAAGCGGCTGCGAGACGGGCACTGGGATAAGGCGACGCATAAATCCATTGAACTGGAGGGCTTAACGTTAGGGCTAATTGGGTTGGGTGCTATCGGCTCGCGCGTGGCGACTATTGGTCATGCTTTCGGCATGAAGGTGCTGGCTTACGATCCCTATGCTAAGACTATGCCTGCCCTGTGCGAACGCGCAGAAACGCTGAACGGACTTCTTTCCCGTTCCGATGTCATCTCTTTGCACTGTCCGCTGACCGATGAGAATCGGGGGATGATCAATAGCGAAACGCTCGCACACTGCAAGCGGAACGCAATTCTGGTCAATACGGCACGCGGTGGGCTGATCCACGATGAGTCGTTACTGGCGGCGCTCAGGGATGGCAGGCTGCACAGCGCCGCGCTGGACAGCTTTACCCACGAGCCGCTGACCGCGCCGCACCTCTGGCAGTCCGTAGAAAACGTGGTTATTTCACCGCATATTGGCGGCGTTACCGCAGCGTCATATATCAGGATGGGGACCGTGGCCGCGAGCAATATTCTTGCTGTGACAGACGTCACCACCGTCAGCTCGTAAAGCCAACCGTGACGAGTGGCTGTGCTCTTATGTCACTTGTCTTCTGCCAGCGCCTGAGCACACGCCCAGGCACTTGCCCATGCCCACTGGAAGTTGTACCCGCCGAGCCAGCCGGTCACATCCATCACTTCGCCAATAAAATAGAGCCCCGGCACGTTGCGCGCCTCCATGGTGCGGGACGAAAGTTCATTCGTGTCGACGCCACCCAGCGTCACTTCTGCGGTGCGGTAGCCTTCGGTGCCGTTTGGCTGAACGCGCCAGGCTGTCAGGGTCTCGACCAGCGTTTCCTGCTCGCGGCTGTTAAGCTGCTTGAGCGACACGTCCGGGATCTGCCCCAGCGCCTGCAAACATTCCACCAGACGTTTTGGCAGCTGCATTGCCAGGGTGTTTTTCAGGCTTTGATTCGGGTGCGCGGTACGCTGCTCGTTAAGGAACGCGTCGAGATCGCAATCGGGAAGCAGGTTAACCGTGACAAACTCCCCCGGCTGCCAGTAGCTGGAGATTTGCAGTACCGCCGGGCCGGAGAGGCCGCGATGGGTAAAGAGCAAATTTTCACGAAACACCGTCCCGTCTTCGGCGGTAATGACGGAGGGAACAGACACGCCGGACAGCGTCTGAAGCTGTTCAAGAAGCGGTTTATGCAGCGTAAACGGCACCAGCCCGGCGCGCGTGGGCAAGACTTTCAGGCCAAACTGTTCGGCAATCTTATAGCCGAACGGGGAGGCGCCCAGCCCCGGCATAGACAGGCCGCCGCTGGCGATCACCAGGCTGTCAGCGCTGACGGTTTCACCATTTAACTGCAGCGTATAGCCCTGGTCGTCGCGGGCGACCTCCAGCACTTCCGTGCGCAGGCGCATGACGACGCCGCCCTTCTCGCACTCGGCCACCAGCATATCGACAATCTGCTGCGCGGAGTCGTCGCAGAACAGCTGCCCCAGCGTCTTTTCATGCCACGCGATACCGTGCTTACCCACAAGGTCGATAAAATCCCATTGGGTGTAGCGCGCCAGCGCAGATTTACAAAAATGACGGTTTTGGCTCAAATAGGCCGCGGGTTCAACATACAGATTAGTAAAGTTGCAGCGCCCGCCGCCGGACATCAGGATCTTACGGCCGGGCTTTTTACCGTTATCCAGCAGCAGCACGCGACGACCCGCCTGTCCGGCCATTGCCGCACAAAACATACCCGCCGCACCGGCGCCAATTACCACGGCATCAAACCTTTCCACGTCAAAACCCTCTTTGTTAACTGCCGCGGATTGTAAAGTTTCCTCTGTGGTCACACCAGCGTAAAAAGATATTACAAAGCCATTTCATTGAAATTTAAAGAATATCCTTTCTAGTGCTTTTCTCAAATCAGGTGGTATGTCAAAAAAAGTCTATATTTCACTTTGCCCGCCGCGCATTTGTCCTGGATAATGCGCCGCGTTCATGTCCTCAAAATGGCGTAACGTCCTATGCTACATTTGTTTGCCGGCCTGGATTTACATACCGGGCTTTTATTATTGCTTGCTCTGGTTTTTGTACTGTTTTACGAAGCGATCAACGGCTTCCACGACACTGCAAACGCAGTAGCGACGGTTATCTACACTCGCGCAATGCGATCGCAGCTTGCGGTTGTTATGGCGGCGGTATTTAACTTTTTTGGTGTTCTCCTGGGCGGACTGAGCGTTGCGTATGCCATCGTGCATATGCTGCCAACGGATCTGCTGCTTAACGTTAGTTCTGGCCATGGCCTCGCTATGGTGTTCTCAATGCTGCTTGCTGCAATTATCTGGAACCTCGGTACCTGGTATTTTGGCCTGCCTGCATCCAGTTCTCACACCCTCATCGGCGCGATTATCGGTATCGGTTTAACCAACGCCCTGATGACCGGGACATCGGTTGTTGATGCGCTGAACCTGCCTAAAGTATTGGGCATTTTCGGCTCCCTGATCATCTCCCCTATCGTGGGTCTGGTAGTCGCGGGGGGATTGATTTTCATCCTGCGTCGCTACTGGAGTAACACGAAAAAACGTGCGCGTATCCACCTGACGCCAGCAGAGCGTGAGAAGAAAGACGGCAAGAAAAAGCCGCCGTTCTGGACGCGTATCGCCCTGATCATTTCTGCTATCGGCGTGGCCTTCTCTCACGGCGCGAACGACGGGCAGAAAGGCATTGGTCTGGTGATGCTGGTTCTGATCGGCGTCGCACCGGCAGGCTTCGTGGTGAACATGAACGCCTCGGGTTACGAAATCACCCGTACCCGCGATGCGGTCAACAACGTTGAAACCTATTTCCAGCAGCATCCTGACCTGCTGAAAAAAGCGACCGGCGTTGATCAATTGATCCCTTCTCCGGAAGCCGGTGCAACCACCGCGCCTGGCGAGTTCCACTGCCATCCGGCAAACGCGATTAACGCGCTGGAACGTGCGAAAGGCATGCTGGGCGATATCGAAAGCTACGACAAACTGGCTGTAGAACAGCGTGGTCAGCTGCGTCGTATCATGCTCTGTATCTCTGATGTGACCGATAAAGTCGCGAAGCTGCCAGAGGTGAATGGTGACGACAAACGTCTGCTGAAGAAACTGAAAAGCGATATGCTCAACACCATTGAGTACGCGCCAATCTGGATCATCATGGCCGTCGCGCTGGCGCTTGGTATCGGTACGATGATTGGCTGGCGTCGTGTGGCGACCACCATCGGCGAGAAGATCGGTAAGAAAGGCATGACCTATGCGCAGGGTATGTCCGCGCAGATGACGGCGGCAGTGTCTATCGGTCTGGCGAGCTACACCGGTATGCCGGTATCCACCACCCACGTACTCTCTTCATCCGTGGCAGGTACCATGATTGTTGACGGTGGCGGTCTGCAGCGCAAAACCGTGACCAACATTCTGATGGCCTGGGTGTTCACCCTTCCGGCATCCATCCTGCTGTCTGGCGGTTTGTACTGGATTTCGCTGAAGCTGATTTAATCGGTTGAAGGCGACAAAAAAGCGGGTCAGGAAGCTGACCCGCTTTTTTTATGGCTGTTGTTTGCCATAAGGTGTTTGATCACATGAGGATTTCCTGAACATTTTTTGCGCAACTTCAAAACACAGAAATAACTATCATGGCGGCCAGAAGAAAAACCAGACAAAGGAGAATGTATGGCTTCTGTCCCTATTTCAGGACCGGGTTCAATCGTTATAGCGAACAATATGCGTGAAGCACGCCTTCACGGAATGTCTCGCAATATGGCTACGCCCTCAACGTATTACTGGTTCTACCAAAAAGTCCGAAATGGCGGTCCCTGGGATTATAAAAAATTCGACCCATATTTTGCTGCATTTGGTAACTTCAACTTCGGAGCCGCTGGTACTGCGGCAGGTATCCCTGCAAACATCCTTCTTATGGGCGCCGGTTGGGCTCAAGGCCGTGCTGGCACCTCAAAACCTGAATGGGGAAAATGGTACGAAAAGCCGCCTTACGGGGATGATCCAACGGACCAACGCAACATCAGAGAAGGAATAGACTATGCCATTCAAAACGGCTATTAGATGGACTCATCGCCTTGTTACCGTTTCGCTTTTGATTTTAGTCATTGGATTTTTCTGGTTAAACCACCAGCCTAATCCGCGAAATAACGATGAACTACAGCGCGTTTATAAATTATCCGATAGCGTCTGGCTCTATATGACCGTGAACAATCAGGGCGGTGCAACCGTGCCCACAATCTACCGTTACTATCTCTCAGGGGAGATAGCAGGGAAAGATATCGACATTATCCATCAGTTGGCCATGAAGAATCCCGTCATTGAAGGTACAGGTACGATTACCGCGGCCAGCCTTGATACAAACGGAGAAGTCAAAATCACCTATAGCGGGAAAGTTATTTCGATTGAGAGCAATATCTCCGATCTCCGGTTCTCAGTTAAGCCATGAGCCAGAGGAAAGAAGGCGGGGCTGACCCCGCCTGTTGTGGCGCTCAGTGCCAAATCATCAATGCAATCATACTGACTACGACCAGCCCGCACAGGGCGCTGGTCAAAATGAACTGACGACGCAGGCGCTCGCAGCGACGAATAAACTCTTCATCGTGATGATCGCGGTAGCGCTGGTAGTAGATGTACCCCACCAGACGCATCTGCTTGCTGGGCTGTCCATGCGAGGTGAAGAACCCTCCACCGTCCACATACTGATAAAGCAACGGATCGCAACCACGAAGTACCACTAACAGCGCACGTAACGATGAGAAGTAGCGCGCCATATTCACTATGCAAACCACGCATAACGCCCAAAACAATGCGACGGTGCTAATCATACATCCTCCCCGGCGTCCGCCCACGAAGCAAGGCTCCTGAGCTACCGCACCCCAATGCCCTGACAGACAGTTCAGTGAAAGAATGACCAAAATCGATCCGGTTCGCGTTTTAATATCCGAACGGCTCATTTAACAGTGTAGGAGATCCGTTAATTTTTTTGCCACAAGGTTAATCGTTATCAACACCAAAGCTTGAAAAATATGTTTAACTGGGCCGTAATGAAAGTATCAGACGACGGCATTCTCACTTAGTCATCGATAACTTAAGGAAGGAGTAACACTATGGCTTACAAACACATTCTCATCGCGGTTGACCTCTCTCCGGAGAGCAAAGTGCTGGTTGATAAAGCGGTATCCATGGCACGTCCCTACAACGCGAAAGTTTCGCTGATTCACGTTGACGTGAATTACTCCGACCTCTACACCGGTCTGATCGACGTGAATCTTGGCGATATGCAGAAACGCATCTCCGAAGAGACTCACCATGCCCTGAGCGAACTCTCCACCAACGCGGGCTATCCGATTACCGAAACCCTGAGCGGCAGCGGCGACCTGGGCCAGGTGCTGGTTGATGCGATCAAGAAATACGATATGGACCTGGTGGTTTGCGGTCACCATCAGGACTTCTGGAGCAAGCTGATGTCTTCAGCGCGCCAGCTGATTAACACCGTTCACGTGGATATGCTGATTGTTCCACTGCGTGACGAAGAAGACGAGTAAGTGCGTTAAACTCCCCTCACCCTAACCCTCTCCCAAAGGGAGAGGGAATAGATCGAGGACACAGGCCGGGTAAGGCGAAGCCGCCACCCGGCTTTTTTATTCCGGCGTACCCGGATAAATATCAAACCGGTGCCCTTTGGTGGTCACCGCGTTAGTGGTCGCAACGTCCGCCAGCGGCGGCGCATAGTCCGGGCGCTTTACCACCACCCGCTTCGTGGCAAGCTGACGAGCCGGCTCCAGCAGGCCATCGGCATCCAAATCAGGCCCCACCAGCGACTGAAACACCCGCATCTCTTTCTTCACCAGCGCGCTTTTCTGCTTATGCGGGAACATAGGGTCGAGATAGACCACCTGCGGGCGCGGGGTGATGTCCGTTAATGCCGTCAGGCTGGAGGCGTGGATCAGCTGCAAACGATCCTGCAGCCAGGGGCCGATTTCCGGGTCCGCGTAGCCTCGCGCCAGCCCGTCGTCGAGCAGCGCAGCGACCACCGGATTACGCTCCAGCATCCGCACGCGACAGCCGACGGACGCCAGCACAAACGCATCGCGCCCCAGCCCCGCCGTGGCATCGACCACGTCCGGGAGGTAGCTCCCTTTGATGCCGACCGCTTTGGCCACCGCTTCGCCGCGACCGCCTCCGAACTTGCGCCGGTGCGCCATCGCGCCGCCGACAAAATCGACGAAAATCCCGCCGAGCTTCGGTTCGTCGCGCTTGCGTAATTCGAGATGTTCCGGCGTCATCACCAGCGCCATCAGGTTTTCTTCATCGTGCTCAAGCCCCCAGCGGGCCGCCAGAACAGATAAGGCGCCGTCTCCGGCGCCTGTTTCATCTACTAAGCAGATCTTCACGTAACAATCAGCCTTTGATCCCGTAATGCTCAAGCATCGCATCCAGCTGCGGCTCGCGGCCGCGGAAGCGTTTGAACAGCACCATTGGCTCTTCAGACCCGCCGCGGGTCAGGATGTTATCGAGGAACGACTGGCCGGTTTCGCGGTTGAAGATCCCCTCTTCTTCGAAGCGGGAGAAGGCATCTGCCGCCAGCACGTCGGCCCACAGGTAGCTGTAGTAGCCCGCCGCGTAGCCGCCGGCGAAGATGTGGCTGAAGGCATGCGGGAAGCGGCCCCAGGTTGGCCCTGGAATAACGGCAACCTGCTTTTTAATCTCGGCCAGGGTCTCAAGGATTTTCGCACCCTGCTCCGGGCTAAACTCGGCGTGCAGGCGGAAATCGAACAGGCCGAACTCCAGCTGGCGCAGAATGAACATCGCCGCCTGGTAGTTTTTCGCCGCCAGCATTTTATCCAGCAGCGCTTTCGGCAGCGGTTCGCCGGTCTCATAGTGACCGGAGATAAACGCCAGCGCGTCCGGCTCCCAGCACCAGTTTTCCATAAACTGGCTTGGCAGCTCGACCGCATCCCACGGCACGCCACTGATACCGGCTACGCCTGCGGTTTCGATGCGGGTCAGCATGTGGTGCAGACCATGACCGAACTCGTGGAAAAGGGTGATCACTTCGTCGTGGGTGAACAGCGCCGGTTTGCCGCTTACCGGACGGTTGAAGTTACAGGTCAGGTAGGCGACCGGTTTTTGCAGGGAACCGTCGGCTTTACGCATCTGGCCTACGCAGTCGTCCATCCACGCCCCGCCGCGCTTGTTCTCACGCGCGTAGAGATCGAGGTAGAAGCTGCCGCGCAGCTCGTTTTTCTCGTCATACAGCTCGAAGAAGCGCACGTCCGGGTGCCAGACGTCGATATCGGTACGCTCTTTGGCGGTGATGCCATAGATGCGCTTTACCACTTCGAACAGGCCGTTAACGGCTTTGTTTTCCGGGAAGTACGGGCGCAGCTGCTCGTCGCTGATGCTGTAGAGATGCTGCTTCTGTTTTTCGCTGTAGTACGCGATATCCCACGGCTGCAGCTCGTCCACGCCGAACTCCGCTTTCGCGAAGGCGCGCAGCTGGGCCAGCTCTTTCTCACCCTGCGGACGGGCGCGTTTCGCCAGATCGGTCAGGAAGTCGAGCACCTGCTGCGGGTTCTCCGCCATTTTGGTGGCGAGGGATTTATCGGCGTAGTTTTCGAAGCCCAGCAGCTGCGCCAGCTCGTGACGCAGGGCGAGGATTTCCGCCATTACCGGGCTGTTGTCCCACTTACCGGCATTCGGCCCCTGATCGGAGGCGCGGGTGCTGTACGCGCGGTACATCTCTTCGCGCAGGGCCTGGTTGTCGCAGTAGGTCATCACCGGCAGATAGCTCGGGATATCCAGCGTCAACAGGAAGCCTTCCTGCTCTTTCGCTTCAGCCTGGGCTTTTGCCGCCGCCAGCGCGCTTTCCGGCATACCGGCCAGCTCCGCTTCGTCGGTAATCAGCTTCGTCCAGCCCATGGTGGCGTCGAGCACGTTGTTGCTGTACTGGTTGCCCAGCTCGGACAGACGCGCGGCAATTTCGCCGTAGCGGGTCTGCTTCTCTTTTGGCAGGCCAATCCCGGACAGCTCAAAATCACGCAGGGCGTTATCGACCGATTTTTTCTGCGCCGTGTTCAGTTCGGCATAGTGGTCGCCGTCGCGCAGGTCGCGGTAGGCTTTGTACAGCCCTTCGTGCTGCCCGACCCAGGTGCTGTACTCAGAGAGCAGCGGCAGGGTCTGCTCGTAGGCTTCGCGCAGTTCCGGGCTGTTTTTTACCGAGTTCAGGTGGCTCACCGGGGAGAAGATACGCCCCAGCACGTCGTCCACTTCGGCCAGCGGCTGACACAGATTTTCCCAGGTGTACGGCGCGCCCTGCGCTACCACGCTTTCTACCGCCGCGCGGCAGTTGTCCAGCGATTGCGTAACGGCTGGAACAACATGCTCAGGGAGGATTTTAGAAAACGGCGGCAACGAAAAAGGCGTCAGTAATGGATTGGTCATAAACGCTGTCCTGTTGAAATAGGTGAATGAAGCGCGCATCCGGCGCTATGCATATGGGATCTAGAATGGGGTTAAGTGTAGAGGATTTCAATGCCGGGCGTTGCGCTTTCGCGGCGGTGGAAACTTTTCTGTATACTGTGGCGATACGCTCTATTTTTGCCCGATGGCGTTACGCTTATCGGGCCTACGTTTACTACCTGGAACACATTCATCCATGCTCAGTTATCGCCACAGCTTCCACGCAGGCAACCACGCCGACGTCCTTAAACACACCGTTCAGAGCCTGATCATCGAATCGCTCAAAGAGAAAGAGAAGCCGTTTCTCTATCTGGACACGCACGCGGGCGCGGGCCGTTATCAGCTGAGCGGCGAGCATGCCGAGCGTACCGGTGAATATCTGGAAGGGATTGCCCGCATCTGGCAGCAGGACGACCTGCCTGCCGAGCTGGAGCCTTACATCGGCGTGGTGAATCACTTCAACCGCAACGGCCAGCTGCGCTACTACCCTGGCTCACCG
Source organism: Enterobacter sp. A103 (assembly GCF_034427535.1). Taxonomy (NCBI): domain Bacteria; kingdom Pseudomonadati; phylum Pseudomonadota; class Gammaproteobacteria; order Enterobacterales; family Enterobacteriaceae; genus Enterobacter; species Enterobacter sp. A103. The sequence continues at coordinate 131,083 of NZ_JAXQPQ010000006.1, forward strand.
CTGATTGCACGCCAGCTGCTGCGCGAGCAGGACAGCCTCCAGTTGACCGAGCTGCATCCGAGCGACTTCCCGCTGCTGCGTTCCGAATTCCAGAAAGACAGCCGCGCCCGCGTGGAAAAAGCCGACGGTTACCAGCAGCTGAAGGCCAAACTGCCGCCGGTTTCCCGTCGTGGCCTGGTGCTGATCGACCCGCCGTACGAAATCAAAACCGACTATCAGGCGGTGGTAACCGGCATCCACGAAGGCTACAAACGCTTTGCTACCGGCACCTATGCCCTGTGGTACCCGGTGGTGCTGCGCGCGCAAATCAAACGCATGATCAAAGACCTGGAAGCGACCGGCATCCGCAAGATCCTGCAGATCGAGCTGGCGGTACGCCCTGACAGCGATCAGCGCGGGATGACCGCCTCCGGCATGATTGTGATCAACCCGCCGTGGAAGCTCGAAGCGCAGATGAACAACGTGCTGCCGTGGCTGCATAAAACGCTGGTGCCCGCCGGTACAGGCCACGCCACCGTCAGTTGGATCGTGCCGGAGTAATCGCAGTCATCGGTGGAAACTATTGATTTCAGGTATACAATCGCGGCAATTCACGATTAAGGACAAAAGCAATGACTAAGCATTATGACTACATCGCAATCGGCGGCGGCAGCGGCGGCATCGCCTCCATCAACCGTGCGGCCATGTACGGCCAGAAGTGCGCGCTGATTGAAGCCAAAGCGCTGGGCGGCACCTGCGTGAACGTGGGTTGTGTACCGAAGAAAGTGATGTGGCATGCGGCGCAGATCCGTGAAGCTATCCATATGTATGGCCCGGACTACGGCTTTGACACCACCATCAACCGCTTCGACTGGGACAAACTGATCGCCAGCCGTACCGCCTACATCGACCGCATTCACACCTCGTACGACAACGTGCTGGGTAAAAATAACGTCGATGTTATCCACGGTTTCGCCCGCTTTGTGGACGCGAAAACGATCGAAGTGAACGGCGAGACGATCACCGCCGATCACATCCTGATCGCCACCGGCGGTCGTCCGAGCCACCCGAACATCCCGGGCGTGGAATACGGCATCGACTCCGACGGTTTCTTCGAGCTGCCTGCCCTGCCAAAACGCGTTGCCGTTGTTGGCGCGGGCTATATCGCGGTGGAACTGGCTGGCGTGATTAACGGCCTGGGCGCGGAAGCGCACCTGTTCGTACGTAAACACGCGCCGCTGCGCAGCTTTGACCCGCTGATTGTCGATACGCTGGTTGAAGTGATGAACACCGAAGGCCCGACCCTGCATACCAACGCCGTGCCAAAAGCGGTGGTGAAAAACGCGGACGGCAGCCTGACGCTGGAGCTGGAAGATGGCCGCAGCCAGACCGTCGATTGCCTGATCTGGGCGATTGGCCGTGAACCTGCGAACGATAACTTCAACCTGGGCGTAACGGGCGTGAAAACCGACGAAAAAGGCTATATCGTCGTCGATAAATTCCAGAACACCAGCGTACCGGGCATTTATGCGGTCGGCGATAATACCGGTGCGGTTGAGCTGACGCCGGTGGCCGTTGCGGCGGGTCGTCGTCTCTCCGAGCGCCTGTTCAACAACAAGCCGGACGAGCATTTGGACTACAGCAACATCCCGACCGTGGTCTTCAGCCACCCGCCAATCGGCACCGTCGGCTTAACCGAGCCGCAGGCGCGCGAACAGTACGGCGACGACCAGGTGAAAGTGTATAAATCGGCGTTTACCGCCATGTACACCGCCGTCACCTCTCACCGTCAGCCGTGCCGCATGAAGCTGGTCTGCGTAGGTCCGGAAGAGAAGATTGTCGGCATCCACGGCATCGGCTTCGGTATGGACGAGATCCTGCAGGGCTTCGCCGTGGCGCTGAAGATGGGCGCAACCAAGAAAGACTTCGACAACACGGTGGCCATCCACCCTACGGCCGCGGAAGAGTTTGTGACCATGCGTTAATCCTGATGCCCCTCTCCGGAGGGGCATTTTTTTTAACATTCATAAATCGTTGCAAAACGAATGCTCCGAAAATAGTGATCTACCGCACATATCCCTCCCCATCTACCGAAGCGAATGTCTACGCTTATAGGACGCCCGGATAAACCTGTCTTTTGAACACACAACCGGAGGTCCCTATCACCATGTTCAACCAGAAACTACAGGCTACCGAGAACATCGAGTTCGAGATTGCAGAAGAGCTGCGCTACGAGACCGATCCCTGCGAGTTGAAACTGGATGAAATGATTGAGGCGGAGCCGGAACCCGAAATGATCGAGGGGCTACCCGCCTCCGATGCGTTGACGCCCGCAGACCGCTATCTTGAACTGTTCGAGCATGTGCAGTCGACGCGGCTGTTTGCGGACAGTAAAACCTTCCCCGACTGCGCGCCGAAGATGGATCCGTTAGATATCCTGATCCGCTACCGCAAGGTCAGACGCCACCGGGATTTCGACCTGCGCCAGTTTGTGGAGAACCACTTCTGGATGCCGGAAACGTACGGTACAGAATATGTCTCCGACCCGGGACTCTCCCTGAAAGAGCACATTGATAACCTGTGGCCGGTGCTGACACGCGAGCCGCAGGATCATATTCCCTGGTCTTCCCTGCTGGCCCTGCCGCAGGCTTATATCGTTCCCGGCGGGCGATTCAGCGAGACCTACTACTGGGATTCCTACTTCTCCATGCTGGGGCTGGCGGAGAGTGGCCGTAACGATCTGCTGAAGTGTATGGCGGACAACTTCGCCTGGCTGATTGAACGCTACGGGCATATCCCCAACGGCAACCGCACCTATTATCTCAGCCGCTCGCAGCCACCGGTCTTTGCCCTGATGGTGGAGCTGTTCGAGGAGGACGGCGTGCGCGGTGCGAAACGCTATCTGGATCACCTCAAAATGGAGTACGCCTTCTGGATGGACGGCGCGGAGTCGCTGCTGCTTAACCAGGCTTACCGCAGCGCCGTGCGCATGCCGGACGGTTCACTGCTAAACCGCTACTGGGATGACCGCGATACACCGCGCGACGAATCGTGGATCGAGGACGTGGAAACCGCCCGCCACTCGGGTCGTCCGCCCAATGAGGTGTATCGCGACCTGCGCGCGGGGGCGGCGTCCGGCTGGGATTATTCGTCCCGCTGGCTGCGCGATCCGTCGCGGCTCGCCAGCATCCGCACGACGCAGTTTATCCCCATCGATCTGAACGCCTTCCTGTTCAAGCTGGAAAGCGCTATCGCCAACATCTCCGCGTCGAAAGGGGATAAAGAGACGGCAGAGGCGTTCCGCCAGAAAGCCAACGATCGCCGCGCGGCGGTGAACCGCTATCTGTGGGATGAGGAGAGCGGCTGCTACCGCGATTACGACTGGCGACGCGAAGAGCTGGCGCTGTTTTCTGCCGCCAGCATTGTGCCGCTGTATGTTGGAATGGCGACGCACGAGCAGGCAGAACGTTTGTCGGATGCGGTCAAATCGCGGCTGCTGACCCCGGGCGGAATTCTGGCGACCGAATACGAAACCGGCGAGCAGTGGGATAAACCCAACGGCTGGGCGCCGCTGCAGTGGATGGCGATTCAGGGGTTCAAGCAGTACGGCAACGACTCGCTGGGCGATGAGATCGCCTGGAGCTGGCTGCATACGGTGAACCATTTTTATAAGACGCATCACAAGCTGATTGAGAAGTACCACATCGCCAGCAGCACGCCGCGCGAAGGTGGCGGGGGTGAGTATCCGCTGCAGGACGGTTTCGGCTGGACGAACGGCGTGGTGCGGCGGCTGATTGGGTTGTATGGGGAGCCTTAAGCGGGGTGCGGTCTGGTGCCCTCACCCCTCACCCTAACCCTCTCCCCAAAGGGGAGAGGGGACTGCACGGTGCGCTCTGCATCTCCCTCGCCCCTATGGGGAGAGGGCTGGGGTGAGGGGAAAAATTTTAGCGAATCACCTCATAAATGGCAGTCTGAATGGACTGCCATTTTTTCGTGGTGGCATCCGGCTGCGACTGCGCGCGACGTGTGGCCATGTCGAGATCGTGCTGCTGGCGTTTCACCACGGCAGGCACGGTGCAGAACGCTTTGAGATACTCTTTACGAACCGAGGTCAGAGACTCGCCGTTCGACATGGCGTGGCTGAGCGTGTTGATGAAGCGACGGCACGGCTTCTCTTCCACCATGTTCTGCCGGTAGCGTAGCATCAGCTCCAGCACATCGTCATAGCCTGCCGACATCGCCTCTTCGGTCCAGGAGAGCTTCCAGTCCATGCCGCCCTGCAAAAATAGCAGGGTCACGCGGGTATCGTTGCGGTTAATGGCCGAGCGGAAATTATTCTCGTCCCAGGTGACCCCCATGCGCGTGAGCGTTTCGCGCGAGGAAGGCGTCTCGCGCATTTCCTGCGGAGGGGCCGCTTCAGCCGCGCTGGCGGTTGCAGGCTGCGGTTTGCTGCTGGTCACCAGCCAGAAGCCTCCCGCCACGATAGCAATCACCATGACGCCAACCGCCCCCCATAGCGCACCGGAAATGAGCTGCTCGCGTTGTTCAGGGGTACGCGGCGCGCGCTGGGTCGGCTTTTCAATGGTGTCACGGACTTCAAACAGATCCCCACCAGTGACCCGATCCATTTTCTGCGCCTTTTCCCAGAAGGTATGCAATTCGCTGGCATCTACCGCCATGAATCCGGCCGGATTGACGCGCGTTCTCCCCTCTTCAAACGCGCGCTGAACGGGCCGCGCGATCTGCGCGTAGTAGTTATCCAGCAGCTGGATTTGCGCCGAGCTTAGCGTTTTCTGAACGGTGATGCTGTTGCGGATTTGCCGAATGTCATCGAGGAAGGTTTGCAGCGTTTTGCGCGGTTCAACCAGCAGCGTCAGCATGGACGGGTCGCTGAACAGCGAAGCGTAATAGCGGCTGAACTCTTTTTTATCCACCAGCATCTGCGCCAGTTCACTGAACATCATGCCGCTGAGGACATCATTGATCTCGCCAAGCTTCAGCCAGCGCCGTACGCGGTCAGCGTTAAACAGGGTCTTAAGATGGTTGTTCAGCCGCACCTGATCGGGCCAGGCCTGCTGGATGAGCCCTTTGATCATCAGCTCAATCGCGCGTACCTGCTTGTGCGCCTGCTGCTGCTGGAGTTCGCTTCCCGGTGCCAGGTCGGTGCTGTAGGTCAACAGCGGCTGCTGCAGGCGAAGATGTTCCAGCGCGGTCACAAACCGCATCGCCGCAATAAGCTGGTTTTCACTCACATCCTGTCCGCTTTCATACTGCGGAACGCGCTGCTGCAGCAGGCGCAGCTGGAGCGTAAATTCCGACATCTCGGCATCATTGAGGTTGAGTTTTTTCGCAACGGCTCCCCAGCCGCCCAGAGCTAATCGCGCGCTGTCGAGTTGTTCCAGGAACCAGCGTGGATCTTTGCCCTCAGAAGCATGTACATTCAGAAGGAGTAAAATTTCCACTGACGCATGGCGAATGACCGCCAGACAGTGTTCAAACTGTTCGCGAATATGATGTGATGTGCTGAGAGTCATTGTTTTCCTTAAGCGACAACGAAGACATCCGGAATGGGCACGAAACGCCCTTTATTCTTTTTATTTATACGCGGTTAACCATACCTGAGTTTCTGTTGAAATAAAGTGACAACCCTAAAATGATTTAAAATGTTTCAGGAGAATCTGAATGCCGGTTTTAATTACCTCTCGCCTGACCTGTTCGCCCCTGCAGGAGCAAGACTGGCCCTTTTTTCTGGCGCTACAGCAGCACCCGGACGTGATGCGCTTTGTGGCGGAAAACCGCCCCGTCGCGGCGATCCGCGAGGCGTTTGATTCGCGCCTGGCCCCATGGGCACCGGGCAGCGCACACTGGCTTTGTCTCGTAGTGCGTGACACCGCCTCGCAGGCCCCGCTGGGCGTTACCGGGTATATTCATCGGGAGGAGGATTGCGCCGAAGTGGGCTTCCTTTTCGCACCCGAGGCGCAGGGGAAAGGTTACGGCTTTGAATCCCTGAAAGCGCTTTGCGATTACGCTTTTGATCAGGGCGGTATACGGCGGCTCACCGCCACCGTCACCGCGGGAAATGTCGCGTCAAGACGCCTGCTGGAAAAAGCCCGCTTTCGTCTGGAAGGTGAATTACTCGAGAGCTATTACCTTGCGGGGCGCTGGCAAAATGACTGGCTATTTGGTTTATTACAGCAGGAATACCTGAATAATAATTCCTGACCAACCGCTTTTTAGCAGATATTTCCCGGACGTCGTTTCCTCTTCAGCGTCGCTATTAAGAGGAAACGAATATCAAACGTCATTCTCTGAAAATATTTTCTGCCGCCATTGCGTTAATAAATAAACATCAGGGTCTTTCTCTTGAGAAATATCGTGATGAAAATGGGTTATCGGCTATGGCTGCCTGCGTTCTTTATCACTGTCAGTATGCAGACACATCCATATTAAGGGTTTCCTTAAGAGGTTCCTTCCCCTTAAGCCCGTGCATCACAGGAACATACCACCTGATACTTCAATACGTTGCGCATTCATCCAGCCCAATTTATCGCTGAGCAGTGCCGCAATGGCATCGCCAATATCGTCCGGCAGCCCCACCCGTCCCAGCGCCGTCTGCGACGCCAGCAGCTGATTCAGCTCCGCGTTGTCGCGCACGCGTCCGCCGCCAAAGTCGGTTTCAATCGCGCCCGGCGCAATGATATTGACGGAAATTCCGCGCGCGCCCAGCTCTTTCGCCTGATAACGCGTCAGCACTTCCATCGCTCCCTTCATGGCCGCGTAGGTCCCAGAGCCCGGCTGGGTAAAACGGGCCAGCCCGCTGGAGACGTTGAGGATACGCCCCCCGTCGTTAAGCAGCGGCAGCAGGCGCTGGGTCAGGAAGAAAGGTCCTTTGAAATGAATGTTCAGCGCTTCATCAAACTGGGCTTCCGTCGTGTCGGCATAGGGCGCATATAAACCCGTTCCGGCATTGTTCAATAAATAGTCAAAGGTTTCGCGCTGCCAGACGGTCTTAAGGGTTTCCTGAAGCTGTCGGGCAAAATGATCAAAACTCGCGATATCCCCGACGTTGAGCTGTAATGCCGCTGCGTTGACGCCTTTTTCCTGAATTTCATGCACAACATCCAGCGCTTCCTGCTGGCTACGATTGTATGTCAGGACAATTCCCGTTCCGTCTGCCGCCAGCTTTAACGCAGCGTTTTTACCCAGACCACGGCTACCACCCGTCACTAATGCGATACGTTCACTCATCATAAACCTCGTTTTGGCTGTTAAGGAGATTGAGAAAGAGCTTATTAGGTGATAGAAAATCAATAAAGATGGGTTATAACGCTTCACTGTTTCAACAGAAACAACAATGAGCTTCCTCTATGGATAAAATTCACGCAATGCAGTTGTTCGTCCGCGTCGCGGAACTGGAGAGTTTTTCCCGCGCGGCCGAAACATTAACCCTGCCGAAAGGCAGCGTCTCGCGGCAAATTCAGGCCCTGGAAAACCGGCTTGGCACCCAGCTATTGCACCGCACCACGCGCCGCGTCAGCCTGACGCAGGACGGCATGGTCTATTACGAACGGGCAAAAGATCTGCTGGCAAACCTTGATGAACTCGACGGTATGTTTCAGCACGATCCCTCCAGCATCAGCGGTCGGCTCCGCGTGGATATGCCCGTCGGCGTTGCTCGAAATTTAGTCATCCCCAAACTGCCTGCTTTTCTGCAGCACTATCCGGGCATTGAACTCGAGCTCAGCAGCAGCGATCGTCTGGTGGATGTGATCCGCGAAGGGTTTGATTGCGTGGTGCGCGTCGGCACATTGAAGGATTCAGGGCTGATTGCCCGTCCGCTGGGCAAGCTGTCGGTGATTAACTGCGCCAGCCCGGATTATCTGGCGCGATTTGGCTACCCGGAAACGCTCGACGATTTAGGCTCGCACGCCGTCATCCACTACGCCGCGATGCTGGGAACCCGCCCGCAGGGCTTTGAGTTTTATAACGGCAGTGCGACGCAGTGGATAAAAACGGGCGGGGTATTAACCGTCAACAGCACGGAAACTTACCAGGCTGCCTGTCTCGCCGGGCTGGGCATTATTCAGGTTCCGCGGGTTGGGGTGCGTGATTTACTGCGCGCGAAGAAACTGATTGAGATCCTCCCGCAATACCGGGCCGAACCGATGCCTGTCTCCCTGATTTACCCCCACCGCCGCAACCTCTCCCGCCGGGTCCATCTGTTCATGGAGTGGCTTACTGAACTCACAAAAGCTTACGTGGACTAGCCGCAAGCTATAATTCAAAAACACATCCAGCTCAACGAAAAGGAAAATGCGCGTGACGCCGGAAAACAATCCGCAACGACCCACCCAACATTTAGAATATGAGCCCATCAAAAAGATGGAAACCGAGCCTGAAGCGCCCGCAACGCCGGGAACAGCCAGCAAAGCGCTGGGTACGGTTACCAGCATGGCAGAAAAGATCCAGCAGCTTCCCATGATTGCGCACCTGATACGCGCCACAGAACGGTTTAATGACCGCATGGGGAACCAGTTTGGTGCCGCCATCACCTATTTTTCCTTCCTGTCGATGATCCCGATCCTGATGGTGTCGTTTGCAGCGGCCGGTTTTGTGCTCGCGTCGCACCCGACGCTGCTGCAGGATATCTTCAGTAAAATCCTGAATAACGTCAGTGACCCGACTCTTGCCAGCACGCTCAAGAGCACCATCAATACCGCCGTTCAGCAGCGTACCACCGTCGGCATCGTCGGTTTGCTGATTGCCCTTTACTCCGGCGTTAACTGGATGGGCAACCTGCGCGAGGCCATCCGCGCCCAGTCGCGCGACGTCTGGGAGCGTAAGCCGCAGGACCAGGAGAAAATCTGGGTGAAGTATCTCCGCGATTTTGTTTCGCTGATTGGCCTGCTCGTCGCGCTGATCGTGACGCTTTCCATTACCTCCGTGGCGGGCTCGGCGCAGCAGATGATCATCTCCGCGCTTTACCTTGATTACATCGAATGGCTCAAGCCCGCCTGGCGCGGCATTGGGCTGGCCATTTCCATCTTCGCCAACTACCTGCTGTTCTTCTGGATATTCTGGCGCTTGCCCCGCCATCGTCCGCGCAAGAAGGCGCTGATCCGCGGCACGTTGATTGCGGCGATCGGCTTTGAGGTGATCAAAATCGTGATGACCTACACGCTGCCGTCGCTGGTGAAATCCCCTTCTGGTGCGGCGTTTGGCTCGGTGCTGGGACTGATGGCCTTCTTCTATTTCTTCGCCCGCCTGACGCTGTTCTGCGCGGCATGGATTGCCACCGCCGAGTACAAAGGCGACACGCGAATGCCCGGTAAAACGCACCGCTAGCCCCGCTCTCGGGCTGAAATTTCAGCCCGATTCATCATTTCAGCATATAAATCCAGCCCGTAACTTTTATTTAACTGAAAACCAGTTTAATTGACTGATATTTAAAATCTGTGAAGCATTTCATAGACGTGTTTTCGCTGGTCTGAAAATTATCCGCTTTTTGTTGCTTTTATCACCAGCACGCGGCTTTGTTACAGATTGAAATGTCGCTTTTGCTGTGCGTAATATGGCCTTTCGTTCGACAAAAATAAGAAAATATTATGCAAGCAACAGCCACCACACTCGACTCAGGGACGGAAAACGTTCCGGTAAACTCGCGCAATAAAGTTGTCGTCGCCTCGCTGATTGGCACCGCCATTGAGTTCTTCGACTTTTATATTTATGCCACCGCCGCGGTCATCGTCTTCCCGCATATTTTCTTCCCTCAGGGCGATCCGACGGCGGCCACGCTGCAGTCTCTGGCGACCTTTGCCATCGCGTTTGTTGCGCGTCCGATTGGCTCTGCGCTGTTTGGACACTTTGGCGATCGCATTGGCCGAAAAGTCACCCTGGTGGCCTCGCTGCTGACGATGGGCATCTCCACCGTAGCCATCGGTCTGCTGCCGACCTATGAAACCATCGGCATTCTGGCGCCGGTCCTGCTGGCGCTGGCGCGTTTCGGTCAGGGTCTGGGGCTGGGCGGTGAATGGGGCGGCGCGGCGCTGCTGGCCACCGAGAACGCCCCGGCGCGCAAGCGCGCGCTGTACGGCTCATTCCCGCAGCTGGGCGCGCCGATTGGCTTCTTCTTTGCCAACGGGACGTTCCTGCTGCTCTCCTGGCTGCTGACGGATGAACAGTTCATGAGCTGGGGCTGGCGTCTCCCGTTTATCTTCTCAGCCGTGCTGGTGCTGATTGGCCTGTATGTGCGTGTTTCGCTGCATGAGACTCCTGTTTTTGCGAAAGTGGCCGCGGCGAACAAGCAGGTGAAAGTGCCGCTGGGTACGCTGCTGACCAAACACGTCCGCGTGACCGTGCTGGGCACGTTCATCATGCTGGCAACCTATACGCTGTTCTACATCATGACCGTCTACTCCATGACGTTCAGTACCGCCGCCGCGCCGGTTGGCCTGGGCCTGCCGCGTAACGAAGTGCTGTGGATGCTGATGATGGCGGTGATCGGGTTTGGCGTGATGGTACCGATTGCGGGCCTGCTGGCGGACAAATTTGGTCGTCGTGCGAGCATGATTACGATCACCACGCTCATCATTCTGTTTGCTCTGTTCGTCTTCCCGCCGCTGCTGGGTTCAGGTAGCCCGGCGCTGGTGATGGCCTATCTGCTGATTGGCCTGAGCCTGATGGGGCTGACCTTCGGCCCGATGGGCGCGCTGCTGCCTGAGCTGTTCCCGACGGAAGTGCGTTATACCGGCGCGTCGTTCTCCTACAACGTTGCCTCTATTCTGGGCGCGTCCGTTGCGCCGTATATCGCCACCTGGCTGCAGGCGAACTATGGTCTGTTCTATGTGGGCGTCTATCTGGCGGCCATGGCGGCGCTGACGCTGATTGCGCTGCTGCTGACTCACGAGACGAAGCATCAGGCTCTGTAATTCACTGCGGCCTGATGCCCTCACCCCGGCCCTCTCCCACAGGGAGAGGGAGAAAGGGAGCTACTTCTTCATCTGCGACAAAATAGTCCGGCACTGATTGGCCTCGCCTTCTGACGGCGAAATCAACGCCAGCAGCGCTGCGGCCGGGGTGACCAGCGTCGCCAGGGCCGCAGCCACCGCACCGCGCGCAATCAGCGGTCCGGGCTTCACGCCCGCCTGAGGGTTTTTGAAGGTTCCGCGCACGTAAAGCGGCGAGCGCAGGGTGATGATGCGGATCCCCTTACTTTCCGGGTCAATCGTCAAATCAAGCTGCTCCGAGGCCATGCTGGCGGTCCCGGTCACGTTAATCACCGCGTTTTCCGTGTCGAAGGCAAATATCTGCGGACGCGCCACGCCGTTAACCAGATCCAGATTGGCCGCCGCGCAGTTCACCCGCACCTCGTCATCACCAAAAATTTGCCCGATGACGTAGTTACCGACGTTCAGCCCCAGGATCTCCATCAGGTTGCGGCTGACCAGCCCGTCGTTCATCAGCAGCTTCAGGTTACCATTGCCGCTGCCCAGCAGCGCCGCCACCGAGTTCCCCACGCCGCGAATGTCGGCATCACCGTTCATTTCACCGAGGGTTTTCTGCATCAGCTCTACGTTCGGCATCAGCTCTTTCAGCTTCAATCGACGCGCCTGGATCTCCGCCCGTCCCTGCATCGGCTTCTTATCGCCTTCCAGATGAATGTTCGAGGAAATTGTCCCGCCCGCCATGCCGAACTTCAGCGGCTGCAGGCGCAGGTCGGCATTTTTGAGGAGGATATGGGTCGAAAGATTGCTGATCGGCAGCGTACTGCCATGTTCAATTTTTCCGCCTTTGAAGCGCACATCCGCATCCATCACGTTCCATTTGTCGGTTTCGAAGCGATCGTATGGCAGCACTTTGCCCGCAGGCTGAACATCCTTTTTGACCTCTTTCGACCTGGTACCTTTACCCGAATCCACGCCAATCAGCGGACCAAGATCGGCCAGACGCAACTGACGGGACTCGACATCCCCTTCCAGTTTCGGGCGCGGTTTTCCGGTGGTGTAGGTCAGCGTGCCGTGGATGTCGCTGTCGCCGATACGGCCGTTGAAGTCCCGGTAGTCAAAAACGGACGCTTTTTCGGTATCGATTTTGGCGACCAGATGCCCGTCCGTTTCGAACGGCGGGGTATCCGGCAGCAGCACGCCGGTCAGTTCATACAGCTCGCCCAGTGAATCGCCGGCAAATTTAAGCTGAAGATCGACGCCCCCCATATTCATCGGGTCGTTGACCGTGCCGACGAACGCCACGCGGGTGTTACCGGAACGGAAGTCCGCCTGCACCGGGAACGGCGTGCCTTCGCTCCGCAGCGCCAGCATGCCGCCAATTTTCCCTTTACCGCTGAGAGGCCGATCGTTGTAGCGTCCTTTTGCCGTCAGGCCGAAGACATAGTCCCCCACGCTTGCCGCGTCGCCTTTTGCTTTCGTGCCCGTGACCTCGCTAAACGGCAGCGGTTTGCCAAGCGGATCGACGAGGATCTCCACGTCCGCCTTGCTGACCTTATCGTCGATGGCGATCCGCCCGCGATCGAAAAGAATATTGTCGAGACGGAACGACCAGGAGGAAGGCCGGGCATTCGGATCTTTTTCGCTGTCGCTGGCAAGGTTAAACGTCCAGTTGTTGTTTTTTTCTGAGAGTCGGATCAGACGCGCATCGGGCTGCTGAAGTTTGATCCACGGCAGATAGACCGTTTTGGTGAAGAGCGCCAGCGGAGCCAGCGTGGCTTCAACGCGCGGCAGGTGGATCATGGTGACGTCCGGGATATCCGGCGGGTTGCCGAGAATGATGTCGTCGGCATGGACATGAGGCCAGGGGATCCAGCTACGCCAGCCGGGCTCCTCTTTCTGACGCTCCCATACCACCCCTAAATCACCGCGTATGGCGAAGGGGCGGTTCAGTTCGGTTGAGACTTTCTGGTTGATGGTCGGCTTGAGACGGTTCCAGTCAAACGTCGCAATAATGATGGCGACGACCACGATCAACAACAAGAAAATCCCTGCTGTCCAGGAGATTACCCTGGTTGTTCTCGTCATTTTTATCCCCTTTCCTGATGACCTGTCCTGTAAAACTATAGTCCAGACAAAGGGAAGCGGGCTTATCAGAGGGTCGTTATAACGCTATCGAGGCGATCCATGGGTACCGGGCGGGAGAGATAATAGCCTTGCGCCGCCGCTGCGGGAGAGTTTTGCACATCACGCCACTCTTCCAGTGTTTCCACACCTTCAACAATCACGCCCTGGCAATAGCGGTTCATCAGCTGTAATAACAGCGTAAACAGATTCCGCCCTTCCGGGGTCTGACGCAGCATAATGAACAGGTCGCGGGCCACTTTGATGTAGTCGTAGCGCACCTCACTCAGGGCGGAGAAGTTCGCCATGCCGGTGCCAAAGTCATCCAGCCACAGCGGGCCGTATTCGCATATCGACGCAAACGAGGAATCCTGCGGCAGGCGGACATGCTCCACCAGCTCAAAGCGCATCCACGGCAGGGTGGCGATCAGCTCCTGCAATTTTGCGTTCTGACGCAGCGCCAGCAGGGTTGGACCATCGACGTTCACCGAGGCGAGGATATCGTGCCGTTCGAAAAAGGACTGCTTCGTCGCCAGCATGCGAAGCTGTTCTTCCAGCACGTCCAGACGCTGGCGAACGGCAACTTCGGCAAAATAGCGATCCGGCGCGATGCGCTGAGTAGGGTTTGAGGGATGCGTAACGACGGTCAAAATTTCAATTGCCATCAGTCGACCATCTGTTCGGTAGATCGGCTGATAGGTGTACGCACGCTCACATTGCAGCCAGTAGCGATGCTCCTGCAAGTTCTCAATACTTGCCTCAGGCGTAGTGCTCAGCCGCTGGATAACCTGCTCTGACTTCATTTCAGATGTCCTGTTGTTGGGATAGCCTTTCTGGACTCGTCACAGGATTATCGGCGCGACAATTGAGAACTTTATGTTCAATTCACCGGGAAAATGAAATTAAGATGACAGAAATGCGCGGGAACACGCGCTGGCTCAAATAAAATAATGGAACGTTGTTTTAATATAGTTGACCGGTTAATTCACTCAGCGCACACTGCTGATAATTCTTCTGTTCAGGTTCACGACTATGTCCAAAAAAATTGCCGTGATTGGCGAATGCATGATTGAGCTGTCACAAAAAGGCGCGGAAGTCAGCCGCGGATTTGGTGGCGATACGTTAAACACGTCCGTTTATATTGCCCGTCAGGTCGCGCCTGAGGCGCTCACCGTGAACTACGTGACCGCCCTGGGTACGGACAGCTTCAGCCAGCAAATGCTGGAGGCCTGGCAGAGTGAACATGTCGAAACGTCGCTGATTCAGCGTATGGAGAACCGCCTCCCGGGGCTTTATTACATCGAAACCGACAGCACCGGCGAACGCACGTTTTATTACTGGCGTAACGAAGCCGCGGCCAAATTCTGGCTGGAGAGCGACGCGGCCGCGGCCATCTGCGAAGAGCTGGCGACCTTTGACTACCTCTATCTGAGCGGGATTAGCCTGGCGATCCTGAGCCCTACCAGCCGTGAAAAGCTGCTCTCGCTGCTGCGCGAATGCCGTGCAAACGGCGGCAAGGTTATTTTCGATAACAACTACCGCCCGCGCCTGTGGGCCAGCCGCGAAGAGACGCAGCAGGTCTATCAGCAGATGCTGCAGTGCACCGACATCGCCTTCCTCACGCTCGACGATGAAGACGCTCTATGGGGTGAGAAACCGGTAGAGGACGTGATTGCACGCACGCAGGCGGCTGGCGTGAGCGAAGTGGTGATTAAGCGCGGGGCAGATTCGAGCCTGGTCGCGGTGGCGGGCGAAGCGCTGGTTGACGTTCCGGCGGTGAAGCTTGCCAGAGAGAAAGTGATTGATACCACGGCGGCCGGTGATTCATTCAGCGCGGGCTATCTGGCGGTACGTCTGACGGGTGGAACGCCGGAAGCGGCGGCACAGCGTGGTCACCTGACGGCCAGCACGGTGATTCAGTATCGCGGGGCGATTATTCCGCGTGAGGCGATGCCTGTTTAAGGAGGGTGCGGGCTGATGCCCTCACCCTAACCCTCTCCCACAGGGAGAGGGAATGTTTAAGCATTACTGCCCCTGCGGAATATCCGTCGCGTCCGGATGTAAATCATCAGCCGTGGCGGCCTGCGCTGGCTGCGGCGCGGTAGCCATAATGGAATCCCAGGTCTTCTGAAGTTCCTTCATGTCATATTCCGGCTCGCCCTTCGGTTGCAGGAGGATCAACGCCATCTCCTGCGACAGCTGCTGACGGAGGTCCTGATTGAGCATCTCGACGGTCAGACCGTTCAGGAAGTCCTGACGCAGTTTCTGGTACTGTTCCGGCGCAATGTCCACCACCTGATTCTGCAGGGAACGAATACGCTGGCTGATCAGAATGTCGGTATCGGCGCGAGCGTAGGTCGCAAACAGCTTCTGCAGCTCGAGTTTTTTCTGCGCCACGAGAGCGTTGAATTCCTCTTCGGAAAGCCCCTCTTTACGCACTTTTGCCAGCTCTTTTGCGACCACGCCCAGATTGGCATTCAGCTTATCGCCCGGCGATTCAACGTTGATGGCGCACTGTGCACGCTGGAACAGCACGCGGCAGTCAAAGCCAAGACCGATATTCTTCACGTTGTTCTTGCTCAGCGTCTGCTGAACGTGCCAGAACAGCGCTTCACGCGCGAGATCGGCACGCCAGTAGCGCAACATCGCCGCGGACTCGCGGATGGGCTGCCAGGCGTTATCCCACATGACGGAGAGGCGATCCTGACGCACGGCGTCCGTCATAATGCTGACAGGCTCTGCACGTAGCGGAGAGAGCGTCGGGACAGGGGCTGGCGTTTCACGCTTGCCTTTCAAATCACCAAACGCTTTGTTGATCTGCTCCACCACCGCGCGGCTGTCCACGTTACCCACCACGATCAGCGTCATCGCGTCCGGGGTATACCACTTCTGGTAGAACGATTTTACCTGTTCGGCGTCCACCGGCTGTTTCAGCGGTTCGGCCGGGTCATGTCCCAGCAGCGTCGAGCCCTTCAGGCGGTAACGCCACCAGCCCTCTTTGGTATCCCCGGGCCAGGTTGCCACCATGTCGCTGTTGCTCAGCGCATAGTTGACGGTGTCCGGCGTAATCGCCAGATTGCCAGAGGCATCGGAGAGATACGTAAGCGCTTCTTTAAGGAGGTCGTTACGGTTATTAGGCAGGCTCAGGTTAAACATGGTGTAGTCATACGAGACCACAGCCGGAGGGAGCGGGCGTTTCGGATCGATGGCCTGCTGCCAAAGCGAACGCACCTGAACCGCTTGCAGGCTGCCGCTCTGCGTGAGCGCCAGCCGGGGAATAAAATGGCTAAAACCGGTTTGCTGAGTGCTTTCCGCGAGGGAACCGGTATTAATGGACAGACGGATTTCTACACGGTCACTGGGACGTTGCGGAGTGGCTAAAACCTGCCACTGAAAACCGTTCGCTAATGTCCCTTGTTGCCAGGCCGGGTCTGGCTGGAGCGCATCTGCCTGCACATAACTGGCTGCTGCCATCATCAGCAAACCGCCGGTTAAGAGTCGAATTTTTGTGCCCTGCATGTGAACCCCTGATCAACATTCCTGGTTAAAAAAGAGTGTTTCGCGACGCGCTTCACTCTTAAAGATGACGATGAAAACACGTCGATTAGACCGCGCGTTCGGCAAAACGTCACGGTCAGAAGTGAAATATACCCAAAAAAAATCTTGTCGAATTATGACAGGTACGAACAGTTATTATGCGCAGGAGCCCGCATCCCGACAAGGGAATACGGGCATTTGTGACAAGATTAAGAGGTTAAGCCAGGATTTTTGCTGTCAGTTGAACGGTTATTCAGAGTATCGTCGAGCTTTTTGTGATCCAGCTCTTTCACCCATTTCGCCACCACCACCGTTGCCACGCCGTTACCCACCAGGTTGGTTAACGCACGCGCCTCTGACATGAAGCGGTCGATACCGAGAATCAACGCCAGACCCGCCACTGGCAGGTGGCCCACAGCGGAAATAGTAGCAGCCAGCACGATAAAGCCACTGCCCGTCACGCCTGCCGCGCCTTTAGAGGAGAGCAGGAGCACCACCAGCAGGGTAATCTGATGGAAAATATCCATATGGCTGTTGGTCGCCTGAGCGATAAACACGGCCGCCATCGTCAGGTATATCGAGGTGCCGTCCAGGTTGAAGGAGTAGCCCGTCGGGATCACCAGCCCGACCACCGATTTACGGCACCCCAGCTTTTCCATCTTGTCGAGCATACGCGGCAGCGCCGATTCTGAAGAGGAAGTCCCCAGAACGATCAGCAGCTCTTCGCGGATGTAACGGATAAATTT
The DNA here is from genome assembly GCF_034427535.1 of Enterobacter sp. A103. Taxonomy (NCBI): domain Bacteria; kingdom Pseudomonadati; phylum Pseudomonadota; class Gammaproteobacteria; order Enterobacterales; family Enterobacteriaceae; genus Enterobacter; species Enterobacter sp. A103. Next base: position 148,412 of record NZ_JAXQPQ010000006.1, read on the forward strand.
GAAGATGTTGAAACCCGTCGCGCGGGCGATGGAGCCCAGCACCACGACCACGAAAAGGATACAGGTGATATAGAAGCAGATAATCAGCTGACCCAGCTGCACCAGCGTACCGACGCCATATTTACCGATGGTGAAGGCCATCGCGCCGAAAGCACCGATCGGCGCCAGGCGCATGATCATATTGATGATGCCGAAAATCACCTGGGAGAAGCTTTCGATCACATTAAAGATAAGCTGGCCTTTGCTGCCCAGACGGTGCAGAGCAAAGCCAAACATCACGGCAAACAGCAGAACCTGCAGGATGTTTCCGCTGGCGAACGCGCCAATGACGCTGCCCGGTATCACGTCCAGCAGGAAGGCCACCACACCCTGATCCTTCGCCTGCTCGGCATATACCGCGACCGCTTTGGCATCCAGCGTTGACGGGTCTACGTTCATCCCCGCGCCCGGCTGCACCACGTTGACGATGATCAGACCGATAATCAGCGCAAGGGTACTGACCACTTCAAAATAGAGAAGCGCCACTGCACCGGTACGGCCGACCGCCTTCATGCTTTCCATGCCAGCGATGCCCGTTACTACGGTACAGAAGATCACCGGAGCGATGACCATTTTGATGAGCTTAACGAACGCGTCGCCAAGCGGTTTCATTTGCGCACCCAGCTCAGGGTAATAGTGACCCAGCAGAATACCGATGGCGATGGCTGTCAGGACCTGGAAATAAAGACTTTTGAAGAGTGAGGTTTTCATAAGGTGTCCTTGGGAAGAAAAACCACAGGTTTTGTAAGGTTATGGTTAACCTGCGGCTTTAAAATAACACCCACATAACAGGACAGAAATAAACTCAGTTCAAATTTGAAACACAAATGTTAAGAACTTTGAGCTGGCTCGCACAAGCCAGCAACAAAATTACACTTTTGCGTTATTGTCAGCACCAGAAAGGTATCGTTCTTCAAAGACATCCGAAGGAACAGCAGGGGCAAAAAGGAAGCCTTGTCCGCTCTCCACGCCCGCCTCTGCCAGCCATGCGCGTTGCGCTTCGGTTTCAATCCCCTCGGCAATAAGATGCAGGTTGAGGCTGCGCGCCATCTGGATAATCGCCTGCACCATGCTGCTGTCGCCCGGCAAACCGTCGACAAACGCTTTGTCAATTTTGAGCACATCCACCGGAAGGGTTTTCATATGCTGAAGCTGACGCAGCCCGGCGTACCCCATACCAAAATCGTCCAGAGCAATGCGAATGCCGGCATTACGCAGCGGTTTCAGAATTGCGACTGCCTGATTAGGGTCGTCGATGCGTCGGCTCTCCGTCACTTCCAGAGTTAACGTATCAGGCTTGATTCGGTAACGATGGATCAGCTCCAGCATCTCTGAAACCATGGTCGGGTGCATAAGCTGCAGGGCAGACAAATTGACCGACAGCGGCAGCGTCACGCCGCGCTCCTGCCAGGCGGCAAGCTGACGGCAGGACTCCTCCAGCACCCAGTAGCCGACGGTAACCATCAGGCCGCAGGATTCAATGCGCTCAATCAGCCCTTCCGGCAGCTCCCATGAACCATCCGGCTGCTGCACGCGCAGCAGTGCCTCGGCGCTTTTCACTTCTCCCGTCAGCAAATTCACCTGCGGCTGTAGCCAGAGGGCAAACTGGCGGTTATCCAGCGCGGTCAGGATGTCGCTCTCTTCCGTCAGGCGCTGCTGCGCCTTTTCCATCTCTTCCGGCGCGAAGAACTGGATCTGATTTTTCCCTTTGCGCCGGGCGGTGAACGCCGCCGAGAACGCGCGATGATAAAGCTGCTCTGCCGTTAAATCGCCATAGTACATCGCAATACCGATACTGGCGCTTGGACGAAGCTGGATACCCTGAATGGGCAACCGCTCATTAATGACAGTGAGTACTTGCTGACCTAAAGTGATCGCATGCCAGGGTTCTTTTACGCCGTTGGCAATCACCACAAGGTCGTAACCGCTGACCTGGGTCAGCACCATGCGCGGGGCAAGGACAGACTTCACTTTTTCCACCAGGGTCAGCAGCAGCATTTCGCGCTGGCTCTCCCTGAGCACGCCAGCCGTATCCTGCAGGGTTTCACAGGCGATAACCATCAGCGCCGTGGTTTGCTGACGGGCAACGGTCTGCTCCAGCATCGCCATCAGGAAGGCTTTATTGGGAAGCTCCGACACCGGGAAGCGCGTGGCGCTGCTGTTTAACTCATCCTGCTGGCGCTGAATGCGCTGCTGGTTGAGGTTGTAGCTGCGCACCAGCATGCCTATCTCATCGTCATGATGCAGACGCGGCAGCTCAAGCTGATGCCCCATCTGATCCTGCGGCGCAAGCGTATTCAGCTCGCGGGCGATACGGCGCAGCGGATGAACAATCAGCCGGTTAATGCACCAGGTGAGCGCCACGCTGAGAATAAGCGTCATAAGTAAGCAAGTGGTCACTAACGTAACCACCCAGCTCATGACGAATTTATACATGCGGTAGGAATCCGCCTGTAATACCAGGTAGGCCAGCGGCTGCGGATTGGCAGGGCGTTCAAGCGAATAAACGGGCAGCGAAATCTGCACCGGCAGTTCAAACAGGCGCATCACCATCATCGGGACGGGACGCTCCGGGATAAAGCTCATCCGCAGCGCCTGAAACTGATTGGGCAAGACGACATCGGCGCGGCTAACGACGCCGGCAGGCTGAATGCGTTTTAAAATGGTTTCCGCTTCGGGAATATCCCCTTTCAGGATAGCGGCAGAGAGCGGGCCGCGCACCGATCGCGCGATACTTTCTAACTGCGAAGCCGTGTTATAGCGATTCTGCTGTACGGAATGAAACAGCAAAATTACGCAGAAGAGCAGTACAAACAGCATGGTGACGGCAGAAACCATCGCCATCTGTTTGATTGTTAAGGAACGGCTGACACGCAAAATGACTCTCCACAAAACTCGAAGCGCAGGGCGCGCCAGGGTGTAAACCTGGCGCGCCTGAGTATACCCGATTGCCGCGCTATTAAGAGAGACTTACAAATGGATTAAGGATAATCCGATTACCAGTCCGCGTAAGGGATGAGCGGCTGCGGCGGTAAGTCCATATCGCCCTGCCAGCCTGCAGCAGAGTAACGCACATAGATCAGCGCATGGCTTGGGGTANGGCTGCGGCGGTAAGTCCATATCGCCCTGCCAGCCTGCAGCAGAGTAACGCACATAGATCAGCGCATGGCTTGGGGTATAGTCTTTCGCTTCCTGAATATCCACGCCCATGCCCACAAACCAGTTGGACGTTACGCGGCGTTCGATAATGGCCCGCGCGGTATAACCCGTGCCTGAGGAGCTGCTGCCCGTTTCCATCACGCCCCGGTCGGTATAGCGGTCTGGCTCATCGGTCGGGATCAGATTCTGGATCGGGTAGCGCAGTTCGTCTTTGGTTTTCGAGTGAGACCAGGACACCGAGCCGCCCAGCTCCCAGGACCAGTTCTCCGTGCGTTTACGCCAGGTCACCGGCAGTGCGAAGGAGACATACTCCTGCGGGCTGTAGTAGCCGCCCTGACCCAGGGTATAACCGCTCAGGTCTTTGTCGTAGTGCCAGAGCATATTGGAGACGCCGACCGTCAGGCGCTCGTTGTTTTTATTAATGAGCTTGTAGTAGTAACCCGTCATCCAGCGGACGCGCCAGTTATCTTCCACATTTTTACCCGTCAGCGTTTCCGCGTTCAGGCTTGACCAGACGCCGTTCGCTTCCCCTTTGTCATAGCTCATGCTTACGCCGCCACCGGAGGCACGTACGCCGCCCCAGGTGGTGCCGGTGTTGGTATCTTTTTGCCCGGCGAAGGCCAGCAGAGAGCTGGAGATGGGGCGGCGATGGGCGTTAACGGTATAGCCGATGGGGCCCAGATCGCTGCTGTAGCTGATACCGCCCACCACGTCGACGACGTCAAAGCCCATTGGCGTGGTGCCAATATCCATCGCCCAGGTTTTATTCTGCCAGCCGACGGCGACGCTTGCGCCATTGTCGGACTGATGGGTGTTGCCGCTACACGGCGTTTCGTAGCAGGTCCCCCATTTTGGATCGTAAGTCCCGTTATTGTTATCAAATGAACCGGCGTCCATGTTGACCAGATCGCTTCTGAAGAACATACGCCCGTCTGACAGCGGAGCATCCACCTGCAGCATGGTGGTGTGCGCTTTCAGGTCAGAATAGCCGCCCGTGCCGCTGGAGCCCCAGTAGTCGTGCTGCAGCGTGACGTTAACATCCTGCTGACGGTACAAGTCACCGGCATCGCTGCGCACGCCGCGCTTCAGCCAGTCGTCTTTTTCATCGTTGCGCGTCAGACGGGTGAAGCTGTCGTTGTCGGCCGGACGCGTCGTGGTGATGCCCGTCGACACCATCGCGTCTTTATAGGTTTCCAGCGCCTGCTGAGGCTGACCGTTTTGCGCCTGGAAACGCGCGGCATCACGTAACACCAGCGCGTTTTCCATGGAGCCGGGCTGCGATTTAGCCTGCGGAATGATTTTGTTGAAGGTCTGTTCTGCGGCCGCGGAATCGCCCAGACCTGCCTGCGCCATCGCGATCCGGCGCTGCATGTTGAGCGACAGCGGCTGGCCGTTTTGCGCGGCGGGCAATTTCGCCAGCTCTGCGCGCGCGGCATCTTTGTCACCCTGCGCGCTGTAAATCTCGGTCAGGCCGAGGATCGCGTCTTCGTTCTGCGGTTCACGCTGCAGAACGGCGTTATACGTCGTTTTCGCCGACGCCAGATCGCCACGCTGCTGCGCCCAGTCAGCCAGCGTCAGGTCGATGCGGGTGGAGGTCGGCTGCTGACGCAGAAGGTTTTCCGCCTCCTGCTCTTTTCCGCTGTCGCGCAGACGGTTGGCGGTTTCCAGCACCTGATTGCTTTGCAGGCGGTCGGCAAGCTCCTGAATATTGCCGCTCCACTGGCTGCGCGGCAGCGTGTCCAGATGCGCCAGCGCGGCGCGGTCCTGATCGTTGCCGGAAAGATAGAGCCCGCTGGCGTACACCTGATCCGGATCGGTCGGTTTCTGGCTGGCAAGCTGACGCATAAGGGTATCCGCCTGGCTGCGCTGACCCGCGCTGTAGAGATCGCGCGAGAGACGATAGGTTATCCAAACGTCGCCGGGAGAGAGCGCCAGACGACGGCGCTGAATCTCTGCCGCCTGGGCGTATTTTCCCTGATTTTCCAGCTGTTCTGCCTGAGCGGAGAGCTGCTCGTTGGTCAGACTGCGTTCAATATCATCAATGCTCCGGCGCTGGCTGGCGGAGAGAGACTGGATAAACTGCGAGGCCTTCTCCGGGGACTGGGCACGGTAAATATTGGCCAGGCCGCGGACCGCATTGCTGTTGCCGCTGTCCATACGCAGCGCCTGGCGATAGTAACGTTCCGCTGCGTCATTATCTTTACGCGCCGCGGCGGCATCGCCCAACCCCAGCACGGCATAACTGTCGGTATTGTCGATACTGCGCGCCTGCTGATAGTAACGCTCCGCCTGCGCAGGGTTATTCGCCTTCAGGGCCGCATCGCCCTGCTGGATCAGCAGCCAGTAGCGGTTGACCTTCAGCAGACTGTCCCATTTACCCCGGTTATCGCTCTGGGGATCGAGGGCAATCGCCTTTTCAAACTGCGCCACCGCGCGGGCGCGGTCGCCTTTCTGGGAATAGGCCTGGCCAAGGGCACCTACCGCTTCACTGTCGGCATGGTTGGCGCTGACGGCTTTTTGCAGTTCCGCGACCGCCTTACTTCCCTGCCCGGCATCCACCGCCGCCAGCCCTTCCGCTTTCGCGCGGAACGCCGGGTCAGCGAGCTGTTTTTGCTGTTCTTCGAGCTGGGCACGCGCCGCCGCGACGCTATCGCCGTCACTGAATACGCTCAGGTATTTTTGCAGCGCGCTGACGCTGGCGCTGCTGGCAGGCTGGCCTTTGATTTGGTCATACCACATATCAGACGCCTGGCTGCGCCCGTTGGTCGATTTAGCCATATCCTGCAATACCGCAAAGCCTTCGTCACGGCGTCCGCTCTGGAACAAAAGCTGGGACAGCGTCGCCTGCAGCTGTGTATTTCCGGGGCTGCTGGTGTTGATTTTCTTGAGCTGGTTAATGGCCGCATTCCGGCGAGCGGGGTCTTTCGCCACGACGTTCCAGTATTCCGTCGCCACGTCGCCGCCCGGCGGGTTGCCGTCAAACAGCTTGTCATAGGCTGCAATCGCCTCCTGCGTGTGTCCCGTGGTGGCGAGCAAACGCGCCTGCTGGAGCTGCTGGCGGCCATCCGGCGTGGACAGCAGCATCGTGTTGCGTGATGACTGGTATGCACTCGAGCCCGGCGCAATCCCTTTCAGACGATCCAGCTCTTTTTGCGCACCGGCGTTATCGCCCTGGCGCAGCAGGTAGCGAAAGCGTGCAGCAATGACGTCAGGGTTGTTCGGGTCAATCAGCTCAAGACGGTAAAGCGACTGACGAACCAAATCCTCACGCTGTGTCGATTCGCCCAGCCGAACCTGTTCCAGCAGCTGTTTCTGCTGCGGAGAGTTGGCGGCTTCAGCCATCGGCATCAGTGCCAGGCCAAGCGATAAAGTGAGTAGATTTACTGTGAACTTGCGCATTCCTGGCCCCAATCCGGTATTAATTCACCTTTTGCGGTGAAGCGAAAACGATGCTGATCCCATCCTTGCCCAAAGAGAGTCAGCACGTAGCTGTAATAGGCATTGTTATCGGGAAAATGGTCCGCAACGCGCTGGCGCTGAACCGCCTGAGCATCACGTTGTTGTAAAAACGGCAGCATGGCGGCAGAGAACCCGACCGGACCATTCCCGGTGCGTTTACCCGTCGCCACATCCACTTTCTCCGGCGGCACACCCCGTTTCATTGTCTTTGCCGCCATCGGCTGGAAGCGCGTCAGCAGCCGGGCTTTCTGAGGATCTTTATCACTCATCATTCCCACCCAGAGATAAACGCGGATGGCGTCGTAGCCGCCCACCAGCGATTTATCCTGCTGTAACCGCCAGCCTTTGTTTTTCTGATACTGAACCCAGTCCGGCGAAAACCCTTTCGGCGCGCTCTCCAGCAGCAGACGCTGATTGGTTTCACGAAGCTGGGTCCACGGGGGACCAAAGCGCGTGAAATAACTCGCTAACTGCGGAGGAAGATAGCTGGGGTTAAAACGCCAGACGTTTTCATCGGCAAAACCGACTTTACCGGGAAGCAGCATTGCGCCGAGCCCCGGCACTTTCACCACTTCCTCACTGACAATGCGTTTCAGCAGCGCCTTACCCGTGCGGGTATAGTCCGGATGTTTCCACAACCGGCCCGCTTCGAGCAGAGACCAGGCGATCCAGACATCGGCGTCAGAGGCGGAGTTGGTATCAATCACCGCCCACGTCTCTTTATCTTTCTGGCCCCATAGCCAGGCGGGCAGATGGTCGTTGAGATTGCCGCTGGCAAGATTATCGCGCGTCCAGGTCAGCAGCTGGTCAAACGCGCTGCGATCGTTCGCCGCAAGGGCAAAGAACAAGGCGTAGCTTTGCCCTTCAGAGGTCGTAATTTTGCGCGTGTCGCTGGGATCAACGACACGCCCGCCCTCACTGATGTAATCCTTTTTAAACTGCTCCCAGGCAGGCCAGGTACAGGCGGCGCGAAGAGGAAGCGCCGCCAGCATCAACGCTGCTAATGCACACCAGCGAAAGGCTTTCATCACATCTTACTCATCCGGGTTCAGGCGACGACGGCTGATGATACGCAGCAGACGCCACAGCACCCATGCCAGCAAGACCACGCTGACCGCCGCCAGGATGGCGAGCAGAACCGGATGGTTAGCCAGCGCATACCACAGGCGTTCGAACCACGGCAGATGGCCCACGTAGTACACGTCGCCCACGCGCAGGCTATTGACGCCGGACTCACGGATCACCGACACGGAACCAAACATCGCGGCACGCTTACCGCTGTCGTTCATGGCCGTATTGAGCAGTTCATATCCGCGCGGGCTGTCCGCCAGGAGAGCCACCACGCTACGCTGTTCGTTGTAAGGTGACTGGAAGCCCACCACCGCGGCCATTGCCCCCTGAGACGTTACCGTCGTCTGCGCGCTGGCCTGACGGTCGTTCATATCCGGCATAATGCTCGGGAACTCGGTCTGACGCAGCGGCGTGTTAACCCAGGACTGGGCCGCTTTCACCAGCAGATCGATACGTTTGTCATCCTTCAGCTTATCCGGAATGGTGCCGATCACCATGATGTCAGCATCTTTGTTCTGGATCTGGCTGCCATCGTCCGTCAACGTGACGTTAATCGCCGGTAATCCCGTCTGCCCCCCAACGGTCGCCATGGTATCCAGCAGGGTCGTGACCTGCCCTTCGCTTGGCGCTTTTGGCATCACAACGATGGACTCAGAGAGATCGGCCATGCGGCTGAACGGGAAGCCTGCGTTAGCAAAGGCGCGCAGATCCGGCATCGCCAGGAAGTGATAGTACTTCGAGAAGTCGATGGTCGACTCATCGCCAATCACGACGTGGTTCTGTACGGGCTGGAAGGTGATGCAGTTTTCCGCCGAACCGCCAGGCGTCGGGTTCATGTACTGGAAGTCAAAGCGCAGCTGGTTTATCGCGCCCAGCTTCAGCGCCGGGATGGAGACATCCGTTTTACCGTCCAGCAGCCCCTGCAACACCGGCAGGCGAAGCATCAGGCGGTTAGTATCCTGCGTGCTTTGCAGGCTGAACGATTGCAGGAACTGGTTGTTCAGGCTGATATCCATGCGCGAGCTGTCTTTGGTCGCTGGCGCGGTATAACGGTAGTTCAGATTGATATCAATGCCGTTGGTACGCAGCAGATACAGATCCGGCGGCAGATTCAGTGACAGGCTAATCGGCGCTGGCTCAAGCCCCGTCGCCTGCAGCTGTTCTTCATAGGTTTTCAGTTCGCCAAATGTCACCGCACGGTCGGTACGCACCCAGTTTGGCGCATCATAAGGTTTACGCGCCAGCAGCGGTTTGACCTCATCCACTACAACGCTGTTGCCACGGAAAAGGACGTTGCCCTGGGCAATCGCTTTTGCTGCCTGCACCAGATCTTTATCATCACGGCCAAACACCACCAGCAGCTTCACGTACGGGTTTTCCGGGTGGCTTATCATCTCAACGGTCGGCGCTTTGACGTCCGGATGATCGCGCAGGAAGGCCGGGCGTTTCGCGTTGGTCGCAAACACAATGGCATTTCTGTCCGGCAGTTTGTCATACATCGCCGGGAAGCTCTGTCCACGCCAGCCAGCACGTGAACCAAACCAGGACGCCACAATGGTGGCCGCCAGCTGCTCGGTCACGTCCGGGGATGATGCAAACACCATCGGCAGCGTGAGCGGACGGTTATCACGCGGATCGAAGAACGGAACCGGGAATGCCGAGAGATCGTTTTTCAGCGCCAGCGACTGGTAGGTCATCTGCAGCGAGGAGTTACGCCCGACGTCCATCCACAGCGTGTTGCTGGCAGGGTTTTCGCAGACATCGCGATAGTGGCCGACAAATTCCAGACGGATACGGTTAAAGTCGGTGATGAACAGCGGGTTGATCGGCACCTGCGCCTGGGTTTTCTTGCCAAGCTGCTCTTTGGTGACCGGCAGTACGTCCATCAGCTCATCATTCAGGTAGACCTTCAGCTGAGACTGCGTCGGCAGCAGAGACGGCGACGGCGTGTATTCCAGGTTCAGCACCGCATTGGAGACGACCTCATCGCTGCGCATGCCAAACTCAATGCCGCCGTTAGGGTTGATGCCGCGCAGCACCATACTGCCCGGAGGCGGTGCAATTTGCGCGAAGGTCAGCTTCACGTCCCGCGACGGCGCATTGTCCGCAACGACAGGCGCATTCGCCCCCCGGACGCCCGGCATCACCTGCCCGATGACCTGGCCGTCTGCCGGCAGGGTGTTCCCCTCCGTTGGCTGGTTCGGCATGATATTTTCTGTTTGACCAGGTGCCGCGGTGACAACCGGATCGGTTGCTTGCGCGACGACAGGTACCGTTGGCGCAGGCGTTGCCGCTGCGTTACCAGGAGCTGCGTTAGCCATTGTTGCGGGGAGGACATTCATCCCCATTGCCACTGCACATAACCAGGAAAGTTTTGTTTTCATCGCGTTATCATCATTGTTGAGCCATAACCGGGTCCGCCTGCTTCGCCTCATCCCGCTCAGGACGACGAGGAATGAACGACACGACCCAGGAAACCAGCGAAGTAAGTGACCGGAAAATTAATTTCACCGACGACGGGGCGAATTCTGCAAGGTGACGATAGCCACGGAACCCCAGCTTCAGAATATCCAGCAGGCTTTCCAGAGGTTTATCTTCCGGGAAGCTGTCCTGCCAGAGAGCCCACGTATCCGCGCGGGCAAACGTACACTGCACAAAATCGATATGTTGCTTTTTGGTCAACGGCATCAGCTGCAAACCGACTTCATTGCCCGCCACGCGCACAACCTGCGTCGGGAAGACATACTCCTGCTGACCGCGCTTAAGCAGCAGGTTAACTTTCTGGCCTTCCAGCACCTTCGCCTGGCCGTTGATTTTGATCCCCAGGCCACCGTCAGAGAAGTCGTGCACGGTACAGGAGAAGAGATGGCCATCTTCACGGGCGATCGCCGCAGGCATGCAGATTTCAACGCGATGCGCACGACGAACCTGCTTGCTCTCCACCGACACCGCCACCGCGCCGCCGAGGATAATCAGGTTGTAGAAGACCCAGGCCATACTCACAAAGACGGTCAGGATTTCGTTTTCCGGGCCGTAGAAGTAACGCCAGATACCGGCGATGACGCCAACGATATTCAGCAATACCAGGAAGATATACGGACGGGAGATCACCCAGTCGACGTACTCCTCTTCCACCAGGCCGCCCTTGGCGGTGACGTTAAATTTCCCTTTGTGCGGGTTAATCAGCGCCACCATCGTCGGCGGTGCGATATACCAGGCCAGCACCGTTTCGTAGATTTCACTCCAGAAGGAATGGCGGTATTTACCCTGTATCTTCGAGTTCGTCAGGCTCGCGTGGATCATGTGCGGCAGAACAAACAGCGCAATCATCAGCGCCGGGGCGTAAATGATATAAGCGTGAAGGAGCAGGAACGCCAGCGGCGCGGTCAGGAAGATCAGCCGCGGGATACCGGATAAGAAGTGGAACATGGCGTTGACGTAGCAGAGACGTTGCGCCAGCTTGAGCCCTTTACCAATCAGTGGGTTATCGAGACGGAAGATCTGCACCATGCCGCGCGCCCAGCGAATACGCTGACCAATGTGCGCCGACAGTGACTCCGTTGCCAGACCGGCAGCCTGCGGAATACGCATATACGCAGAGGTATAGCCACGACGGTGCAGGCGCAGAGAGGTATGCGCATCTTCAGTGACCGTTTCGACGGCGATACCGCCAATTTCATCCAGCGGCTTACGGCGGATAACCGCGCAGGAGCCGCAGAAGAAGGTGGCATCCCACATGTCGTTTCCGTCCTGCACCAGGCCATAGAACAGCGTGCCTTCGTTCGGGGTTTTACGGAAGCGGCCAAGGTTACGTTCAAACGGATCCGGCGAGAAGAAGTGGTGCGGCGTCTGCATCATCGCCAGCTCTTTCTCCTTCAGGAACCAGCCCATGGTCATCTGCAGGAACGAGCGCGTCGGCACGTGGTCACAGTCAAAGATCGAGACAAACTCCCCTGTGGCATACTTCAACGCGTTATTGATGTTCCCGGCTTTCGCATGCTCGTGAGTCGGACGAGCGATGTACTCGACGCCAACCTCCTCTGCGAACTGGCGGAATGCCGGACGGTTGCCGTCATCCAGGATCCAGACCTTAAGCTTGTCTTTCGGCCAGTCGATGCCCAGCGCGGCATAAATGGTGTTTTTCACCACGCTCAGATCTTCGTTGTAGGTCGGTACAAAGAGATCAACAGACGGCCACTGCGCGGTGTCTTTAGGCAGCGGAACCGGCTGGCGGTTGAGCGGCCAAATGACCTGGAAATAGCCCAGCACCAGCACGATCCAGGCGTAGGTTTCGGCAAACAGCAGCACCAGGCCGCACACCAGGCTGACCGGGTCGTCCCAGTTCAGGGTTGAGGTATAACGCCACCAGATGTAGCGACAGGAGACGGTCAACGACAACACAATCAGCATCAGCGCCGAGAAGCGGCCCGGAATACGGCGGACCAGCAGCGCCACGCCCCACAGCAGGATCAGGAAGGTGAACTGCGCCAGAGGGTTGAAAGGTTGCGTAATACAGACCAGCGCCAGAATGAGCGAGAACACGACGATCACGCCGAGGATAAAACGCCGCAGGCCCGGGTGAAGATGCCCGAGCTCTTTATGGTTATCCAGATGGCTGGTCTTATCGCTTACGCTGTTGGGCAGTCTGTCCAGCCACTGGTGGTAGCGCTCACGTAACTGCTGCACGCGGGAAAAACTGCGCCAGTGCGGCGTTATTTTCTCTGAGCGGGATGACGTGACCACCAGCCAGATGGCCTGAATGAGATAGCGCGCCGGATCCAAAGGACGCGGCCGGTTGGGATTAATATGCGGATATAGCTCACTGTGCCGGGCACGTATGCGCTGCCAGCGCGGGTGTTCGAGTGGAATAAACATCCAGGCCAGAATCATCCAGAAGCAGCCGAGCGCGGCGCTAAATGCCGAAGCACCGTGCCGGCGGAAATGCCGGTAATGTTCGCTCAAACGCGAACTGACCGGTGGGATGAGTAACCAGCTGGCGAGACGACTCATACAGAACTCCCTGCATGCTCCGCCCTGTTGGCGAAGTTCAGCAGACACCAGTTAGCCAGCGTCAGGATCTCTTCTGCCGCCAGTGAATCGCTGCGGTATTCGCCGAGCGGTTGCTTAGACGCAAGGCATTCCGCCATCCCCTCATCACGATGGATGACAATGGGAAGCAGACGGCGCTGGCTTTGCAGCCAGACCTGATACAGATCGTCCTGAATCTGGCTGCCAATGCGCAAATCGTTAATCAGAAGATGAGCGTTCTGAGGCAGCCCCTGCTGATGCAGGCGGATATGGCAGTTCGCATCGACGTTGACGATGGAAAGTATATGATCGCATTGGGCGATTAGCTGTCGGGTCAGCGTGCCGGCGCCGTGCGGCAGATCCAGCAGGATCCACTTGTAGTGCCCCTTTTCTTTCAGGGTTTGCAGCGCCAGCGTGAACTGCGAAAACAGGCGCTGATACGCGGCTTCATTCTCGCGTTCCGTGGTGCTCAGTTGCCCAAACGGCAGCAGATCAAGCTGGGAGGTATAGCGCATCCCTGCATCCTGCCAGTCTTTATCATCAAGCAGCGCGCGGGCCCAGCCCTCTTCACGAGAAAAGTCGACGTTAAACGACATACGCAACAAATTATCGGCGCAGGCGTCAATAACCAGCACCGATTCACCTAAAAGCTGTAATGACCACGCCAGCGCCGCGGTAACTGATGTGGTACCCACACCGCCACGGACACCCTGTAATCCGAGTATGGCCATCAATGGCTCCCTTATTGTTGATGGGCGAATTCAGCTAATAACGGCCAGCGTTTAATAGCCGCGGCCAACTGTTCCCGCTGGGAAATATCGGTGTAATCTATTTCAGGTAAAGAAAAGGCCTGCGTCAGCGCCAGAAAATCGTTTTGGAATGTGTAACCCAGAGTCGAGTCGACTGGGGTTCCAGGTTCGTTATTATCCATTCTTTTTCCATCCCTTTAAGGAAAATCGCACGCTAAAGAAGTTGCGGGGCTTCCTGCCCTGACAAATTTCATTTACATGCTAAATCTGATGTTCTTTAATTTCAATGTTAGGTTTATTTCTACGCTTTCGCTAGTAAACTGAGATACAGATAAATTAGACGAAAAGAGGGACACCGTGGACTCCATATTTTCTATTGGCATCCAGTCATTATGGGACGAATTGAGCCACATGCCAGTCGGAGGAGTCTGGTGGATTAATACGGACCGTAATGAAGATGCTATCAGTCTGGTAAACCAGACAATTGCTGCTCAGGATAAGGATTCCCGCGTGGCCGTCATTAGCATGGGCGAAGATCCGAAGAAAATTATTACGCTTGAAAGTGGTCGCGGCCCCCAGACGGTGCGATTATTTTCCATGACATCGGAAGCCGATAGTCTATACTTTTTGTCCCGCGACGTTCAGTGCTCTATTGATCCGGATCACTATTTTGTGATTCTGAAATGCGCAAATAACGTCCTGCAAAATATGCCCGCTGAAAAACTGCTGCCCTGGCTGGAAAAAATCAATAAATGGGCAAAATTTCAAAATTGCACGCTATTGATAGTCAATCCCGGCAGTAATAATGACAAGCTGTTCTCACTTTTAATGGGCGAATATCGCTCCCTGTTCGGTCTGGCAAGCATTCGTGACCAGGCAGGCAGCTATCTCTACGATATTGCATTCTGGTGTAATGAAAAAGGCGTGAGCGCCAGGCAACAGCTTACGCTGAAACATATTGAGGGCGAGTGGCACCTGGCGCAGCAGGAAGAAACCGTGGTGCAGCCGCGCAGTGATGAAAAACGCATCCTGAGCCATATCGCGGTTTTAGAGGGGGCACCCGCCCTGTCGGAAAACTGGACATTGTTTGATTCTAACGAAGCCCTTTTCCATGAAGCCCGCACAACCCAGGCGGCAACCCTTATTTTCTCGCTGATGCAGAATAACCAGATTGAGACGCTGGCACGACAAATCCACACCTTACGCCGCCAGCGCGGCAGTGCGTTGAAAATCATCGTGCGCGAAAATAATACCAGCCTGCGCGCCACCGATGAGCGCCTGCTTCTCGGCTGCGGCGCCAATATGGTTATTCCATGGAATGCGCCGTTGTCACGCTGCCTGACGCTTATCGAAAGCGTTCAGGGCCAGCAGTTTAGCCGCCACGTACCGGAAGATATTTCCACGCTGCTCTCCATGACGCAGCCGATGAAGCTGCGTGGATACCAAAAATGGGATACCTTCTGCGACGCCGTCGGCAACATGATGAACAACACGCTTCTTCCTGCTGACGGAAAAGGGGTCATGGTTGCTCTGCGTCCCGTGCCGGGTATTCGCGTTGAACAGGCTCTCACCTTATGTCGCCCGAACCGTACAGGGGACATCATGACCATTGGCGACAATCGCCTGGTGCTGTTTTTGTCCTTCTGCCGGGTAAACGATCTCGATACGGCGCTTAACCACATCTTCCCTCTGCCTACAGGGGATATTTTCTCGAACCGTATGATTTGGTTCGAAGATAATACGATTAGCGCGGAGCTGGTGCAGATGCGTGCGCTCCAGCCTGAACAATGGGTTAAGCCGCTCGCTATCAAGAGCGATGCCAAACCGATCCTCAATGCCAGGCATGATGGACACGTCTGGCGTCGGGTTCCGGAACCCCTTCGCTTATTAACAGACAACGCGGAGAACGCATCATCATGAACATCAGCGATATCATTCAACTGGTTATATTCTGTGCGCTGATCTTTTTCCCGCTTGGCTACTATGCGCGCCATTCCATCCGCCGTATCCGTGATACGGCCAGAGTGCTGTTTATTAAACCTCGCTATGTAAAACCAGCCGGAACACTGACACGGGCATCACACGTCAAGGCAGACCGAAAACATGACTAATTCTACCTATACCGCTTCGTCACCCTCGCCGCTCTGGCAATACTGGCGCGGCCTTTCCGGCTGGAACTTCTACTTTCTGGTGAAGTTTGGCCTGCTGTGGGCAGGCTATCTGAATTTCCATCCCCTTCTCAACCTCGTGTTTATGGCCTTCCTGCTGATGCCGCTGCCGAATATCAGGTTACATCGCTTGCGCCACTGGGTCGCTATACCTGTCGGCTTTGCGCTGTTCTGGCATGATACCTGGCTACCGGGGCCGGACAGCATTATGAGCCAGGGGTCGCAGGTGGCGGGCTTTAGCGCCAGCTATGTCCTCGATCTGACCGAGCGCTTTATTAACTGGCAGATGATTGGCGCGGTATTTGTGCTGCTGGTTGCCTGGCTGTTCCTGTCACAGTGGATCCGCGTCACGGTGTTTGTCGTCGCGATTATGATCTGGCTTAACGTGCTGACGCTGGCTGGGCCGAACTTTTCCCTGTGGCCTGCCGGTCAACCGACCACCACGGTGACCACCACAGGGGGAAGCGCGGCGGCAACCGTCACAACGGCAGGCGATACGCCTGTGGTGGGCGATATCCCAACCCAGACCGCACCGCCGACCTCTACCAACCTGAACGCCTGGCTCTCCAGTTTCTATACCGCGGAAGACAAGCGACAGACTAAATTCCCGGACGCGCTGCCGGCGGATGCTCAGCCGTTTGAACTGCTGGTGATCAACATCTGTTCTCTCTCCTGGGCCGACGTGGACGCCGCCGGTTTGATGTCTCATCCGCTGTGGTCACACTTCGATATTCAGTTTAAAGATTTCAACTCAGCCACCTCGTACAGCGGCCCGGCGGCGATCCGCCTGCTGCGCGCAAGCTGCGGTCAGACATCGCATAAAAACCTGTATCAACCCGCCGGCAACCAGTGTTATCTGTTCGATAACCTCGCAAAGCTGGGCTTTACGCAGCACCTGATGCTGGGGCATAACGGCCAGTTCGGTAACTTCCTGAAAGAGGTGCGCGAACAGGGCGGCATGCAGGCACCGCTGATGGATCAAACCGGTCTTCCCGTCTCTCTGCTGGGCTTCGACGGCTCGCCAGTTTATGACGATACTGCCGTCCTGCAGCGCTGGCTGCAGACCATCGAAAAAGACAGTAATCCGCGCAGCGCGACGTTCTTTAACACCCTGCCGCTCCACGACGGTAACCATTTCCCGGGCGTGAGCAAAACGGCTGATTATAAAGTGCGTGCACAGAAGTTCTTTGACGAGCTGGACGCGTTCTTCACGGAGCTGGAAAAATCGGGCCGTAAAGTGATGGTGGTTGTGGTACCTGAGCACGGTGGTGCGCTGAAAGGTGACAGAATGCAGGTGTCGGGTCTGCGTGATATCCCAAGCCCGTCCATCACTAACGTGCCTGCAGGCATTAAATTCTTTGGGATGAAGGCACCGCATCAGGGCGCACCGATTGAGATTACACAGCCAACCAGCTATCTGGCGATCTCAGAGCTGGTTGCCCGCGCCGTTGACGGGAAGCTGTTTGTGGAGGATAGCGTGAACTGGGATCAGCTCACCAGTAACCTGCCGCAAACCGCAGAAGTCTCAGAAAACGCTAACGCGGTCGTCATTCAGTATCAGAACAAACCGTACGTTCGCCTGAACGGCGGGGATTGGGTACCGTATCCGCAGTAACACGGTATGACGTCCCTCTCCCCATCGGGGAGAGGGGCAATGTCGACATTATTGCTGGGCGATCCACACCAGCATTTTCAGACTTGCCGAATAGTAGTCGTCTTTAGAGGTGATTTCGGGTTCACCGGCAGCCTGCCCCATCGTGAAATCACGTACGGCCAGCAGGCCGCCTTCCATCATGTAGGGCGCATATTCGTTGGTCGCGACGTTAACCCAGGCGGGCGTTTGTTCCCGGGGGAACTGACCGAACCAGGCCTTCCACGGCGTCAGCAGCGGGCTTTGCTTATCAGACCAGGCAACGTACAGCGGAACACGAATCGCGTCATAGCTCATTCGCGGCGGCCAGCCTTTAGCAGGAGCCAGCTTGCCACCTGATGCCAGTGAAACCCAGTCAGTGGGCAGATTCGCTTTACCCGAGCCCATTTTCCCCAGCAGGCCTTTCCCGTCCTTAATCAAATCGCGCCAGACCGGCAAATGACTGCGTCTGGAGAAGGCCTGCCAGGCCGGAAACACGAAATAGGAAGGATTAAGGACCACTTCACCCTCAAGCTTAAACCCCTGGACGCCGGGCAGCATTACGCGGTAACCGGCATAGCGGATCACGCTGTGGTCAATCAGTGCTTTGGTAATTGCATCCGATGCGGTGCTGTAGCGTTTGTCATGCCAGCGGGCGTCGGCTTTCAGCAACGCCCAGGCAATCAGCACGTCGCCATCTGCAGCGTTGTTTTTGTCGGCGACCGGGTTGGACTCTGCGGGGTTATAGCGCCAGTAAAACAGACCATTTTCTTTGTTCTTCAGCTGACTGTCTGTCCATTGCCAGAGCTTATCGAACGTGGCTTTATCGTCGTTAGCCACCGCCATCAGCATGGCAAAACCCTGACCTTCCGTATGCGACACGCCGCCATTACCGGTATCAACAATGCGGCCTTCCGGTTTGAAAAAGCGGGCCTTGTAACTCTCCCAGGCCCGATCCGCATGAGAGAGAGGCGAAAACAGCACACTCATCATGACGGCCAGCGTTGCGCAGACGGGTTTTCGCATAATTAACTCGATCCGGTTATTCGGCACTTCGCAGTGAAATCTCACCGCCCATCCAGGGTTTGATCACGCCATCCTGCTCCAGGAGCAGCGCGCCCTGTGCGTCAATACCGCGCGAAGTTCCGTAGATCTCTTTATCACCAATCAGCAATTTCACCGGGCGGTTGATGAAGTTATCCAGCTTTTCCCAACGAGACAGGAACGATGCCAGCCCTTCCTGCTCAAAAAGCGTGAGCGAACTGCGCAACTCTTTAATCATACGCACGGCAAGGGTGTTGCGATCGATGACGATCCCCGCCTCCTGGAGGTTAGTCCAGGCCTGATTCACCACATCATTTTGTACATTGCGCATTACCATGTTGAGGCCTGCGCCGATGACGATTTGCGCCGCATCGCCCGTTTTTCCCGTCAGTTCGACCAGAATACCGGCAAGTTTACGATCGTTGAGGTAGAGGTCATTAGGCCATTTAACGCGTACTTTATCCGCCCCCAGATCGTGCAGCACTTCCGCCATGACGATGCCGATGACCAGACTCAGACCAATGGCAGCGGCCGGGCCCTGCTCGAGTCGCCAGTACATGGACAGATAGAGGTTAGCGCCAAATGGCGAAAACCATTTGCGACCGCGACGGCCGCGACCGGCCTGTTGATATTCAGCAACGCAGGCATCGCCGGATTTCAGCTCAGGCAGACGATCCAGAAGATACTGGTTCGTCGAATCAATCACCGGCAGCACCGCAACATTGCCGTGTCCGATCTGGCTGCGGATCGTTTCTTCATTCAGCAATTGAATCGGCTCCGGCAGGCTGTAGCCCTTTCCGGGAACCGTGAACACATCAACACCCCAGTCGCGAAGCGTCTGGATATGTTTATTGATAGCAGCACGGCTCATGCCAAGCTGCTCACCCAGCTGCTCGCCAGAATGAAACTCGCCGTCAGCAAGGATGCTAATCAGGGTTAAGGGAACGGTATTGTCCTTCACGCGATAGCCTCCACGGCATTAACTTCACCTGTGCAGCCAATGAAGCGAACTTCTGGCTCCAGCCAGACGTTAAATTTTTCGCCCACACGCTGACGAACATAATGAGCCAGCTGTACAACATCATCGCTGGTCGCATCGCGCTGATTAATCAGCACCAGAGCCTGCTGCTGGTGAACGGCAGCACCGCCTACTGAAGTGCCTTTTAGCTGGCATTGATCGATAAGCCATCCTGCGGCAAGCTTCACGCTGCCATCCGCCTGAGGGTAATGTGGCGCGGCTGGCCATCCTTCAAGAAAGACTTTTGCATTTTCGCTGCTGATAACCGGGTTTTTGAAGAAGCTTCCTGCGTTTCCGTTTACTTTTGGATCGGGAAGTTTGGCCATCCGCATATGGCAAACGGAATCAAAAACGTCGCGGGCGGTTACGGTAGCCGGATCGAGACGCGTTAAATCCCCGTAGGTCAACACAGGCTGCCAGTCCTTCGACAGGCGCAGGCCCACGGCAACAATCACGTAGCGATCCTGATATTCATGTTTGAAAATACTGTCACGATAGCCAAACCGGCACTGTTCCGCCGTTAAACGCTTTGCCGTTCCGGTCGCCAGTTCGATGCAGTCGACATATTCGCAGACATGTTTCAGTTCGATGCCGTAGGCACCGATGTTTTGAATAGGTGACGATCCGGCGCAGCCTGGAATAAGCGCAAGGTTTTCCAGGCCCGGCATCCCTTTTTCGAGGGTGAATTGCACCAGATGATGCCAGTTTTCTCCGGCCCCCACGTGCAGGTGCCAGCTGTCGGCACGCTCTTCCACATCAATTCCCATGATGCGGTTAACGATCACCGTTCCCGCAAAATCATCGAGAAACAGGACATTACTTCCTTCGCCCAGAATCAGTACGGGTTCGTTATTTTCAGTTGCGCTTTGCCATGCATCCAGCATTTGCTGTGCAGTATCGGCACGTACAATTTGTTTAGCATTGCGTTGAATGCCAAAGGTATTCCAGGGCTTAAGGGAGTGGTTCATAGACGCTATCCTGATGCAAAAACGCAGGTAGTTTACCGTATAAGCAGGGCGTTGGGGGATTAGTTTGTGCAGCGTATAAACGCAAAAAGGCCATCCTTGCGGATGGCCTTTCTACTTATTTGATGCCTGGCAGTTCCCTACTCTCACATGGGGAGACCCCACACTACCATCGGCGCTACGGCGTTTCACTTCTGAGTTCGGCATGGGGTCAGGTGGGACCACCGCGCTAAAGCCGCCAGG
>NZ_JAXQPQ010000007.1:0-150723 GCF_034427535.1 Enterobacter sp. A103
GCAAGAGGCCCGAAGGTCCCCCTCTTTGGTCTTGCGACGTTATGCGGTATTAGCTACCGTTTCCAGTAGTTATCCCCCTCCATCAGGCAGTTTCCCAGACATTACTCACCCGTCCGCCGCTCGTCACCCAGGAGCAAGCTCCCTGTGTTACCGCTCGACTTGCATGTGTTAGGCCTGCCGCCAGCGTTCAATCTGAGCCATGATCAAACTCTTCAATTTAAGTTTGATGCTCGTGAATTAAACTTCGTAATGAATTACGTATGTTCACTCAGAGACTTGGTATTCATTTTTCGTCCGAGGACGTTAAGAATCCATGTCACTTTGAGTGCCCACACAGATTGTCTGATAAATTGTTAAAGAGCAGTGCCGCTTCGCTTTTCGCAGCGGCGCGGGGTGTGCATATTACGCTTTCCCGCTTCAGAGTCAAGTGATTAATTTCGCTATTCTCTGCTGACCCGGCGGCGTGTGCGCCGTTGTTCCGTGTCAGTGGAGGCGCATTATAGGGAGTAATTCCGAAGCTGCAAGGATAAAGTGACATTTATTTACTGACTGCTCACTTTCCAGGCAAGTCTTACTCCAGACCTCAATTTTCGCCTGGTTTTTAAACAAAAACGAGCCGCAAGCGGCTCGTTTTTGCGTTTTGTGACTTACTGCACTGCCACAATACGATCGTCGTTGGCTTCCAGACGAATAACTTTGCCCGGAATCAACTCTCCGGAGAGGATCTGCTGCGCCAGCGGGTTTTCGATCTGCTGCTGGATAGCACGTTTCAATGGACGCGCACCGTACACCGGATCGTAACCATTCTCGCTCAACAGCTTCAGCGCCTCGTCGGAGATGTGAATTTCATATCCACGCTCTTCCAGACGTTTGTACAGACGCTGCAGCTGGATCTGCGCAATCGACGCAATGTGTTTCTCACCCAGAGGATGGAATACCACCACTTCATCAATACGGTTGATGAACTCCGGACGGAAGTTATGGCTCACGACACCGAGCACCAGATCCTTCATATGGCTATAGTCCAGTTCACCGAAACGTTCCTGAATCAAATCGGAACCCAGGTTCGAGGTCATGATGACAACCGTATTACGGAAGTCGACCGTTCTCCCCTGCCCGTCGGTCAGACGGCCATCATCCAGCACCTGAAGCAGAATGTTGAACACATCCGGGTGCGCTTTTTCCACCTCATCCAGCAGGATGACGGAATAAGGGCGACGGCGAACGGCTTCCGTCAGATATCCCCCTTCTTCATAACCAACGTATCCAGGAGGCGCGCCGACCAGACGTGAGACGGAGTGTTTCTCCATAAACTCGGACATGTCGATACGCACCATCGCATCGTCGCTGTCGAACATAAAGTTAGCCAGCGCTTTACACAGCTCGGTTTTACCGACCCCCGTCGGCCCCAGGAACAGGAACGAACCAATC
The DNA here is from genome assembly GCF_034427535.1 of Enterobacter sp. A103. Taxonomy (NCBI): domain Bacteria; kingdom Pseudomonadati; phylum Pseudomonadota; class Gammaproteobacteria; order Enterobacterales; family Enterobacteriaceae; genus Enterobacter; species Enterobacter sp. A103. Next base: position 1,432 of record NZ_JAXQPQ010000007.1, read on the forward strand.
GGACGGTTTGGATCGGACAGCCCTGCACGACTACGACGAATAGCGTTCGAAACCGCTTCAACCGCTTCGTTCTGGCCAATCACCCGATTGTGTAGATCTTGCTCCATGCGCAGCAGTTTTTCACGCTCGCCTTCCAGCATGCGCGCCACCGGAATACCGGTCCAGCGAGCAAGCACTTCCGCGATTTCCGCATCCGTCACTTTATTACGTAACAGACGCATCGTTTTCCCTTCTGACTGCGTCGCTATCTCAAGCTGTTTTTCCAGCTCAGGAATTTTGCCGTACTGCAGTTCAGACATCCGCGCTAGATCGCCGACACGGCGAGCCTGCTCAATGGCAATTTTGGCCTGTTCGAGTTCAGCTTTAATGGTCTGAGTGCCGGAAAGGGATGCTTTCTCGGCTTTCCACTCTTCTTCCAGCTCAGAATACTGGCGCTCTTTATCGTCCAGTTCTTCATTGAGCATATCCAGGCGTTTCTTACTGGCTTCATCAGACTCTTTCTTCAGCGCCTGCTGTTCCAGCTTGAGCTGAATGATGCGTCGGTCGAGCCTGTCCAGCTCTTCCGGTTTCGAGTCAATCTGCATACGAATGCTCGAAGCCGCTTCATCAATAAGGTCGATCGCTTTATCCGGTAGCTGACGGTCAGCAATATAACGATGCGAAAGCGTCGCTGCCGCAACGATAGCCGGGTCAGTGATCTGCACGTGGTGGTGCAGTTCATAGCGTTCCTTCAAACCACGCAGGATCGCGATGGTATCTTCAACGCTTGGCTCAGCAACAAACACTTTCTGGAAACGACGTTCCAGAGCAGCATCTTTCTCAATGTACTGACGGTACTCGTCGAGCGTGGTGGCACCGACGCAGTGAAGTTCACCGCGCGCCAGCGCAGGTTTCAGCATGTTCCCGGCATCCATCGCGCCGTCCGCTTTACCCGCACCGACCATAGTGTGCAGTTCGTCGATAAACAGGATAACGTTCCCTTCCTGCTTCGCCAGGTCGTTAAGCACGCCTTTCAGACGCTCCTCAAACTCACCGCGGTATTTCGCACCGGCCACCAGCGCGCCCATATCCAGCGCCAGTACGCGGCGGCCTTTCAGGCCTTCCGGCACTTCGCCGTTGACGATACGCTGCGCCAGCCCTTCAACGATGGCGGTTTTACCGACACCCGGTTCACCAATCAGCACCGGGTTGTTCTTGGTACGACGCTGCAGTACCTGAATCGTACGGCGGATTTCTTCGTCACGGCCGATAACCGGATCAAGTTTGCCCTGTTCAGCACGCTCGGTCAGATCGACCGTAAATTTCTTCAAAGCCTGACGTTGGTCTTCGGCTCCCTGATCGTTCACGCTTTCACCTCCGCGCATTTTCTCAATCGCCTGAGTCACATTGGCGGTGGTCGCACCGGCAGATTTCAGCAGGTCGGTCAAGGTACCGCGTGATTCAAGCGCCGCCAGAACAAACAGCTCTGACGAAATAAAGTTGTCCCCACGTTTTTGCGCCAGCTTGTCGCAAAGGTTAAGCACGCGCACCAAATCCTGAGACGGCTGAACGTCGCCGCCGGTACCTTCTACCTGCGGTAAACGGCTCAGCGCCTGATCGATAGCGGTGCGTAACTGGCCAGCATTAATGCCAGCGGACGTTAATAAAGGGCGTACCGATCCCCCTTCCTGATTCAGCAAGGCGCTCATTAAATGAAGAGGTTCGATAAACTGGTTGTCGTGCCCCAGTGCGAGGGACTGGGCATCGGCGAGAGCAAGCTGGAATTTATTAGTAAGACGATCCAGACGCATAACTCCTCCCATAACAGGTCAAATTTGCTACTGGAGATTAAATGAGGTCATCCCTCAATTATTCAAGGTTAATGACCTGAATTATGTGAAAAGAAAACGGCACGTACCGGATCGTCTTGATTCTTTAGGTTATATCAGCCAAATGAAACTTGCCATACGCCCCGTGGTCTTGTCGCGACGATAGGAGAAAAAATCACCCTTTTCGGTGAATGTGCAGCGATCGCCGCCGAAGATCTGCATCACGCCAACGTTATTTAGACGCTGGCGGGCGAGCTGGTAAATATCAGCCAGATATTTATCCCCCGAAGGCAGGAAGGCTTCAACCGCTTGCGGATCTTTTTCCATAAAGGCTTCGCGAACCTCTGGCCCCACTTCGAAAGCGCGAGGACCAATGGCCGGGCCAAGCCAGGCCATAATATTGGCTGGCTCATCGCTAAAGCAGGCGATAGTTTCTTCGAGCACGCCTTCACACAGACCACGCCAGCCCGCGTGTGCTGCAGCCACCTCGGTACCTGCACGGTTACAGAACAGAACCGGCAGACAATCGGCGGTCATCACGGCACAAACGGTTCCCGGAGTATTACTGTAAGAGGCATCAGCGCGTTTAGAAGCATAGGGTTCTCCCGTCAACTTCAGCACTGCGTTACCATGAACCTGTTCCAGCCAGACCGGTTTCGACGGCAAGTTCCCCGCAGCAAACAGACGTCGGCGGTTCTCTTCAACATGTTCCAGGTTGTCGCCACAGTGCGCACCGAGGTTCAAAGACTCCCACGCGCCCTGGCTAACACCGCCAATACGGGTTGAACTGCAGGCGGCCACGCCTGCAGGCAATGGCCACTCCGGGACAATCAGTTTGGTCATAACCAGTCCACTTGATCCTTATGTTCTTCGAAATCAGCACGCATGGCGTCAATAAGGTCCACCATATCCTGCGGGATAGGCGCATGCCATTCCATCTGAATACCGGTGATAGGGTGGTAAAGACGCAGCATAGTTGCATGCAGCGCCTGACGATCGAATTTACGCAATACGCTGATGAACTCGTCCGATGCGCCTTTAGGCGGACGCGGGCGGCCACCGTATACCTGATCCCCTACCAGCGGATGGGTAATGTGGGCCATATGCACGCGGATCTGGTGAGTACGTCCGGTTTCCAGACGCAGACGCAGGCGCGTATGAATACGGAAGTGCTCCATAATGCGATAGTGTGTCACCGCCGGTTTACCCATCGGATGCACCGACATATGGGTACGTTTGGTTGGGTGACGGCTGATTGGCTCTTCCACCGTTCCGCCAGAGGTCATATGCCCAATGGCTACCGCTTCATACTCGCGGGTGATTTCGCGCAGCTGCAGCGATTCCACCAGACGGGTTTGAGCAGGAACGGTCTTCGCCACCACCATCAAACCGGTGGTGTCTTTATCCAGACGGTGCACGATGCCCGCGCGCGGAACATCCGCGATCGGCGGATAATAATGGAGAAGTGCGTTAAGTACCGTACCGTCAGGGTTCCCCGCGCCCGGATGAACAACCAGGTCGCGCGGCTTGTTGATCACCAGAATGTCATCATCTTCATAGACGATGTCCAGTGGGATATCCTGCGGCTCGAAGCGGATTTCCTCTTCGATTTCAGCATTGATGGCGACAGCTTCCCCACCTAACACTTTCTCTTTTGGTTTGTCCCAGATCTTGCCGTTTACCAGCACGCGCTGGTCAAGGATCCATTCTTTTATGCGTGAACGCGAATAATCAGGGAACAATTCGGCCAAAGCCTGATCTAAGCGTTGACCGAGCTGATTTTCGGAGACTGTTGCGGTGAGTTCTACTCGTTGTGCCATAAACTGCTTCTTCGTTTAACGTTGGGTTTTACGGCTTTGCCGTTTAATATAGTGTGCTATTGTAGCTGGTCTTAATCGGGAGCAGGAACAGAGTTTCTCCCGGACAAACATTTGAGGAAAGTCAAAACGTCATGACGCGCATGAAATATCTGGTGGCAGCGGCCACGTTGAGCCTGGCTTTGGTGGGCTGCTCCGGTTCAAATGAACAGGTCCCTGACAATCCGCCGAATGAAATCTATGCGACTGCACAACAAAAGTTGCAGGACGGTAACTGGAAACAGGCGATAACGCAACTGGAAGCGTTGGATAATCGCTATCCATTTGGTCCATATTCGCAGCAGGTACAGTTAGATCTCATCTACGCATACTATAAAAATGCCGACCTGCCGCTGGCTCAGGCAACTATCGATCGTTTCATGCGTCTGAACCCGACTCATCCTAACATCGACTATGTGATGTACATGCGCGGCCTCACCAACATGGCGCTGGACGACAGTGCGCTGCAGGGCTTCTTCGGCGTGGATCGTTCTGACCGTGACCCGCAGCATGCGCGTGATGCCTTCAATGACTTCTCCAAGCTGGTGCGCGGCTATCCGAACAGTCAGTACGTGACCGACGCGACCAAACGTCTGGTGTTCCTGAAAGATCGTCTGGCGAAATATGAATACTCCGTAGCGGAATACTATACCCGTCGTGGCGCATGGGTTGCCGTGGTTAACCGCGTAGAAGGTATGCTGCGTGATTATCCGGATACTCAGGCAACGCGCGACGGCCTGAAGCTGATGGAAAATGCTTACCGTCAGATGCAGATGACCGCTCAGGCTGAAAAAGTGGCGAAAATCATCGCCGCGAACAGCAGCAACACCTGATATTGCCTCAATGCAAAACGGCAGCCCGAAGGCTGCCGTTTTTTTATTCATTTTAGCGCGTCGCTGAAGCGCTTAAGCCTCAACACATCCAGTCAACTATGGCCCCAATTTTTGCCTTCGACAAGGTAAATCTCACCTCTTCCTGCCCTGCCTCACAAAAAAGATTCCCTGACAAAAACCGACAAAATAACGTGATCTAAATCACACATTTTGACATTAGGTCGGGTATGCTGGAATCACCAAGACGGAAAGACAAGAGGTAAAATTTATGACAATGAACATTACCAGTAAACAAATGGAAATTACTCCGGCAATCCGCCAGCACGTCGCAGACCGTCTCGCCAAACTGGATAAATGGCAAACTCATTTGATTAATCCACATATCATCCTGTCCAAGGAGCCGCAGGGTTTCATCGCTGACGCAACTATCAATACTCCAAACGGCCATCTGGTCGCCAGCGCAAAACATGAGGATATGTACACAGCAATTAACGATTTGATCAACAAGCTGGAACGGCAGCTCAATAAAGTGCAACACAAAGGTGAAGCCCGTCGCGCCGCAACATCGGTGAAAGACGCCAGCTTCGCGGAAGAAGTTGAAGAAGAGTAATCCTTTAAATTGAGTGTACCGCCAACGCGCCTTCGGGCGCGTTTTTTGTTTTTTATTGACAGGGTGAAAACAGTACGGGTACTTTAACGGTATCAATCACAGGATGACTTTATGAAACTTACGCCGTTCTTCTTCGCATTCTTTTTTACCTTCCCCTGAACGGGAGGCGTTTCGTCGTGTGATAAAGAATGCGAAGACGAACAACAAGGCCTCCCACACCGGGGGGCCTTTTTTATTGATAACGATAAAATGAGACAGGCAACACTATGACACCGGAAAACCCGTTACTGGATCTGCGAGTAAAAATCAGCGCGCTGGATGAGAAACTGCTGGCGCTGCTGGCCGAACGCCGCGCGCTTGCCGTTGAAGTGGGCAAAGCCAAGCTGGACTCCCATCGCCCGGTCCGTGATATCGACCGCGAGCGCGATCTGCTGGAACGTCTCATTCAGCTCGGCAAAGCGCATCACCTCGATGCCCACTACATTACCCGGTTGTTCCAGCTCATCATCGAAGACTCCGTTCTCACTCAGCAAGCGCTGCTCCAGCAGCATCTGAACAAAACCAATCCACACTCTGCGCGTATCGCCTTCCTCGGTCCGAAGGGATCTTATTCTCACCTGGCCGCACGTCAGTATGCCGCACGCCATTTCGAAGAATTTATTGAGAGCGGCTGCGCGAAGTTTGCCGACATTTTTAATCAGGTTGAGACCGGCCAGGCGGATTACGCCGTCGTACCTATTGAAAACACCAGCTCCGGCGCCATCAACGACGTTTACGATTTGCTGCAACACACCAGCCTGTCGCTGGTTGGCGAGCTGACGATCCCTATCGATCACTGCGTGCTGGTCTCTGGCTCAACCGACCTGAGCAAGATCGAAACGGTTTACAGTCATCCACAGCCGTTCCAGCAGTGCAGCCAGTTCCTGAACCGCTATCCGAGCTGGAAAATTGAGTACACCGAAAGCACCTCGGCGGCGATGGAAAAAGTGGCGCAGGCTAACACCCCAACCGTCGCCGCGCTCGGCAGCGAAGCAGGCGGGGCGCTGTATGGTTTACAGGTGCTGGAACGCAATCTGGCGAACCAGACGCAAAATATCACCCGCTTCGTGGTGCTGGCCCGCAAGGCAATCAATGTGTCAGACCAGGTGCCAGCGAAAACCACGCTGCTGATGGCGACCGGCCAACAGGCCGGGGCGCTGGTTGAAGCCCTGCTGGTGCTGCGTAACCACAACCTGATCATGACCAGGCTGGAATCACGCCCAATCCACGGTAACCCGTGGGAAGAGATGTTCTACCTCGATATCCAGGCCAACCTGGAGTCTGCTTCCATGCAGAAGGCCCTGCGCGAACTGGGCGAGATCACGCGTTCCATGAAAGTGCTGGGCTGCTATCCGAGCGAAAACGTGGTCCCGGTTGACCCGGCTTAACGTTCGATAAAGCGGCTTTTCTTCATCCCTGCCACGTTCACCGGCAGGGTGAAGATAGCGCCGGAGAACGGATACTTCGCCACCTCGTCTGCGTCCATATTTTCCCGCGTGGTGGTAATAAACAGCGTTTTCATGTCATCGCCGCCAAAGCAGACCATCGTCGGGCAACGCACCGGCATGCGATATTCCTCCAGCTGCTCCCCTTGCGGAGAAAAACGCGCAATACGCCAGCCGTCAAACAGCGCGCTCCAGTAGCAGCCTTCCACATCCATGGCCGCGCCGTCCGGTATCCCTTCGCCCTCTTTAAACTGACGAAACACCTCACGTCTGCCGGGTTCGCCCTTCTCATCAAGCGGCGTACGGTAAATTACGCCGTTTGGCGTGTCTGAGGTAAACATCCACTGCTTATCCGGGCTAAACGCTAAGCCGTTGTGGCCGTGAATATCACACTGGATCACTTTCGGCGTCAGGTCGTTGTCGATGCGCATCAGCAGGGCACCGTTGTAATCTCCCGGCCCCCAATACGTGCCCGCGTAGAATCGCCCCAGAGAATCGGTGCCGCCGTCGTTAAAGCGTGCGAGCTGTGGGTTAGAGGGGTTATCGCACACCTTGCGGCGCAGCAGGCCGTGTTTATCGGTCAGCCAGATACCCGTTCGCATCGCAACGATAAAACCACCCTGCTCGCGCAGCGCGAAACAGCCCACCTCCTCATGGAAAGAGAGTACGGTGTGTTCTGCCGTCGGCAGATGGTAGCGGTGGATCTCCCCTTCCAGAATATCGGCCCAGTAGAGCGCATGCTCTACTGCGCTCCACGTCGGGCACTCAGGCAGATGCCCGGTGTAATTCAACAGCAGCTGCGGTTCGGCCATGACAGTTCCCCAAAATAAAAAAAGCCAGCATTGCTGGCTTTCAGTATATACATCATCGCATTACTGGCGACTGTCATTTGCCTGGCGCAACAGCGTCCGGCTCTCACTCTGGAAACGCTGCGCGTAATCGCCAAACCAGTGCTCAACCTTGCGGAAACTGTCGATAAACGCCTGCTTGTCTCCGTGCTCCAGCAGCGTAATGGCTTCGCCAAAGCGCTGATAGTAGCGCTTGATGAGCGCCAGATTGTTCTCGGAGGACATAATAATGTCCGCGTAAAGCTGCGGATCCTGAGCAAACAGACGCCCGACCATCGCCAGCTCCAGACGATAGATAGGTGAAGAGAGCGCCAGCAGCTGTTCAAGCTGCACGTTCTCTTCCGCCAGATGCAGACCGTAGGCAAACGTCGCAAAGTGGCGCAGCGCCTGAATGAACGCCATGTTCTGATCGTGCTCGACCGCGCTGATGCGGTGCAGTCGCGCGCCCCATACCTGAATCTGTTCCAGGAACCACTGATAGGCTTCCGGCTGACGACCGTCGCAGTAAACCACCACCTGCTTAGCCAGGCTGCCGCTGTCCGGGCCAAACATCGGGTGCAGACCCAGCACCGGGCCCGTATGCGCAGCCAGCATCGCCTGCAGCGGACCATTTTTGACGGAGGCCAAATCCACCAGGATACAATCTTTCGGTAAAGCAGGAAGCTTCCCGATGATCTGCTCCGTCACGTGGATCGGCACGCTGACGATAACCATCCCGGCATCTTTCATGAGTTCCGGAGCATGCGCCCAGTCCTCTTTTTCCAGAATGCGCACCTGATAGCCCGAAAGCGTCAGCATTTTTTCAAACAGACGCCCCATCTGTCCTGCCCCGCCGACAATCACCACCGGCCTCAGGGACGGACAGAGGGTTTTGAAGCCCTTGTCGTTTTCGCTGGAATAGGATTCCCGCATCACGCGACGCAGAACATCTTCAATTAAATCCGGCGAAACGCCCAGCGCCTGGGCCTCTTTGCGACGAGAAGCCAGCATTGAGGCTTCGCGCTCCGGAACGTAAATTGGCAGGCCGTATTTGCTTTTCACCTCACCGACTTCGGCAACCAGCGCCATGCGGCGCGCCAGCAGGTCCAGCAGCGCCTTATCCACTTCATCAATTTGATCGCGCAGTGCGGTCAATTCAGCAACCATAACTAACCTCTTAAGCCAGACGCGTCGCCAGCTGGCCTTTCAAATCTTTGTGGATCTCACGCAGCAGCGCATCGGTGGTTTCCCAGCTGATGCAGGCATCCGTCACGGAGACGCCGTGCTTCATTGCACTGCGCGGTTGTTCCGATGACTGATTGCCTTCATGAATATTGCTCTCAATCATCAGACCGATAATCGAACGGTTGCCATCTTTGATCTGTGCGACCACGGATTCCGCAACCGCAGGCTGGCGACGGTAATCTTTATTTGAATTACCATGACTGCAATCTACCATCAGTGCCGGGCGCAGTCCCGCCTGCTCCATCTCTTTTTCACACTGCGCCACGTCCGCCGGGCTGTAGTTAGGTGCTTTCCCGCCGCGCAGGATCACATGGCCGTCCGGGTTACCCTGCGTTTGCAGGAGGCAGACCTGGCCCGCCTGGTTGATACCAACGAAACGGTGCGGCATCGCAGCAGCGCGCATGGCGTTGATCGCCGTCGCCAGGCTGCCATCGGTACCGTTTTTAAAGCCAACCGGCATTGACAGGCCAGACGCCATCTCGCGGTGGGTTTGCGATTCCGTGGTACGCGCGCCAATCGCCGACCAGCTGAACAGATCGCCCAGGTACTGCGGGCTGTTCGGGTCCAGCGCTTCGGTTGCCAGCGGCAGCCCCATGCTGACCAGCTCCACCAGCAGGCGACGCGCAATCTTCAGGCCTGCTTCCACATCAAACGAGCCATCCATGTGCGGATCGTTAATCAACCCTTTCCAGCCAACGGTCGTACGTGGCTTCTCAAAATAGACGCGCATCACCAGATAGAGGCTATCGCTGACCTCCTCCGCTAACGCTTTAAATCGACGAGCATATTCAATGGCGGTTTCAGGATCGTGAATGGAGCAAGGACCGCATACCACCAGCAGGCGCGGATCGCGGCCGGCGATAATGTCAGAAATGGTCTGGCGAGAGTGCTCGATCTGAGCCTCCTGCGCGACGCTCAGCGGAAATTCCGCTTTCAGTTGATCCGGAGTGATTAACACCTGTTCGTCAGTGATATGTACGTTGTTCAGCGCGTCTTTTTGCATGATGGCGATCCTGTAAAGCTCGTTTGCGATAGTTGTATTCCTCAATGAGGTGAAACCACGATACCATAAAAAGTAAACATTTCAATCCAAAATACGTACACATTAGTTTACACAAGCCAATTTATTGCAAAAATCAGCCGATAAAAATGTAAACTTTAAATTACAGACAGATTTTCTTTAGCCAGGCTATGCTGAAGAAAAAAGGAGAATGGCTATGCGTTCAATTGCTCTCGCGCTGTTGTCGCTGTTTTTAACGGGCTGTCAGATCAATCCTTACACCTTCCAGCCAGACTGGACCAGCCCATCCTGGTTTGATGCAGGTAAAGAAGACGCCATGAATGGCCTGCCGGTTAAAGATAACCAGACCCTGGCCGATAGCTTTAACGACACACACGTTGATCGTAGTGAATATCTTCGCGGCTATGCTGATGGTCAGAAGAAAGTCTGCGAAGAAGGGTTTATTCACGCCTGGGGATTAGCAGGCAAATCTTTCCCTGCCAGTTGCGATACAGCCGAAAACGCGGCAAAACTGCGTGCGTCATGGCAGCAAGGGATGGATGAAAGTATGCGCTCCAGCAGACTGAATTAATCTATTTTTATCCACCGGAAAATAAACAACAGTAGGATTTAGCTTAGGTCGGCCTCATGCTATTTCTGACATAATGACGGCCCTGATAAACAATGGTATTCTGCCCGCAACTCTTAAGGACATCTATTTCCAGAGCGATGTGGCGGATTCTGGTGAGAAATTTATTCTTGATCTCTTTTTTCCGACTCACTCTGGTGATAATGCTGTTCCTTATGGTGGGCCCTGCGGCGGCAGGCACGCTTACGGAAACGGATAAATCGGTACGCTCGATTGTCTCAGGCATCGTGAGCTATACGCGATGGCCGTCACTTTCCGGTCAGCCCAAACTCTGCGTCTACGCCACTTCGCACTATACGCACGCCCTCAGCGGCGATGAGGGGCATAGCGAGTTACCTTATACTCCCGTTATTGTACGTAACGATCAGGAAGCCCTGGCCGCGACGTGCGATGCGATCTATTTCGGGTCTGAATCACCGGCAAAACAACTTGAATTAATAAGTCAATATCAGGGCAGAGCGTTGCTATTAATCTCAGAGCAAAATCCGGAATGTGTAATTGGCAGTGCCTTTTGCCTGATAATCGATCGCGGCCAGGTACGGTTCGCCGTCAATCTGGATGCATTGACGCGCAGTGGCGTAAGAGTCAATCCGGATGTATTAATGCTTGCACGGAATAAGCAGCATGGATAAAGATTTCACTTCAACGCCACGTCCGACGTTTAAAAGAACGTTGAGGCGAAACAGCATGATAAGCGTCATCATCACGATGACGCTAATATGGCTGCTGCTCTGTTTTGCTTCCGTCGTGACGTTAAAACAATACGCGCAAAAGAATCTCGAATTAACCGGCGCAACAATGAGCCACAGCCTGGAAGCCTCGCTGGTGTTCAACGACTCGCTGGCGGCCAACGAAACGCTGGCTGCGCTGGGCAAACAGGGGCAGTTTGCCGTGGCCGAGGTTATTAACGCGCATAAAAAGCGGTTTGCCTACTGGTCCTGGAACCCGGAGGACAACAACGACACGCTGGGCGCACTGGTCAGCCGCTGGCTTTTCCCCGTACCGGTTGCGCAGCCCATCATGCATAACGGCGCAACGATCGGCGAAATTCGCCTGACCGCGCGTGACAGCCTGATCGGCCATTTCATCTGGATGTCGTTTGCCGTTCTGACCGGCTGTATTCTCTTTGCAACCGTCGTCGCGCTCACCATTACCCAGTCTTTACACCATGGTATGGTCACGGCCCTGCAAAACATCACTGACGTGGTGCATGACGTTCGTACTAACCGCAACTTCTCCCGCCGGGTGAAAGACGGCCGTATTGAAGAGTTTCACCAGTTTGGTGAGGACTTCAACAGCCTTCTGGATGAGATGGAGGAGTGGCAACTGAAGCTTCAGGCGAAAAATGCCCAGCTGCTGCGTACCGCCATGCACGACCCGCTCACCGGTCTTGCCAACCGCGCGGCGTTTCGTAACAGCATTGCAGCCTTAATGAACGACCCTTCAGCCAAAACAAACTCGGCCCTGCTCTTCCTCGACGGTGATAATTTCAAGTTTATTAACGACACCTGGGGACACGCGGCAGGTGACTGCGTGCTGATAGAAGTCGCCAGCAGGATGATGGAGTTTGGCGACAAACGTCACCAGGCATACCGCCTTGGCGGTGACGAATTCGCCATGGTGCTGTACGGCGTACACTCTGAGCTCGAGGTTCAACACATTTGTGCTGCGCTATCGCAGCAGTTTATCCGTCCGTTTGATCTTCATAACGGACAAAAAGCATCGATGTCACTCAGCATTGGCTTTGCTCTGGCGTGGGAAAATGCTTCCGTGGAAGCATTACTGGAGAGGGCTGACCGCAACATGTATCAGGTGAAAAACCAGCGTACGAAAACAACAAGTTAGAAAGGATACACTATGTTAAAACGTTACTTCGCGCCGATAGTTCTGGCCTCACTGGTTCTGGCAGGCTGTCAGTCGCCCCCGGAAGGCAAATTCACTCCTGAGCAAATTTCGGCGATGAAGTCTTACGGTTTTAACGAACTGAACGGTGACTGGTCGCTTGGCATGTCGGACACCATCCTGTTTGATAAAAATGACGCCAGACTGCGCCCGGAAAGTGAAACGCAGATCCAGTCCATGGCCTCTCGCCTGGCGGAAACCGGCCTGAACCACGCGCGAATGGACGGTCACACGGATAACTACGGTGAAGAAAGCTACAACGAAGCGCTGTCGTTAAAACGCGCCAATGCCGTGGCCGATGCCTGGGCGAAGGGGGCAAATATCCCGCGCAGCAATCTCACCACGCGGGGGGTAGGTCAAAAATACCCGGTTGCGAGCAACAGCACTCCGCAAGGGCGCGCTGAAAACCGCCGCGTCGCAGTGGTGATCAGCACGCCATAGAGTTATTTAGCGGATGATTCTGCGAGCGTCACCCTGGTTGCCGCTCGCCAGCGCAGCCAGTCCACCACAACAAACAGCGTCAGACTCACGCCCATGACCGGCAAGGCGAGTCCCAGCAGTATGCTGATTACCACCGTAACGCCTCTTCCCCATCCTGACAGCGCCAGCCAGCTCTGGCAAAGCGTCTGCACCGGATCCACGGCCGACCGTGCAGGACGACGCATCCACCACATCCGGTAACCCCAGACGATGAGCACGCACAGGGCGAGGCCGAACGCCACCAGCAGCAGCTGATTCACCAGCCCGAATAAGATCCCCATATGGAAATCCACGCCCCAGCGGGTCAGTTTTGCCATTAACGGGAAATCCTCGAATCGGGTTCTGTCCAGGACCTGCATCGTAGAAGGATCAACTGCAACGGCGTCCACCTGGGTCGGCCAGCTACGATCGATTTCCGTCACGGTCCAGGCGCGATCCGCCGTTTTTGCCGGGCGGATCTCCAGCCTGTTGGCATCAATTCCCGCGTTACGGGCCGCGCTTAATACTCCGTCAAACTGCGTCAGATCCATCGCCATTTCCGGCATCATCATTCCGCCGTGATGGCCTCGGTGTTCGGCGTGCTCATCCACGATCTTCTGTTGACCGGAAAGCATCGTGTTCACCTGCGGGGTAAGCCAGTTCATCTCTGCCCGCAGCTTATCAACGTTCCCGCCAGCCCACTGGGACCAGGTCAGGCCGGTTGCTGAGAACAACAGCATTCCGCCCAGCAGACTCCAGCCCAGCGTCACGTGCATCCGACGACGATTCTGGAAGCGATTATTGATTCGCCGTTTGGGCCGGGTATAAAACCACAGGGCAGCACCGCCCAGCGCGGCAACCCACATCCAGGAGGCGGCAAGCTCGCTGTAGAGCCGCCCCACGTCGCCCAGCATCAAAGAGGTATGCAGATAATCAATGGTCTGACGCAGCGGTAAAATCCCGCTGGTGCCGTATACCGTCATATCTCCCAGCACCGCCAGGCTTACCGGATCAATAAAAATAGCCCGGTTCTCCGATGGCCCAAGCGTCGGGTCAGCAAACATCACGCGGGTGGTTTCGCCTTCAGCCAGCCCGGGACGCACGGCGTGCAAATGCACATCTGATCCAACGTTTTTTTCCGCCACGGCAATTTGTTCCGCCAGCGGCTGCAACTCGCCTACGGAATTCGTGTGGAGCGCGTGCCGGTAGAGCGCATTCTCCAGCTGCGGGGTCGCCACATACAGCGTACCGGTCAGCGCGGCAAAGAAGATAAACGGACCAACAAAAAGCCCGACGTAGAAATGGAGGCGACGCAGCAGGTTTCCCCATGCCGCGCGCGGAGTGCAGGTAGTCATACTTTTCCTTTTTAAGGCAAAAAGTTATCGATTTAGTTTTAAAGGGAAAAAGCAGACTGCCGCGGCGGCGCGCGGGTATCAGGGTAAAGCCAGGGGAAAAAGTGCCAGTGGCTGACCGCCTGGCGCGGCGGCTTAATGCGAAGCCTCTGTAATACCGCGCTGAGCAGGACGATCAGCGCCAGCATCACGCCAGGGACATGCGCTAACAGCACGCAGTAGCCGCACGCTTCCGCATGGTCGACAGGCATCGTATGCGGCATATCGCCCTGATGCTCGTCCATCGACATCATGCTCATGTCATGATGCATGCCCGGCATCGCGCTCATGGGATCTTTCTGCAAGGAGACGGAGATAAGCGGCGCCACCACGATCAGCAGGATCGCAAACAGCGCGGTCAATGCCGCTGCACGTTTCCGGTTAGGCTGATGCAGTACGTTATCCACTTCTCCTCCTTTCAAGAGGCAAGCATTGTAAATGATTTATGACAAAAGGGTTAACGCGAGAGGTGCGCAGGGATAAAAAAAGGGCCAGCCTTTCGGCCAGCCCTTTCTAACAGGATGTCGCTTAAGCGAATCTTAGTTCAGACGCTCTTTAATACGAGCAGACTTACCAGTACGCTCACGCAGGTAGTACAGTTTAGCTTTACGTACAGCACCACGACGTTTAACAGCAATGCTGTCAACTACCGGAGAGTGAGTCTGGAAGACACGCTCAACGCCTTCGCCGTTGGAAATTTTACGAACAGTGAATGCAGAGTGCAGACCGCGGTTACGAATAGCGATAACCACGCCCTCGAATGCCTGCAGACGTTTTTTGGAACCTTCAACAACCCATACTTTCACTTCCACGGTGTCACCTGGACGGAAGGAAGGTACGTCCTGCTTCATCTGCTCTTGTTCAAGTTGCTTAATAATGTTGCTCATAATTTAATCTCTTATCCTGGGTAAACTGATATTCGGGAGCGTATTACGCATTCCCATCATGTTCATGCTGCTGGTGCGCGTGTTCAGTTTTGAACTCGGCCAGCAACTTTGCTTGCTCTTCAGTCAGAGCCAGGTTTTCCAGAAGTTCAGGTCTTCTAAGCCAGGTTCGGCCCAGCGACTGCTTCAAACGCCAGCGACGTATCTCGGCATGGTTTCCAGACAGTAACACTGCCGGTACTTCCATCCCTTCTAACACTTCAGGACGAGTATAGTGTGGACAGTCCAGCAACCCATCGGCAAAGGAATCTTCCGTTGCCGAAGCTTCATGGCCCAGAACCCCCGGAATGAACCGGGCGACGGAGTCAATCAGCGTCATTGCGGGTAACTCACCACCGCTGAGAACGTAATCGCCGATAGACCATTCTTCGTCAATCTCGGTTTGAATTACGCGCTCATCTATTCCTTCGTAGCGCCCACAGACCAGAATCAGCTTTTGATTCGTCGCCAGTTCGCTCACGCCCGCTTGATCAAGCTTGCGTCCCTGAGGTGACAGATAAATCACCTTTGCGCCTTCACCTGCCGCGGCTTTTGCTGTGTGAATGGCGTCCCGTAAGGGTTGCACCATCATTAGCATCCCCGGTCCGCCGCCGTAAGGACGATCGTCCACGGTACGGTGCCGGTCATGAGTAAAGTCACGAGGACTCCAGCTCTGGATGCTCAGCAGGCCATTCTTTACTGCCCGGCCAGTTACCCCGTAATCGGTAATCGCGCGGAACATTTCAGGAAACAGGCTAATTATGCCAATCCACATAGCGCCGTCTTTTACCGTTTATCCGGAGAATTTAAAAACCAGGATCCCAATCTACTTCAATGGTTTGAGTAGTGAGATCGACTTTCTTGATAACCTGTCCATCGAGGAACGGAACCAACCGCTCCTTGATGCCAAATGCATCTTTCAGGTTTGCCTTAATGACGAGAACGTCATTTGACCCGGTTTCCATCATATCGATGACTTTCCCCAGGCTGTAGCCTTCGGTAGTGACTACCTGGCAACCCATAAGGTCTTTCCAGTAGTAGTCGCCCTCTTCCAGCTGTGGCAACTGCGACGAATCCACGACAATTTCACAATTAGTCAGCGCATTCGCAGCATCACGATCGTCAACGCCTTTCAGCTTGATGATGATGTCCTGATTGTGGTGACGCCAGCTTTCCAGCTCGACCTCTTCCCACTTACCGCCTTTCTGGATAAACCAGGGCTGGTAATCAAAAATGCTATCAGCGTCTTCAGTGGAGGAAAACACTCTGAGCCAACCACGGATACCGTAGCAAGAACCCATTTTTCCCAATACGATCGGTTCAACAGGTGCTTTATTGCTCATCATGACCACCGTGACAGATTAAGCTGCTTTGTTTGCTGCTTTGATCAGCGTAGCAACGCGATCGGAAACAGTAGCGCCCTGGCCAACCCAGTGAGCGATACGATCCAGATCCAGACGAGTTTCTTCTTCTGCGCCAGCGGCCAGTGGGTTGAAGAAACCAACGCGCTCGATGAAGCGACCGTTGCGTGCATTACGGCTGTCAGTCACAACAACCTGGTAGAACGGACGCTTTTTAGCGCCGTGACGAGCTAAACGAATAGTTACCATAACATCCTCTTGTGTGAATAAAACAACCGGGCCCCATCGAGGAACGGAGCCCGGGTGTCATATTAAAAGCCCGAAAATTTTACTCATTTTCGGGCAAAAAGCAATCTCAAAAGCGATTAACGCCCTGGAAAACCGGGTGGCATCATGCCTTTCATGCCGCGCATCATCTTCGCCATGCCACCTTTCTTCATTTTCTTCATCATTCGCTGCATGTCGTCGAACTGTTTAAGAAGGCGGTTAACGTCCTGCACCTGCATGCCGCAACCGGCTGCGATACGGCGTTTACGGGAACCTTTGATGATATCCGGGTTAGCGCGCTCTTTGAGGGTCATCGAGTTGATGATCGCCTCCATACGCACCAGCACCTTGTCATCCATCTGAGCTTTCACGTTGTCAGGGATCTGGCCCATGCCCGGCAGTTTGCCCATCAGGCTGGCCATGCCGCCCATGTTTTTCATCTGACGCAGCTGCTCAAGGAAATCGGTGAGATCGAAACCGTCGCCTTTTTTCAGCTTGCTGGCAAGCTTCTCGGCCTGCGCGCGGTCAACCTTGCTCTCGATATCTTCGATCAGCGACAGCACGTCGCCCATGCCGAGGATACGGGAGGCAATACGATCCGGGTGGAACGGCTCGAGCGCTTCAGTTTTCTCGCCCACGCCGAGGAATTTAATCGGCTTACCGGTGATGTGACGAATGGAGAGCGCCGCACCGCCGCGGGCGTCACCGTCCACTTTGGTCAGCACCACGCCGGTTAGCGGCAGCGCTTCGTTAAACGCTTTCGCGGTATTCGCCGCATCCTGACCGGTCATGGCATCGACAACGAACAGGGTCTCTACCGGGTTGATAGAGGCATGTACCTGCTTGATCTCGTCCATCATCGCTTCGTCAACGTGTAGACGACCGGCGGTATCCACCAGCAGCACGTCGTAGAATTTCAGCTTCGCTTCTTTCAGCGCCGCGTTAACGATGTCGACAGGCTTCTGCGCCACGTCGGACGGGAAGAAATCTACGCCGACCTGTTCGGCCAGAGTTTCCAGCTGTTTGATCGCCGCCGGGCGATAGACGTCCGCAGAGACCACCAGCACTTTCTTCTTGTGCTTTTCACGCAGGAATTTACCCAGCTTACCGACGCTGGTCGTTTTACCTGCACCCTGCAGGCCCGCCATCAGCACCACGGCCGGCGGCTGAGCCGCCAGGTTAAGCACCTGGTTCTCTTCGCCCATCGCCAAAACCAGTTCATTACGAACGATTTTGACGAATTCCTGGCCCGGGGTCAGGCTCTTGTTAACTTCATGACCAACCGCCTTCTCTTTTACGCGGTTGATAAAATCACGAACAACCGGCAACGCGACGTCTGCTTCCAGCAGCGCCATGCGCACTTCGCGCAGCGTTTCCTTGATGTTCTCTTCAGTAAGGCGTCCGCGGCCGCTGATGTTGCGCAGCGTGCGCGACAAACGATCGGTTAAATTATCAAACATTGTCTCTCGCCTGAGTAGAAACGTTGGGCCGCCATGGGCGACACATACACAGAATTTTGCCGGAGTATAACATGAAGGCGCCTTTGTTGTTATGCAACGGTTGGAGCAGGCGTCACGTAACGTTATACTGCTTCTCTTTCTTATTAAGACAACTGTCGATGCCTATATGCCTGTTTTCGCACTGATCGCCCTTGTTGCCTACTCTGTCAGCCTCGCGCTGATCGTTCCCGGCCTGCTGCAAAAAAACAGCGGCTGGCGGCGCATGGCTATTCTTTCCGCGGTGATCGCACTGATCAGCCACGCGTTTGCGCTGGAATCACGCATCATTCCCGGCGACGGCAGCGTGCAAAACCTGAGCGTCCTTAACGTCGGCTCGCTGGTCAGCCTGATGATCTGCACGGTAATGACCATCGTCGCGTCTAAAAATCGCGGCTGGCTGCTGCTGCCGATTGTCTATACCTTCGCGCTGATCAATCTGGCCCTCGCCACCTTTATGCCTAATGAATTCATTACGCATCTGGAGGCGACGCCGGGGATGCTGGTGCATATCGGCCTGTCGCTCTTTGCCTACGCGACGCTGATCATCGCCGCGCTTTACGCCATGCAGCTCGCCTGGATTGACTATCAGCTGAAAAACAAAAAGCTGGCGTTTAACCATGAGATGCCGCCGCTGATGGTCATTGAGCGTAAGATGTTCCACATCACCCAGGTGGGCGTTGTGCTGCTGACGCTGACGCTCTGCACGGGCCTGTTTTACATGAAGAACCTGTTCAGCGTGGAGAATATCGATAAAGCGGTGCTCTCCATCATCGCGTGGTTTGTCTATATTGTCCTGTTATGGGGCCATTATCATGAAGGCTGGCGCGGTCGTCGCGTGGTCTGGTTCAACGTCGCGGGTGCGGGCATTCTCACCCTTGCCTATTTTGGCAGCCGCTTCATACAGCAATTTGCTGGCTAAGTAACAAAAGGAGTTCCCCCTGGAACACATTTCTACCACCACGCTGATCGTTATCCTGATCGTCATGGTGGTCATCTCCGCCTATTTCTCCGGCTCGGAAACCGGCATGATGACCTTAAACCGCTACCGGTTACGTCATCGTGCTAAACAGGGTAACCGTGCCGCTCGTCGCGTTGAAAAACTGCTTCGCAAGCCGGATCGCCTGATAAGCCTGGTGCTCATCGGCAACAACCTTGTCAACATTCTGGCCTCCGCCCTCGGCACCATCGTTGGGATGCGCCTGTACGGCAACGCCGGGGTGGCGATTGCCACCGGCGTGCTGACGTTCGTGGTGCTGGTGTTTGCCGAAGTGCTGCCGAAAACCATCGCCGCGCTTTACCCGGAGAAAGTCGCCTACCCGAGCAGCTTCCTGCTGGCACCGCTGCAGATCCTGATGATGCCCCTGGTCTGGCTGCTGAACATGGTGACGCGCGTACTGATGCGGATGGTAGGAATCAAAGCCGATGTCACCATCAGCAGCGCGCTCAGCAAAGAGGAGCTGCGCACCATCGTGAATGAATCCCGCTCGCAGATCTCCCGGCGCAATCAGGACATGCTGCTGTCAGTGCTGGATCTGGAAAAGGTGAGCGTCAACGACATTATGGTGCCGCGTAACGAAATCGTC
This sequence comes from Enterobacter sp. A103, assembly GCF_034427535.1. NCBI lineage: Bacteria > Pseudomonadati > Pseudomonadota > Gammaproteobacteria > Enterobacterales > Enterobacteriaceae > Enterobacter > Enterobacter sp. A103. Next base: position 21,129 of record NZ_JAXQPQ010000007.1, read on the forward strand.
GGTATCGACATTAATGACGACTGGAAAGCCATCGTCCGCCAGCTGACGCACTCCCCGCACGGGCGCATTGTGCTGTATCGCGATTCGCTGGATGACGCCATCAGCATGCTGCGCGTGCGCGAAGCCTACCGTCTGATGACCGAGAAAAAAGAGTTCACCAAAGAGGTGATGCTGCGCGCCGCCGACGAGATTTACTACGTGCCGGAAGGAACGCCGCTCAGCACGCAGCTGGTGAAATTCCAGCGCAACAAGAAAAAAGTCGGCCTGGTGGTCAATGAGTACGGCGACATTCAGGGGCTGGTGACGGTCGAAGATATTCTGGAAGAGATTGTCGGGGACTTTACTACGTCAATGTCGCCTTCCCTCGCGGAAGAGGTCACCCCACAAAACGACGGCTCGGTGCTGATTGACGGTAGCGCGAACATTCGCGAACTCAACAAAGCCTTTAACTGGCATTTACCGGAAGATGAGGCTCGTACGATTAACGGGATGATTCTGGAAGCGCTGGAAGAGATCCCGGCGGCGGGCACGCGGGTGCGCATTGAGCAGTACGATATTGATATCCTGGACGTGCAGGACAATATGATTAAGCAGGTGAAAGTCCTGCCCGTAAAACCCCTGCGCGAAAGTATCGCTGAGTAAGGCTGTAGGCCGGGTAAGGCGAAACCGCCACCCGGCACTACGAATGGCAAATTACGCTTTCGCTTTCGCCACGGTCACCATCGCAGCGCGAATGGTACGGCCGTTCAGGGTGTAACCTTTCTGCATCACGCCCAGCACTTTACCGGCTTCCACCTCTTCTGACTCCACCATTGCAATCGCCTGGTGGACGTTTGGATCCAGCGGTACGTTGGTATCGGCAATCACTTCCACGCCAAACTTACGCACCACGTCGAGCATGGATTTCAGCGTCAGTTCAATACCTTCGATCATCGCCGCGTTGTCCGGATTCGCTTTGTCAGCCACTTCCAGCGCGCGATCGAGGCTATCGATTACCGGCAGCAGTTCGTTGACGAATTTCTCCAGCGCAAATTTATGCGCCTTCTCAACGTCCTGCTCGGTACGACGACGCAGGTTTTCCATTTCCGCCTTGATGCGCAGAACACCATCGCGTTCGCGATTCTGTGCTTCTACCAGCTGGGCTTCCAGATTCGCAATTTTTTCATCGCGCGGGTCCACCTGCTCAGCAGATGCGTCTGGCTCTACAGCCTCAACTTCATCGTGCTGTTCCGTGATAATTTCTTCAGGGGCTTGCCCCTCAGGCGTTTTCTGTTCTTTACTACTCATGAATTTCTCCGCGTTTTTCTGCATTCATCTCGCTAACTTCGCTTATTATGGGGATCAGTTTCCGGGATTCAAGGGAACAAGACAGATTGTCATCATTCATCAGGCACAAGGACCTCCAGAAAATGAATAATCATTTCAGGTGTATTGGGATCGTCGGGCATCCGCGTCACCCTACCGCACTAACGACACATGAAATGTTGTATCGCTGGTTGTGTAGCAAAGGCTATGAAGTGATGGTCGAGCAGCAGATTGCGCAGGAGCTTCAGCTGAAGAGCGTCAAAACCGGCACGCTGGCGGAAATTGGTCAACAGGCCGATCTCGCCGTGGTGGTGGGCGGCGACGGCAACATGCTCGGCGCAGCCCGCACGCTGGCGCGTTATGACATTAAGGTCATCGGCATCAACCGTGGCAATCTCGGCTTTTTAACCGATCTCGACCCGGACAATGCGCAGCAGCAGCTGGCCGACGTGCTGGAAGGCCACTATATCAGTGAGAAACGCTTTTTACTGGAAGCGCAAGTGTGCCAGCAGGACTGCCAGAAGCGCATCAGCACCGCAATTAACGAGGTGGTTCTTCACCCCGGGAAAGTGGCGCACATGATTGAATTCGAAGTTTATATCGACGAAATCTTTGCTTTTTCCCAGCGTTCCGACGGGCTGATTATCTCCACTCCGACCGGCTCAACCGCCTACTCGCTTTCTGCCGGCGGCCCGATCCTGACGCCCTCGCTGGATGCCATTACCCTGGTGCCGATGTTCCCGCACACGCTCTCCGCCCGCCCGCTGGTTATCAACGGTGACAGCACGATACGTCTGCGCTTCTCGCACCGCCGTAACGACCTGGAGATCAGCTGCGACAGCCAGATAGCGCTGCCGATCCAGGAAGGTGAAGATGTCCTTATTCGTCGGTGTGATTATCATCTGAATCTGATTCACCCGAAAGATTACAGCTATTTCAACACATTAAGCTCGAAGCTTGGCTGGTCAAAAAAATTGTTCTGATTTTGCATCCAGTACTTTACTGTATAAAAAACCAGTTTATACTGTATGAAAACACAGTTATGGTTTTTCATACAGGAAAACAATTATGCTGGCACAACTGACCATCAGCAACTTTGCCATTGTTCGTGAGCTTGAGATCGATTTCCACAGCGGCATGACGGCGATCACCGGGGAAACCGGTGCAGGTAAATCCATTGCCATTGATGCCCTCGGCTTGTGCCTTGGTGGCCGCGCAGAGGGCGACATGGTGCGCATGGGCGCAAACCGTGCCGACCTGTGCGCCCGTTTCTCCCTGAAAGACACCCCTGCCGCCCAGCGCTGGCTGGAACAGAACCAGCTTGAAGATGGACGTGAGTGTTTACTTCGCCGCGTGATCAGCAGCGACGGTCGTTCACGTGGCTTTATCAACGGCACGGCGGTCCCGCTCTCCCAGCTTCGCGAACTCGGCCAGCTGCTTATCCAGATCCACGGTCAGCACGCGCACCAGCAACTCGTCAAACCTGAACAGCAGAAAGCGCTGCTCGATGGCTATGCGGGTGAGTACGCGCTTACTCAGCTTATGGCGGAGCACTATCGCCAGTGGCATCAGAGCTGCCGTGAACTTGCCCAGCACCAGCAGCAAAGCCAGGAGCGCGCAGCACGTGCGGAACTGCTGGCGTACCAGCTTAAAGAGCTCAACGAATTCAACCCGCAGCCGGGTGAGTTTGAGCAAATCGACGAAGAGTACAAACGTCTGGCGAACAGCGGCCACCTGCTCTCAACCAGCCAGAATGCGCTCAACCTGCTGGCGGACGGCGAAGACGTGAACCTGCAAAGCCAGCTGTATAACGTCCGCCAGCTCATTACTGAACTGGTCGGCATGGACAGCAAGCTTTCTGGCGTCCTGGATATGCTGGAAGAAGCGGCCATTCAGATCTCCGAAGCCAGTGACGAACTGCGCCACTACTGTGAACGTCTGGATCTCGACCCGAACCGTCTGTTTGAGCTGGAGCAGCGTATCTCCCGTCAGATTTCACTGGCGCGCAAGCACCACGTCACGCCGGAAGAGCTGCCAGGATTCTATCAGTCTCTGCTGGAAGAACAGCAGCAGCTTGACGATCAGGCTGACTCGCAGGAAACCCTCTCTCTCGCGGTGAACCTGCACCATGAACAGGCGCTGGCGACAGCGCAAAAGCTGCATGAAATCCGTCAGCATTACGCCCAGGAGCTAAGCCAGCACATCACCGACAGCATGCACACGCTGGCGATGCCGCACGGTGTCTTCACCATTGATGTCCGCTTTGAAGAGAACCACCTGACGGCAGAAGGTGCGGACCGCATTGAGTTCCGCGTCACTACCAACCCGGGGCAGCCGCTGCAGGCTATCTCCAAAGTGGCATCCGGCGGTGAACTGTCGCGTATTGCGCTGGCGATTCAGGTGATTACCGCGCGTAAAATGGAAACCCCGGCGCTGATTTTCGATGAAGTGGATGTCGGCATCAGCGGCCCAACGGCGGCGGTGGTGGGCAAACTGCTGCGCCAGCTAGGCGAATCAACGCAGGTGATGTGTGTCACCCACCTGCCGCAGGTCGCAGGCTGTGGTCATCATCACTTTATCGTCAGCAAAGAAACTGACGGTGAAATGACCGAAACGCATATGAAGCCGCTGGATAAACGTGCGCGTCTGCAGGAGCTGGCACGCCTGCTCGGTGGCAGCGAAGTCACCCGCAATACGCTCGCGAACGCGAAAGAACTGCTGGCGGCATAAACTTTTTCGGGATCTCAGGGTCATACAGAACAACAAAAACGCCGCCAGACCGGTTTCAAAGTGGGACAAGGTCTATTATCATCGGCATATTACATATGAGCCGCGTTCTGCTCGGGCCCGAAAAGGAATCAAATCACTATGCGTTGTAAAATGCTGACCGCTGCCGCAGCGGTTCTTCTGATGTTGACCGCAGGCTGTTCCACTCTGGAGAAAGTGGTTTACCGTCCTGACATCAACCAGGGGAACTACCTTACCCCTAACGATGTGTCCAAAATCCGTGTGGGGATGACACAACAGCAGGTCGCTTATGCACTGGGAACCCCGATGATGTCCGATCCGTTCGGCACTAACACCTGGTTCTATGTATTCCGTCAGAAGCCGGGCCACGAAGATGCGACCCAGCAGACCCTGACGCTGACCTTCAGCAGTGCCGGTGTGTTGACCAACATCGACAACAAGCCTGCTTTGACCAAATAATCGGAAGTCAGAAATGCAAAAAGGTGCTCATTGAGCACCTTTTTTGTGTCTGAACTCTTGCGCAGAATTGTAGCCCCGGTAAGCGCAGCGCCACCGGGGGAATAAAGCGCTACTTAGCCGATTTCTCTGCACGCTGACGTCGCAGCTCTTTCGGGTCAGCAATCAGCGGACGATAAATCTCCACCCGGTCGCCCTCTTTCACCACATCACCCAGCTTCACCGGACGGCTATAAATCCCGACCTTATTTTTCGCCAGGTCGATATCGCTGCGAAGTTCGAGGATGCCGGACGCGCGGATAGCCGCCTCAACGGTTGCCCCCTCTTCCAGCGTCACGCGCTGCAGATACTGCTTCTCCGGCAGCGCATACACTACTTCTACAGCAATCTTATGCGACACTGTAAACCTCTTTGGCGCGGGTGGTGAACGCCTGAACCATATTCGAGGCCAGCTCTTTAAAGATGCGGCCAAACGCCAGCTCAATCAGCTTATTGGTAAATTCAAAGTCGAGCTGGAACTCGATGCGACAGGCGTCAGCGCTCAGCGGCGTAAACTTCCAGCCCCCCATCAGGGTTTTAAACGGACCATCCACCAGATGCATCAAAATACTCTGATTGCTGGTCAGCGTATTGCGGGTGGTGAACGTCTTGCTGATCCCCGCTTTGGAGACATCCACCGCCGCAGTCATCTGCGTCGGGCCGGACTCCAGAACGCGGCTCCCGGTGCATCCCGGAATAAATTCAGGATAAGACTGAACATCGTTCACTAACTGATACATTTGTTCCGCGCTGTAAGGCACAAGCGCAGTACGGCTAATCTGAGGCATAGCATTTCCCATGGTCACACAACGGACAAATAATAACATTTATCACCTGTTAAAAAAACGCTAAGCCTCATCTCGTGCTAAGATAGCGCGTTAGACCTCACAGGACGCAATGAGGTGACTTTTTGAAATCAGATTACCGACGGCTTTACGACACTTATGACGAAGAAAAAAGCACATAAACCAGGCTCGGCGACCATTGCGCTCAACAAGCGTGCTCGCCACGAGTATTTCATTGAAGAAGAATTCGAAGCTGGCCTTGCGTTGCAGGGCTGGGAAGTAAAATCGCTGCGCGCCGGGAAAGCCAACATCGGCGATAGCTACGTGATCCTGAAAGATGGCGAAGCCTTCCTGTTCGGCGCGAACTTTACGCCGCTGACCGTCGCCTCCTCACACTACGTGTGTGACCCAACGCGCACCCGCAAGCTGCTGCTGAACAAGCGTGAGCTGGAATCCCTCTACGGACGCATCAACCGTGAAGGTTTCACCGTGGTCGCCCTGTCGCTGTACTGGAAAAACGCATGGTGTAAAGTGAAAGTTGGCGTCGCAAAAGGTAAAAAACAGCACGACAAACGTACTGACCTGAAAGAGCGCGAGTGGCAGCTTGATAAAGCGCGCATCATGAAAAACGCAGGACGTTGATTCTGCACACTTATTGTACTATTCAATAAGTTAGCGTTCCGGGCTGGTATCCAGGAAGTGAAATCTGGTATACTTAGTTCAACACTATTGGGGCTGATTCTGGATTCGACGGGATTTGCGAAACCCAAGGTGCATGCCGAGGGGCGGTTTGCCTCGTTAAAAGCCGCAAAAAAATAGTCGCAAACGACGAAAACTACGCTTTAGCAGCTTAATAACCTGCTCTGAGCCCTCTCTCCCTAGCTTCCGCTCTTAAGACGGGGATCAAAGAGAGGTCAAACCCAAAAGAGATCGCGTGGAAGCCCTGCCTGGGGTTGAAGCGTTAAAACTAATCAGGCTAGTTCGTTAGTGGCGTGTCTGTCCGCAGCTGGCGTGCGAATGTAAAGACAAACTAAGCATGTAGTACCGAGGATGTAGAAATTTCGGACGCGGGTTCAACTCCCGCCAGCTCCACCAAATAAAACAAGGGGTTACGTGAAAACGTAACCCCTTTGTCTTTTCCGATGGCGGCAAAATGGCGACAGGCTTTTGGACTGGCGACAAAAAAACCGCTTTGAAAGCGGGTTCTTTTTAAAAATTCATATGCCCTTGCCCATCTTTTCCCGGATGTGGGGGTGCAGAAGAAATCACATTAGGCTTAATGATATGCCTAACAAATGTTTCATGCGTGACAAAAGTACAACCGCAGTTGATATTTTGGCACTGGTTGTAACGTTCTTTGGTTGTTGCTGATACCTGAAAACTGCTTCTTGTATGGGCTGCCTGGCCGCACTCTGGACAATTCATCATTCCGGTTATCCCACCACTTTTGCCAAAATCACAATAATGATACATCATTATTCAATTTTGAGAACCAATTAATCCATTTCGAGATCATCAATCTTAACTTCAAGCTCCAGAGTCGTAGTAAAACCATTATCTGCACTGACACTATGCGTCAGCGTGGTAATGGTCCATTCGCCATCATCAATGGGCTGTTTAAACCCGCTAACCTTCACCGTCATTTCGGTATACAGATCAGCCCTTCCCTCTGCGAGCTGCAGTGAAAATGTTGCTACCCCGCGCTGCAGGCGCTCCCACTGCATCTTTGCCGCTCGCTCTGCATTGCTGCGGTTTGCATAAGTTCTGTTGAGTACCAGCACGTTTTCATCCGTTCCAACCAGGTAATCTCCCTGTTTTGCTTCCGGCTCCTTTGCCGTGGCGGTATTCTTTCGACGGCGCTTAACCTTTACTGCCTCGTTTTTCTTTGGCTCACGTGTATGGAGCCAGCTGGCAATTACCCCCGTATAGGCATCGCGATCGGCCAGGGTAAAACGATGACCGTCACCGGCCTGGCGGGTTATGGTGATAACCGGCAGAGGCTTACCGCTTGCCGTTCTGCCCTGCCCCTGGCGTATAAACAACAGATTGCCGTCCTTAACTGAGGCTATCGCCCCATACTGCCGCGCCAGCTTCATCAAAAAGCTGGCGTCGCTTTCATTAGTCTGGTCAAGATGATCGACAGGCTTGTCCAACAGGTCCTTTCCCAGCGCCATCTTTAATTTATGCCTGCCCGCGATTTCCTTCACAATTTCGCCCACCGTTGTCTGGTGCCAGGACTTTTCACGCCGCGTATTCAGGGTTTCACGGAAATCTGCGCTACGTGCGCGAATTGTGAGGCGGTCAGGTGCGCCGCTGTGCTCAATCTCATCGACAGTAAATCCCCCTTTCGGAAAAAGCGGCTGGCCTTTCCACCCCAGCGCAAACTGAATAACAGCCCCCCGACGCGGCAGAACGATTTTCCCGTCCGAATCGTCCAGCTCCAGATCAAGCTGGTCCGCTTCAAACCCCCGGTTATCCGTCAGCGTCAGACTCATCAGGCGCGAATCCAGTACGGTTGTGACATCCTTGCCTTCAATAATGATGCTGAAACCCGGCGTTTTACTGTTCAGGTTCGTGAGATCAGAGGTGAAATTCACTGCAGTAACCCTCCCACCGTATTTTTAATATTCCCTATCGCAGAGGTGGCGGTGTCCTGCAAATTGCTGAGCTGATCGCTGAGGCTGCCGAACATATCAGACAGCGACTCATCCACCCGTTTCAGCGTCAGCGTGAATTCAATACGCCGCGGCATCCCGCTTTCAAAAAATTCAGTTTTGGTCTGACTCAGGCTCTCGATCACAAACATGCCGTAAATCGTCCCGCTCCCCTCAATCAAAGGCCACGATTTACCCAGCTCCGCCATCTGCTCAAGGGCCAGCAATGACAGCCTGCCGCCGGTGATTTCCGGTAGCAGGACGCCGGACAGCGTCAACGAATCGTTATCCGGCCCAAGAAACTGTGTAGACGGGCGCCGGTTTACCCGGCTGTTAGTGGCATGTCGCCAGCTGCGCTGATACTGCAGCTCCTGATACGGCACGGTGCGCAGCATGAATACGTACAACCCCAGCACCATCATCATGATTCATACCCCCCTCGATCACTGAAATTACTTCGCGCTTTTGCCCTAGCCCTGCGCTCACGCTCATCAAGCTGCCTCGCCACTTCGCGGGCAATATCCTGTGCGCTCTGCCCCGGCTGAGCGGTGATATGAATAGGCGCGTTAATTTCATAACGAATTGCCTGCGGCGCACTGGCGGATTTTGCTGACTGGCTTTGTTTGTACTCTTTAGCTGGCAGGCTATATGGATGCATCGGCGAGGCTTCAGCAGGAGCCGCTGCCACACCCATGACGCTCGCAACAACGGAAGCCAGCGCAGCAGTCCGGCGCCTGCTGGTTACATTAGCCGGACCGTTCACAATCTCCGGGCCATTCTCCCCGACTATGCCAAACTGACCGCGCTGAATAACACCACCGCTGTCATACAGCCCTGCAAACGGAACAGAAGCAGCTGCGGCACCACCAACCACCTGAACCTGAGTATTACCCGGCTCTTTATTTTTCCCTGTCATCCAGTCAGGCAGATAATCGGTAACGGATGACAGCTTGCTCTTGAGCGTTTCCCACTTCGCATTGATACCATTGAGAATGTTGTCAATGATGGCGCTGCCCATATCCTGGAATTTAGCTGGTAGCGCACTGACATCTGAAAGAATGGCGTTCCACTTGTCACTGATCGTCTGCCTGACACGGGCCCACGCCTCAGACACACCGGCCTTAATAGCTTCCCAATTTTTGGCTATAAGGCCCGGTAAGGTGTAATTGAAAAACAGAGATTTAATAGCTTCCCAGGCATTACTGACGGCCTGTTTAATCCATTCCCATGCCGCCGTGGTGGCCGCGCAAACCGCATCCCAAACGGCTTTGAACTTTGGCCCAAGCGTGTCCCAGTTTTGCCAGATATAAAGCGCACCCGCAGCTATCAGACCAATAACGGCCAGAATGGGGTTAGCAAACATCAGGCGCCCCAGCCACAATATCCCGCTACCTACCCCCGTGAGGGCTTTAGTGATAAGCCCAAATGCACCACCACCTTTGATACCCAGAATAGAAAACTGCAGGCGCATCAGCGCCAGTGGGCCAAGCACAGCTGATACTGCCAGCATGACCGTACCCAGAACTCCTGTAATCGACGCCAGTGCTGCCATGACTTTCAGCAATGAGCCAGCCAGCTTCGGGTTTTCCTCCACCCAGCGACGCAGCGCCCCCGTTACATTTTTCACGTAACTCATGATATCCATCAGCGGCTGGCGCAGGGTTTCACCCAGGCTACTGAACGCGTTCTGCGCGCCCGTCTTTACCAGCAACCACTGCGCGGAAAGTGAGTCCTTATTAATATCGGATTCTTTCTGCATGGAGCCGTTTGCCGCAGTGCCTGAGGTGAGTTTCAGCTGTCGCTGCAGCTCCGGCATGTTGTTCGCAAGCTTCGCCGCATCATCGCCAAACTCCTTGCCGAATATCATAGTCATGGCGGACAGGCGTTTATCCTGCGGCAGCTTGTTGACCTTCTCCAGCACGCGCTGAATGGTCCCCATTGCGTCCTTTGTCATCTGCTTTTCAATCTCTTCTGGATTGAGTTTCAGCAGATCCATACCTTCCATAAACCGCTTGCTCTGCATGGTCGCAATCGACAGTTCGCGCACCATGGCATTCGATGCACTGGCAGCAATTTCTGGCGCAGCACCAAGAGACAGGAAAGTTGAACCCAGCGCGGCCGCCTTGCGGAAATCAAGCCTGTCAGCCACGCCCCCCATACGCTGCAGCACGTTGATAATATCGCCACCTTTTGACATGGCGTTATCGTCCAGGTAGTTCAGGGCATCGCCAAGCTGTTCAATATTTCGGGTCGGCACTTTATACAGCTGTGCGATTTTACCCAGACCTTCCGCCAGCTCATCAGCGGGCAGTTCAAAGGCGGTTGCGGCTTTTGCTGCCGTGGATGCAAAGGCCAGCAGGTCACGCTTCTGGTCTTCGTAAGGATCATTCTGATTTGTCACACCCATACGCGCGCCACCTTCAACCAGCGCGGCATAGTCAATAGCACCATTCTCCATCGGCAGCTGCTCACTGGCGGCCTTGATGGCATCCTGCATATCGTAATACTGTTTTGTCCGGTTGCCGTTGTCGTCCCGCAGACCGTTCACCTGCTTTGCCACCCCTTTCATGGCATCTTCCATGCTGGCATAGCTTTTCACGGCGGCCATGACCGGCGCCCCCATCGCCAGCCCGGCGGCAGAGGTAGTTGCTCCCGCGCCCGCAATACGATCCCTCACCTCAAGGCGGCGGGAATACTGATCGCGGACAGCATGCATTCGCGCCTGTTGCGCGCCAAGACGTTTAAGAGATTTTTGCTGACGGTCCAGAGCCTGCCGGGTTTCGTCGGCGTTCTGCCGCAGCTCCCGCTGCGCACTACTCAGCTTTTTGGTGTCCAGCCCGGCCTCATTGAGCGCAAGACGCTGACGCTGCACAGACTGACGCAGACCGTTGTATTTGCTCTGCAGCTCGTTAACGCGGTTTTTTGCCTGCTCAAGCAGACGTGCCTGCGCCGCCGTCGGGCGGTTAGTGGCCGAGAACTGCGTGGCAAGCTTCGCCGCCTCTTCGCGTGCGGCTTTAAGACTGTTGCCGGTGACGGCCAGCTGCGCGCTTGCCTTGCGGAAACCGTCAATGCGGCCCGCCTGGGCGTCCAGTTCTTTTAATCTTGCGCGGCTTTGCTGAATGGCGGTAGCCAGCTCTTTAGAACTGGCCTGCGCGGATCGGAATGGGCGGGTGAGTTTATCAACCGCATTTAGAATTACCTGCAAACGCAGGTTAGTGTCACTCATCGCTGGCCCCGCTTCTCTGAATCGCTTTATGCCGCCACTCCAGCACTTCGGTCAGCGGCATAACGTCAGTGACGGACGGCGGCCAGTGAAAAATGGTGGCGATATCAGCCACCAGGTCTTCTACCGTCAGGCTGTCGGCAAACCGGCAAGCACCGATTTCTTCAACAAAAAAGTGACCACCTCAACCGACAGCGCGGTGAGATCGGCAGGGTCCAGCTCTGCCATTTCCTGGGCGGTCAGCGCCGGGGTGGAAATGCGGGGAATAATCGTCATCATCGCGCCGACGTCCATATCCATGATCGCCTGCAGACGGGTGCCACGCAGCGCGCCGGACTGCGGCTTACGCAGTACAATTTCGGTAATTTCGGTTTTACCGCGCTTGATTGGTGTATCCAGCTGTACGGTTTTTTCAGTCAGTTGTTCGCTCATCGTCATATCCTGTTATTAAGGTACTGGCGCGGCGGCCCGCGCCTTTAAAGTAGATCAGAGGCCCAGGGCGTTGCGGTGCTCTTCCATCAGGTCGACGCCATCAACGATTTCAATCATGTTGATCACATCAACCTCATAGAGCACCTCGCCGTTGATGGTCAGCTTCGCGTAACTGTTGGTGCTACTGACTTTTGTGGTATTGCTCTCGCCGGTTTTCCATTCACCGGAGTCGACTTCTTTATGTCGCCCGCGTACAACCAGCTCAATGGCCTGCACTTCGCCGGTATCGTCACGCTGAATGGAGCCGGTGAAACGCAGCTGGATGCCGTCAACGGTAGCTTTACCCATCTGCTTGAATAACAGCAGCTCGGTGCCACCGATTGAAAACTCCGTGTCCAGCGCGCCATCATCCAGCCCCAGATCAACATCCGCCGAACCGGGCATTCCGCCGCCGCGATACTTTTCAAACTTGCGGCCGAATTTAGGCAGGGTCAGAGATTCAACGATCCCCTGATAGTTGTTCCCGTCGTTAAACAGGTTCAGGTGTTTTAACTTGCGTGGTAAAGCCATATTGTCCCCTTACGCGCTGACCTGGCTGGAGAAATCCAGCAGATACTTATCGGTGATGCGCTGGCGCAACATCAGGTTTTCCAGAGGCGGCACAGGCGTATAGTCATAATCGATGGTGAGCTTCCCGGCTTTCAGGGAGTCTTTATCGTTGACGGACTCATCCAGCCAGCAGTCTGCGCCGATGAGATACCCCTGCCTCACCAGGCTGCGCATTTTGGCCCGGATACCTTCGATAATGTCGCGCGCCAGCGACGGGTTAAGCGGTTTGTCCACGGCCCACATGTGCGCTTCTGCGATGGTGTCAGCCACTACCTGGGCGGTGCGGGTGTAGTTTTCAAAGGCAAACAGCGGATCGTCACTGAGGCAGCGGGAACCCCAGAAGCGGAAACCGTCTTTGCGGATCAGCGTGGTGACATCGTTCTGGTTAAGCAGCCCCGCATCGGTTGCCGGGTCCTGCAAATCCCAGAACACATCGGCAGAAATGCCGGTGACGCCGTTCACGCCCACATTAGACAGGGATTTGTGCCAGCCGGTCTGCTCGTCAATTTTGGCACGCAGGCCCAGCGCACGGGCAGAGGCGTAAGCCGTTGCGTCAGCATTCAGCACGGTGTCAAAACTGATGAAATCAGGCCAGATCAGCATCCCCTCGCGCTGGCTGAAATTATCTCGATAGGCAATAGCCTCCTCCACAGTTTTGCAACCGTAGGCGGACAGATAAGCAAACCCGCGCAGACTCTGCGCCACGCTCAGCAGCTCAGTAGCTACCACCTGCGTATCGTGCCCCGGAACGCCAAGAATGCGCGGCTTAACGCCGAGCTGGGACTGCGCAGATAACAGTGCCTTCATGCCTGTTTTTTTGCCGTCGGTTGTCACGCTACCGATAATGTTGGAGGTTGTCTCCGCTTCGGTTTCACCCTGTGCAACGCGCACAACTACGGTAACGGGTTTGGCCTGGTCGGCAATCGCATCCAGCGAACGGGCCAGCGTGCCGGACTCGCCTGCTTTACCGCTGGCGGTCAGCACGTCGGTAAGCAGGACCGGCTTATTGAGGGGAAACATGGACGCATCAGCATCATCGCCGGTACAGACCATGCCCACGATGGCGGTGCTCACCGTGGTAATGGAGCGGGTGCCCTCGTTGATTTCAACAACGCGCACCCCGTGGTGGTAATCCTGAGCCATAAGGCAGTCTCTCCGGTTTACAGGGGGTGTGCCTATGTTCTGGTTGATACACGCGCTGCGCACGCTTTGGGCTTTGTGTAGGGAATGGCACAGTTTGCAAGTAATAATTTGAGCTGCTGCGATGATCCCCGAACACATGGCAGAGAATAGCCACAGGATAATGAGACCTGAGGTTTCCCGATTATCGGGAACTGTTCAGGGCGTCTGACATCCAGAGCACGGTAGCCTTTATTAATATTTACTCTTCATTTCAATACGTTGTAGCTTTTATTGAGCTCGCTTATTTCTATTTGTTTCGAAGTTATCGGGGAGGCTTTTGGCGTCTTGCCCTGACGCACATCACGCATTTGTTTGACACATTTAGCCATTGCGGAAAGGCCAACATCAGTAGACTGAGCTGGCGTCAGAGGCGGTGTAATTCTGGTCGGCAACCAACTTTGCGGTTTCGAGTTTGAATTAAGGAATGAAATTTCTTATTTTCATTGAAGCACATGTGTTGTTCTTAGAAGAATGCTGAACCTCTGTTCAGGAGGCCTAACTCAGCAAACCACTTCAAATTACCGTGCAATATCATTACAATGCGATTAAATTCATTCACTCCCTAACTAGGATAATAATGCTGCAAAATTCTTCTCTTACAGAAAATAAGCCTAACCTGGATTATATTCAGGCGTTAAGGGCACTGGCTGCACTGATGGTAGTCCTCCATCATGCTAAAGCCTTTCTGGTTGGAACTGTTTATGAAAAACTTTCGTTTGATCTCTTTTGGCCAGGAGCCTTCGGTGTAGATCTTTTTTTCATAATCAGCGGATTTATTATAGTTTACACATCCTACGACTATACAAGAAAAGACTTACCAACCTTTATAAAAAAGAGATTCATCAGAATTTGGCCTTTGTATTTCATTGCAACAATGATTTATGCCTTACTATTCAAAAACACAGACCTGTCAACAATGCATGGCTTTGTTTATTCCGATAAAATTAATGCAGTACAATCACTAAATATTATTAAAAGCCTTTTATTTATCCCTCTTAATTTTTATGATCCTGTGTATTTTGGCGCTGCCACATTATTCGTCGGATGGACCTTAAATTACGAAGTTTATTTCTATATAGTCTGTGCAACAGGGTTGCTATTTTCCAGGAATAAATACTGGTTTTATGCTCTTTGGTTTTTAACAACGCTATTTATAATCCCATCGTTTATGGGGTTAGCCACGACTATAAGACCTACTATAGAGAATGGTGGGTATTTCAATCTCACAATACAAAGCGTTGTATGGGAGTTTGTTTTTGGTGCATGCGTTGCTATTTTATTCAAAAAAAATATGCTTAGGATAAAAGATCCCAAAAAAGCAATACCGTTAATACTCATTGCATTCGCAATCCCTGCATATGGCTATGTTACAAAAAGGAACACAATGCATGGGGTAGAATATTTCGGAATGTATTATTGCATAATGTTTTTCCTTCTTACATCATGCCATCAATTTATAAAGGACAGTATAAAAATACCCAAAACAATACTTTCCATAGGAGATGCGTCTTATTCTTTATATCTCTTACACCCTATAGTTTTCATTGTCTTGTTCAAATTAAAAGAACGATTACTACCAACATTAGATTACCAGAACTTTTATTTCATGTTCATTTCAGTAATAGTATCAATTCTAGTGTCAATCCTTTCTTATAATTATCTTGAGAAAAAGTTAATTAACATATACAAAAAATAATTGCATTCGTTGATTGGGGTAGTTCATTCTACCCCACAACGCGTTACTTCGGCATTAGTTGTTTGTTGGCCAATTAATATTGGGTGCGCAGGAGATGTCTACAGACTCCAGTGCATCAAGATAATCCAGCCACATATTGTATTGTATCAATTCTTCCTCTTTGAGTCTCCCAATCGCCGCCTTACCAGGCCATTGCTTGCCATTCATGTAATTGTTGGCAGCATCAATCCGGTTTTGTTTTTCGACTCGAGCCTGCGCCAAACTCTCCTCGCGAGTCGGCGGAGGAACATCTCCCCATGCAGGTAAACCATCAATACCGGCAATTAAGAATTTTCCTTTAGGTGGATCGGCCGAAAATTTCTCATGAATATCGTCGGCCACCTCAATGGCATCAGATGGCCATGTACCAGCGGCATAATATTCATCCTTCCAGCCGAAATAATAAAAAGCATTTTTAGAAGGGCTATAGGCATAATTCATTTTTTATTTCCCGATTGCCAGAAACATTGCGCGAGTACTTGTAATACCACCCGCAATAGTTGTAATGAGCGTTACCACCGCATCAAAGCCAGTCAGGGACTGGTTCTCGCAGCTCACAGCAGCCTGAACATAGTTTTTCTTGGTAGCGAACACACCAATCAATCGTAAAGGGAAGGCCTGAGGGAAAGTAATGGGGGTTGTTACACCCGTACCGACAGTAGTTGAGTTGTTTACTAATCGGTTAAAAGCCATGAGCTTATATCCACCAGGCAGCGTGTAAACAACAGTTTCTGTATCTGGTTCACTGAGAGAGTATTGCAAACCGAGGTATTCGAGAATGGCCGCAATAGATTTTCCCGACAAGGCTGTAAGCGTATTATCCAGAGGCTGCTTGTTCGCCAGGGCATTAGTCATAGTGGCCGCAAAGTTAGGATCGTTACCTAACGCCGCCGCCAGTTCGTTCAATGTATCAAGCGCTGCAGGTGAGGAACCAACAAGCCCTGCAATAGCGGCCTGCACAAAAGCAGTATTGGCAAGCTGAGTTGAATTGTTACCAGCTGCCGCCGTCGGGGCTTTTGGGGTGCCGGTAAACGTCGGGCTGACTTTTGGTGCATATTGTGAATGCGGATCAGCGGCCGCAAGATGTGCCGCCATCAGCTCATCCACATACACCTTTAACTCCAGCACCTTATCATCCACGTATTTGCGGGTTGCCAGCACCACTGCAGGGTCAATTTTCAGAGTGATGTTATCGGTGCTGCTGGTAATCAGCACCATGCGCACGGTCTGCGTGCGGCCGCTGCCCTCTGCCAGCTGCGGCTTGTAGCTCTCCGGGCAGTTACCGACAGCAATCAGCGCGCCGGTTTCATCAAACAGACCAACCTCACGAATCCACCAACCGCCCTCAGTTTCGGGAATCACCTGCTCAGCGATCACCTGGCTGCTGTTCTGCGGATCGATATACAGCATATTCAGAGCTGCACGGCGTTTTTCACCGACCAGCTTTGTCTGTTGTGCGTTTGGCGTTGGCAGCACGCCGCCGCCATCACCCACCGCCATCTGTGTAATTTTCAGCGGAACACCGAGCGCGGCGGCATTTGCCAGTTTCGCCGCGCCGATATCCGTCAGCAGGGTATAAAATTTTGCGCTCATGGGTTCACTCTCATTGTGTCAATAACATGGACGGCGCCGCCCTCGTAGGCAGAACCGCCGGAAATGATGGTTTCGTTGATATACGGGTAAATCGTGATTTCTTCGCCGCTATAGGTGGCAGCCCCCACAAAATAGGGCCCGCGCGTCTGCAGATTGATGGACATGCCGATCAGATGCCTGCTGCAGGGTTTGGCGTCACCGATGAGGCGCTCCAGCTCCAGATAGGTTTCCTCTGTTATGCCCTGGTCCTGCACCCCAATATCAAGGCGAAACGTGCCCGGCGCCTCGCCTGTCTGCCACCATTCAATGATGCGGATCAGGAAGCCGAACGGCTCCACCACACGCCGCACAGCGCTGGTTGTGCCCTTGTGCTGATGGATATAGAACGCATCCTGCACCACGCGGCGCTTTACGCTTTCCGCCCATCCTTCGTCCCAGCGATCAACCGAAAAGGCCCACGCCAGATACGGCAGAAACTTGACCGGGCATGTTGCCGGGTTCCATAAATCCCGCAGCGGCACCTGCAGATCGGAAATATCGCTGCAGGTCTGAGCGAGGCGGCGCTCAAGCGGCGATGAACCAGGAGGAAGCAGACTATTCATCCGCTCCCCCGTTGGTTACGCTCCATTCCGTACATGAAGCGGCTTGTGTCTTATCCAGCACCACATCAGCGAGCGGCGAGGCCAGCTCAACACGCTGCACACCTTCAACATGCAGCGCGGCATAAATAGCACTGCGGCGAATATCGCGCCCCAGCCTCGTCTGGCTGACGATATATTTCTGCAGGCTGGCCTTTGCCGCCTCCATCACCGGCTCTGCTTCTGGCCCCGGGTAAAGAAAGATCGTTGCATCCACGCTGTACGGAATAATTTCAGCGCTACGCACCGTCAGACGGTCAGCAACCGGCCGCACGTTCTCACTGTTAAGCGCCTGTTCAACCACCGCCAGCAGGTCCGCCGCTGCCGTTCCGTCGCCCTCACGGCTCAGTACGGTAAGCACCACCTCCGCCGGTGCCGGGCTGGTTGCGCTGGCGTCAGCGACTCGCCCGTCCGTGCTTTTAGCGTGAAACTCATAAGCCGCCGTTGGTCCCGCAACGGACAGTCCCTCAAATGCAGCAGGAACACGCAGGCGCAGCGCCTCGTCACTTTCCATTATCGCTGCGACCGGCGGCACCGCGTCGTTATCGGCAGGTGTAACCGTCAGCCGCTTCACGTTGTAGTTGGCCGCCATCTGATCGAGATCGCCGCCCATGGCATAAGCCACCATGACCGCCTGCGCCGCCTCGTTGATACGCTGCCGCAGCAGGATTTCCCGGTACGTGTTTTCCTGCAGTTGTTTGGTGATGGGTTCAGATTCCAGCTCAAGCGTGCGCCGCACCGCGTCCTGTTCTTCTGCCGGATACAGGGCCACAAAGGCGGCCTTACGCTCAGTCAGCAGGGATTCAAAGTCCGGCACGTCAACAATTTGCGGCGCGGGGAGCTGGGAAAGGTCAATGACTGCCATTGTATGCTCCTGTTGATACCGAAAGAGAAACAGGCGCGCCGTTATTGCGCTTCCCGGTTAGCTCAACCACCATGGAGCCGTCAAAGCTGCTGTTGACGGTGATGGAATCCAGCGTAAGCCGAGGCTCCCAGCGACTCAGCGATACGTAAACAGCCGCCATAATCTGCAGGCGCAGCGCCGGGTTCTGGGGCTGGTCAATCAATGCTGACAGCAGGGAACCATATTCCCGGCGGGCTATACGGCTTCCCTGGGGAGTCAGCAGAATATCCCTGACCGACTGCCGCAAATGGTCCGCATCAGAAATGGCTTTGCCATTGTCCTGATTCATACCGATATACAGCGTCATACCGGGCCTCCTGATGTATCGCCGCCGGACTTAACGCCGGTATGACCATGTTTATCGACTACGATCCCGTTAGAACTCATGGCGCCGCCGCCCTGGGTGACGCCACCATTGATCACCACCTCGCTGTTTATGCGCGTGTTACTTGCTTCCACCACAAACTCCCCCGTTTTCAGGGTTATGTTATCTGCCGCCTCGATCACCATGGATTTGATACCCCGCACATGCCAGCGGCCGGTCGCGGGTTCATATTCAAACCAGCCACCGTCCGGGTATTCCGTTACACAGCCGTCCACAGAGTCTGACGGCGGCGCGAACTGGTTGGAATAGATCGCAGGTAAGGCAAAAGCGGTTTCCAGATTGCCGCCCATACTCAGCACCACCACCTGCTCATCCGGCGACGGGCACCACCATGTACGGGCACCACCTGCGCGCAGCGTCAGCCAGTTAATCCAGTTGGTTTCAAGCTCGCCCACTTTCACCCGGCACAGCCAGTTTTCCCGGTCCACTTCGGTTACGGTGCCGGTGCGGATCAGGTTGGTGATAAGGCGCATGATTTCGGTTAGTTGTGCGTTCATATTTTTAATTTGCCAGCCAAAGCAAACTCAGGCATGTTTTGAACATTGTTTCGTAAATCACACAATGTGAAAAAAAAGAGAGACCGATGAAATTTAAATTTGGCTTGAATTTACCTTGGGGAATTTACCTTTCCATCCTTGTTCTTCTTACGATTGCAACTTATATTTGGGACAACGTAGACTCTACAGATACAAAGGATTTAATTAAATACATATGCTTGATACTTACACTCTCAATTGTTCAGGGAGCCTTACTTATAAGAATGAGTAAGTTCGAGATTTATAAAAACATTCTAAACGCACTATGGAATATAGAAACAGCGGCAACTTTCCTCTATGGTATGTACGTAGTTTTGGAGTATTCAAACGCGCCATCACAAATTAAACTACCCTTTGCACAATGGTCAGCAGACAATCGTGAAATCTTTACCTTATCTATTATTTTCTTTAGTGTTATTTGTGTGGCAAGAGCAGGATACTCAGTAGCAGAAATATTCAAAGCACCAATAATAAAAACATTACCCATTGAATCGTCAACCTTAAAAAAAACAATAATAGAATCTAAAAAAATTAAAAGGCACTCGGGCAAAAGAAGAAAGAAGTAAAGCTATTCCATGAGCCAGCGCATCAAGGTGTTAAGGGTAACGGTTTCCACCTCATCATTCACGCCCAAAAGACGGCGTGCCGGGTACCGGGCCTCCGGGCCGTTGCGTCTGACTCGATCACGCAGGCCATAATGGTGAACACGGGCGATGCGCTGGACTTTCCCATCAAACTGCACGCTGGCAGAGTCCGCAGTGACTGCGGTTTTCAGGTATTTAGTGGTGCGCAATTTGGCGAACATCTGGCGCTTTATACGCCCCTTTTTACTTCTGGCCGTCACCCGGCGCACCTCAAAGGCGGTGCCGTCTGGATTGCGCTGCAGCCTGATGTTTTGCTGTTGCGACCGGCGCAGCTCCTGCGCCAGTTGTCGCATCATACGGTTGCGGGCTGCCGGTTCCAGATTCGCCAGCAGCGCCGCCAGCCAGTCATCCACCCTCTGCAGGTCATCCACGTTTCATCGTCCACATTTCTTCGGGTACGTCGGGTTCCGGCACCGCTTCTACGCTCGATACGGTGCTGTCTGTGCTGACGATCACGCGCTCCGTGAGCTGCAGATTGAGGCTGATATCACACAGATCGTTGCTCAGGATATCGACGTCAAAGGTAAAAAGTTTTTCACGCAGCTCCGGGTTGTTGATGGCGTCCGGTTGATTGGTCATTAACCAGAGCAGCACGGGCGCCATCACTAAATTCTGGTTGCCGCTAAAATCTTCAATCACCACGTTCAGGGTGTAGCGATATTCCCATAACATTGAACGGGCGCCGGTTGCGACCAGCGAACCGTTATCAACAAAAAGGTGCAGCTTGTCCGGGTTGTCACGGACATACGCCACCGATTTATTCAGGGCGTTGCGTAAGGACTGCGGCTTGTTCACTGTCTCGCTCCTGACACGCTATGATCGTGTCCACTTTGTCGGCACATACTGCCCAGGCGGCCTCAGTCTCATCCAGCACCTGGTTCAAATCCCCATTACTGCGCGGCGCTGACCTGTCCAGGCGGCATTGCGTCACTTTTGGACAACCACTCACGGTAAGCTGCACCTCCGGCGAGGGCCGGGCGCTCCCGCAACCGGATAATGTCAGCAGGCAAAGGAGTGTCAGCCCAGCGGCGTAAATCCTCGTTTTCACGTTTTAGCTCCTCGATCCGGCGCTGGCGACTCCGCAACAGCGCGGAAGTCTCCTCCGCTGCAGCATAAAGTTGCATCTGCGCCCGGCTGTTGGTTTCAGTAAGAATTGAAAGGCTGATGAGCTGGCTGTTTTTCTTCGCCAGCTCCTGCTTGTTATTTTTAAGCGCCTCAGCCTGCGTCCCGATGGTGTGACCGGCATTATTAAGCCGCCATGACTGCCAGCCCAGCAATGCCAGCACCAGAGCCAGGATCACCGCCAGCACGCGCGTCATGCCCCTGCCCCTTTAAGACACCAGGCAAGCTCACGGGCGCGCCTGTTTTCCAGCCCTTTACTCCTTTGACCATTTACATAAATCCAGCGGGGGAGTTGGTTGCACGCCTGCCACCATTGCTGGCGATTGATGTAAGAAACCATTGTTGACCGGCAGATTGCCCCCGTTCCGACATTAAAGCCGATACTGATCAGGGCATCGTAAACATGCTGAGGTGGCTTAACCTGCAGGCAGGCTTCAATCCTTTTTTCCGTCAGCAACACGTTATTAATCAGCCCCTGCGCGGCCTGTCGCTCCGTTATGGTTTTGCCCGGCACTACCCCGGACGTATTGCCGATCCCGTCAGTCCAGACCCCGGCGCTGCACTGGTATGGCTGCAGGCGGCACCCTTCGAAATCAGCAATCAGTTTCAGCCCCTCGACGGAGGTATGAAGCGACTGAAAGCCCGGCAGCGTGGCGGCAATCGCCAGCACCGCGCCGACCAGGCAACGCTTAACGATTGAAGGACTCATATTCCCCCCTGGATATTCTGCCGTCCCGCAGCAGCTGGTAGGCTTTCCAGCGTAAATAACAGGTCACCGCTGCAGTAATAATCCCCAGCGCAAGACCGGTAATGGTCGATACATCTTTAAGAGACAAATCGCCGAGCCATGCCAGAAGCAGGGCAACGCAGTAAGTGATAAAGGCGCTGATTCGTTCAAGCGTCATAGTTCAGTCCCATAACTGGACAGTCTGCGCAGTGGTTGACGCCGTAATGTCCGGCAGCTCCACCTGCAGCCCGTGCGGTAAAAAGGGGCCATATTCAGCCAGCCCCGGATTCGCCTGCAGCACCTGCTCAGTGACTCCCTGCGTGCGCCCGTAATGGCGCCAGCAGAGTGCGTCCACCGTGTCATACTGATGCGCACGCACTTTCATCAGATAAGCTCCACCGTGCAGTGCGGTGCATCCTGCACCCGGCTGATAGCCCAGCGGGCATCACGCCACAGATCGCCGCTGACCTCCGCCAGTTCCTCCCCTCTCTTTACCCCGGACGCCGTGGCGTCATAATCCTGGTAACGCTCATTGAGCACGGCGCGCGCCCAGCAATACACGGCGTTGAGGTAGTGCTGAATGCGCTCGCTTTTGCCGTCCAGCATTTCCGCCGGCACGTCAGCCAGATCCCGGTAGCCCAGCATGTGCTGGCGGTTGCGGAAGTCGTACAGCTCAGCGTTAACCTCGGAAATGGCTGTCAGCGCAACCTGCCTCAGACGGGGCTGCGTCACCGTGCCGTCAGTGCGCATCACACTGCGAAATTCCGACAGGTCCACATCAGGCCAGAACGGCGTATTTTTAATAACGTCCGCCTGTTCCGGTGCCTGTTCTGGCGCAACAAACTGCATGCGGCTTTCTCCTGAAATAGTGGGCGGTGGACGGGGTTTTGATGTGGCAGTGCCTTTCGCCACCCCGTGCCGCCCGTGCGCGGGGCACGTTCGTTAGCGGCTGTCACTGCGCAATCTGCGCTCCAGCTGCTGCTTTTCTTTTTTCACGCCGCAGCGGGGATCGAGCTGCAGCGCATGGGTAAGGTGATTAAGCGCAGAAGCCGGGTTGCTTTCGGTCAGTACCGCGCCGATGGCTTTGTGCAGGCGTGCCCGGGACTGGTCCGGCATATCCAGATCGGTAGTCAGTTCCAGCGTCTGCAGGAGCAGATCGGCATCAAAACCGGCGGCGGCCAGCAGGGCGCTTTGTGCGGCGTCAGCCATTTCTTCCGCCAGAACGGTCTGCACGTTGCGGTTGCCCAGCGGCATCACCCAGCCATGGCGCAGCGCATGACGCCCGATTTCCAGCGCACCGGCATAATCACCGGCATCGATACGCCACAGCATCACGTACATCAGCACGTCATCCTGCTGCGCACCTCCGGCAGCCAGCACGCCCTCCGCCCAGGCGGCATACTTCGGCAGAAGCTCCACCTTGATTGCCGCCTTTTTCACGGTGGACTGGATACCCTTAAGGCGGCGGCGGTCTTCTGCCAGCTGCAGCAGCATCAGGTCATAGCCGGACGCATGGCGAACGCTGCCGCCCTCCCGGGCGGCCTGTTCGGCCTGAATGCGCAGGCGGTGCTGCCGTGCCGGACTCAGGCTCATGCGTTACTCCCCACCTTCCGGCGCAGCTGGCGCGGTGAAGTCACCGATAGTGATGTTTTCGACCAGGGCCGCGCAGCGGTAGTCTTCAATCACGTACGCTTCGTTGACGGATTCGAAGTTCTCAATTCGGTCACGTTTTGGGTTGTCGATAACAGAACGGCGGCGGGTGTCCTCCTGCCAGTAAATGGAGAGGTTATCCAAACGGGTGATCAGCAGGGCATTCGCAGGGAAGAACGGCGCACGAACCGCCTGCAGCCCACCCATGCGTTTCTGGCTGATAATCAGATCGGCGGCGATTTTCTCGCTGTTTTCCTGCTCTTTGTTAACAAGCGGGAAATACTTGTCAGACAGCAGCTCGCGACCGCAGATGACAACCAGCTCGTCATCATCCTGGTAAACCACGTCGATCAGCTCGTTAACCGCATCCATCACCACGGCGTCCAGGTTGGCATAGTCGCCGCCTTTGCCCACCTTCACCACGCCTGCGGTGGTGGTGCCGTCCTGGGTGGCGCTGCCCATAACGTGGTCCGGCGCGTCTTCGCGGATTTTCTGCAGCCAGCCCTTATTCACGTCCTGCAGCAGCGGGTTTTCAGCGCGGTTGGAGGTTTTGGCGCGCTTCACGCCGTTGAAGCCGATCATGATGCGGTCCAGCGCCTGGCGCTTGATGATGGCGTTACGGATACGCACCTGGAAATCCTGGAATTTCGCCCACAGGTCCAGCTTTGCGTAGGTCAGCACCGTGTCAAAGTTGGTCTGCTCGCATTTATATTCCACGTCCTCCATCAGCATCGGATCGGTAGGTTCGCGCTCTTTGGTGGTGGTATCGGTGGTTCCGGCAATGGTTGAGCCAACGCCCAGCCCAAGCAGCTGGCCGGACTGTTCCGCAACCGGCGTGATGTTAATCAGCGTAAGGAAAGCAGCGGACTGCTGGATCTGGTCTTCCAGCGTCTGCTGCACGGACGGGTCTACGGTGAACTTGCTGGAAAGTTCTTCCACTTCCACGTTGTTCAGACGCGCCAGCTGCTGCAGGTAGGCGTTAAAGGCAAAACGGGTATTCTTTTTCATCGGGTTTTATGCTCCATCAGCAATTGGTCAGGGTGCCAGCCGGTGCGTCACCGCCCGGCGCGCGCTGGCGGTAATCTCTACGGCTGTCTTCACGGCTCAGCTGCTGCTGAAGCTCGGCAAAGGCGGCCTGCTGCTCCTGCAGCGAGGATTCAAGCTCAGAAATGCGCGCGTCCTGGTCGGACAGGGATTTATCAGTGCGCTCGCTCAGGTTCTGCTGTTCGGTGGCGACCAGCTCGACGGCTTTGTGCACGTCTGAGAAACGCGCATCATCGGTCTGCTCTTTTTTGGTGAACAGGGCGGTGACGCGGGCAAAGAGGGACGGCTTTTCGTCCTGGGTTTCTTCCAGTTCGATCAGCGTTTCTTCGGCGGCGGTAAACAGGTTTTCCGGATTCTGCTTGCGGTTTGCCAGCGGATTGTGCGCGGCGCTGGCGCTGAAGGTCAGCATCTCAGTGCCCAGGCTCGCCGGATCGTCAGTGGCGGCCAGCCCAACAAGGTAGGCTTTGCCGGTGTCGGCAAACTTCGGGCTGACTTCCATGGAGGTGAAAAGCTTCTGGCCTTTCTTGACCAGTTCAACCAGTGCGCTGGTCGGTTCCACGTCGGCATACAGCGCCATTTTGCCCTTCAGCGGTCCGTCCTGAATTTCTTCAGCAACCAGCGCCGTCACCCTGCCGTAGCGGTTGAAGGTGCTTTCCGGCAGATAAGACTTGATGTGCTCAAGGTTAATCAGCGCGGTGTAGACCTCCGGGTTGTAGCTGGCCGCCATCTGCTCCAGCCATTCGCGCTGGATTTCGCGTCCGTCGGTGGTGGCACCTTCCACCCCGATGCGGAAACGCTTTGCTTTCACTGTCATGAGCCGTGCTCCGTTAGAAAAAACTTACTGGAGCCTTATGTTTGCGGTGATGGGGGGAGTGAAACAACGCGCGGCGCTTGTACGGTCAGCCACACAAACCGCAGCCGGGGAAAGCCGCCGGGCAAGGCCGTATGTTTGGGCCATGAACACGACAATGACCCCCGCAGACCTCGATCCCCGTCGGCAGGCCATGCTGCTGTACTTTCAGGGATACCGCGTAGCCCGCATTGCAGAAATGCTGGGCGAGAAAGTTGCAACCGTTCACAGCTGGAAGAAGCGCGACAAGTGGGGCGAGTATGGGCCGCTGGATCAGATGCAGCTCACCACCGCCGCACGCTACTGCCAGCTCATTATGAAGGAGCAGAAAGAAGGGAAAGACTTCAAGGAAATTGACCTGCTGGCGCGCCAGTCAGAGCGCCACGCCCGGATCGGTAAATTTAACGATGGCGGCAACGAGGCAGATTTAAATCCGAAGGTTGCCAACCGCAACAAAGGCCCGCGCCGCCAGCCCGAAAAGAACGTTTTCACCGACGAACAGATCGAGAAGCTGCAGGAGGTTTTCCACGGCTCGATGTTCGCCTACCAGCGCCACTGGTACGAGGCAGGCAACCGCCACCGTATCCGCAACCTGCTCAAATCGCGCCAGATCGGGGCGACCTTCTTTTTTGCTCGGGAGGCGCTGATTGACGCCATCACCACCGGCCGCAACCAGATTTTTCTCTCAGCCAGCAAGGCACAGGCGCACGTCTTCAAGCAGTACATCATCGACTTTGCAAAAGAGGTGGATGTGGAGCTAAAGGGCGACCCGATGACGCTCAGCAACGGCGCGTGCCTGTACTTCCTCGGCACCAACGCCCGCACGGCGCAGAGCTACCACGGCAATCTGTACCTGGATGAATATTTCTGGATACCGAAATTCCAGGAGCTGCGCAAGGTGGCCTCCGGTATGGCCATCCATAAAAAATGGCGTCAGACCTACTTTTCAACCCCGTCCAGCCTGACCCACAGCGCCTATCCGTTCTGGTCCGGCGCGCTGTTCAACCGGGGCCGTGCCAAAGCGGACAAGGTGGACATTGACCTGACCCACGGCAATCTGGCCCCGGGCCTGCTTTGCCCGGACGGTCAGTACCGCCAGATCGTCACCGTGGAGGATGCGGTGCGCGGCGGCTGCAACCTGTTCGACCTGGACCAGCTGCGCATGGAGTACAGCCCGGACGAATACCAGAACCTGCTGATGTGCGAATTCATTGACGACCTGGCATCAGTGTTCCCGCTGAGCGAGCTGCAGGCGTGCATGGTGGACAGCTGGGAAGTCTGGTCCGATTTTCAGGCGCTGGCGCTGCGCCCGTTTGGCTGGCGTGAAGTCTGGATCGGCTATGACCCGGCGAAAGGTACGCAGAACGGCGACAGCGCCGGATGCGTGGTGGTGGCACCGCCCACGGTGCCGGGCGGCAAGTTCCGCATTCTGGAGCGGCACCAGTGGCGCGGGATGGACTTCCGCGCCCAGGCTGACGCCATTAAAAAGCTGACCCAGCAGTACAACGTGACCTATATCGGCATCGACTCGACCGGCGTCGGCCACGGCGTCTATGAGAACGTTAAGGCGTTCTTCCCGGCGGTCCGGGAGTTTGTCTACAACCCCAACGTAAAAAACGCCCTGGTGCTTAAGGCATACGACATTATCAGCCACCGGCGCCTGGAGTTTGACGCCGGGCACACCGACATTGCGCAGTCCTTTATGGCAATCCGCCGCGCCACCACCGCCAGCGGGAACCGCCCCACCTACGAAGCCAGCCGCAGCGAAGAAGCCAGCCACGCAGATCTGGCCTGGGCAACGATGCACGCACTGTTTAACGAACCGCTGCAGGGCGAAGCCGCCACTACCAGCAACATTGTGGAGATTTTTTAATGAGTGATCTTAACGCCCCTGTCGATACCCTAACCACAAGAGAAACTAAAACCACCTCGGCAGAGGCTTTTAGCTTTGGTGACCCGGTCCCGGTACTGGACCGCCGGGAACTGCTGGATTATGTAGAGTGCGTACAGATGGATCGCTGGTATGAACCGCCGGTGAGTTTTGACGGGCTGGCGCGCACCTATCGCGCCGCCGTGCATCACAGTTCGCCGATTGCGGTGAAGCGCAACATTTTGACCAGCACTTTTATCCCGCACCCACTGCTCAGCCAGCAGGCATTCAGCCGGTTTGTGCAGGACTATCTGGTATTTGGTAATGCCTATCTGGAGAAGCGCACCAACCGGCTCGGCGGCATTCTGTCACTGGAACCATCACTGGCGAAATACACCCGCCGCGGGATCGATCTCGATACCTACTGGTTTGTGCAATACGGTATGACCACGCAGCCGTATGAGTTCACTAGAGGCAGTATTTTTCACTTGATGGAGCCGGATTTAAACCAGGAAATTTACGGCCTGCCTGAATATCTGTCCGCCATCCCTTCCGCCCTGCTGAATGAGTCCGCGACGCTGTTCCGCCGCAAGTATTACATCAACGGTAGCCATGCGGGTTTTATCATGTACATGACCGACGCCGCACAGAATCAGGAGGACGTGAACAATATTCGCCAGGCCATGAAAAGTGCCAAAGGACCGGGCAACTTCCGCAACCTGTTTATGTACTCGCCGAACGGCAAAAAGGACGGGATTCAGATCATCCCGCTGTCAGAGGTGGCGGCTAAAGATGAGTTTCTAAATATCAAGAATGTGAGCCGGGATGACATGATGGCGGCTCACCGCGTTCCGCCGCAGATGATGGGGATTATGCCGAGTAATGTTGGGGGATTTGGGGACGTAGAGAAAGCTAGTAAAGTTTTTGTTATAAATGAACTGATACCTTTACAAAAACGCTTACAAGAACTAAATCACTGGATAAGTGAAGATATAATTCGATTTGAACATTATAGCATATCTTGAATAATTAAAACATAGGGCCAAAATCGGCCCTATGGATTAAAACTCAAGCTCTTCTCTGATTTTTGGGAATTTTTTCATTACCCGAATATCAGTTAACAAATGCCAACGCCAGAAAACAGAAAATGGATATGATACATCACACATTGGCTTTAGCTTATTTTTAGCCTCTTGGATTTCCTGTACTGTACTTCGAGCACTAACAAGTTTCATTCTCCAACCAGTAAAGTAAAACAATTCATCTTGTAACTTCTCTGAAAGGTTTACTCTGGTAATACCCCTTAACCCAGTGTTTGATGAGTTAAAACATTCATCTAATAATTTAACGGTATTCAAAACCTTTATACTTGGTCTTTTTCTTCTCGGGTATACTTGGACACCACTCGTTACAGCGTTCCCTGCGAGATGAACAATCTCATTGAAAACATCGACCTCATTTTTTGTGCAATCAAGTAGATTTTCAAAAGCATCACTTTTGATACTATTGCAGCGACTGCAGGCTAAAAATAAATTCTTCCAATCATATTTAAGTTCATCACGATTACGATGTGGAATAAAATGTTCTATCTCTGGATCCATAAGGTTACCCTGCTCGCAAAGATAGCATTTCCCATGAAATATACCATCTAAAGCATTGACAACTGTTTTATGGTTATATACTTTCCTCGACAAACATTGAGGCGCAGGAATATTTCTGGTAACATTAAACATCTTCTTCCCTTTCGCTATAATCTAAATATTTACTATTAGCGACCATAAAAGCTGCTTTAGAACTTTTATCAAGAAAATCAATATTTTTCTGCAGAATTTTCATTATAGAACGAAATCTATCATCGAAGGCATCATTTTCAACTAAACTCATTAATTCTTTAACTAATGCATTTAGTTTATCTGAAGAAACATCCTCGCCTAGCAATCCCTTTATGATCGCTGTATAAGAATACAATGACAAATCACCCATCTGATCCAACGTTGAAAGGTTAAATATAATGGCATTGGATACTGACTGGATAACAAAAGGTGAATGAGTAGAAACAATAAATTGTATCCGAGGGAAAGATGATGAGAAAAAGCTAAATACTTTCTTCTGTAATGTCACATGAAGATGAGCATCAATCTCATCAATAAGTACTATACCGGTCATATCCTGCTTACTGATTTTATCAAGTTCTGCTTTTATCAATAAATCAGTATAAATAGAAAGTATTGACGAAAATCCAGATGACAATTTATCCAGCCCAAATGGCTCCTTATTATCTTGTAAAAGATATATTTTTAGCTTATCAAGATCAAAGTCCATCTTGATACTTTCATCTTCAAAAAGCTCTTTTAGATCGCCATTAATACTTTCGATAATATCAAAGGCTCTTTTATGGTCATTAACATTACCCACACCCTTACTAACTAAAGCATAATTCCACAATGTAACTATATATCTTTCAAAATACATCCCTGCATCAACTTTAGAATTATTCGCCTGCGCTGTCCCATACTCACTCAGCAACAAATCAAGACTACTTATTTTACCATCATTTTTGATATTAGCCTCTCGTATGGCAGGAAATAATCTTATAATTGATTTTCTCTCTCTTGCAGCAATTCTAAAGTCCATCACATCATTAAAAGTGATATCAAAGTTTTCAAACTCTTTTAAGCTTTCTGTTAACCTTTCAATTTCAGCGTTAAAAAAATGATAATTACCTTCGCCTCTATTTGAATATCGTAAGTTATCTTGACGGGCACTCAATTGTCTTTGTAGTTGTTCCCTAGTAAAAGGATCATGGGAATTAATTGATTTTTCGATAAATTCATAGATATTCTCAATTAGCCTAGTTTTACCAGACCCATTGTCACCAGATATTATAAGATTCTTACCATTAAGACTTAATGTATAAGGCTCATCATTTTTTTTAAAAAAGATAGTTTCGATAAAATGTCGCATTGCTCATCCCGTCATACTTATCAGTTATCAGATAATATGACATTACATTTTAGATTTCATCCGGTTTGCTAACATATCTACTATCGCGCGCTCGTATCCCCGCCACGCCTGCCCGCTTTGTGTAGTGGTTTTCATGCATCTGCATGACATAAGCAAAAGCCCGCCATTCCTGGCGGGCCTCAACAAAAATGATCCTCAAACGATCATGCGGATTCATGCACCATAGTCATGCACTACCCTGCTCTGCATCGCCAGCAGTCCTTCTCCTGCGTGTTGATGGCTTTTTACCACCCAACTTGCGACAGTCTTTACGGTCGCGCGCTTCGTCTTCTTTAAATTTGTTATACGTTTCAGTGTCAAAAAACGAGATGGTTTCAACTTCATCTTTAGGGATCAGCACACGGAAATCCTGGATATTCAGGCGCGACATCCCACCGATAACGCCGCTTTCAAGATAGTGCTGATGATAGTTTGTCGTGATGCTTATCGTGAGATCGTCTTTATCACGATAGCCGCTTAACATAGGGAGTATTTCCAGGTGTTCCGACAGCCCATTCTCCAGCGCCGGACACGTCACCAGGCCAACATAGATTTTTCGCGATGAGAGTGTCGCGATGATCGGAAATTGTCGTGCTGATGCTTCCATCAGCAATGACTCAAAAGAGTTATTCCCCACAGCCTTAGCCAGCGCATCCCAGCGGCGATCACCGCTCTTTGTACGCAACTTATTACCCAGGCCAGAAATTGCAGAAAGCACAATTGAAATAACAACCCATGCAATCTGCTTGATTTCATTGATACGCTGGGCTTTGTCGGATGAAGTAGACAACATGCCGTTGAAGCTATCCGGCGTAAGATTAAGCTCATTAGATAGCCAGCGGAACCCGCCTGTAATATTCAGGACGAAGGTTAAAAAGCCACCGAGCAGAAAGAACACAATTCCCCAGGCGGCGACAAAAAAATAAGCGTCCCAGCCATTGGAACGCTTATATCTGTAACGTGTTGAAATTGATAGGTTTACATATATAAAACCACTAACCAAAATCACTGCTAAAAGTAATGTTGCCATTATCGGGTTCTGTAATAATGTTTTGCTTTGACGCTGCTCGTTTTGATGCCTTCAAGCTTATCCATCTGATCTCTGATGGCTTTCATAGCTTCTTCGTTGGACAAATCTACGGACACAAAACCATCTTTACTCAGATTGAGCTTGTCCTGGTTCTCTTTCAGAACCCGTGCCAAACGTTCAACTGGATTACCCAGCCTCAATGCGGCGATACTTGACATAACCCCTCCTTCTTATATGGCGCGGAAGTGTACACTTCGTCACCAGCAACCACAACAGCAAATTCCTTATAAGTAAGACAACCGTTTTAACTGTTGGTTGCGTTACTTAACTTAAGTTCATTGCCCCTAATCGCGCAAGATGTTTCTGCCTTAACCCGCTGCATTTAGCATATATAGTGCCTCTAATGAGAAGTAGGCACTAACCAAGACGATTTCCAACGCCTCGCGTGGCTCGTTGTTCAACCTTGCGCCCGGTAAAAACCAGTTTTATCGTCCGCAACGCTCACTAGTGTAACCAGCTGTCATCCTCCCAGACCTGCTGCATAATCTCCATCACTCGCTTTTTGTCTTCATCCAGTTTTAACCCGCTCAGCTCAACGCCGTTGGCGCTGCCCTTACGGATACGAATTGCTGTTTTGGGATACAGGGGGCGCAAATTTCGGTAAAGCAAGGATTCAAGTGCTTCTAACAGCGCCTGGCTAATTTTCTGCTCTTTATCGATCATTATTTCAACGCGCATAGATTTTCCCCTAACAGGTAACGTCCATTGTCCGGCTGTATTCATGGTTGCGAATTTTTGCCATCAGCTCGTCAGTCAGCTCAGAAACCCACTGGATAGCCAGGCGCTTTTCTTCGTCGCTACACTCGCTTGCCGCTACCAGTTTTATGAAAAAATCGATGCGCTGAAGTTTCAATGACTCCAAAAGATAATCCTGCATTTTCCCTCCTATTACGACCACTTACACAAGACAACTGTATGTATATACACTGTTTATATATACAGTATAGTACCAATTTCTAAATGTAAAACGCTTTTTTGGACTTCAATAAGAAAGCCCTGACATGAGTCAAAAACAGGAAATATTTCCGGTGTGTCAGTAATACTGCCGCCATTTGTCATCCTCGCGCAGCCGCCCGTTCTGGTAAAAGATGCGCAGCCCTCCCCCTGACGGAAGGCTGCCGCCGCGTAAAAGTAAATTCACTTCGTACTCACTGCCATCGAACCCTCTGGACCGCAGCTCATATTCCAGCTGCAGGCGCTGCTGCTCAGAAATATTCTGCCTGTAAGCCTTTTTCCGTTTTGGTTTTACCAGCCTGAGCCGGGAGACAAGTTCCCGCCGTTCCTTTTTGCCCATGCCGTGAAGGTAGTCCTGCAGCGCCTTTTCATCCATGGACGTAATATCCGGTACTTCACCCCCTGTCTGGTTCAAATTTTCAACAGGGGGACAGTTATTGCCACGAGTCCAAGGGGCGCAAGCGCCCTGGTCGGCTGTCGCCTCCTGAAGGTCAACGGCTTTACGAACCATTTTCCACTTCACTGCATGAGTGCAAATCCGGCCATCAATGATCGGGGACCAGACGCCATAAATACGAACACCGTGATCGCCGTAGGTGCTCGGTTCGTCGTTAAGCTCATAGGCAGTTCTGACAAGGTGATGTTTACGGGGAACTAGGACGCCGCCCTGTTTCATGATGTAGGTGGCAAAACAACCAGCATCCGCTGCGGCCAATACAGCATCCAGACGCGGGTTTTCCAGTACCGGCGCGCCTGCCTTCTTGCCACCCTGCGCCCTGGCAGCCTGACCGGCCAGCAGGCGCAGCTCACGGTATGCCTGGCGGCCAGGAATACCAAAGAAGCGGAATTGCTGTACACGGTGCAGCGAAGCCCAGGCGTTTACGTTCTCAGCGTTATCGCGCAGCGATCTGCCCGTTTCTTTACTTATTTCCTGCGCCAATCCGCGCCCGTCAATGTTTTTACTAATGTATTTGGCGATATAGCTGGTCGGTGTCCCCTTGCGCGGGTTAATAAGCTCAGACTTGAATCGCGGCCCGGTATTGGTGCCCAGCTCCTCCCGGTCCTCACGAATGGCGAATTTACGCAGCAGCGCGGTGATGGATTTGCGGTCTTTTTTGCGCATGAAGCAAAGCAGGTGCCAGTGCACGGTGCCGTCATGGTGTGGCTCAGCAACGCGAACGCCATACCAGCGCAGCCCGGCTTTGTGCATAGCCTTACGGAAGGCGGCAAACATATTCACCAGGTAATCGCTGCTCTGGCGGACCGTGGCACTGGTCCATTTCGGGTTCTGCCTGCCGTTATTGAGCGTTGCATGAAAGCGTGACGGGCAGGTGATGGTATAGAACACGGCGCATTCACCACGCATTTCTGCGATCAGCTCCAGCCCCTTAACGCAGGCCATCATTTCGTTGCGCCGGTGCGCCGGATTGCTGCTGCTGGCGTTTACCACTTCTTCCATATCCAGCGTGTCACCTTCGGCGTTAACCAACTCATGCGAGCGGAAAAATTCCAGTGATTTGCGACGCTGTTCGCGTTTGTGGATCACAGCTTCATAGCTGACATACGGTGACGCTTTTTTGTTAACCAGGCAGACAGCGCGCAACTGTTCTTCCCGCCATTCACACCGCATCTGCCACAGCTTGCGATACCACCAGTCCGCGCAAAGCATACGGGCAAGCGAGCCCGGAATAAGCTCGTATGGAACCGGCTTACGGCGGTGCTTTTTACGGCGTAACTGCTCGAAAGCAGGCGGGATAACATCAAGGCGCATAGCCTCAGCGGCCACCCTTTCCCATGACCGGCGGATCTCTTCCGGCATAACGTCTTCATCCATAAACAGCTCACCGCAGGCAGCATCCAGACACATGCTCATGTGTGCCGCCACCAGGGTTGACAACCGCTTAACCTGCTCCTGATTCATTTCGGGCAGGACCAGCAAGCCCTCCAGCCCGTCGTGGCTCGCCATAAAACGGAATGACGCAGAAATCTGGCTGGTACGCACGCGCCCGAGGCGTTCCAGGCACGGCCTGATAGTTTCACGTAGATAGCGGGAATATGCCTTCGGTTTGCCCAGGCCCTCGAAATATTTAATCCGTTCAAGAAGCGGCTTACTGATATGCGCCGGCTGGGCGCTCACGTCAGCAACGATGACCAGATCGGGATTGAATTGCTGCTGTTCGCGGGCCATTTTGGCGCGGCTTAGCAGCTGGTCCTGCTCCATTTCCCGCTGAACAGGATCACGGGATTCATTGAAGAAATAGCGATCCCAGACCTCATTACTCAGGGCTTCGCGGCGCAGCTGTTCCTGCTCGTTATCCGCAGCATAGTGAGTAATCAGGTTTGAAAGCGCAGAAACCGGCGCTACTTCCGCCGGGTCCATGTAGGGGTTTAGTGCTTTTTTCGGGCCGTTCCATGGGAAAGCCCCAGCGGCCACGGTCGGGCCGCCTTTGTCTTTTATTAATTCATGCATCAGTGACTGGCTCCGAAGCTCACACCGCGCCTCCGGTGTAATGCTTCCCTTTCAGCTCAACGATTTCTTGGCATGTTACGCAGCACTGCACGCCCGGAATGGCACGGCGGCGAGCTGAAGGGATTGGTGCATCACATTCGATGCAAAGCACAAGGGAAACGCCCGGCGCTCTGTTGCGGGCATTGTGGATGTGGCGTTGCAGCTGTTCTTCAACGCGCTGCTGTACGAGATCCATAGAATCAGCCATCAGTGCAGCTCCTGAGATTCGTTTTCGTAGCGGGTTGCTTCGCGGCGCAGCAGTTCAGCCGCTTCAATACCGTTTAACCCTCTGTTGGTGATATGGGTTGCCAGCGCCTCAAGGCGGATTGAAACAGCGAGTGCGCGGCCTTTGCGCTCCTCACGTTTGACAATATCGATCACCGCCATAAGCTGGTCGGTTTCTGGCACAACCATTTTTGGTAATTCTTTCTGCATTTCTCTTTCTCCTGAATTTGGGCAAAAGAATGCCCGGCGGGTTTACGCCATTAATTTCTGTTGTGGGTTAATTCGGCATGGTTAGCCGTTTGGGAAATAAGCTCACCACTGCACGAAATTGATTCATTGCTTTAACCAGTTCCCGCTTTTCGTCAGTAGTCAGATCACTAATATTGACGCCGTGACGTTCTGCCGGTATTTTTGCCATAAAGAATATGGCTGCCAGTGCCCGCTCATTTTGTTTATGGTTTATATCGCGGCGATCGCGCATATCTTTAATAAACCTTTCAAGCTCTGGCTCAATATTCAGACCAAACACATTCGCCCTTA
Organism: Enterobacter sp. A103; assembly: GCF_034427535.1. Lineage (NCBI taxonomy): Bacteria > Pseudomonadati > Pseudomonadota > Gammaproteobacteria > Enterobacterales > Enterobacteriaceae > Enterobacter > Enterobacter sp. A103. Next base: position 56,581 of record NZ_JAXQPQ010000007.1, read on the forward strand.
ATTCCGCTATGCGATTCAGCCCTTCCATACGTTGGCCCGGGCTTAATGGAACAGTCGCCGCAGCGCCTTCAATAGCCATGGCTTCCCCCGCTTGGTAGTGGTCAGCCCTGCCAGCAGTTCATTCTGAGAGCGGGACGGGTGCCAGCGCTTGCCATCTTTCCCGATAATCCAGCCATGGCCGCAATGCATAGCCTGGCTTTGTTTAACTAAAAGCGATGCGAATGACGGTTCTTTAGTCAGCATAATCACCTCAGATGATGCCGAACGAAGCGCCAAGGCCCGTTACGGTGTCCACCGCACTTGCCATAGCGGGGTTGGCCTGCAGGCGGGCCTGCATGGAAACGGCAGCCAGCGCCATCAGGCGAGTCACTGAGTTAATGCTGCTGATCACATTACGGCGCCCGGCAGTAGTTCTCACATCGCCGGTAACGGCGCCGGCAGCAACACGCCCTATCTCAGCGGTGGCGCTCATGACGTAGTGTGGCAACTTCTCTTTTGCCACTTCGTTCATCGGTACGCATGGTAGGCAGTGAATCTGTGCCAGGAAACCGTCAACCAAGGTGGAGTCCTCAGTGAGATCGGTAAGCAGCCAGATTTCAGGCGGCGTGAGCTGATGCGGCTGATCCGGGTTCAGCTTATTGCGCAGCGTCTGGACATTCATTTCCGCGCGTTCTGCCAGCTTCGCCATGTTGTGACGCAGTGCGAAAGCCCGGCAGGCCTCTTCAAAGTGTGGATGTTTGGAAATCTTATAATCAAACATGTGAGCCCCCTAGAAAGTTCTCATAATTGAACTTACTGACCAACAACAACGCGGAAGTTGGAATGACCAAGGGACTCACGAACCTGATCGGTTTTGTACATCAAGTAACGCAGGCTTACACGACCCTTATTTTTTTCTTTCTTAACCATGTATTTAGCAAGCTGACCATGGTGGATTTTTTGATAAACAGAGCCGCGGGAAATGCCTTCCCATTCCGCGAACTCTGCAGGTGTAGCCATCTCTTTTGGTACTCGAATTGAAATATCTGTGCTCATAGTGCAGTATCTCTTAGTTTGTTTTCTCTTCATCTCGTTTTATGTGGTTTGGTTTTGCTTTCCAAACCATGATTGGATATTAAGATCACTTTTTATGTACGTCAAGGGGTTTGATTATGAGTTTGATCAAGGCGGGGAATGATAGTGGTGGGCGTGATGCAATCAACAGGCTTATTAAGGCCTACAATTTCAGCTCACGTCAGCAGCTCTGCGAACATCTGGACGTATCTAAAAGCACTATGGCTAACAGATACTTAAGAGATAGCTTTCCCGCTGAATGGGTAATTCAATGCGCCCTTGAAACAGGAATTTCCCTTCTATGGCTGGCTACCGGTCAGGGAGATATGTATGCGAGTGAGAACGAAGAAAAGAATCTCAAAAACGAACCCCCTGTCACGGTAAGACCACTTTCTAAAATTGTGGCTCCCAGTATCAAACATGCTGAGTTGAAGAATGGCGAACTGCTTCCGAGTGATGAAATCCTTCTCGATAGCAGACTGCTGGATGGTGAATCATCCAACTCTCTTTTTGTAAAAACAGCTAGTGATAGCTTTGTAGTGGATACGTCTGTGAAACAAATCAGCAATGGTTATTGGCTGGTAGACATCGACGGCGTTAAAAGCTTTGTCAAGATTGCCCGCATTCCTGGCAATAAAATTGTGGTTCATCAGGATGAAGCATCTTTTGAGTGTGCTGTAGATGATGTAGAGGTAATTGGCCGCGCAGTAAAAGTCATTAAGAGCATCTAATCATGACGATCCGAAAGCAGCCGAACGGAAAATGGTTGTGCGAGTGTTACCCAAACGGGCGTGACGGCAAACGCGTACGCAAGCAATTTGCGACGAAGAGCGAGGCTGTAGCATTCGAAAAGTTCACCATGGATGAGGTGAACAAAAAGCCGTGGCTGGGTGAAAAAGAAGATCGGCGTCGTTTGTCAGAACTGATTGAGCAGTGGCACTCTCTTTATGGCCAGACGCTCTCAGACCCCAAACGCCTGATGGCGAAACTGAACATTATCTGCAATGGGCTGGGCGATCCGGTCGCATCTGAGTTAACGGCCGGTGACTTTACGAAATATCGTGAAGCACGGTTGAAAGGTGAGGTACGTAACAAAGAAGGCGCGCTAATGTCGCCAGTAAAACCTCGCACGGTAAATCTTGAACAGCGTAACTTATCATCCGTTTTTGGCACCCTGAAGAAGCTGGGCCACTGGGCAGCTCCTAACCCACTAGCTGGGCTACCAACATTCAAAATCGCAGAGGGTGAATTGGCGTTCCTGGCCTCGGACGAAATTAAACGCCTGCTTGATGCCTGCGCTGATTCTCAAAGCCCTAGCCTATTGATGATCGCAAAGGTATGCCTAGCTACCGGCGCGCGGTGGAGTGAAGCCGAAAACCTTAAAGGCCATCAGTTATCAAAATACCGGATCACCTATACCAAAACCAAAGGCAAGAAAAACCGAACCGTACCGATATCTCAGGAGCTTTATGATGAACTTCCCAAAAACAGAGGGAATCTATTCACACCATGCAGAAAAGCCTTTGAGCGCGCAGTGAAGCGAGCCGGGATCGATCTACCAGAGGGACAATGCACTCATGTGCTGCGCCATACTTTCGCCAGTCATTTTATGATGAACGGTGGAAACATACTTGTGCTTAAAGAAATACTTGGTCATGCCGATATAAAAATGACTATGATTTATGCGCACTTTTCACCAGACCATCTGGAAGATGCCATAACAAAAAACCCATTAAATAATTTAGAGTAAAATCATGGAAAATAAAAACAAGATAAAAAATGAGAAAAAACACACTTTGTGGATTAATTACTTCTTAGAGAAGTTATTAACACACACAGAACTGAATCCACCGTTTAAAATCAAAGGGGATATCGCAAGTGATTTCTCCAATCGTTGCAATATTTACAATGACCTTCTTGATGTAGTAATCAAAGAAAACGTTAATGAGTGTGGACGCTACCTTAAACCCTTCATTAGCAGGATAAAAAATATTCAAACTTGTATCCAGAAGTCTTTAGAGGAGTTTTTATCCGGTGACATTAAGTCAGCATATGATGTATTTGATGAAGTGATGTCTAAAGAGGCGACAGTAACTCAACTGAATTATATCAGCGTATTGCTTAAGGATATTTGTAGTAAAGATGAACCTCTATATCGAGTAAGAAAATCAGAATCTGCCTTAACAGACCACGAACATATTTTCCACATACCATTTTCAAAAAGATATCTTGTTAATGCTCAGCGCTATTCTGTTGCTGGTCAACCATGTTTATATCTTGGCACATCTTTATATGTTTGTTGGCAAGAGATGGGAAAACCAGATTTTGACAAACTATACATATCATCGTTTATTACTGATGATGATAAATCAAAAATATTAAATTTTGCATCACACCACCTAACGCTTCCAATAAAAAACACAGCCAGTGATGAACAATTATATTTTGACAATAGAACTAAAGCATCTTATTTTATATTTTGGCCATTAATAATAGCTTGTAATTATCTGAAAACAAATGAGAGTGCCTCATTCACGCCAGAATATATCATTCCGAATCTTTTAATGCAATGGATTGGACGTCGAGTCAAATCCCCAATTGCTGGAATAGCATATTTTTCTACTAAAATGCCCACATCAAGAAATAGCAGATACTCAATCAATGTCGTATTACCACCTAAGGCGACATATAAACAGTCGGTAACGAACGAATACTGTCCAAGATTGAGTTCATCGTTTGAATTTACAGCGCCAATGTCTTGGCAAGTACTTAAAACTCTTGATTATCAAAACCATTTACCCCTTTCTAAAGAGCAAGAGAATGCAATCATGTATCTGAAGAAAAAAGAAAAGCTCTCAGGTATTGCAAACTTTGAGGAAGATATCGTCAAACTATATCCACTTACTGATTTTTACAAGTTACAACTACTAGTAGATCGACTGTTTAAGCATCAAAAAATCGTTCAAAAGGTGTCGAGCTAAATGGCGACATATTGGCGGCAGAGCAATAAAAACGCATAAAACGGACAAATACAAAATAACACTAACACTCTGTTTTAAAACGTAAATTACTGTTTTAATTATAGTAAAAATGGTATGTAGAAATTTCGGACGCGGGTTCAACTCCCGCCAGCACCAAAATTCTCCATCGGCGATCACCAGAGTCGACTGATGAAGTCCTGAAAGCCCGCACGGCGCAAGCCCTGCGGGCTTTTTTGTGCCCCATGCCCACGGTTCCTTCCATCCCTTTGACAAACATCAACCCCTTCCCCCTTCTCCTGTGCAAAATTACCCACACCACCCAGCGCTACGGAATAGCCGCTCAACCCGGAAGGAACCCACCATGTACAGACCCATAACCGTTATTATCTTCATTCTCCTGACTCTCGCCGCCCTTGCTGAAATAGGCTTTTTATCCTTTGGATAATCCTCAGGCGAAATATCCCTCAGCAGGGCACATTGATCTCATTACAGTTTTTTCCTAAAGCCATCCCGTTTCGCCTGTGCCATGCTGAATCACGCTCATAACCGATAACGTTAAATGAGGATATTATGAAAAAAACAATTATCGCATTATCTGCCGTTCTGCTGGCTTCCCCAGTATTTGCTGCGACCACACATGCAACTGACGATACCGTCGCTGCGGCGAACGCAAACGCCAACGAGGCGAAGCAAAAACTGCACGCAGAGCAGAACAAAGGTGAAGAGCTGAAGCTGAAACAGAAGCATGCTGCGGAGGGTAAAAGCGAAAGCCTGGGCAGCAAGGTCAGCGAAGATTCCCAGAAAGCCTGGCATAAAACCAAACAAGGCACCGAGAAAGGGTGGGATGCCACCAAAGAAGGCGCTGAGAAAGGCTGGAACAAAACCAAAGAAGGTGCCAGCGAGCTGGAAAAGAAAGTCACTGAGTAATCCCTTTGAAAGGCCGCGCAAGCGGCCTTTTTTATTCCCCGCAGCTCTGCGTTCTCAAGGCTACACTTGTCACCAGGTCCGGTTATCGCGCTCCGGTTGAAATAACGTCAACAAAGCCGAATAGATCCCGGGGGTGACGCGTTTACTCCCTGCCCCCCTAAAAGAGATCCTGAGATGCTTCGACGCCTGGTGATAGTGCTTGTTTTGATTTGTCCGTGGGCGATGGCTGCCCCGAAGAGCTACATAATTGACACCAATAACACCGCCATTCGGCTGTCGTGGCATGCCTTTGGCGGCATCCTCTCCTGGGCGACGTTCAGCGGCGTGACGGGCGCCGTGACGCTCAACCCGGAAAATGACGTCGACGACCATATTCACGTCACCATTCCCGTAGCGACTCTCGTAGCCTCAAACAAGCTGCTCACCTGGCAGCTGAAAAGCGATATGTTTTTTGAATCCGAGCGCTACCCGACTATCGAGTTCATCAGCTCTCGCGTGGTCGCCCAGGGCGACGGGCGGTTCAGGGTGTTCGGCACGTTGACCGTACGAAACATCGCCCGCCCGGTGATCCTGGAGGCCATCGTGAAAGACCCACACGCGCAGGCCCTCACGCTGGATGCCACGACGGCGATCTCGCGCGCGGCCTACGGGATGGATAAGTTTGCGCTGGTCGTGGACGATCGTATTGCCATCGCTATTGCGATTCAGACGAACGACGTGCCGTCATCCTGAGATGAGCCGCTGTAGCTGCTCCGCGTTTCCCCGCAGGTGAGACGGCGGGTTGCGGCCAATCAGGACAAACTGGTAGCCCGCCTCCTGCCACCACGCCAGGTTCATGCCGTGCCGCTGCTCCTGGCGCAGAGAGGCCATAGTCTTCTCATCTACAGGAGAGATACAGAGCGCCATCGGGCCGTAGTCGGCGTTAATCCAGGCAATCTGCGCGATCGAGGTGGTTTCATAGCGCAGCATTCGCACCATTTTCAGCTCTGCCCCCTGCAGGACAAGCTGCGACATGTGCAGCTTGATGCCGATGTCCTGCGCGGCTCGTTCCAGCCCGCGCTGCAGGACCGGCGTTGCGCTGTCCATATCCAGCAGCGTCTCAACGCTGTACAGGGACATATATTGCGCTTCGAGGTCGCGAATATGAGCGTTCTCATCCGCTGGCGCGGAAGCGGGCCGCAGCAGGTAGCCCAGCCCGGATCCGACCATCAAAAAACTGACCGACGCGGCGATCAGCGCCCGCCTGCTGACGCCAGCCGGCGTGGAGGATTGTGGATCGGGAAGTGCCGCCAGACGCGCCTGCATTGCCTCAAGTGGCGCCTCATCCAGCATGTGGGCAAACGCCCCGGCGAAATCCTGGCTGCTTTTCATCAGTTCGTTGGTTCGCCCGGAGAGGCGTTCGTCACTTTTCAACTGTTCTTCAAATTGCTGCGCGTCGACGCGGCACATCTCGCCATCAATCCATGCCACGATAGCGTCGTCGTTATAGGGCGGTGCAAAACGGTGCGAGTTCAAGAGCGTTTCTCCTTTGCCGGAGGCAGTGCGTCAGCGGATCTGGCAAGCCGAGCCCGCGCCGTCGCCAGCCGGCTCATCACGGTACCGATAGGCACAGCCAGAGTGTCCGCCGCCTCCTGGTAGGTAAAGCCTTCGACATAAACCAAAAATACCGCGTTGCGCTGGGCTTCAGGCAGCGCGTTGACGCGCTGCATCACCTTCATGTAATGCAGGCGCGTCTCATCCTGTTCGCGGGTGTCCGGCGCCAGAAGCTCGTCGCTGGCCACAAATCCCTGCCCCTGACGCACGTGTCGTGCCCGAAGCTCAGAGATCCAGATGGAGTGCAGTATCGCGAACAGCCACCTGTCGATGCGCGTGCCCGGCGTATACTGGCTGCTCCTTTCAAGCGCACGCACGCAGGTGGACTGAACCAGCTCTTCGGCGATATCCCTGTTTCGCGACAGCACCAGCCCATAGCGCCAGAGGCGCGGCAGGTGTGCGGCTAACTGTTGACGAACCTCACTGGTAGCGATGTGTTTTCCCTCCACGAGAAAATCAGGATTCCGGATGCCCGTTGATGGCGGCCTGCAGGTCACGGTACTCCTCGCAGGACTGGCCACAAATACCGGCAATCACCTTCAGCTGTTCTTTCGCGAGGTCAGGACGTCCTTTTACCATCCACGCTTCACCGAGATATTCCCGGGCTTTGGCATAATCCGGTGCGATAGCCAGCGCGCGCTGGTAGTAACCAATCCCTTCGTCCGTGCGGCCAAGCTTGCGCGTGGCGAACCCGCGATAGTTCCACGCTTCAGCCGTATTGCCATTTTTCAGCGAATCAAGCAGGTTCAGCGCCGCCTGGTACTCGCCTTTCTTCGCGAGATGGTACGCATAGTTGGTTTTGTCCTGGTCGCTGAGGCTGCTGCTCTTGTCCGGCACGCATTTCTGGGTGGCGCTGTCATACACCTGTCCGGAAGGACAATCGGGCGTTTTGCTCTCGGTACTATTATTGCCCATTGCCAGCGCCAGGGGGGACAGCAGGGAAAAAATCAGCACCGGGATCAAACGAAACGAGATCGTGTTCATATAAAGCTCCAGGGTAAGAAGGAAGTGACGTCAGTAAACGCCCGACTGACGATTTTTATTCATTCTCCCCGTGAATTTTTTGCTGTCGCAAAATCATGCTGACGTCGTAGCACCAATGGAAATAAATCAGGTTATTTTACCCTTTACTTAACGCTATTATTTTCGCGTGATAGCAGAGTTTTAAGCCTGCATAAGAATATATTTTATTGTGTGAGTGACATAATATATCTTATATCAAAAACGTTACCCTAACTTAAATACATATTAAGCGCGCTTAAACAATAACGTTTTATATTATATTAAAAATGTCCCCTACCAATTATCATACTGCGTAAATCATATTCAGAATCAACGTCACAGGTTAAAACTAAAATGATATAAAACAAAAGGTTGAGCCAAGTAAATTATTAACCACCCCAATACATTAATGCCCTCTTCATTGTTTTGGCACTTATTTACGAAAGCTTAATTTGCACAACCTTCGTTTTCTGTCTATATCATTTTTATATTCTAAAAAATAATTCCTCTATTAATTACAGGGTTTTACACGATACAAAACACCCATAAAAATTGTTCACTTTTATAAGTCATTAGATTCGCTCTGATGTTGCCACTCTGAATTCTGGCGGGCATCGTGCGCGCTAAAAACAACGGTCAGTGCTGCGTAATAACAGCGACTGCGCCGGGGGCGCCCTTTACCTTCTGCAGAGATGGCTCGTCTTGCTCGCCGTTCATGACACATCTGCTGGAGTAATGCCTAAATGAGCCAAATCTCTGTTATATCGAAACTTACTGGCGTGGAAACGACCACGGAAGGCACACAGGTTACCCTGAGCCATTCCTCTATCGTTGAGCTTAATGTCGAGCGAGCGAGCGTCTCCCACTTCGCGCGAAACGGTAACGATCTGCTGGTTACGCTGCACTCCGGCGAGGTGATCACCCTTAAAAACTTCTACGTCACGGACGCGCAGGGCGTGAGCCAGCTGGTACTGCAGGACAGCAACGGCGCATTATGGTGGATTGAAGATCCGACCGGAGCCGCCACGTACGAATCCATCGCGTCTACGGACGTGCTGCTTGCGGCCTCCGGGAGCGACGCCGGTGGTGCAGCCATCTGGCCATGGGCACTGGGCGGAATTGCCGCAGCGGGCGGCATCGCGGCGGCGGCAAGCACCGGCGGCGGTGATAGTGGCGGCAGTAACAATTCGGCCAATGCGGATACGACAGCGCCGAACGCGCCTTCCGGCCTTAAGTTCTCTTCAGATGGCAAAACCGTCACCGGTACCGCAGAACCCGGCAGTACCATCACGCTGAAAGACGCGAACGGCAACGTCATTGGCACAGGAAAAACGGGCAGCGACGGCAGCTTTACCGTCTCTCTCGACACACCGTTGACTAACGGCGAGCAGGTGACCGCCACCGCGACGGATAACGCCGGGAATACCAGCCCGGGCACAACGCTCAACGCGCCGGACACCACCGCGCCCGATGCGCCAGCAATCACCAGCGTAACGGACGATATCGCCCCGCAGACGGGAGCAGTCAGCAGCGGCGGCAGCACCAACGATCAGCGCCCGCAGCTTACCGGCACCGGCGAAGCAGGTTCGACCGTGACGATTTATGACGGCGGGGTCGCCATTGGTACAGCGGTCGTCGCCAGCAACGGCACCTGGACCTTTACCCCGTCGGTTGATCTGAGCGAAAGCACTCACCAGATTACCGTGCGGGCAACCGACGCCGCCGGCAACACCGGGCCTGCCTCGCCGGTGTTTACCCTGACGGTGGATCTTACTCCGCCGGACGCGCCGAGCGCGATTGTGCTGACCGACGATACGGGCCTTATCAAGGGAACCATCACGTCTGTCGCGCCAACCGATGCTTCACTGCCCATCCTCGCGGGAACCGGCGAGCCCGGCGGAACCATCACCATCTACGATAACGGCGTGGTGGTTGGCACAACGACGGTATTGCCCAACGGCACCTGGAGCGTCACGCCGAACGGCCCGCTTCCGGACGGGACACACTCCATAACCGTCACTGAAACCGATGCCGCCGGAAACCTGAGCGCGACCTCAGAGCCCGTCATCTTCACCGTGGACACCACGCCGCCGTCTGCCCCGGGTAATCTCGAGGTTTCGAATGATGGCGGCACCATCAGCGGCATCGCGGAAGCTGGCAGCACGGTGACCATCCGTGAAGGTAATGTCACCCTTGGCACTGTTGTTGCCGACAGCGAAGGGAACTTTAGCCTGACGCTGACCCCGCCGAAGCTCAACGGCGAAATCCTGACCGCTGACGCCACCGACGCGGCGGGCAACACGGGGCCCGCAACCTCCGCGGCGTCACCGGATATTACCCCACCGCAGACGCCAATTATCGTGTCGGTGATTGATGACCTGCAGGCCACCACCGGCCCCGTGGGCCAAAACGGCCTCACCAACGACCGGGCCCCGACCGTGAACGGGACGGGCGAAGCGGGCTCGACCATCACGATTTATAACGGCAGCGATGTCCTCGGTACGACGGTTGTTCCCTCCTCCGGCCTGTGGAGCTTTACGCCGCCCGCACCGCTGACCGATGGCACCTGGGTGCTGACCGCGAAGGCGACGGATCCCGCCGGTAATCCAAGCGGGTTATCAGACCCGTGGACAATTAACGTCGACGGCACGGCACCCGGCGCCCCGGTGATTTCACAAGTTGTGGACGATGTTCCCGGTCGCACCGGCTCGCTCGACATTTATGAGACCACTAACGACGCAACCCCGACGCTCAGCGGTACCGCCGAAGCAAACGCGACGGTCACCGTGCGCGTGGACGGTGTTGCTATTGGTACGACCGTCGCCAATGGTCTTGGCGTATGGATCTTTACGCCTTCCTCGCCGATCGGTGAGGGTCCGCACGCCCTGACCGCCGTCGCGACCGATGCGGCAGGTAACACCAGCGGCGTCTCCAACACCTGGACTCTGACGATTGACAGCGTCGCGCCTGCCGCCCCGGTCATTACCCAGGTGCTGGATGATGTGCCGGAGCGCCTCGGTGCGCTCAACCCCAACGACAGCACCAACGACACCACGCCGACGCTCAACGGTACGGCTGAACCTGGCTCAAGCGTCACCATCCGCCTGGATGGCACCGATCTTTTCACGGTCCTGGTCGACGACAACGGCACGTGGACCTATACCCTCACCACGCCTCTTGGCAGCGGGCCTCATACCTTTACCGTTGTCGCCACCGATGCGGCGGGTAACACCAGCCAGCCGTCAGGCGGCTTTACCCTGACCGTCGATACCACGCCGCCTGCGGCGGCAACCATCGCCACCGTGACCGATGACGTCGGCGGCGTTCAGGGCACGCTCAGCAGCGGCGATACCACGGATGACACCACACCGCTGCTGCAGGGCACCGCCCCGGCTGACGCGGCGATCACCGTCTATGACGGCGCCACCCTGCTCGGTACCGCCACCCTCGACGGCAGCGGGGGCTGGAGCTTTACGCCCGTTACCCCGCTCACCGACGGCCCGCATTCCCTGACGGTTCACGCCACGGATGCCGCAGGCAATACCACCATCTCCAGCCCGTTTGTATTGACGGTGGATACCGTCGCGCCTGCCACGCCGGACGTCCCGGCCATCACCGTCAATCCTGACGGAACAACAACAACGCTGAACCCGGGCGAAACCACCCGCGACACCACGCCAACCCTGAGCGGTACCGGCACGGCGGGCGATACCGTGACGATCTACAACAACGGCGCCAAAATCGGCGACGCTGTCGTGGACAGTACCGGCAGCTGGTCGTGGACGCCATCACCCCCACTGTCCGGCGGTACCTATGACATCACCCTGACCGTCACCAACGTGGACGGCACGGGCAACGAAAGCGCCCCGTCGCAGCCGGTAACCATCACCATTGATACCGAAGCGCCGGCTACGCCTGCGGCACCGACCGTCACCGACAGCGTCACCCAGATCACCGGCCCCGTACCCGATGGCGGAACCACCAACGATCCGCGCCCGGTCCTGAGCGGCACCGGCACGCCGAACGACGTCATCAACATCACTGACACCGTCAACGGCATATCGACCGTCGTGGGCACCGTCACGGTAGACAGCAGCGGCAACTGGAGCTGGCGCCCTGGCAGCGACATTGCCGAGGGCAGCCACGCCTATACCGCCACCGCCACCGATGAAGCGGGCAACGTCTCTGACCCTTCTCCAGCGATTACCATCATCGTGGATACCCTGGCGCCGGATACGCCGGTGATTAGTGCAGTGGGCGGTGAGCCTAACGGTGGCTACATCACGGATACCACACCGACAGTGGGCGGAACCGGCGTCAACGGTGAGACGGTGATCGTCTATAACAACGGCGTCGAAGTGGGCCGTGTCGTGGTGGCTAACGGGGAATGGAACCTGACGCTTCCAACGCAAACGGACGGTCCGCTCAACATTACCGTGGCGGGCGTGGACGCAGCGGGTAACGTCAGCGCGCCGAGTTCAGTCTTTACCGTTACCCTCGATACCGTTGCGCCTGAGATCCCCGTCATTAGCGCCGTAGCTGACGGCCAGCTGTCTAATAACGTGCTCTACACGAAGGACGGCACGCCAACCCTTACCGGGACCGGTGAACCCGGTACCACCGTTATCGTTTCCGTAGACGGCACGCCATCTACGGTGCTGGTGACGGTCCAGCCGGGCGGCACCTGGAGCTGGACTGCCGACACGACGCTGCCGGATGGCCCGCATACCTTCACCGTCTCTTCCCGCGACCCCGCGGGTAATCTCTCAGGCAGTTCAGCGCCGCTGAGCGTGACGGTAGACACCGTCGCCCCGGCAGATCCGGGCAACATGCTGCTGGCTGATGAAGGAACACCGCTGACCGGTACCGGTGAAGTGGGAAGCATCATTACCGTGACAAACGGTTCCACGGTCATTGGTACCGGCGTTGTCGGCAGCGACGGCAACTTCTCCATTGCGCTGAGCCCGGCGCAGCTGGATCCGACCACGCTGACCGTGACCGCTACGGATGCCGCAGGGAATGCCAGCGCGGGCGTGCCTTTTGTCGTCGTCGATTCACCGCTCGACCTGCCGCAGGTGCCCGTCATCACGGCGATCGTCGATGATGCAGACCCGATTACTGGCGATGTTAAAGGCAAAACCACTAATGACACCACGCCAACGCTTACCGGTACGGCCGAAGCGGGCAGCCTGATTACCATCTATCAGGACGGTAGCGCGACGCCATTGACGACGGTGACCGCCGACGGCAGCGGCAACTGGAGCTATACGCCAGCCGCGCTTGGCGAAGGGCTGCACACCTTTGAGGTGACGGCGACCCTCAACGGCCAGACCAGCGGCCGTTCTCCGGCGGCCAGCGTCACCGTCGACCTCACCGCACCGGGCACGCCAGCTATCGGCGCGGTGATTGACGACGTCGGTCCGGGCACCGGACCGCTGACCAGCGGCCAGACCACCAACGACAACCAGCCGACCCTCACCGGCACCGGCGCGGTCGGCGATACCATCTCCATCTACAACAACGGCGTGCTGCTGGGGACCGCGGAGGTCGGCAATACGGGCACCTGGAGCTACACCACGCCCGTCCTGACTGAAGGCAACCATATCCTGACCATCCGCGAGACCGATCCGGCGGGGAATCAGAGCGGTCCTTCGGCGGGCTTCACCGTCGTGGTGGACTCCGTTTCCGCCACGCCGGTCATCACCAACGTCACGGATAACGTCGGTAACGCCGCCACCACGGTGGTCAGCGGCACCGAGACGAACGACGCCACGCCAACCCTTTCGGGGACAGCGGACGCAAACAGCGTGGTGACCATTTTCGACGGCGGTACCCAGATTGCCGTGGTAACGGCTGACGGCACCGGCGCGTGGACGTTTACCCCTGACACCGCGCTCGGCGAAGGCTCGCACAGCTTCACCGTCCAGGCGACCGATCCGCTGGGCAACGTCAGCGCGGTCTCAGCTCCCTGGAGCGTGGTGGTTGACCTGACGGCACCGACGGTTCCGACGCTGGATAATGTGAGCGACAACGTCCCTGGCGGCGTCCAGGGTAACCTCACCAGCGGCCAGGTGACCAACGACAGCACCCCGACCATCAGCGGCACCGGGCAGGCGGGCAGCACGATTCACATCATGAATAACGGCACGCAGATTGGCACGACGATCGTTGACGGCAGCGGGAACTGGTCCTTTACGCCGACCGCGCCGCTGGGCGACGGCAGCTACTCCCTGCGCGCGTATGCAACGGATACCGCAGGCAACGCCTCGGCTAACTCATCGGTCTTCGCCTTTACCATTGATACCGCAGCTCCCGGCGTACCGGTGGTGACCAGCGTGATTGACGACGTCGGTCCGGTCACCGGGGCGCTCACGTCGGGTAACAGCACCAACGACGCGCGCCCAACCTTCAACGGTACGGGCGAGGTGGGTTCTACCGTGCACGTGATCGTTGATGGCAACGAAATTGGCACTGCGGTGGTGAATGCCCAGGGCAGCTGGACCTTCACCCCGGGTACCGATCTGGGCGAAGGTCCACACGCCATCACCTTCAATGCCACCGACGTGGCTGGCAATACCGGCAGCACGACGACACCGTTTAACCTGACGGTGGATACGGGCGTGCCGTCGGCGCCGGTCATTTCGACCGCGGGTGACAACGCGGGCAGCATTCAAACTCCGCTCTCTTCCGGGCAGAGCACCGACGACACCACGCCGACGCTAAACGGCACCGCGACCGCCAACGCCACGGTCACCGTGTATGAGAACGGGCAGCCGGTCGGCACCGTTCAGGCGGACGGTACCGGCGCATGGAGCTTTACGCCGTCAACGCCGCTGACCAACGGCAGCCATACCTGGACCGCCACGGTCACCGATGCAGCGGGCAACGTCAGCCTGAACTCGCCGGACTTTACCCTGATTGTGGATACCACCGCACCGAACGCGCCGGTTATCAGCCAGGCGATAGACGACGTGGGCACCATCACCGGCCCGCTTACGTCCGGGCAAACAACCGACGATACGGTACCGCGCCTTGTCGGAACCAGCGAACCGTTTGCCACCGTGAAGATCTATGAGGGAACTACCCTTGTCGGAACGGGCACCGCGGATGGCAACGGAAGCTGGAGTATCTTGCTCAACACCACGCTGACCGCTGGCGCGCACAGCTTCACCGCGCAGGCGACGGATGCGGCAGGCAACACCAGCGTGTCGTCCACCAGCTTTAGCCTCACCGTCGACACCACGCCGCCTGCGCTGCCGGTGCTGACCAGCATTCTGGATGACGTGGGCAATGCGGCGACGCCGGTGGCGAACGGCGGGTTCACCAACGACGCGCAGCCAACCCTCAGCGGTACGGCGGAAGCCGGGTCGACGGTGAAAATCTTCGATAACGGCGTACAAATCGGCAGCGTGACGGCGACCGGCGGGGCGTGGAGCTTTACGCCATCCCCGGCGCTGGGCAACGGTCCGCACAATTTGACCTTTACCGCCACCGATGCGGTGGGCAACGCCAGCGCGCCGACCGCCGGGTACGTGATTAACGTCGATACCCTCGCGCCGGGCGCACCGACCATCATTTCAGTGATTGATGACGTCGGCAGCGTTACCGGCCCGGTGACCGGTACGAATCCGACCAACGACACGCGCCCAACGCTGAGCGGAACCGCCGAAGCGAATGCCACGGTGCGGATCTACGATGGCATCACGCTGGTGGGCACGGTGACCGCCGACGGCAGCGGCAACTGGACCCTGCCGCAAACCACCACGCTGGCGCAAGGCACGCATAACTTCACCGCCACGGCCACCGATGCGGCGGGCAACACCAGCGTGGCGTCAGCCGTGACGACGATTATCGTCGATACGACTGCCCCAACGGCGCCGACCGGGACCTTCAACGCCGACGGTAGCGTCCTGACCGGGACTGCGGAAGCAGGCAGCACCGTCGCGATCCGCCTTGCGGACGGCTCGACGGTGACCGCCATTGCGGGCAGCAACGGCACCTACACCTACACCTTCATTAACAAACAGACCGAAGGCCAGACGCTGCAGATCACCGCCACCGACGCCGCGGGCAACACCTCGCTGCCGGGCTCCGCCCTTGCGCCGGTGGTGCCGCTCTCCGCCAGCAATAACGTCGAAGAGCTGAATCTCAGCACCACGGCAACCGTGACCAACAGCCAGTACAGCGATTACGGCTTCCTGCTGGTCGGCGCCGTGGGCAACGTCCTGACGCTGCTGGGCAATGATACGGCCCAGGTCAACTTCACGGTGGGCAGCGGCGGCAGCGCGGATATCGTGGTGAACGCCAACGCCACGGGTGCGGTGCTCTCTCTGCTCAACACCCTTGAGCTGGTGGTTCAGCATTACGTCAACGGCGCCTGGACCACCGTGGTGGATACCGGCCAACCGCAGTTTGCCGATCTCCTTACCCTCGGCGCAACCGGCGTATCGCTGAACCTGACCGGGCTGGCCGACGGCAACTATCGCGTGCTCAGCTACAACACCAACCTGCTGGCGACCGGCTCCTACACCAGCCTCGACGTGGCGGTGAAAGAGACCGGTCCGGGTACGGTCACGGGCGATACCAGCCTCAACGGCAACGTGATCCTCGATACGGACCCGACAGCCGGCAGCGACAACGCGCCGGCCGGAACCACCATTTCCGCAGTCACTAACGCCCAGGGCGTCACCACCAGCGTGAACGCCGACGGCACGGTGATCCAGGGCAAATACGGTACGCTGACCATCAACCGCGACGGCAGCTACACCTACAACCTGACCGACACCAGCGCCGCGGTCGTTGGCCGGACGGAGAACTTCACCTACACCATCACCCATAACGGCGTCAGCGCGTCGGCGCAGCTGGTGTTGTCTCTGGGTGCCGGTACGGTAATCAACGGCATTGTGGCGGTGGACGATACGGCCTCGCTGACCTTTGACACCACCGTGAGCGAGATTAATAACGGCGCCTCGTCTCAGAACGGTTTTACCCTGGTGGGCATTAATCTCGGCAGCACGCTGGGGCTTAACCTGCTGGACGACATGACCAACCCGATTATCTACAACGTGGAGGAAGGCACGACCCGCACCATGACCATCCAGGCCTCCGTGGGCGGCGTGGCGCTGGCGTCGGTATTCGATCTGTACGTCTATAAGTTCAACAACGCCACCCAGACCTTCGAGCAGGTTCGCTTCGAGTCGGGCTGGCTGCGCGCTCCGCTGCTGGGGGGCTCGTCATCCCAGCTGACGCTGAATCTGCCGGCCGGGGAGTACCTGTTCTTACTCAATACCGCATCGGGGATCGCCGTCCTGACGGGCTACACGCTGAGCGTCCTGCAGGATCATGTCTACAGCGTGGCGAGCATCAGCGAAACCACCACGGGCGACGTGCTGGCGAATGACCCAGTTCCTCCAGGCACGTTGGTCACCGAAGTGAACGGCGTGGCGGTCAACAGCAGTGGAACCACCACCATTCAGGGGGAATACGGCACGCTGACCATCAATTCGTCCGGACAGTACACCTACACCCTGAGAAGCGGCGTGGGAGCGGACCATATCAGCACGCCGGATACCTTCGTCTACACCGTTACCGCGCCTGACGGCTCGAAGGATACGGCATCGCTCAACATCACCCCAACCCCTCGGGCGATGGATGCGGTGAACGATGTCAGCGCCACGATGGACCTCACCTCGGTGCACCACACGTCGGCATACTCGGATACGACCGTGGGCACCGCCAGCTGGACGACGGCCCTGCTCTCGTCAACCCAGGGCTCCGGCAGCGGAACCTTCGTGGTCGACGCGAACACCGCGCTGCACAACGTGTCGCTCCACTTTAACGTGGCCTCGCTGCTGGCGCTGGGCGGGCTGACGGTAAACTGGTCCATCAGCGATGGCTCGGGCGTGATACGCAGCGGCTCCTTCAGCGGCGGCTCGCTGCTGGGCGGCAGTATCGACATCCCGCTCACCGGGCTGGATCTGAATGCCGGGACCTATACGCTGAACTTTACCGGTAGCGTACCGGGGCTGAGCGTGGGGAACATCACCATCACGCCAAGCGTGAACGGCACCACCTACTCGCTGAGTGATTTCGACGTCACCGGCAGCCACACCGTCAACGGCAATATCTTTGACGGTACCGATTCTGGCGGCGTGCTGGATCAGCTCCACTCGGTGGATACCCGTCTGAGCGTGACCGGGTACAACGGCGTGACCACCACGCTGGATCCGTATACCGGCAGCGCAACGGTGAACATCACCGGCCATTACGGCGTCCTGGCGATCGGCGCTGACGGCCATTACACCTATACCCTCAACAGCGGGGTATCGCTCTCATCCATGACGTCGAAGGAGACCTTCAACTACACCCTGACCGACTCCACCGGGAGAACGGACAGCGCCACGCTGACCATCAATATGGCGCCGCAGTTCATCAGTTCGGAACATAACGACGCCATCACCGGTACGGCCTACGGCGATACGCTGATTTACCAGGTGCTGAACAGTACCGTGGGGAATGCCACGGCGGGTAACGTCAGCAGCACCGCGGGCGATCACTGGACCGGCTTCTCGCTGGCGCAGGGGGACAAAATCGACATCGGCGATCTGCTGGTGGGCTGGAACGGTAGCGCCGCGACGCTGGGGAATTATCTCCATGTCACTAATAGTAATGGCAATACCGTGATCTCCATCGACCGTGACGGTGCGGGAGGCACCTACACTAATACCACGCTCGTTACGCTTGATGGCGTTCAGACTACCTACGACGAGCTTGTTAACCAGCAACACATCATTACCTGATAGCACCTGCAAGAGATGACCCGGGCGCACAGCGCCCGGGCATAAATAATAAAGACATACTCTTTTTAATAGGGACATGACATGGGAATGAAGATGCCTCACTGGTGGCTCTCGTGCTGCCTGATATCTGTGCCCGCTCTTTGCGCGAACCCGGCGGCAATCATCAATACCGGACAGCTTCGCGAAACGCAGGAACTCCCCTCGCTCAATGGCCGCGTCGCACCTGCGGCTGGCAAAGCCGCCCCCGGTTCGCTGCAGCTTGGCGATGCCGTCAACCGCGCCGTCACCTGGCACCCGGCCATCAGCGAAGCCGTGGGGAAACTCTACCAGCAGAGCGAAGAGGTGGACGTCGCTAAATCAAAATACTATCCGCAGATTAATGCCGGCGTGGACAACGGCTATTCCCATGACGGCGACCAGAACGGCTTTACCCCGTCGCTGGTGCTCTCTCTCTCACAGATGCTCTACGACTTTGGCAAAGTGGACAGCCAGGTGCGGGCCGAGAGCGCGGGCGTTGCCCAGCAGCAGGCCAACGTGCTGGTGAGTATCGACACTATCGCCCACGATACCGCCATCGCCATGGTGCAGGTGCAAACCTGGCAGCAGATGGTCGAGACCGCTAAAGAGCAGCTCGACGCCCTCTCCTCGATTGGCACGCTGACCCGCCAGCGTAACGACGAAGGGGCCACGTCGCTCTCTGACGTGGTGCAGACCGATGCCCGTATCGAAGGCGCCCGCGCCCAGCTGATGCAGTACCAGGCCAGCCTGGACAGCGCCCGCGCCACGCTGATGAGCTTTCTCGGCTGGAACAGCCTGAACGCAATCAGCAATGACTTTCCGCAAAAGCTGGGCCGGAGCTGCGACATTGCCGAGCCGGATGACCGTCTGGTGCCCGCGGTACTTGCCGCCTGGGCGCAGGCTAACGTCGCCCAGGCTAACCTCGACTACGCCGACGCGCAGATGACGCCCACCGTCTCGCTCGAGCCGGAGGTGCGTCACTACATGAACGATCGCTATGCGGGGAGCGAAACCCGGGATCGCACCCAGTATTCCGCATGGGTGAAAGTGCAGATGCCGCTCTACCAGGGCGGCGGCCTCACCGCCCGGCGTAACGCTGCCGGACACGCGGTGGAGGCGGCGCAGTCCACCGTTCAGCGTACGCGCCTTGATGTCCGCCAGAAACTGCTGGAAGCACGCAGCCAGGTGATGAGCCTGCAAAGCACGTTGCAAATCCAGGGCCGCCAGGAAGCCCTCAGCGCCCGCACCCGCGAACTGTACCAGCAGCAGTATCTCGATCTCGGCTCGCGCCCGCTGCTCGACGTGCTCAACGCCGAGCAGGAGGTCTATCAGGCGCGCTTCACCCAGCAGCAGACCCTCGGTCAGTTGCACCAGCTGCAGCTCAACTGCCTGTATAACACCGGGCAGCTGCGTCATGCGTTCGATCTTGATAACCGCACCATCCAGACCGTGGAGATCCAGCCATGAAGCAACGCGAAATCCCGCAGGGCGAAACGATGACGGATGAGGCGCTGGCGCAGTGGGCGCAGGCCTTTGGCTTTGTCGCCACGCGCTACCGCGTCGCCTGCTCCCCCGGCGCGCTGATCGCAGGCGCGCCGTGGCTGAAAGGCAAACCGATGGTTCCCGCCCTCACCCAGCTGGCCCGCGAAGCGGGGATGTCGTTTCAGCTTCTTACCGACGATCGGCAGGCGATCAACAGCTGGCGTCTGCCGGTGGTGGTGGCGATGAATGACGGCAGGATCGGCGTGATCGAGCATTTCGACGGGGACGATACGCTGGAGGTCAGCTTTTTCGACGATGACACCTACACCAACCGGCTGTCGATGACGGCGATGCTGCCCGCTATCCGCCACGTCATTGCCCTGCGTCCACTCGCCGCGCTGAAGGACAGCCGCGTGGATGCCTATATCTCAAAATACCGCCCTGACTGGCTCTACCGGCTGGTGATGCGCGACCTGCGTCCCTACAGCTGGGTCATGCTGGCCGCCCTCTTTATTAACGTGCTGTCGCTCTCCGGGATCGTCTTTTCCATGCAGGTGTACGACCGGGTGATCCCCGCGCAGTCCTACCCGACGCTTTACGTCCTGACCATCGGGGTGCTGATTGCCACCCTGTTTGGCTTTGTGCTGCGCGTGGCGCGCGGGCACATTATGGATCTGCTCGGCAAGCGCTCGGACATGCGCGTTTCGGATCGCGTCTTCGGCCACGCGCTGCGGCTGCGCAACAGCGCGATCCCCCGCTCCACCGGCAGCTTTATCTCTCAGCTGCGCGAGCTGGAGCAGATCCGCGAGATGGTGACCTCGTCCACCATCTCGACCATTGTCGACCTGCCCTTCTTTCTCCTGTTCGTGGTGGTGCTGGCGATCATCGCCCCGCAGCTGGCATGGATCGCCCCGGTCGCGGCGGTGATCATGGTCCTGCCCGGCCTGCTGCTGCAGAAGAAGCTGGCGGAGCTGGCAAAGCAGTCGGCCCATGAATCGACCCTGCGCAACGCGGTGCTGGTGGAGAGCGTGCAGGGGCTGGAAGACATCAAGCTGATGCAGGCGGAAAACCGCTTTTTGCAGCAGTGGAACAGCTATATCCAGATCACCGCCGAATCCGGCCTGCGCACCCGCGAGCTGACGCAGAACCTGATCAGCTGGGGGATGACCATTCAGAGCCTGGTCTACGCCGGGGTGATTGTGGTCGGCGCCCCGATGGTGATCGACGGCACCCTCACCACCGGTTCGGTGGTCGCCGCGTCGATGCTGGCCTCCCGCATGATCGCCCCGATGGCGACGCTGTGCGGCGTGCTGGCGCGCTGGCAGCAGGTCAAAGCGGCAAAAGAGGGGCTGGACAGCATCATGCAGCTTCCCACCGAAAACCAGCGCGAGGAGACGCCGATCCGC
This sequence comes from Enterobacter sp. A103, assembly GCF_034427535.1. Lineage (NCBI taxonomy): Bacteria > Pseudomonadati > Pseudomonadota > Gammaproteobacteria > Enterobacterales > Enterobacteriaceae > Enterobacter > Enterobacter sp. A103. The sequence continues at coordinate 77,842 of NZ_JAXQPQ010000007.1, forward strand.
CAGGACGTGCTGCGCGGTCATTACCTCTTCGAGCAGGCGCAGTTTCGCTATCAGCCGGACGATCCGCGCATGGCGCTGCGCATTAACCGGCTGGAGATCAGACCGGGTGAGAAAGTGGCGATCCTCGGGCGCAACGGCGCGGGCAAATCGACCCTGCTGCAGGCCATGGCGGGCGGAATGGATCTGGCGGCCGGCGAGCTTCGGCTTGATAACTTCAGCCTGCCGCATCTCGACGTCGCCGACGTCCGGCGCAACGTCGGCTTTATGACCCAGAACGCCCGTCTGTTTTACGGCACCCTGCGCGAAAACATCACCCTCGGCATGCCGCGCGCCACCGACGAAGAGATTTTCGAGGCGCTGGAGCTGACCGGCGCGGCAGGCTTCGTGCAGAAGCTGCCCAAGGGGCTGGACTACCCGATCATGGAAAACGGCGTGGGATTATCCGGCGGGCAACGCCAGTCGATTCTGCTGGCGCGAATGCTGCTGCGCGATCCGAATATTGTGCTGATGGATGAACCCACCGCCTCGCTGGACGAGCACACCGAGCGGGAATTCATCCAGCGTCTGGGCGACTGGCTCGGGCATCGCACCCTGATTGTCGCCACGCATCGCGTGCCGGTGCTGGAACTGGTGGAGCGCGTCGTGGTGTTGAAAGAGGGGATGCTGGTGATGGACGCACCAAAGGCCCAGGCGCTGAACAACAGCCGTATGCAGCAGCAACAGCAGCAGGCAGCAACCGGACGGGAGTGGAAAAATGAAAATCAGTCAGCGTGACGTGGCGGCAATGGACGATCTGGATAACGCCCTCGACTCCGAAAGCGGCTACACCGGCGCGCGTCGGATCGTGATCTTCTCGCTGCTGATGTTTGTGGTGCTGGGCGTCTGGGCGTGGTTTGGCGTGCTGGATGAGGTATCAACCGGCTCGGGTAAAGTGATCCCCAGCTCGCGCGAGCAGGTCTTGCAGTCTCTCGACGGCGGGATCCTCACCGAGCTGAACGTCCACGAGGGCGATCAGGTGCAGGCCGGGCAGGTGCTGGCGCGGCTCGATCCGACGCGTTCCGAATCGAACGTCGGCGAAAGCGCGGCGCGCTACCGGGCTTCACTGGCCTCCAGCGCCCGCCTGTACGCCGAGGTGAACGATCTCCCGCTGAAGTTCCCCCCTTCGCTGGCAAAGTGGCCGGATCTGATTGCTGACGAAACGCGCCTCTACAACTCCCGCCGCGCGCAGCTGGAGGATACCCAGCGGGAGCTGCGCGCCGCGTTAGATCTCGCCAATAAGGAGCTGGCGATCACCCAGCGGCTGGTCAAAACCGGCGCCGCCAGCCACGTGGAGGTGCTGCGCCTGCAGCGGCAAAAAAGCGATCTGGAGCTGAAGCTCACCGACGTACGCTCGCAGTATTACGTTCAGGCGCGCGAGGCGTTATCCAAGGCCAACGCCGAGGTGGATATGGTTTCGGCGATCCTCAAAGGCCGCCAGGATTCCGTCACCCGTCTGACGGTAAAATCCCCGGTGCGCGGGATCGTGAAAAACATCAAGGTCACCACCATAGGCGGCGTGATCCCGCCCAACGGCGAGCTGATGGAGATTGTGCCGGTAGACGATCACCTGCTGATCGAAACCCGCCTGTCGCCGCGCGATATCGCCTTTATCCACCCGAACCAGGAGGCGCTGGTTAAAATCACCGCCTACGATTACGCCATTTACGGCGGCCTGCACGGGGTCGTCGAAACGATCTCTCCGGACACCATCCAGGACGAGGCCAAGCCGGAGGTGTTCTATTACCGGGTGTTTATCCGCACCAGCCAGGATTACCTGGTGAATAAGGCGGGCAGGCACTTCTCGATTGTGCCGGGGATGATTGCGACGGTAGATATTAAGACCGGCGAGAAAACGGTGCTGGATTATCTGATCAAGCCGTTTAACCGGGCGAAAGAGGCGCTGAGGGAGCGATAGTCAATCGCCGGGTGGCGGCTCCGCCTTACCCGGCCTACATACCCGGAGGCCCTTGCAAGCGCAGCGCCGCCGGGTATTTAACCGCACGTCAGAACTGGAACCTACCTCGAAATATTAATCTTTAGTCATGCATCCCACTTCCCTTCAGCCATCGCCAAGGTAATATTAACCGCAGACAAAAACGCACTTGCGCACTGTGCAGGAGTGCATTACTATTCAATCAGCTTCAAGGACTGGAGCTCAGCACCATTATGATTAGTTATTTTCGGGATCAATGGCTTGAGGATTTTTTTCTTTACGGCAGATCGAGCAATGTTATTCCTGCAAATCTGGAAACAGCGCTTGCGAGAAAGCTCGATATCATCAGGGCAGCAACCTCGCACAGGGATTTGCGATCGCCACCGGGCAATATGTATGAAGCATTGAATCCTCCGCTGAAGGGATATTCCTCAATCCGGGTAAACAGGCAATACAGGCTCGTATTTCGCTGGACAGAGGGTAAAGCAGAAGATCTCTACCTCTCTCCACACAAGTACACGCAACACAAGTGAGGCATCACCTATGACACTTCAACAGGCACTCCGCATACCCACCACGCCGGGCGACGTGTTGCAGTATGAGTATCTTGAACCGCTCAATCTGAAAATCAGCGATCTGGCGGAGATGCTCAATGTTCACCGCAACACCATCAGCGCGCTGGTCAATAACAATCGCAAGCTGACTGCCGATATGGCGATCAAACTGGCAAAAGCCTTTGATACCACGATTGAATTTTGGCTTAACTTACAGCTGAACGTCGATATCTGGGAAGCGCAATCCAACCCCAGGACGCAGGAGGAGCTAAGCCGTATAAAGACCGTTGCGGACGTCATGGCTAAGCGAAAATCTGGCCAGCCGGATGTAGCCTGATTCGGTAAACACTTCACCTATCAATACTTTTTCAGGAAGAAATCATGCGCCAACGAACCATTGTCTGCCCCATCATCCAGAATGACGGTGCCTACCTCCTGTGTAAAATGGCCGACGATCGCGGCGTGTTCCCCGGCCAGTGGGCTCTCTCCGGCGGTGGAATGGAGCCGGGCGAAACCATGGAACAGGCGTTGCGCCGTGAGATCCGCGAAGAGCTGGGCGAAGCGCTGGAGATTGTCTCGGTTACGCCATGGGCTTTTCGCGATGACATCAGGGTGAAAACCTACGCCGATGGCACCCCTGAGGAGATTTACATGATCTATCTGATCTTCGACTGCATCAGCGCCAACCGGGAAGTCACGTTTAATGAAGAGTTTCAGGAGATCGCCTGGGTTAATCCGGAGTCGTTAAAAGAGCTGGATCTCAACGCAGCCACGCGCATTACCTTCGCCCAAAAGGGCCTTCTTTAATCACCCACTGCCCCGGCGTTTTACCTGTCCATGCTCTGAAAACCTCAATAAATGCGCTGACGCTGCTGTAGCCGCAGGACAGCGCAATCCACCCTACCGGCTTCCCCGCCGCCAGCCACTCCATTGCCCGCATGACGCGAGCCAGCTGCCGCCAGTTAACAAAATTCATTCCGGTCTGGGCGCTAAACCGACGGTTGAACGTACGCACGCTCATCCCAGCATGAATAGCATGGCTCTCGACCGTCTGGTTATCATCGACAAACTGCAGCAAATGGCTGACCACGTTCTTCAGACGCGGATCCGTCGGCACGGGCAGAGAAAAGCGAGCCTGGGGCGTCAGGGCAAGCTCATCCAGCAGCAAAGCAAGCTTTCGCGGATCGTACTCGCTCTCTGCATCGCATAAACGGGAAAACAGTGCATGGGTGAGATCGTCGGGCTCGAACAGCGCGGGCGCATCGGGAAGCATTGCGCACACGGCGGGGTCAAGAAAGATAGCGCAGCCTTCTACCGCACTTTCGGAAAAAGCGGCGTGCTGCCGATCCGGAGGGATCCAGCCGATGTGTTTTGCCGGTACGACCGATCGCGTCTGCTGCGTCTCAATGACCAGCAGCCCCGTTGCAATGCGCCACAGCTGGCCGGTGCGATGACTGTGCCGGGGCGTTCGGTACCCGCCGGGATGAAGGAGCGTTTCAACACTGACCATATTATTTTGACCGAAAATCGTTATTCTTCGGCATATTAGAGAAACTGCGACTTCGGCTGTCAAGGATAATGGTGATTCAACCACATAAGGAGCCCGCATGAGCATTATCACGTCCCTGATAGCCCACATCGACAACGCCGCGCAGCGCGAAAAGATGGCCTGCCTGTTAACCCGCTTATTCAACGGCGATATCGATCCGGCAGAGGTATTTACGCCCGATTACCAGCAGTTTGCGGACGGTCACGCGCTTGACTACCGGGGTTTTGTCCAGCATCTGAGCCACGTAAGCTCACAGATCCGCGCAATCGCCTTTACCGTGGTGGAGATAGCCTGCCATGACGAACTTCTGGCTGACCGGCATATCGTGACGGTCACGTATCCTGATGGTCGTCAGGCAGAGATCGAGGTTTACCTGTTTGCCGCGCTGCGTGAAGGGAAAATCTGGCGGATCCATGAAGTCACGCGAGCACTCAGCGGCGATGCTGCAGATCGCACGCTGGCACACGCGACAGAATAACCTTACTCCGCCGGGCGCGGTGCGGCACTGTTATACACCCCAACGTAACGCGCAAATTTCCCGAGAAACACGCCGGCAAACACGCCGCCGGAGACGATCGCCAGCGCGCTCATGGCGGGCTGCTGCATCGTCTGGGGAGAGACCGCGCTCATCACGCCCAGCACATACTTCACGCCGAACGCCAGCATCATAAACGGCAGCGCGGTGTAGTCTGCCTGGCGGTAAAGGCTGCGCGGCGCATCTGCGCGGGTGATAACCGCCTGCTTAATCAGGATATACCCCAGCGCGGCCCCGGCGAGGATCCCCGCCGTCCACAATGCGACAGTTCCGGGCGTCAGGGTGCGGTAGACCACCAGATCGTAGATATCCCAGATTAGAAATATTGCCGGAATGATGGCAAGCCTCTCCAGCGTGACGGTGGCGGGCCTGCGGGCTTTAATGCCGCGAGAGATAAGGAAGATAAACAGCACCCACACCCAGGCGGGCGTGTGCGTAACGACACCGAACAGAAATTCAAACATGGAGATCTCCATGGACGATCGCGGCCCGTGCCGCCTGAACGCGTATTGCGCATAACGGCAGGAAAACCATTATGCGCAGGTCTTTTACAGCGATTTTTTCAGGCGTTGAACCGCTTCCTTCAGCTCTTCATCCGTTGGCGTGACAAACGACATACGCAGCGTTGAATGGTCTGGCTCATTGCAGTAGAAAAATTCGCCCGGCACAAATACTACGCCGTTACTTAACGTTTTTTCCAGCCAGCGGGTGGTATTACTACCATTTTTCATATTCGCCCACAGGAACATGCCGCCCTTCGGCTTGTGGAACGACATCACATCGCCCAGCTCGGCCTCCAGCTCGGTTGCGAACGTCTGGTATTTCTGGCGATAGGCTTCGCGGATCGTTTTAATCTGATCGGGCAGGCGACCGGTTTTCAGGTATTCATACGTCATCAGCTGCGACAGCGTGCTGGTGTGCAGGTCGGTGGTTTGCTTGAGGTTGACTACTGCGCGCTTCAGCCATTCCGGCACCAGCACCCAGCCCACGCGGGTCCCTGGAGCGAGAATTTTGGAGAAAGTCGAGGTATACACCACGTTCTCTTCGTTGCCGATATCTTTGGCATGGGCAATTAACGGGCGGAAAACTTCATCGGTATAATTAATTTCGCTGTACGGATCGTCTTCAATAATGACGAAGTCATAGCGCTTCGATAATTCCACCAGCTGTTTGCGACGCGCCTCAGAAAGGGTTACCCCGCCAGGGTTGCCAAACGTCGGAACAATATAGACCGCTTTGATGGTTTTATTTGCCGCCAGCGCTTCAAGCTCGTCGACCTTCATGCCGTCGCCGTCGGTGCCAACGGATTCAAAATTCGCCTGCGCCAGGCCAAATACCTGCAGCGCAGCAAGATAGGTTGGACGCTCAACCACAACGGTATCGCCCGGGTTAATTAATGCACGCGCCAGCACGTCGAGGGACTGCTGTGAACCGGAGGTCACGACCACATCATCCGCCTTGCAGCGGATCCCGCGCCCTTCGCAGATGCGCTGAATTTCTTCCCGCAGCCCCGGTACGCCTTCGGTCAGACCGTACTGAAAGGCCTCACCAAAATGCTGTGATAATACGGCATCAGCGGCAATTTTCAGCCCTTCGTGATCGAACAAGGCCGGGTTAGGAATACCCCCACCCAGCGAAATGACGCCGGCCATTTTGCTATGTTTTAATAATTCACGGATGGCAGATGATTGCAGGCCCTGCGCGCTGCTGGCGAGTTTATTCACAGACATTCTTTGCATACCTTCTTTTTTTATAGTGTGCCCAATCTTAGCAGAATATGGGCGATAAATTCCGTTAGCTTAGGGAGAGGTCGTAAATCCTGACGCCACAGCAAATGCACGGGTCTCGGCGCCGGAATATACGCCTCCAGCACCCGCACCAGCCTGCCGCTTTCCAGATCTTCCGCCACCAGAACCTCCGGCTGCAGCAGCAGTCCAGCCCCGGCTCTCGCGGCCATCCGCAGCCCGTAGCCGTCGTTGCATCTTAAGACCGCGTCCCGCTTCCAGCGCACTTCGCCCTCAACGCCCGGCAGCCGCCACTCGTTGCGCGCGGTCCACACGCTGTGGGACAGGCAGAGATGATCCACCAGATCGGCAGGGGTTTGCGGCGTACCGTAGTGCGCAAGGTAGTCCGGCGCGGCGCAGATCACCATCCGGTAAGGGCAGAGGTATTTCGCCACCAGATCGTCGTTGTGAATGTCGCCAATACGAAGGGCCAGATCGATACCCTCCTCCACCAGATCCACCATCCGGTTGGTGAGATCCAGCTCGATGCGCACCTCCGGGTAGCGTTGTAAAAAAGAGGCCGTAATCGGCGCGATCGCGCTGCCGCCAAACGAGGTGGGCGCCGTCACGCGCAGGGTGCCGGACGGCGCGGCGCGCAGGCGCTCCACGGCGCTTTCGGCGATCGCGACCTGCTCCAGCACCCGCTTCGCCTCGTCGAAATAGACCCGCCCGGCGTCGGTCAGGCTCTGGCGCCGCGTGTTACGCTCCAGCAGGCGGGTACCGAGCTGTGATTCCAGCAGCGCAACGTATTTCCCCACCATTACCGCCGACATCTCCAGCCGTGCCGCCGCGCCGGTAAAGCTGCCGCTTTCAACCACGGCAATAAAGGTCTCCATGCTGCGAAGCTTATCCATATTCCAAACCCCTGGTTAGCAATCTTCTAACTTTAGCCCAGTTTATCTCCATTTTTATTTATTAAAGAATGGGGGTTCACAACATAAGGAGTCAGCTATGAAAATCGTCATTATTGGTGCCAGCGGTACGGTCGGTCGTGCGGTAACGGAAGAGCTGAGTCGTCGCCACGAGGTCATCCGCGTCGGCCGCACGCAGGGCGACGAGCAGGTGGATATCACCTCGCAGGCGAGCGTCCAGGCGCTGTTTGAGAAAATCGGCCCGGTGGATGCGATTGTCTCCGCCAGCGGTGGCCTTTACTTTGGCCCGCTCGCGACCATGAAGGACAGCGACTTCAACCAGGGCCTGCAGGACAAGCTGCTCGGGCAGGTGCGCCTGGCGCTGACCGGCCAGCATTATCTGAACGAAGGCGGCTCTATTACGCTGATAAGCGGCATCGTGGCGCACGAGCCGATTGCCCAGGGCGTGAATGCCACCACGGTGAATGCGGCGCTGGAAGGGTTTGTCCGCGCCGCAGCCTGCGAGCTGCCGCGCGGGATCCGCATCAACCTGATTAGCCCGACGGTACTCACCGAATCCGTCGAAACCTACGACGGCTTCTTCCCGGGCTTTGAGAGCGTTCCCGCCGCGACCGTGGCGCAGGCCTATCGCCGCAGCGTGGAAGGCGTGCAGAGCGGGCGGGTGTATAGGGTGGGTTACTGAGCCTTACGGGCGGCGATCAGCACCAGCATCGGGCGCTCCGCCTCTTCGGCCAGCGCGGGCCAGGCGTCAATCTGCGCCTGCGCTGGCCCCCACTCGTTGACGTCGTTTATCGTTAATCCGGCCCCGATCAGCGCGTTAAGCGTGGTGCCGAGCGTGCGGTGGTATTTAACCACCCCGTCCGCCAGCCAGTTGCTGACGCGTTTGCCTTCATCCTGATAATGGTTCACGCCCCAGAACCGCTCGCCGTTATCGTCGGTCAGCCAGCCCTGACGGGTGGCGCAGGTGTAGATCGGGTGCTCCATTGAGAACACCAGGCTGCCGCCGGGCTTGAGCGCGCGCTGAACCCTGGCGAATAACGTATCCAGTTCCGGCAGGTAGTGCAGCGCCAGCGAGCTGTAGACCAGATCGAGGCTATTCTCGTTAAGCTTAAGAGATTCCAGATCGCTACGCTGATAGTGAATCTGTGGGTCAGCGGTAAGCTCCGCCGCGCGGGCGAGCATCTTTTCTGAGATATCGACCCCCGTGACGTCAGCAGCGCCCAGCTCGCGGGCCGCGCGGCAGAACCAGCCGTAGCCGCAGCCGAGATCGACAACCGATTTGCCGGTTAAATCCGGCAGCATACTTTTTAGCGCGGGCCACTCCGGCGCGCCGTCCAGACCCTGCACCGAGCGTGGAAGCCGGGCGTAGCCTTCAAAAAACGCCGGATTGTCGTAGATATTTTGTGCCATGGCAGATTCCTCTTTGAGAATGTGCCTGCCAGTATACGGCATTGCCTGCGGCCTGATACCTTCATCCCCCTCTCCCACAGGGAGAGGGAGAAATGCACGTCAACCCAGCGAGCCCCAGACAAGGTTGCCCTTATGGAACGTCGCGGTGCGAGGTGAAATGCGCGCCACGGCCTCGGCGGAGCAGGAGGCTCCACCAGCACAAAGCTGGCGTCGTCCTGCGCTTTCGGCCACACGCGCTCGCCTTTGTCGTTCAGCGGCAGCACGTCGCCGGTGGCGATACCGAGCGCGCGGGAGAGCGTCTGCTCGTTCGGGCGGATGTAGAGCTGAGCGTAAAGATTCGCTTTCTCCAGCATGTCCCCCAGACCGTACGGCGACCAGTGATCGATCACGCTGTCGGTCCCCGTCATCACGAACACGCCCTTCTCACGCAGCTGCTTCAGCGGCATATGCAAGGTGCCAATCGGCACGGTGGAGGCGATGGTCACCTGCTGCGCCGCCATGCGGGTGGCGATCTCATCTACCTGCTGCTCGTTGAGCGTCGCCAGAGCGAAGGCGTGGCTGATGGTCAGCTTGCCCTTCAGCTCCGGCGTTTTCTCCACGGTTTCCACCATATAGTTCACCGCCGCCACGCCCGCCGGGCTGGTTTCGTGCAGGTGGATATCCACCCCTTTGTCGTAGTCCAGCGCAATCTGGAACATGGTGTCGAGGGATTTCTCCATCGCGCCGTCGACGTTGGTAGGATCCAGCCCGCCCACGTAGTGCGCCCCGGCCTGCATCGCCTCGCGCATCAGTTTTTCTGAGTTTGACAGCAGCAGCCCGTGCTGCGGAAAAGCGACGATTTCGCAGTCAAAGCCGGGCTTACGGCGCGATAAAACCGCCTGCAGGTTTTCCAGATTCTTCAGGCCGGAGGTCGGCTCGATATTGCAGTGGCTGCGGGCGATGGTGGAGCCTTTCGACTGGATCAGATCGATCAGCTTTTCCGCGCGCTCCTGGGTGTAGGGCTGTAGCTCCGGCAGCAGCTTCTGCTCAAGGCGGATCATGTCCTGAATCGTCGTGCCCGCGGGGCGGTTCAGGGAGCGCCACGGACCGCCGTAAAAGGTTTTATCCAGGTGAATGTGCATGTCGCGCATCGCCGGGAGCATCAGCTTGCCGCCCGCATCGTAGTGCGGCAGCGTGGCGTCGGCGTGGCGCTTGTTATCGCGCAGGGCGACGATCTTCCCGTCTTTAATCTCCAGCGTTTTCAGCTCGGTGCGGGTGCTCGTCGCCACGCCGCCGTCGACGTTAAACCCGGCTTCGAGCAGCACGTTGTCCAGATAGTAATGTTTCGCGGTGATGCTCATCGGTTTGCCCGTCTCGCAGGTTGGCTTCGCGGAGTCAGCAGCATACGCGACGGATCCGGTGGCGCCAAACAGCGCGCAGGCGGTGACCATTTTGCCGCTGTGGCTGATAAATTCGCGGCGGCTTTTGTTTTCACTCATCTTATCTTCCTTCATTAACAATATGGGTGCCGGTTTCCCCGCGCAGCGCCGCGGGCAGGCTGTCCGGCGAGGTGATAATCACGCGCCTGCCGCCGTGGTGTAAAAATTCCAGCGAGGCGACGATTTTGGGGAGCATGCTGCCCGCCGGGAAGTGGCCCTCATCCCTGTAGCGCGTCATCTGCGCCACGCTGACGGTGTCCAGCGCCTGCTGGTTCGGCTTGCCGAAGTTGATGCACACCTTCTCCACGCCGGTGGTGATCGCCAGCACGTCGGCACCGATCTCGCGTGCCAGCAGCGCGGTAGAGAGATCTTTATCAATCACCGCATCGACGCTCTGGTAGTCGCCCTGCTCGCTGCGAATCACGGGGATCCCCCCGCCGCCCGCGCCGATCACCACAAAGCCTTTTTGCGTCAGCGTTTTGATGGCGTCGGCCTCAACGATGCGCAGCGGCTGCGGTGAGGCCACCACGCGACGGTAGCCACGGCCTGAATCCTCGACAAAATGCCAGTCCGGGTGTGCCTGCTGCAGCTCGTCGCGCTGCGCCTCGGTGAAGAACGCACCGATAGGTTTGGTAGGGTGAGTAAAGCCCGGATCGTTTTTATCCACCTCCACCTGCGTAACGACCGTGACCGCTTTTTGCTCCCCGCGCGCGGCCAGGCGGTTGTTGAGCGCCTGCTGGATCAGGTAGCCAATCCCGCCCTGGGTGTCCGCCACGCAGTTTGCCAGCGGGGTTAGCGGCAGCCCTTCCCGCTCGTGGGCGATTTCGGCGCGGCGCAGATCCAGCCCCACCTGGGGGCCGTTGCCGTGGGTGAGCACGATGTCATAGTCGGATGCCAGCATTTCCAGCACCGACTCTGCCACCGCTTTCACCGCCTGCGCCTGGTGTTCAATCGACTGGCTGGCGTTGTCTTTGATAATGCTGTTGCCGCCGATGGCGACGACCATAAGCTCTTTCATTTTGTGTCCTTTAGAAGGTGCGTTCTGGTGCCCTCACCCCGGCCCTCTCCCACAGGGAGAGGGGGAGTAACAGAGAAATCCAGCACATGCTTCACCACAAACATGCCGCCCATCATCAGATACGCGGTGACGAACATCAGCGAACTGCCCTCGGCAAAGCCCACCACCGGGGCATGGATCACGCCAAACAGCGCCAGCAGCGCCCCGACGGCGGCCGCAACGGCTCCGCGCAGCGGCTTGTTGATGATGGCGAAAATGGCGATACAGCCCCACAGCATGCTGGCGAGCGGCGCGCCGTTGCCGAGATGCACCAGGCCTTCGTAGTAAATTCCTTTGCTGTGCAGCACGTCGGTGCCGATCTTCGCCGCGCTGGTGCCCGCCGCCCCCATCACGCTGTTCATCATCGTCAGCGCCCAGTTGGCGATCCACGGGAACAGGCAGATGAAGATCACCGGCACCTCCACTTTGGGCGTTTCCCTTACCACCTGGTTGGCGGTAACAACACCGATAAACACCAGAATCGGCACGATGGCGGTCATCGGAATGATGGCGAGCATAAACGCCCCCAGCCCGAACAGCGGCACGATGAACATAGTCACGCCGGAGGCCAGCGTATAGCCGATGCTCGCGCCCATCGCTTTCCAGCCAGGATGGCCGACGTAGACGGTCACCGGGAACGGATTCCCCATCAGGCAGCCGAGCATCGACGCCAGACCGTTCGCCAGCATCACCTTACGCGTCGGGTACGCATCTCCCGCCGCGTGGGCGCTTTCGATGTTCTCCAGGTCAAAGATGTAGTTCGCCAGCCCCAGCGGCACGGCAGAGGCCAGATACGGCAGCGCGTGCGGCAGGCCCTGCATGAAGCTGTCCACGTGCACTTCCGGCGGGTTAAAGCCGAAGGATGACATGGACGCTTTAATCGCTTCCGGGCTTTGCAGGCCGGAGATCCACGCCAGTGCCGTACCGGCAATCAACAGCAGCAGACCGGTCGGGATACGGGCGAAAATCGGCTTTTTACCGAACCAGTTGATGAAGATCAGCAGCAGCACGATAAACGACACGGTCGGCGCTTCGAACGCCTGCAGCATCGGGTTCATCGCCAGCAGCAGCAGGCCCAAACCGGAGAGGCACGACAGCAGCACGGTGCGCGGGATCATCTTGCGGATGGTTTCCCCCAGGAACGAACCGCCCGCGAGGATCATCGCCTCCACGAAGCACCACACCAGGCCAATCTGGATCGCGAAGTCCGCATCGCCGGTCTGCTGATAAACCGGCATCAGCACCAGGAAAGTCACGGTAAAAATCGACGGCGCGCTCGGGCCGGACGGCAGCGCGGTCACGTCCGTACGCCCGGTGGCGCGCGCCATCTGCATGCCGAACCAGGCGTAGCAAATACTCGCGACCAGCACCGCCAGCCCGAAGGCCGGCGCGATGCGTCCATAAACAATCTCCTTCGGGATGCCGACGACAAAAATGAGCAGCCCCATCATGGTCAGCAAATTGGTCAGGTTATTGGTCATCAACCCGAAATACGCCGCCCAGTCACCTCTTTTCCACTCCAGCTTCATGTTTTTCATGGATGCATGCCTTATAAAAAGTAGCGATCGCGGAAGGTCAACAGCGCCTTTTCAAAACAGCTAAACGGCGGGTGAACGATGCCCGCCCCAATCATGCCGATGCCCGCGTCTTTATGGGCAATGGCGGTGTTAATCACCGGCAGAATGCCGCTGCCCGCGACTTTGGTGATGTCGATAGCGGTCGGAATGCCCATAAACGAGAGCAGCGGAATGGTGACGTTCGGGTTTTCGCCGAGGGTGATTTCGCGCATCTGGCGGGAAAAGTCGATGGCTTCCTCCACCGTGCCGCCCACCAGCGCAACGATTGCCGGGGCCGTCGCCATCGCAAAGCCGCCAATGCCGTAGGTTTCGGTGATGGCGCTGTCGCCGATGTCCAGCCCGGAGTCTTCCGGCTTATAGCCCGCGAACATCGGGCCAATTACCTGCTGCGCCGGGCCGGTGAACCACTGCCCCGGCAGGCCGGAAACGCGCAGGCCGAACTCGTATCCGTTACGCGCCATGGTGGTGACGATGGTGCTGTACTCAATGCCGTGAGCGGCGTCCAGCGCGGCCTTACACATCGCCATCCACGTCGGGCCGGAGAAGTAGTCGCTGCTGGCGACGAACTCGAACACCTCGCGCTGCTGCTCCACCGGATAGCCCGCCTGGATCAGCCCCGGCGTCAGCGCCTGGATCAACAGCGTGGTGCCCGCGTTGTTGCGGTTGTGGCACTCGTCGCCCATATGCAACGCCTGGGCCAGCATCAGGCGCAGGTCGATTTCGCCGACGATCTTCATCGCGTCGCGCAGCATCGGGCCAAGCACGTCGCGCATCCAGTTCAGGCGGTCGATCACGCTCTGGTCGTTGGCGCCCATGCGCAGGATCTTCGCCATCTGCTCGCTGAGGTTGGTGAACGCGCGGTTGCCGTAGGTTTTGTTCTCCACGATGTGCATAAACATCGACGCGGAGGTGATGCCCGCCATCGAGCCCACGCAGTCGTGCTCGTGGCACGGCGAGAAGGTAATTTCTCCCGAGGCGGCGAGCCTTGCCGCATCGTCCAGATCTTTCGCCAGCCCTTCAAACACCAGCGCCCCGGTGACCGCCCCCTTCATCGCCCCGCACATGTTCTCCCAGGCGACAGGCGGACCGGCGTGCAGAATGGTGGTGCGGGTCATGCCCGGCACAACGTTAATGGCCTGGTCATAGCCCACCAGCACCGGATGAGACTGAATAATGCGCTCAAGGGCGATTTGGTTAGCGGCGGCGATTTTCTCCGCCAGCGGTTTTTCCGCCAGCCGATCGAGCGCTTCAACGACCTGCATATTGCCCCGCCCCGGCGGCGTCCAGTCGAGCTGGGTGACGGGAACGTGCTGTTTTTTGAGATCGTCGCTGAACATAGCAATGCCGACGTTAATCACGTTCAGCGGCTGGTTGAATAAGGTCGTCATTATGCTTTCTCCCCTTTGCAGACAAATTCGCGTGCCAGTAATCCGGTGTTGGTGCTGCTGCTGGCCCAGATGACGCCTGCGTCGGTCAGCAGCTGGCACTGCTGCGCCAGCGACTGCGGATCCTGGTCAGTGCCGAGCACGTAGCCGAGAATTTCCAGCGGACGGTTATCGGCCTTCGCGATGGCCTGCGCCTCTTTAATGGCGTCGATCATTACGCCGACCGGATCCTCGTGCGCGCCGAAGCCCAGCACGAAGTCCATCACAATTACCCCGACTTCCGGGTCGCGGGCTTCCTGCAGCAGGCGGCTGATGCGATTGGTCGGGTCGATCATCGGGTGCGGCTTGCCGTTGGTGAAATCGTCGTCGCCAAAGTCGAGGAAGGTATGGGCTTTACTGACGCTTATGTCGCTCAGGCGCTTAGCCGGATCCGGCTGGATGTTGCTGTAGACGTCGTCGAATTTCGCAAGCGCCGCGAACATCGCCTCGTCGCACAGGGTGCCGCCGCAGAACAGGCCGCGAATGTACTTCTGCTGCGGGGTCAGGCGGGCGCGCACCTCTTCAATCAACGGCCAGTTGAGCGGATGCAGATCGAGGGACTCTTTATTGATGCCGGTGAGCAGGACCGCCTTCAGGGCCGCCTCTTTGGTGCCGCGCGCAAACTGCAGACCGTCTTCATCGGCGGGCGGTTCGCTATGCCCAAGGAAGCAGACAACCACCGGCTTACGGCAGGCGCGCGCGCGGGCCAGCACTTTCTCCGCCACGGCTGGCGCTGGCGGCTTGGAGATCAGCGCGATAACCTGGGTGCCCTCGTCGGCTTCCAGCATGTCGATGGCGTCGAGCATCATCAGGCCGCCGATTTTCTCGCTGAGATCGCGCCCGCCGGTGCCGATCAGCTGCGACACGCCGCCGCCGAATTCGTGAATGCGCACGCTCAGCTCCTGGCTGCCGGTGCCGGATGCGCCGACGATGCCAATCGGTCCGCGGCGCACCGCGTTGGCGAAGCACAATCCCGCGCCGTTGATGATGGCGGTGCCGCAGTCCGGCCCCATCATCAGCAGCCCTTTCTTATGCGCCAGCTGCTTCAGCGCCAGCTCGTCGTCGAGCGACACGTTATCGGAAAACAGCATCACGTTAAGATCGTTTTCCAGCGCCTGGCGCGCTTCGCGGGCGGCGAAGGTGCCGTTGACGGAAATCACCGCGAGGTTGCTCTCCGGGCGATGGGTTTTGGCGCTGGCAATCGTAGCGTAGCGCGCTTCATGGGTGCCGCCGCTCTCTTTACGCATGAACAGCGCTTCGATGGCCGCCAGCGTTTCATCATTCGCCGCGTCGCCTTTAATTACGATCATCAGGTCGCCGTTTTTGGCTTCCGCTAATTCCGGCGTTAATAGCCCGAGGTTTTTTAATACGCCTTTGTTCATTTCCGTCGCCATCGCGACAAACGCCTGCTCGACGCCCGGTAATTTATTGGCTTTGGTGGAAACGGACATTAATGAGACGGAGTCAAAATAGGTGTTCTTTTTTATGACGATTTTTGTGGGCATTATTTTCTCCTGAACGCGGATAAAAGGGGGCCGCCGTCGTGCAAAATGCACGTCGGTAAAAATGCTTTTTAAATTAACGGCCAGCCGGACGCGGCTGACCGAATGCGTTATGCGCCCGCCGCCAGCAGCAGGTCAGCTATTGCATCGAAGCCTTTTTCCCGCGCCAGCTCGAGCGGGGTTTTACCGTATTTATCGGTCATGTGCGGGTTCGCGCCGTGATCCAGCAGCAGCTTAACGATCTCCTGCTGCTTTGCGCCGCCGTCGTTGAGCACGATCGCTTCCAGCAGCGGCGTCCAGCCGACAAAGTTGGTGTGGTTGACGTTGATATCCGTTTTTTCCAGCAGCTCGCGCACGATCTCCACGTGCCCCTTTTCACTGGCAGGGGTAATGCCCACGCCGCCAAAGCGCGTCAGGCGATCGAGATCCGGATTTGCCGGAAGGACAAGGCGCAGCAGGGTGATATCGTTGGTCAGGCAGCTAATCAGGAAAGGGTTAAAGCAGGTCTGATCCTGTTTATCAATATCCGCCCCGGCGGCAATTAATAACGCCACGCAGTCATAATGCTTTTTCAGGCTGGCAATAATAACGGCGGTTCTTTTCTGTCGATTGGTGGCGTTAATATCCACGCCTTTCTCCAGACAGGCTTTTAGCGCATCGCTATTGCCCTCTTCTGCCGCCAGCAGAAATTCAGTAACGAGTTCGTTCGCAGACATATTCAGACTCCCGATGTTTTTATTTCTGTTGACCTGAGAATAGCAACAGCCTGGTGATAAAAGAATCCGCTTAAAAATGATTCATCGACAGTCAATTCATTGTTGAGATAAATTCAATAAACTGGTTAAAACGTGCGTCTGTGCAACCTTTTTCTTATGTTTCTCCGCTTTTTAGCGCTTCTGGCTGCATTATGCTTATGCCTGACGAAGCCTTACTGCGTGCGGCTTTCGACAAAGAGTCAGAACTGTGATCGGCTTCAAATGCGTTGTAACGACGCTGTTAAAATATGTTCAAAACTGATGGCTGAAGGGAGTGAGATATGAATTCCATCTTTACCGAGGAAAACCTGCTGGCCTTTACTACCGCCGCACGCTTCGGCAGCTTCAGCAAAGCCGCCGCCGAACTGGGCGTGACGACATCTGCCATCAGCTACACCATTAAGCGCATGGAGACCGGGCTGGACGTGGTGCTGTTCGTCCGCAGCACGCGCAGCATCGAGCTGACCGAGTCCGGGTTTTACTTTTACCGTAAGGCCACCGACCTGCTGAACGACTTTCACGCCATCAAGCGCGGGATTGATACCATTTCTCAGGGCATTGAGGCGCGGGTGCGCATCTGTATCAACCAGCTTTTGTATACCCCACGCCACACGGCGCGGCTGCTGCAGGTGCTGAAAAAGCAGTTTCCCACCTGTCAGATCACCGTGACCACCGAGGTCTACAACGGCGTCTGGGACTCCATCATCAACAACCAGGCCAACATCGCGATTGGCGCGCCGGACACGCTGCTGGACGGCGGCGGGATTGATTACACAGAGATCGGCGCCATTCGCTGGGTGTTTGCCATCGCGCCGGAACACCCGCTGGCATTCACCCCGGAACCAATAGCGGAAAGCCAGCTGCGCCTGTATCCCAACATCATGGTGGAAGATACCGCGCACACCATTAACAAAAAGGTTGGCTGGCTGCTGCACGGGCAGGAGGCGATTCTGGTCCCGGACTTTAACACCAAATGTCAGTGTCAGATCCTGGGCGAAGGGATTGGCTTTTTGCCGGAATACATGGTCCGCGAGGCGGTAGACACGGGGCTGCTGGTCACCCGACGGATAAACAACCCGCGTCAGGATTCGCGCATGCTGCTCGCCACGCAGCATGCCGCAACCGGCCAGGTCACGCGGTGGATCAAGCAGCAGTTTGGTCCGGCAGGGGTGCTGACCGATATCTATAGCGATTTACTGTGGCGCGCCTAGCTTTTGCTCTGTACCCAAAACGCGTGAATGAGGCCTGGGAAGTAGCCCAGCAGCGTCAGAAGAATGTTGATAATAAACGCCCAGCCTAACCCTTTACCCAACAGCACGCCCAGCGGCGGTATGAGGATCGTAAAAACAATACGCCAAAATCCCATATAAACACTCCGTTCAATCTAATCCATTGAAAATAATAAAGAGAACGCTGTAAGCATAGCCAGTTTATTCGTCTGTACCAGTTCCGGGCCTCGCGTTTACCCTCTTTTACGCTTTTGACGCTGGTTTAATGCACCGGATTAGTTTAGCATTCACTTAATTAAGCAAACACTAAACTATCATGACCGAACTCGAACAGCTTCAGGCCAGCGCCGGGCAGGCCGCCACACTTTTAAAAGCGATGAGCAACCCGCGTCGGCTGCTGATCCTCTGCACCCTGTGCGGAGCGCCCGGCACCAGCGCGGGGGAGCTTGCGCGAGCCACGGGGCTAAGTCCTTCCGCCACGTCGCAGCATCTGGCGCGCATGCGTGAGGAAGGGCTTATCGACAGCACCCGCGACGCGCAGCGCATTCTCTATTCCATTAAAAACGATGCGGTACATCAGCTTATCAGCACCCTGAAAACCCTTTATTGTCCGTAAGGAGCCGCCATGTCACTTCCTCTTCTTTCACCGCGTCAGGCCAATGCCCGGGTCGCTGAAGGCGCAAAACTGATTGATATTCGTGATGCCGACGAGTACGCCCGCGAGCATATTCCCGCCGCGCGGTCCGTGCCGCTGGATACCTTACCCGGCGCACTTAACGCGCAGGCGGGCGATACGGTGATTTTTCACTGCCAGTCCGGCGCCCGGACGTCGGGGAATGCCGAGCGCCTTGCTCAGGCCGCCGCGCCCGCAGAGGCATTTGTGGTCGAGGGGGGGATTCAGGGCTGGAAGCAGGCGGGGCTGCCAACCGTTGAAGACAAATCCCAGCCGCTGCCGCTGATGCGTCAGGTGCAAATTGCCGCCGGGCTGTTGATACTCTGCGGCGTGGTGCTGGGCTATAGCGTCTCCAGCGGCTTTTTCCTGCTCAGCGGTTTTGTCGGAGCCGGGCTGCTGTTCGCCGGTGTGACGGGCTTTTGCGGCATGGCGCGACTGCTCAAGGTGATGCCATGGAACCGGCGTACCTCATAAGCAGTAATCGGTGAAATACGCTGTACCCGGCGTCATGCGTGGGCTAAGGTGAAGATCGCTAAAACGATGAGGAGGTAATATGTTTTCTGTCGGTGATTATGTGCAACCGCGTAAAGGCGGCCCGAAACTGAAAGTGCTCGAAGTGAACGGTGACAGCATTGTGGCGGTTCAGGCCAGCAATGAGCAAGGCGAGAAATATACGCTGAAAGCCGCCGACGTGGCGCCTTATACCGAAGAAGGCGATTTCGGCGTCTGCTGAACAGTCAGCCGGGCGGCGTGTTCCGCCCGGCTCATCCGTTAGATCAGAAAATCATCCAGTGATTTACCGTCTGCCAGCGCGCTGGCGATAGGCTTCGGCGTGCGGCCCTGGCCGGTCCACGTTTTCTCTTCGCCGTTCTGGTCAATAAAGCGATATTTTGCTTCACGCGGCTTACGCTTTTTCGCTGGCTTACCCGCCTGCGCCAGTTCAGAACCCAGCAGGTCAGTCGGGGAAATACCATCGGCTTTCATCCGCTCCAGCAGAGCATTAATTTTTTCCTGTTGCTCAGCACGCTGCTGCTCTAATTCCGTCAGCTCGCTGCGTTTCTCTTCAGTAACGACCCTGACCTTTTCCAGCATTTCCTCAAGAACGTCCAGGGATAATTCACGCGCCATGGCGCGCAGGGTTCGGATATTATTAAGATTCTGTAACGTCAAAGACATATTATTTGAAAACCTTTTCTTTGGGGGATAAATAGATAAATCGCCGACAGAATAATTCATTTGAGTTGAAATATCTACCCAAGGGTCCGTACGGGCATCAGCGTTAATATATTTAGAACTCGCTGTTAATAATAGCGCAAGGCGCTGACAGGACACCAGTGAATCCAATCACCACATTAATATAAATAGCCAACCTTAATCCAAACCGCAGCATACTCCACCGCTATCAGGTGGGGATTCCTGCTTCTCGCCACCCACAAAAACAAGCTGTTGATTTTAATATGAAAAATATCAAACGAGACAGATTATAACGATCGGAACAAAAAACGAACAACTTTAGAGAATTTTGTGGACAAAAGGCGATTAAATAAAAATTAATAACTAGTTGTTAGTTCAAACACAGAGATATACGCTATACACGTCAAACAAACCAACCTAAAGCACTAACCGCTGAAGGAAAATCGTTTCTTTTGTGTTCTTCTCAAGGAGTTCAGACATGTTCTCGCCGCAATCTCGCCTGCGCCACGCGGTGGCGGATACTTTCGCGATGGTTGTTTACTGTTCCGTCGTGAACATGCTGATCGAAATATTCCTCTCCGGAATGTCCTTCGAGCAGTCGCTTTCTTCTCGTCTGGTGGCGATCCCGGTCAATATTATTATTGCATGGCCTTATGGTTTATACCGCGATGCGGTAATGCGCTTCGCGCGTCGTATCAGTCCTGCAGGCTGGGTGAAAAACCTGGCGGACGTTCTGGCGTATGTGACGTTCCAGTCGCCGGTTTACGTGGCCATTCTCCTGACAGTCGGTGCAGACTGGCACCAGATCGCTGCGGCGGTGAGTTCGAATATCGTTATTTCGATGTTGATGGGAGCCGTTTACGGCTATTTCCTCGACTACTGTCGCCGCCTGTTTAAGGTCAGCCAGTACAGCCAGGCAAAAGCGTGATGTGAAGCGACTGGCGCACGCCAGTCGCGGATTTACTGTACGTCGCCAAACAGTCCCTTCAAAAATCGCTCCAGCGCCATACGCGAACTGAAACCGTGCGGAATACCATAATGCTCATGCCGTTCACCGCCTAAATAGAGCGGAAATTGCTGATAATGATCGCAGGTTTTAATATCCGAGGCAGGCTCAGCAAATGACAGACTTCTGTCTTTCAGCGTCGGGTGAATAATGAGAGCGGTACGTCCCATTCTTGCTTCGCGATTAACATAAACATAATTCTCGCCGCGGCGATATCCATACGCTTTTGGCGTCACCTCATCCATGGTGAATCCCTCTTTTTCAAGAACGCGTGCCACCTCGTCAGGTCGTAAATACATATCTTTTCCTCGTTATCTTTTCCTGCCCGGCAACCTTACAGTATTCAGCAATAGCAGGGCTTTCAGAATAGTCCATAAACTGCCGGATAACGCGTGATGCGCTTCAGATATTAAATTTCTGAACTAAACTGAACGGGAACACAAAATTACGGAGGATCGTATGTTTAACAGACCGAACCGAAACGATATTAACGACGACGCTCAGGATATTCGTAATGATGTCAGCCAATTAGCGGACACGCTGGAAGAGGTGCTGAAGTCCTGGGGAAGTGACGCGAAGGACGAAGCGGATGCCGCAAAGCGTAAGGCTCAGTCTCTGCTCCGTGAAACCCGCGCCCGTATGAACGGACGTTCACGCGCCACGCAGGCTGCCTGCGACATGGCAAGCTGTGCTACGACCTTCGTGCGTGAAAAACCGCTATGTACTCTGGGAACCGTCGCGGCGGTCGGCATCTTCGTCGGTGCCCTGCTCAGCCTGCGTAAATAATCCCGCGTATTCTGCCCCGGTAGCCTCAGGCGCCGGGGCTTTTTTATGCCCGTTAGCCTGAAAAACCCGTACAGCCTGCCCTGCCCCGCTGTGCTCATCACAGGGGCGACATCAATCTAAATTTCCCATATCTTGTATGGTTGAAACTTAAGACAACTACATCTAGTATTCCTTTTAGCAAGACACACACAACCCGACGCGATGATTCGCGCCGTACCCTCATTTTAAATGGAAATACGAATCATGAGCATTATTATTTACACTCGTAACGATTGTGTTCAGTGCCACGCGACCAAACGGGCAATGGAAAGCCGCGGCGTGGCGTTTGAAATGGTGAATGTTGACCAGGTCCCCGAGGCCGCAGACCCCCTGCGCAAGCAGGGTTTTCGTCAGCTTCCGGTGGTGGTCGCCGGGGAAACAAGCTGGTCTGGCTTCCGCCCGGACATGATTAACCGCCTGAGCGCTCAGGCCGCCCGGGCATGAGTGGGCTGGTTTTCTTCTCCAGCAGCTCGGAAAACACGCTCCGCTTTATTGAGCGCGTCGGGCTGCCTGCGGTGCGCATTCCGCTGAACGAGCGGGAGCGGATCCGGGTAGAGGAACCTTACATACTGGTGGTGCCCAGCTACGGCGGCGGCGGTACGGCAGGAGCCGTGCCTCGCCAGGTGATCCGCTTTCTGAACGATCCTCATAACCGCGGGCTAATCCGCGGCGTGATCGCGGCGGGGAATCGCAATTTCGGCGATGCCTTTGGCCGCGCCGGGGATGTCATTTCTCAAAAATGCGGCGTGCCTTATCTCTATCGTTTTGAGCTGATGGGGACACAGCAGGACGTCGAAAACGTGCGTAAAGGAGTGAACGAATTTTGGCAACGACAACCGCAGAACGGGTGATTCAGGCGACACCGGATTACCACGCATTAAACGCCATGCTTAACCTCTACGATCGGGAGGGGCGCATTCAGTTCGATAAAGATCGTGAAGCGGTGGACGCCTTTTTTGCCGCCCACGTGCGGCCCAACAGCGTGACGTTTGCGAGCCAGAATGAACGTCTCGACTATCTGGTTAACGAGGGCTACTACGACGCGCGCATGCTCACCCGCTACGACCGCGCCTTTGTGGTGAAGCTGTTTGAGCGCGCCCACGCCAGCGGCTTTCGTTTCCAGACCTTCCTCGGCGCGTGGAAGTACTACACCAGCTATACCCTCAAGACCTTTGACGGCAAGCGCTATTTAGAGAGCTTTGAAGATCGCACCGTGATGGTGGCGCTGACCCTGGCGCAGGGTGATGAAACGCTGGCGGAGCAGCTCGCCGACGAGATCCTCTCCGGACGCTTCCAGCCCGCCACGCCGACCTTCCTCAACTGCGGCAAAGCCCAGCGCGGCGAGCTGGTCTCCTGCTTCCTGCTGCGTATCGAAGACAATATGGAGTCGATTGGCCGCGCGGTGAACTCGGCGCTGCAGCTTTCCAAACGCGGCGGCGGCGTGGCGTTTCTGCTCTCGAACCTGCGTGAAGCGGGCGCGCCGATCAAGCGCATCGAAAACCAGTCCTCAGGCGTGATCCCGGTGATGAAGATGCTGGAAGATGCCTTCTCCTATGCCAACCAGCTTGGCGCGCGTCAGGGCGCGGGCGCGGTTTACCTGCACGCGCACCACCCGGACATTCTGCGTTTTCTTGATACCAAACGCGAAAATGCCGACGAAAAAATTCGCATCAAAACCCTGTCGCTCGGCGTGGTGATCCCGGATGTCACCTTTAAACTGGCCAAAGAGAATGCCGAGATGGCGCTCTTCTCGCCGTACGATATTGAGCGTATTTACGGCAAAGCGTTTGGCGACGTGGCCATCAGCGAACTTTATGACGAACTGGTGGCCGACGACCGCATTCGCAAAAAAACCATCAACGCCCGCGATTTCTTCCAGCGGCTTGCTGAGATCCAGTTTGAGTCCGGCTATCCATACATCATGTTTGAGGATACGGTGAACCGCGCGAACCCGATTGCCGGGCGCATCAACATGAGCAACCTGTGCTCGGAGATTTTGCAGGTCAACAGCGCGTCAGCCTACGACGAGAACCTGGACTACGCTGACATCGGCAAGGATATCTCCTGCAACCTCGGGTCGCTGAATATTGCCCACACCATGGATTCCCCCGACTTTGGCCGCACGGTGGAGACCGCCATTCGCGGGCTGACGGCGGTATCGGACATGAGCCACATCCGCAGCGTGCCTTCTATTGAAGCAGGCAACGCCGCGTCGCACGCCATCGGTCTGGGGCAGATGAACCTGCACGGCTATCTGGCGCGGGAAGGCATCGCCTACGGCAGCCCGGAAGGGCTGGATTTCACCAACCTCTATTTCTACACCATTACCTGGCACGCGCTGCACACCTCGATGATGCTGGCGCGCGAGCGCAGCCAGCGGTTCGCGGGCTTTGAGCAGTCCCGCTACGCCAGCGGGGAATATTTCAGCCAGTACCTCGAAGGCGACTGGCAGCCGAAAACCGAAAAAGTACGCGAACTCTTTGCCCGCGCGGGGATTACCCTGCCGACGCGCGAGATGTGGCAGCAGCTGCGAGACGAGGTGATGCGCTACGGCATTTATAACCAGAACCTGCAGGCCGTCCCGCCGACCGGATCGATTTCCTACATCAACCACGCCACGTCGAGCATTCACCCGATCGTATCGAAAATTGAAATTCGAAAGGAAGGCAAAACCGGGCGCGTTTACTACCCTGCCCCGTTTATGACCAATGAGAACCTGGCGCTGTATCAGGACGCGTATGAGATCGGCCCGGAGAAAATCATCGATACCTACGCGGAGGCGACAAAACATGTGGACCAGGGGCTGTCGCTGACGCTGTTCTTCCCGGACACCGCCACCACGCGGGATATCAACAGAGCGCAGATCTACGCCTGGAAGAAAGGCATCAAAACGCTCTACTACATTCGCCTGCGCCAGCTTGCGCTGGAAGGCACCGAAATCGAAGGCTGCGTGTCCTGCGCGCTGTAAGGAGAAAGGATGAAACTGTCACGCGTGAGTGCCGTTAACTGGAACAAAATCCAGGACGATAAAGACCTGGAGGTATGGAACCGCCTGACCAGCAACTTCTGGCTGCCGGAAAAGGTTCCGCTCTCCAACGATATTCCGGCCTGGCAAACGCTCGGCCACGCCGAACAGCAGCTGACGATCCGCGTCTTTACCGGCCTGACGCTGCTGGACACCATTCAGAATACCGTCGGTGCACCGGCTCTGATGAGCGATGCGCTGACGCCGCACGAAGAGGCGGTGATGTCGAATATCAGCTTTATGGAGGCGGTGCATGCCCGCTCCTACAGCTCGATTTTCTCGACCCTGTGCCAGACCAAAGACGTGGACGCGGCCTACGCCTGGAGTGAAGAGAGCGAGTCACTACAGAGAAAGGCGGAGCTGGTTCTGGAATATTACCGCGCCGACGAGCCGCTGAAGAAAAAGATCGCCAGCGTGTTCCTGGAATCTTTCCTCTTCTATTCCGGCTTCTGGCTGCCCATGTACTGGTCGAGCCGGGGCAAGCTCACCAACACCGCCGATTTGATTCGGCTCATCATTCGCGATGAAGCGGTGCACGGGTATTACATTGGCTATAAGTATCAGAAAGGACTGGAGAAAGTCAGCGAGGCGAAGCGCGAGGAGCTTAAAGGCTTTGCGCTCGATTTGCTGATGGATCTGTACGACAACGAGCTGAGCTATACGGAGGAACTCTACGCCGGCACAGGCTGGGAGGACGACGTGAAGGCCTTCCTCTGCTACAACGCCAACAAGGCGCTGATGAACCTGGGCTACGACGCGCTGTTCCCGCCGGAGATGGCGGAGGTGAACCCGGCGATTCTGGCCGCGCTATCGCCCAATGCCGACGAAAACCACGATTTCTTCTCGGGATCTGGCTCATCGTATGTGATGGGCAAAGCGGTGGAAACCGAGGATGAAGACTGGGATTTTTGATGAACGCTAACGTTCGTTAATTTAATATAAACCCAACAATTCCCACTCTAATATTTACAAAACAACTACACTGTAATTTCCACGTCATATTCGCCTGAATTATTCCGGTTCAGGCGAAATTTCCCGACGCAGCAGCAAAAAATTGAGAAAAATTCAAACCGCCCTCAGCCCTTTATTCATGGGAAATTCAGCCGTTTCGCTTACTTCAAAATTTCGCCCTTAGCCCGACTCAGGGTTGTCTCAGATTCTCAGTATGTTAGGGTTATGCCCGTTAACAATTTACCATGGTAATCATATCGGCATAAACAAATAACAGGACACTCTCTATTGCATGGCAATTAAATTAGAAGTGAAAAATCTTTATAAAGTATTTGGCGAGCACCCGCAGCGCGCATTCAAATATATTGAGAAAGGCCTTACGAAAGAGCAAATTCTGGAAAAAACCGGGCTATCGCTTGGCGTTAAAGACGCCAGTCTGGCCATTGAAGAAGGCGAGATTTTTGTCATCATGGGATTATCCGGTTCGGGTAAATCCACTATGGTTCGCCTTCTCAATCGCCTGATTGAACCCACCCGCGGGCAGGTGCTGATTGACGGCGTGGATATCGCCAGAATATCAGACGCAGAGCTTCGCGAGGTGCGCAGAAAGAAGATCGCAATGGTGTTCCAGTCATTCGCGCTGATGCCGCACATGACTGTGCTGGATAATACCGCTTTCGGCATGGAATTAGCCGGCACGCCGGCTCAGGAACGTCAGGAAAAAGCCCTTGATGCGCTGCGTCAGGTCGGGCTGGAAAATTATGCGCATGCGTACCCGGATGAACTTTCCGGCGGTATGCGTCAGCGCGTGGGATTAGCCCGAGCATTAGCCATTAATCCAGACATATTATTAATGGATGAAGCCTTCTCCGCCCTCGATCCGTTAATTCGCACCGAGATGCAGGATGAGCTGGTAAAATTACAGGCTAAACATCAGCGAACGATTGTCTTTATTTCCCACGATCTGGATGAAGCCATGCGTATTGGCGACCGCATTGCCATTATGCAAAACGGTGAAGTGGTGCAGGTCGGCACGCCGGATGAAATTCTCAATAATCCGGCGAACGATTATGTCCGCACCTTCTTCCGCGGCGTGGATATTAGCCAGGTCTTTAGCGCCAAAGATATTGCCCGCCGAACGCCAAACGGCATTATCCGTAAAACGCCAGGCTTCGGCCCGCGCTCGGCGCTGAAGCTGCTGCAGGATGAAGACCGTGAATACGGTTATCTGGTTGAACGCGGCAATAAATTTGTTGGCATTGTCTCCATCGACTCCCTGAAAACGGCTCTCACTGAGAACCAGGGAATCGATACGGCGTTAATTGACGCTCCGCTTGCCGTGGACGCCGAAACGCCGCTCAGCGAGTTGCTCTCTCACGTGGGCCAGGCGCCGTGCGCCGTGCCGGTCGTGGGTGAGGAACAACAGTACGTCGGCATCATCTCAAAACGGATGCTGCTGCAGGCTTTAGATCGCGAGGGGGCAAACAATGACCGATCAATCTAACCCGTGGGGCACCGCTGAGGCAGCGGACAGCGCTGCGCAATCCACCGACGCGTGGGGTTCCACGCCAGCGCCGACCGATGGCGGCGGCGCGGCAGACTGGCTCAACAGCGCACCCGCGCCAGCGCCAGAACATTTCAACATCATGGATCCGTTCCATAAAACGCTGATCCCGCTGGACAGCTGGGTCACGGAAGGGATCGACTGGGTGGTCACCCACTTCCGTCCGGTCTTTCAGGGGATCCGCGTCCCGGTGGATTACATCCTGAACGGCTTCCAGCAGCTGATGCTGGGCATGCCGGCGCCGGTGGCGATTATCCTGTTCTCCCTGATCGCCTGGCAGTTCGGTAGCGCGGGCATGGGGGTCGCCACGCTGATCTCTCTGATCGCTATCGGCGCGATTGGCGCGTGGTCGCAGGCGATGATCACCCTGGCGCTGGTGCTGACCGCTCTGCTCTTTTGCATTGTCATCGGCCTGCCGATGGGGATCTGGCTGGCGCGCAGCCCGCGAGCGGCGAAGATAATTCGTCCCCTGCTGGATGCGATGCAGACCACCCCGGCGTTCGTCTATCTGGTGCCTATCGTGATGCTGTTCGGCATCGGCAACGTGCCGGGGGTGGTAGTGACCATTATCTTCGCCCTGCCGCCGATTATTCGTCTGACCATTCTGGGGATTAACCAGGTACCTGCGGACCTGATCGAAGCGTCACGCTCGTTCGGCGCCAGCCCGCGCCAGATGCTGTTTAAGGTTCAGCTTCCGCTGGCGATGCCGACCATCATGGCGGGCGTTAACCAGACGCTGATGCTGGCCCTGTCGATGGTGGTCATTGCCTCGATGATCGCCGTTGGCGGACTGGGTCAGATGGTGCTGCGCGGCATTGGCCGTCTCGACATGGGGCTGGCCACCGTCGGCGGCGTCGGCATTGTGATCCTCGCCATTATCCTTGACCGCCTGACCCAGGCCGTCGGTCGTGATTCACGCAGTCGCGGCAACCGTCGCTGGTATACCACCGGCCCTGTCGGGTTACTGACCCGTCCATTTACAAAATAAGGAACAACGATGCGACAGAGCGTACTTTTTGCTACAGCGTTTGCCACCCTTGTCTCCACCAGCGCGTTTGCGGCTGACCTGCCTGGCAAAGGCATTACCGTCCAGCCGGTGCAGAGCACCATTTCGGAAGAGAGCTTCCAGACCCTGATCGTCAGCCGCGCGCTGGAGAAGCTGGGCTATACGGTCAACACGCCGAGCGAAGTAGATTACAACGTGGGCTACACCTCGATTGCCTCCGGTGACGCCACCTTTACCGCGGTGAACTGGCAGCCGCTGCACGACGACATGTATGCCGCCGCCGGCGGTGACAAGAAGTTCTATCGCGAAGGGACCTTCGTGACGGGTGCGGCGCAGGGGTATCTGATCGACAAGAAAACCGCCGATAAGTACCACATCACCAACATTGAACAGCTGAAAGATCCGAAGATCGCCAGGCTGTTCGACACCAACGGTGACGGCAAGGCCGACATGATGGGCTGCTCGCCCGGCTGGGGCTGTGAAGCGGTGATTAACCACCAGAACAAAGCCTTCGATCTGGCGAAAACGGTCGACGTGAGCCACGGCAACTATTCAGCGATGATGGCCGACACCATTGCCCGCTTCAAAGAGGGTAAACCGGTGATCTACTACACCTGGACGCCGTACTGGGTAAGCGACGTGCTGAAGCCGGGCAAAGACGTGGTGTGGCTGCAGGTGCCGTTCTCCTCCCTGCCGGGCGAGCAGAAAGATATCGACACCAAGCTGCCGAACGGCATGAACTACGGCTTCCCGGTGAATACCATGCACATCGTGGCTAATAAAGCCTGGGCGGAGAAAAACCCGGCGGCGGCGAAGCTGTTCTCGGTGATGAAGCTGCCGCTGGCGGACATCAATGCCCAGAACGCGATGATGCATGCGGGCAAATCGTCTGAAGCGGATGTGAAAGGCCACGTTGACGGCTGGATCAAAGCCCACCAGCAGCAATTTGACGGCTGGGTGAAAGAGGCGCTTGCTGCGCAGAAGTAAAAACAAAACCCTACCCCTCACCCTAACCCTCTCCCAGAGGGAGAGGGGACGATGACCTCCCTCTCCCCTTGGGAGAGGGCCGGGGTGAGGGGATCAAACCGCACAATCCACCTAAACCGCACAATACATCACCCAACAATCCCCCAACTTTCACAATCATTAGCTATTATGGTTTCCGGAAAAATAATCACTCAACTAACGATTCCTGAAACTAATGACAAAAACAACTCAAGGGCTTAGCCCCGCACTCATCCTTTTAATGTCCGTGGCAACGGGTCTGGCGGTCGCCAGCAACTATTACGCACAACCCCTTCTCGACACCATCGCCCGCGCGTTCAATCTCTCCGCCAGCTCCGCAGGCTTTATCGTCACCGCTGCACAGCTGGGCTATGCCGCCGGGCTGCTGTTCCTGGTGCCGCTCGGCGATATGTTTGAACGCCGAATGCTGATCGTCTCCATGACCCTGCTGGCCGCCGGTGGGATGCTGATCACCGCCAGCAGCCAGTCGCTGACGATGATGATTATCGGTACCGCGCTTACAGGGCTGTTCTCCGTGGTGGCGCAAATCCTGGTCCCGCTCGCCGCGACCCTCGCCTCCCCGGAAAAACGCGGCAAGGTGGTGGGCACCATCATGAGCGGCCTGCTGCTGGGGATTTTGCTGGCGCGTACCGTTGCAGGGCTGCTGGCAAGCCTCGGCGGCTGGCGCACCGTATACTGGGTGGCGAGCGTGCTGATGGTCATTATGGCGCTGGCGCTGTGGCGCGGGCTGCCAAAGGTGAAGCAGGAAAATCACCTGAACTATCCTCAGCTGCTGGCCTCCGTTTTCAGCCTGTTTACGCAGGACAAGCTTCTGCGCACCCGCGCCCTGCTGGGCTGTTTCACCTTCGCTAACTTCAGCATTCTTTGGACGTCGATGGCGTTTCTGCTGGCCGCACCGCCGTTCAACTATTCCGAAGGGGTGATTGGCCTGTTCGGCCTGGCCGGTGCCGCAGGCGCGCTGGGCGCGCGTCCCGCAGGCGGGCTGGCCGACAAGGGCAAATCCCACCTGACCACCTCCGCAGGGCTGGTTTTACTTCTGCTCTCCTGGGCTGCGATCTGGTACGGACACATCTCGGTGCTGGCGCTGATTGTCGGTATCCTGGTGCTCGATCTCACCGTTCAGGGCGTTCACATCACCAACCAGACCGTCATCTATCGCGTGAAGCCAGAGGCGCGTAACCGCCTGACGGCCGGATACATGACCAGCTACTTCATCGGCGGCGCGGCGGGTTCACTCATTTCAGCGTCGGCGTGGCAGCATGCGGGCTGGTCGGGGGTATGCGCGATCGGGGCCATCGTCGCCACCCTCAACCTGCTAGTATGGTGGCGCGGTTATCACCGTCAGGATGCAATTAACTAACATTTACATTGAGTTGGCCTCTTAGGGTGTTAAGAGGCCCTTCACTCTGTTAATGTAAACGTAATCATTTATCCCAGAAATTTTAATGTGGGTGACATATTTACAATCGGCATGAATAGTTCAGACCCCCGTCCTCACATCCTCTCTTCAGCGGGTTCACACCCAACGCTTTCTGTGCTCACCGGGTCACGGACTTACCCGGCGCTTTCTGATGGTGACATAAGTTTGGCGGATATAACCGCACAAATAATTCATTTACATTATTTGTCACTATCGTTACTATATCGGCTGTAATTAATGAGGTTATGCCCAAATGGATAGTTCGTTTACGCCCATTGAACAAATGCTTAAATTCCGCGCCAGTCGCCATGAGGACTTCCCGTATCAGGAAATCCTGCTGACTCGCCTGTGCATGCACATGCAGGGTAAGCTACTGGAAAACCGTAATAAAATGCTGAAAGCTCAAGGGATTAACGAGACGTTGTTTATGGCGTTGATTACGCTGGAGTCTCAGGAAAATCACAGCATTCAGCCTTCCGAACTGAGCTGCGCGCTGGGCTCCTCCCGTACCAATGCGACCCGTATTGCCGATGAACTCGAAAAGCGCGGCTGGATTGAGCGCCGTGAAAGCGACAACGATCGCCGCTGCCTGCATCTGCAACTGACCGATAAAGGTCACCAGTTCCTGCGCGAGGTGCTGCCACCTCAGCACAATTGCCTGCACAAACTCTGGTCTGTCCTCAGCACCGCCGAGCGCGACCAGCTTGAGCACATCACTCGCAAGCTGCTCACCCGTCTGGACCAGATGGATGAAGACGGCGCCGTTCTTGAGGCGCTGCGCTAACGCGACGACACGCTCACCATTCCAGATTCATAAGAAAACCGACAGGCCAGCACGTCACAGTGCTGGCCTTTCTGACAACAGGTCGGCTCAGCCGATGTGAAAATAAGAAGATCGTGGAGAACAACAATGAGCGCAAATGCGGAGAGCACTACCCCGCAGCAACCGGCCAACAAGAAAGGCAAACGTAAGAGCGCCCTTCTTCTGTTGACCTTGCTCTTTATCATTATTGCCGTGGCATATGGGATCTATTGGTTTTTAGTACTGCGTCATGCTGAAGAGACTGACGACGCGTACGTGGCAGGGAACCAGGTACAAATTATGGCGCAGGTGTCGGGCAGCGTGACGAAAGTCTGGGCTGACAATACCGACTTTGTGCAAAAAGGCGATGTGTTGGTGACCCTCGATCCAACCGACGCCCAGCAGGCGTTTGAAAAAGCACAGACCGCGCTGGCCTCCAGCGTCCGTCAGACCCGCCAGCTGATGATCAACAGCAAACAGCTGCAGGCCAACATCGACGTGCAAAAAACGGCGCTGGCGCAGGCGCAAAGCGACCTGAACCGCCGCGTTCCGCTCGGCACCGCCAACCTGATTGGCCGTGAAGAGCTGCAGCACGCGCGCGACGCCGTTGCCAGCGCTCAGGCACAGCTGGATGTGGCCATTCAACAGTACAACGCCAACCAGGCGATGGTGCTGGGCACCAGCCTGGAAAACCAGCCCGCCGTACAGCAGTCGGCGACCGAAGTGCGCAACGCGTGGCTTGCCCTGCAGCGTACCAAAATCGTCAGCCCGATGACCGGCTATGTCTCCCGTCGTTCCGTCCAGCCAGGGGCGCAGATTAGCCCAACCACGCCGCTGATGGCGGTCGTGCCGGCAGACAATCTGTGGGTAGACGCCAACTTTAAAGAGACGCAGCTTGCCCATATGCGTATCGGCCAGAGCGCGACGGTTGTCAGCGACATCTATGGCGATGACGTGAAGTACACCGGTAAAGTGGTCGGCCTGGACATGGGGACCGGCAGCGCTTTCTCCCTGCTGCCTGCGCAAAACGCCACCGGTAACTGGATCAAAGTGGTTCAGCGTCTGCCCGTGCGTATTGAGCTGGATGCCAAACAGCTGGCGGATCACCCGCTGCGTATCGGCCTCTCAACGCTGGTGACGGTCGACACCGCCAACCGCGACGGTCAGATCCTGGCAAGCCAGGTGCGCAGCAGCCCGGCTTATGAAAGTAACGCCCGTGAAATTAGCCTCGATCCGGTCAACAAGCTGATCGATGACATCGTGAAGGCAAACGCCGGTTAATCCGAAGGTGAGCGTTATGCAACAGCAAAAGCCGCAAAAACCGCTGGAAGGCGCGCAGCTGGTCATTATGACCATCGCGCTGTCGCTGGCGACATTCATGCAGGTGCTGGACTCCACCATCGCAAACGTGGCGATCCCGACCATCGCCGGTAACCTTGGCTCGTCGCTGAGCCAGGGGACCTGGGTCATTACCTCGTTTGGGGTGGCAAACGCCATCTCCATTCCGATTACCGGCTGGCTGGCAAAGCGCGTCGGTGAAGTGAAGCTGTTCCTCTGGTCAACGGTATTGTTCGTTCTTGCCTCCTGGGCGTGCGGCATGTCCAGCAGCCTGACGATGCTGATTTTCTTCCGCGTCATTCAGGGGATTGTCGCCGGGCCGCTGATCCCGCTGTCGCAGAGCTTACTGCTGAACAACTACCCGCCAGCCAAACGCTCGATTGCGCTGGCGCTGTGGTCAATGACCGTGATTGTCGCGCCGATTTGCGGGCCTATCTTAGGCGGCTATATCAGCGACAACTATCACTGGGGCTGGATCTTCTTCATCAACGTACCGATTGGCGCCCTCGTGGTAATGCTGACGCTCCAGTCGCTGCGCGGCAGAGAAACCCGGACGGAACAGCGGCGTATCGACGCCATTGGTCTGGCACTGCTGGTTGTCGGCATCGGTAGCCTGCAGGTCATGCTCGACCAGGGCAAAGAGCTGGACTGGTTCAACTCCCGGGAGATCATCATCCTGACGATTGTCGCGGTGGTGTCGCTGAGCTTCCTGATTGTCTGGGAGCTGACGGACGATAACCCGATAGTCGACCTGTCGCTGTTTAAGTCGCGAAACTTCACCATAGGCTGTCTGTGTATCAGCCTCGCCTACATGCTCTACTTCGGCGCGATTGTACTGCTGCCGCAGCTGTTGCAGGAGGTATACGGCTACACCGCAACCTGGGCAGGTTTAGCCTCGGCGCCGGTTGGATTGATTCCGGTTCTGCTGTCGCCGATTATTGGCCGCTTCGCCCACAAGCTCGACATGCGCCGGCTGGTGACGTTCAGCTTTATCATGTACGCCGTGTGCTTCTACTGGCGCGCGTATACGTTCGAACCGGGAATGGACTTTGGCGCGTCCGCGTGGCCGCAGTTTATTCAGGGCTTTGCCGTGGCGTGTTTCTTTATGCCACTGACCACCATCACGCTTTCCGGTTTACCGCCTGAGCGCATGGCGGCCGCATCGAGCCTGTCGAACTTTACGCGAACGCTGGCGGGCTCGATAGGTACGTCGATCACCACCACCCTGTGGACGAACCGTGAATCGATGCACCATGCCCAGCTGACCGAAGCGGTGAACCCGTTCAACCCGAACTCTCAGCAGATGTACAACCAGCTGCAGGGAATGGGCATGACGGAGCAGCAGGCGTCAGGGTGGATTGCCCAACAGATCACCAACCAGGGTCTGATTATCTCCGCCAACGAGATTTTCTGGATATCGGCGGGGATCTTTATCGTCCTGCTGGGGCTGGTGTGGTTTGCTAAACCGCCGTTTGGCGCCGGTAGCGGCGGCGGCGGTGCGCACTAGTCCTGTGACAGTTGCCCGGTGGCGCTGCGCTTACCGGGCCTACGAACGTAGGCCGGATAAGGCGTAGCCGCCATCCGGCAAAAAAACCGCACCGTGTCCAGAACGCGATAGCCATTGTCAGTTCCGATAAAGCGGCGCGCCTGAAATCCATTCACGATAGTGAAAAGACAACAGGAGCGCATCATGCTGAACACACCCGCCGACAAGTACCAACCCTATCCGACCCTTTCCCTGCCCGACCGCCGCTGGCCGGAGCAACGTATCACCCGCGCGCCGCGCTGGCTCTCAACCGACCTGCGCGACGGCAACCAGGCCCTTGCCGAGCCCATGGACAGCACCCGCAAGCTGCAGTTCTGGGATCTGCTGCTGGGCTGCGGCTTTAAAGAAATTGAGGTGGCTTTCCCATCAGCCTCGCAGACCGACTTCAACTTCGTTCGCCAGCTGATTGAAGAGAACCGCATCCCGGATGACGTCACGATTCAGGTATTAACCCAGGCGCGGGAAGATCTCATCCATCGCACTTTCGAATCCCTGCGCGGTGCGAAACAGGCCACCGTCCATCTGTATAACGCCACCGCCCCGCTGTTCCGCCGCCTGGTATTCGGCATGGAGAAAGCGCAAATCGTCGAGCTGGCGACGCGCTCCACGCGGCTTATTCGTCAGCTGTGTGAAGAGAACCCGGACACCCGCTGGCAATATGAGTATTCCCCGGAGACCTTCTGCTTTACCGAGCCGGAGTTTGCGCTGGAGATCTGTGAAGCCGTGGCGGAGATCTGGCAGCCGTGCGACGAACGGCCCATGGTGATCAACTTACCCGCAACCGTCGAAGTGAGCACGCCGAACGTCTATGCCGATCAGATCGAGTATTTCTGTCGCCACTTCAGCCGCCGCCGGGATGTCTGCATCAGCGTACATCCGCATAACGACCGCGGTACCGGCGTCGCCAGCGCCGAGCTGGCCGTGATGGCGGGCGCAGATCGCGTGGAGGGCTGTCTGTTTGGTAACGGGGA
This sequence comes from Enterobacter sp. A103, assembly GCF_034427535.1. NCBI lineage: Bacteria > Pseudomonadati > Pseudomonadota > Gammaproteobacteria > Enterobacterales > Enterobacteriaceae > Enterobacter > Enterobacter sp. A103. Next base: position 112,827 of record NZ_JAXQPQ010000007.1, read on the forward strand.
ACGCACGGGCAACGTCTGCCTGGTGACGCTGGCGATGAACCTCTACAGCCAGGGCGTCAGCCCGAATCTCGACTTTAGCGATATGAACCGGGTCGTGGAAGTGGTGGAAGCCTGCAACCAGCTGCCGGTGCATCCGCGCCACCCGTGGGCAGGCCGGCTGGCCTATACCGCCTTCTCCGGCTCGCACCAGGACGCGATCAAAAAAGGCTTTGATGCCCGCAGGCCTGGCGATCGCTGGGAGATGCCGTATCTGCCCGTCGATCCGCAGGACATCGGCTGCACCTACGAAGCGGTGATCCGCGTAAACAGCCAGTCAGGGAAAAGCGGCAGCGCGTGGCTCATCGAACAGAATCATGGTCTGAAATTACCCCGCGCCCTGCAGCAGGATTTCAGCCAGCACGTGCAGCAGGAAACCGATCGCCACGGAAAAGAGATGACGCAGAATGCGCTGTGGCAGCTGTTCCGCACCCGCTACGGACTGGTAGCTTCGCCGCAGTTTGCGCTGCAATCCTACCGCAGCGACAGCCAGCAGGACGGCCAGCTGCGTTTGACGGCAAGCATCGCTACGCAGGGGGGAACGCGTCAGCTGGAAGGTCAGGGTAACGGTCTGCTCTCCGCCGCCGCTCACGGCTTAAGCCGCTGGATCAGCGCCCCGTTCGTGATTAAGGATTATCACGAGCATACGTTAGGCGAACGCAGCGACAGCCGCTCGGTGGCCTACATCCGCTGCCTGTTCCAGGACGGGAGCAGCCGCTGGGGCGTGGGCATCGACAGCGACGTGGCGCGCGCGTCGCTTCAGGCGCTCTTAAATGCCGTCAGTCGTTCTTAAAGTAATCGCTGGGTGAGACGCCCATCACCCGGCGAAACATCGCCGTAAAGGCGCTGTGGCTGCCGTAACCCAGTTCCAGCGCCACGCGTAGTACCGGCTGGCCCTGCGCCAGCCGCACTAAGGCTTCCAGCAGGCGCGCCCTTCTCAACCACTCGCCGTAGCTTAATCCCGTCTGCTGCTGAAAATGGCGGTTCAGGGTGCGCTCGCTCATGTTCATCAGGCTCGCGGCCTGCGCGCCGCTCCAGCTTTCCCCCGCGTTTTGCCGGATTTGCAGACACAGGTGACGTAATGCCTCGCTTTCCGGCTCCGGCAGATGAAACGGCAGCACAGGCATAGTGCGGATTTCATCAAGAATGAGTTCATAGACGCGTTCATCCCGGCTGCCGGGCGAGTACGATTCAGGTAAAGCAAGAGAGACGAGGATCAGCTCGCGCAACAGCGGCGCGATCTGCACGATCTGACAGGTGGCCGGGAGATCGGCCCGCGCCAGCGGATCGATAAACAGCGTTCGCGCCGCCACGTTGCCGGTGATGCGAAGCGAGTGGCGGGTCCCCGCCGGTAGCCAGACGCCGCGACCGGGAGGAACAACCCAACAGCCCGAAGCCGTATCGACCCGAACCACGCCGCTCAGGGTGTGCAACAGCTGTGCGCAGTCGTGCTCATGCCACGGCTCGCTGTCACCATGAACGTAATCATGGGCGAACGGAACGAGTGGACGATGGGTAAAGGAGAACGTTGAGGTTGTGGTCATGGGGTTAAACCACCCTCACCCTACCCTCTCCCGGAGGGAGAGGGAAAAGGTGCACTAGATGTGCAGTTCCTGCAGTTTTTCTTTTGGCAGGGCCAGCTCTTCGTTGCTGTTCACGCGAACATCACGCTCGATGATGTGACGCGCGATGTCCTGCGCTTCTTCCAGAGAGTGCATCTGGTAAGTACCGCACTGGTAAACGTTCAGCTCAGGGATCTGGTTCTGCTCTTTCACCTTCAGCACGTCTTCCATCGCCGCTTTCCACGCATCAGCGACGCGTTTCTCTTCCGGCTGGCCAATCAGGCTCATGTAGAAACCGGTACGGCAGCCCATCGGAGAGATGTCGATGATCTCAACGCCGTTGCCGTTCAGATGGTCACGCATGAAACCGGCGAACAGGTGTTCCAGGGTATGAATGCCTTTCTCTGGCATCACTTCTTTATTTGGCACGCAGAAACGCAGATCGAAGACGGTGATCGTGTCGCCGTGCGGGGTGTGCATGGTCTTCGCCACGCGTACTGCAGGTGCTTCCATACGGGTATGGTCGACAGTAAAGCTATCTAATAACGGCATACGTCACCTCCGATAGTGATTTTTTTTTAAAATAAACTGAACTCTTCTACAGAATGCACGTCTGAGTATATGAAAGACGCGCATTTGTTATCATCATCCCTGAATTCAGAGATGTATATTTTGGCCACAGCGATGTGGCCTTTTTCTTTTCTGCTTAAGCCTGCTTCGCCAGAAACGCCTCAAACGACTCGGTATCCGCCGCTTCAACCTCTTTCTGACGCACCACGGACGCATCGCGTTCCGCGACAAAATCCGCTTCGCTCAGCACTTCTAACGGCTCCTGCATCAGCATCTCGCGGTACTCCGCTGAGAGTGAACGCCCGGTGCCGCCAATGCCCCGATCGATCATAGAACGCAGAATACGCGCAGAGAACGTCAGTTCCGGATTATCAAAACATTCCACCAGCTGGTTGCAGATCTGTTGATACGCGTCGCCGCCGTCGATGCTGTCCATTGTGCGTGCAACACGCTTCAGGTCGCGGAACAGATCTTTGCCGACTTTGGTCAGCGGGAACTGTGCCGTTTCGCAGCCAATACCCAGCGTCAGGCCCGGCTTACGCCCTTCCAGAATCACGCGATTCCAGTTTGTACGGGTACAGAGCAGTTCGTCTGAACTCATTTCCGGCGCATCCGCCAGCACGCACCAGACCATAAACAGATCCAGGAAGCGAATCTGCTGCTCATCAACGCCAATCGGTGAGAACGGGTTGATATCCAGCGAACGCACTTCAATGTATTCGATCCCGCCGCGCTGCAGCGCATCCGACGGGGTTTCACCGCTGCGCGTTACGCGCTTAGGACGAATAGGCGCATACAGCTCGTTTTCAATCTGCAGCACATTGCTGTTGATTTGCAGGCGCTTGCCGTCTTTTTCGAGGCCGATTTTCTCGTACTCTTCCGACGGGGTTTTGATCGCCCGCTTCAATCCTGCCACATATTCGTGCAATTCGTTAAACGTAATACCGAGATTGCTTTGCGATTTATTGGTATAACCGAGATCGCTCAGGCGCAGAGAGGTGGCGTACGGGAGATAGTACATTCCGCACTCGGTCTTCTCGAAAGGCAGCGTGGTCGGTTTCCCCTGCAGGAACGAAGAACAGATCGCCGGGGAGGCACCAAACAGATACGGAATCACCCAGCCGAAACGGTAATAGTTGCGGATCAGGCGGAAGTAGCCTTCAGAGATCGCGTCTTTATCCGTTTCACCGCATTTCGCCTGCCAGAACGCCATTGGCAGCGAGAAGTTGTAATGCACGCCCGAGATCGTCTGCATCAACGCGCCGTAGCGGTTTTTCAGCCCTTCGCGATAGAGCGTTTTCAGCCGGCCGATATTTGACGTGCCGTACTGCGCCAGCTCAATCTCCTGGCCCTGCTCGATATAGCACGGCATGCTGAGGGGCCACATACGTTCGTCGCCCATGTTGCGCGCGGTGTAGCGATGGATATCGCGCATGATCGTCAGCATATGATCAATATCACCCTCTACTGGCGTGATGAACTCCAGCAGTGCCTCAGCGAAATCGGTTGTGATCCATTTATGTGTCAGCGCCGAGCCTAACGCCTTCGGGTGACCCGTCGTCGCTAAGCTACCGTCCGCGTTAACGCGCAGCGTTTCACGCTCAAGACCACGCTGAATACCCTTCAATGCCTGAGGGTGGTTTTCCAGCCAGGCCAGCGCCTGAGATACGTCCGGGATCAAATTGACCTCCCGCCTGTCAAAGTAATGTTACTCAGCATAATTGTAATGGTTGACGATTGAAGGTCGCGTATTCATTCCACCAATTAGTGCCACCACGTCATACCCTGTAGTGTTGCCCACGCCACGAGAACATAGCGCAACGCCTTGCCAAGGCACAAAAAAAAGAGCACCGGTCCCCAGGAGATGCGCATCCATCCCGCCAGCAGACACAGTAAATCGCCTATTACAGGCATCCAGCTTAATAACAGCGTGGCAGCGCCATAGCGTTTTAGCCAGCCGACTGCCTTTTCCTGCCAGCGCGATTTTTCGCGCAGCGGAAAGAAACGCCCAAGAATAACGTTAGTCAGCCCTCCAAGGCTATTACCCATTGTTGCTATTAATACAAGCAGCCAGGGCTGACTCACGCCGGACAACAGCATCGCCACCAGCACCACTTCCGAATTTCCCGGTAACAGCGTGGCGCTTAAAAAACTGCTGGCGAATAATGAGGCAAGTGACAGCGCGTCACTCACAGTAAGCGCACATCCACCGCATCCATTCCGGCATCACGCGCGGCCTGAATGCCGAAATCGGCGTCTTCAAACACGACACATTTTGCCGCCGGGACGCCCATTAATTCTGCGCAAAGCAGGAAGGTGTCCGGTGCGGGCTTGTGATGTTTAACATGATCGGCGGCGACCACGGCAGAAAAATAGTGGCGCAGGCCAAGATGGTTGAGCAAAGCTTCTGCAATCGCGCTTTCGCTCCCGGTTCCTACAGACATCGGGCGGCGCCCGTGCCACTCTTTTACCACATCAATCAGCGGCAGAGGGCGTACGGTATCTAAAAGCATGGCTTTTACCGCATCGGTTTTTTCGCGCGCGAGCAGGTGCGGGTCGAGATCGGCCTGATTCAGTTCAATCACGGCCTGCGCAATACGCCAGGTGGGAGATCCGTTGAGGGCAATCATCGCCTGAAGATCGAAACGCATGCCGTAGCGGCCCAGGACGTCAGTCCAGGCTTGACGATGCGTGGGTTCGGTATCCAGGAGAGTGCCGTCCATATCGAAGATCAAACCGTCATACTGTGCGTACATCGTGCTCTCGCTAAACGATTAACAAAGCATTACTTTATCGTAAATGGTGATTTTTGTCGCTGACTGAGAAGTCATAACTACGAGAGTGATTAAGAAATAAACAGCGAAGGGAATAACAGAAGAGATGGTGCATCCGGGAGGATTACTCGGCTGCGCCTCGCCCTACGGGCCGTTGCTTAAGCAACGTTATCCTCCCTGGTGCTTGCGATTAACTCGCAGACCTTGAAACAACAGCGTGGCTATTATCTCGGAGAATATGGTGCATCCGGGAGGATTCGAACCTCCGACCGCTCGGTTCGTAGCCGAGTACTCTATCCAGCTGAGCTACGGATGCATCGGGAAATGCTTTTAGAAACAGTAAATGGTGCATCCGGGAGGATTACTCGGCTGCGCCTCGCCCTGCGGGCCGTTGCTGAAGCAACGTTATCCTCCCTGGTGCTCGCGATTAACTCGCAGACCTTGAAACAACAGCGTGGCTATTATCTCGGATAATATGGTGCATCCGGGAGGATTCGAACCTCCGACCGCTCGGTTCGTAGCCGAGTACTCTATCCAGCTGAGCTACGGATGCATCGGGATTTACTATTGTACTGCTCGATATTCATATCACTTCTAAAGCAATATGAAGTAATAGATGGTGCATCCGGGAGGATTCGAACCTCCGACCGCTCGGTTCGTAGCCGAGTACTCTATCCAGCTGAGCTACGGATGCAAAATGGCGGTGAGGCGGGGATTCGAACCCCGGATGCAGCTTTTGACCGCATACTCCCTTAGCAGGGGAGCGCCTTCAGCCTCTCGGCCACCTCACCACACAACGCCTCTTTCGAGTGCTTCGAGTTACTCGTTAAGAGCTTCTCGTCGCTGCGTGGCGCATATATTACTTTCTGGGACTTATAAGTCAAACAATTTTCCAAAAGCTTTTATCGTTTGCACAAATCACACGCAATTCGCATGTAAAAGCCGCAAAGAGGGTGTTTTATAAGCGGATTTTGCAGGCATCTTCACAGAAAACCTTTGCAGAAATAGCGGCGTAAGGGCGAGTTTAGGGTAACGGAGTGGTTAAAAAGAGAGCGTTTGAAATTAAACGGTAACGTTGAGCAGGAAAAATGACAGGAGGGTTGCGTCTCGCCCGACAGCGAGACGCGACAATATCAGTAACTGGACTGCTGGGATTTTTCAGCCTGGATACGCTGGTAGATCTCTTCACGGTGGACAGATACTTCTTTAGGAGCGTTAACACCAATACGTACCTGGTTACCCTTTACCCCTAAAACTGTCACGGTGACCTCATCCCCAATCATGAGGGTCTCACCAACTCGACGAGTCAGAATCAGCATTCTTTGCTCCTTGAAAGATTAAAAGAGTCGGGTCTCTTGTATCCCGGCATTATCCATCATATAACGCCAAAAAGTAAGCGATGACAAACACGTAAAGTGTAAGCAGTCACGGCATCACATTCTGTTAAACGTAAGTTTAGCCGATATACACAAACTCAACCTGACTTTATCGTTATCGATAGCACAGTGAACAAGACGCCATAACGTTACCGCTATGGCGTCTGCTTGTGCTTTGTAGTTATTACAGTTTCGCGCTTACCCAGCTTTCAACGCTGGCCAAAGCTTGCGGAAGTGCCGCTGCATCCGTACCACCGGCTTGCGCCATGTCCGGACGACCGCCCCCCTTGCCGCCCACCTGCTGAGCGACCATACCAATCAGTTCCCCTGCTTTAACGCGGTCGGTCACATCCTTAGAGACGCCCGCAATCAGAGAAACCTTACCTTCTGCCACTGTCGCCAGCACGATAACGGTAGAACCAAGCTGGTTCTTGAGATCGTCGACCATAGTACGCAGCATCTTAGGCTCAACGCCCGCCAGATCGCTGACCAGCAGTTTGACGCCCTTAATGTCTACAGCCTTGCTGGAGAGGTTTGCACTCTCCTGCGCCGCAGCCTGCTCTTTCAGCTGCTGCAGCTCTTTTTCCAGCTGACGCGTGCGATCCAGCGCAACGCGCACTTTCTCGCCCAGGTTCTGGCTATCGCCTTTCAGCAGCTGCGCGATGTCGTGCAGCTGATCGCTCTGCGCATGCAGGCTGGCAATAGCACCTTCACCGGTCACCGCTTCAATACGACGCACGCCTGCCGCCGTACCCGACTCGGAAACAATGCGGAACAGGCCGATGTCACCGGTGCGCGATGCGTGCGTACCGCCGCACAGCTCGGTAGAGAAGTCGCCCATGCTCAGCACGCGAACGCGGTCGTCATATTTCTCACCAAACAGCGCCATCGCACCTTTTTTCTTCGCGTCCTCGAGCTCCATGATGTGGGTTTCGATTGGCAGGTTACGACGGATCTGCGCGTTCACCAGATCTTCCACCGCGCGGATCTCAGACGGTTTCATCGCTTCAAAATGCGAGAAGTCGAAACGCAGCACTTTGTCGTTAACCAGAGAACCTTTCTGTGCAACGTGGGTACCGAGCACGTCGCGCAGGGCAGCGTGCATCAGGTGGGTTGCAGAGTGGTTCAGACGAATGCGCGCGCGGCGAGCTTCATCCACGTTAGCCTGTACGCCCTCGCCCACTTTCAGAGAACCGGAAACCAGTTTGCCCTGGTGACCAATCGCCTGACCGTATTTCTGGGTGTCGCTGACGCTAAAGCTAAAGCCGTTGCCTTTCAGTTCGCCCTTATCGCCAACCTGACCGCCGGACTCCGCGTAGAACGGCGTTTTGTCCAGAATGACAACCGCATCCTGGCCCGCGCTGATGCTGTCCACGGCTTTACCGTCAACAAACAGGGCGGTGACTTTGCCGGTCAGTTCCAGCGCGTCATAACCTTTGAATTCCGATGCACTATCAACGCGAATCATCGCGTTGTAGTCCGCACCGAAACCGCTGGACTCACGCGCACGACGACGCTGCTCTTCCATCGCGGCTTCGAAGCCCGCTTCGTCAACTTTGATGTTGCGCTCGCGGCAAACGTCCGCCGTCAGGTCAACCGGGAAGCCGTAGGTGTCGTACAGGCGGAAAGCGGTTTCGCCATCCAGCGTGTCGCCCTTAAGTTTCGCCAGCTCTTCGTCCAGCAGCGCCAGGCCGCGCTCAAGCGTACGCGCAAACTGCTCTTCTTCGGTTTTCAGAACCTGCTCTACCTGCGCCTGCTGGCGTTTCAGCTCATCACCGGCAGCACCCATCACGCCAATCAGTGGCCCAACGAGTTTATAGAAGAAGGTGTCCTTCGCGCCCAGCATGTTGCCGTGACGGATGGCACGACGAATGATACGACGCAGCACGTAGCCACGGTTTTCATTCGACGGGATAACGCCGTCGGCAATCAGGAACGCACAGGAACGAATGTGGTCCGCGATAACGCGCAGCGATTTGTTGTTCAGATCGGTCGCGCCGGTAACGTTCGCAACGGCTTTGATCAGGGTGCTGAACAGATCAATTTCGTAGTTGGAGTTAACGTGCTGCAGAACCGCGGCAATACGCTCCAGACCCATACCGGTATCGACGGAAGGCTTCGGCAGCGGCTCCATCGTACCGTCGGCCTGACGGTTGAACTGCATGAACACGATGTTCCAGATCTCAATGTAGCGATCGCCGTCTTCTTCCGGGCTGCCCGGAGGCCCACCCCAGATGTGGTCGCCGTGATCGTAGAAGATCTCGGTGCACGGACCGCAAGGGCCGGTATCACCCATCTGCCAGAAGTTGTCAGACGCGTATGGCGCGCCTTTGTTATCACCGATGCGAATAATACGCTCGCGCGGGATCCCGACTTCTTTTTCCCAGATTTCGTAGGCTTCGTCATCGGTTTCATAGACGGTAACCCACAGACGCTCTTTTGGCAGGTTGAACCAGTTTTCACCGGTCAGCAGTTCCCACGCATATTGAATAGCATCGTGTTTGAAGTAGTCGCCGAAGCTGAAGTTACCCAGCATTTCGAAGAACGTATGGTGACGCGCGGTGTAACCGACGTTTTCCAGGTCGTTGTGTTTACCGCCCGCACGCACGCAACGCTGTGAGGTTGTGGCGCGGGAATAATTACGCTTGTCGAGACCAAGGAACACATCCTTGAACTGGTTCATCCCGGCGTTGGTAAACAGCAGAGTCGGATCGTTGTTCGGTACCAGGGAGCTGCTGGCAACAACCTGGTGTCCCTTACTATGGAAAAAATCGAGAAACGCCTGACGGATCTCAGCGGTGCTCTTGCTCATAATTATCCTGAAATCAAGCTAACGAAATGTCGTAGCCAGCCTGTATCGGTAAACCGTTGGACAGACCAGCTACTGGAAAAAGTGGGAATAAGATAAGTTTTCTTTAGTGGGAAGTAAAATCCCGCATGCGTTCAATCGGCAAAATTACGCCAGATATCCTGAATATCTTCCATCAAAAAGCCGCGGTAGAGCAAAAAGCGCTGGATTTTAACTTTTTCTGAAAACTCACGCGGCAGCGGTTCGCCGTATTTACGAATCGCCTGTTCTCTGGCCAGCTCGCACCAGTCAGTATCGCATTCGCGCATCGCTTTTTCGATGGACTCCCTGGCCACCCCTTTCTGGTTCAGCTCCTGCCGGATGCGCGCGGGCCCATATCCTTTACGGCCGCGGCTGGCGAGAAACCGTGAGGCAAAACGCTCGTCATCAAGATAACGATGCTCATAGCACCAGGCAATCACGCGGTCATAATCTTCCGCGGTGGCATCAATCTCTTCCGGCCCGTTTTTACTCATCACCGGAGCCGACAGTTTTCGCCGCAGCTCCTGTTCACTGTGGTCACGAACGGCCAGGATGCGCACCGCGCGGTCCAGTAAGCGTGCATACGCGGGTCGACGTGTTGTCGGTTCACTCATAAAAAACCTGCTGATTCAGAAATGCAAAAAGGGCCGCATCAGCAGCCCTTCATTTTTAAACGAAACAATTAAAAGTCTTCGTTAGTTTCTTCAGCATCCGCGGCATCGACCACGAAATCAGGTTTGGAGTCCTGGTTGTTCAGCAGAAGCTCACGCACCTTCTTCTCAATCTCTTTCGCCGCAGCCGGGTTCTCTTTCAGCCAGGAGATCGCGTTCGCTTTACCCTGACCAATCTTGTCACCGTTGTAGCTGTACCAGGCGCCCGCTTTTTCAATCAGCTTCTCTTTCACGCCCAGGTCAACCAGCTCGCCGAGGAAGTTGATCCCTTCGCCGTAGAGGATCTGGAACTCAGCCTGTTTGAACGGCGCAGCAATTTTGTTCTTCACAACCTTCACGCGGGTTTCGCTACCGACTACGTTTTCGCCCTCTTTCACCGCGCCGATACGACGGATATCCAGACGGACAGAGGCGTAGAATTTCAGTGCGTTACCACCGGTAGTGGTTTCCGGGTTACCGAACATCACACCAATTTTCATACGAATCTGGTTGATGAAGATCAGCAGCGTGTTGGACTGCTTCAGGTTACCCGCCAGCTTACGCATCGCCTGGCTCATCATACGTGCCGCGAGGCCCATATGAGAGTCACCGATTTCACCTTCGATTTCGGCTTTTGGCGTCAGTGCGGCAACGGAGTCGACCACGATAACGTCAACGGCACCAGAACGCGCCAGCGCGTCACAAATTTCCAGCGCCTGCTCACCGGTGTCCGGCTGAGAACACAGCAGGTTGTCGATATCCACGCCCAGCTTGCGGGCATAAACAGGGTCCAGCGCGTGCTCGGCATCGATAAACGCACAGGTTTTACCTTCGCGCTGTGCCGCGGCAATCACCTGCAGCGTCAGGGTGGTTTTACCGGAGGACTCTGGCCCGTAGATTTCTACGATACGGCCCATAGGCAGACCGCCAGCGCCCAGCGCGATATCCAGAGAAAGCGAACCGGTGGAGATGGTTTCCACATCCATGGAACGGTCTTCACCCAGGCGCATGATGGAGCCTTTACCGAATTGCTTTTCGATCTGGCCCAGTGCTGCCGCCAACGCTTTCTGTTTGTTTTCGTCGATAGCCATTATTACTCCTGTCATGCCGGGAGAAGCGACTGTGCTTCACCGTGGATTTCTGTTCTGTTGGTGCAATTATACTGTATGGTCATACAGTATCAAGTGTTTTGTAGAAATTGTTGCCAGAGCGTTTTTAACGCATAAACGGTTGCCTGACGACGCACGCTTTCGCGATCGCCGCTGAAGCACTCCCGGCGGGTGATCCCTTCCCCTTTGGAGGTGGCGAACCCAAACCAGACGGTGCCGACAGGCTTCACGTCGCTGCCGCCGTCCGGGCCCGCAATGCCGCTAATGGAAATCGCGTAGTCTGCCCGCGCCTCTTTGAGCGCGCCAATGGCCATCTCGATCACCACCGGTTCGCTGACCGCGCCATGCTGTTCAAGCGTGGATTCACGCACGCCAATCATCTGAGCTTTAGCTTCGTTACTGTAGGTCACAAAACCGCGTTCAAACCAGGCGGAACTGCCGGCAATATCGGTAATCGCTTTCGCCACCCAGCCGCCGGTGCAGGATTCCGCGGTGGTGATTGTCGCGCCACGCTGCTTCAGCGCAAGGCCAACGATCTCGCTAAGCTGCATCAATTCATGGTCAGTCATTCTCGCTCCAGGCATCAGAAAAACGTGCTGCACAAGATAGCATTTTCTCGTCAGATGTGGGGATGGACTTCAGGTTTTACGAGGGGGCTTCAGAAAAAAGCCGGTACGGACGCACCGGCGGTGGAAAGGTTATTTCATGCTGTCGGCGAGAGTGTTCACATTGTGGCGAAACGCCTTAACGTAGGTGTCAGCCACCCCACCTTTTGCCGACAGCGCTTCGGGGTAAAGCTCGCCCCCGGGCTGTGCGCCCGTCGCCGACGCAATCTGTTTCACCAGACGCGGATCGAGCTGATTTTCCATAAACCAGGTTTTCACGCCGTCGGCTTTGATCTGATTGATAATCTCAGCGACCTGCGCCGCGCTGGCTTCGCTCTCAGACGACAGCCCCTGCGGCGCCATAAACGTCACGCCGTAAGCGCGGCTGAAATAGCCGAACGCGTCATGGCTGGTCAGCACTTTACGCTTCGCCGGCTGAATCTGGCTAAAGCGCGTTTTGGCCCAGTTATCCAGCTGGCTAAGCTGCGCGATATACGTTTTGCCAGAGGCTTCCAGCGCGGCTTTGTCCTCAGGATCGGCTTTCACCAGCCCGTTCAGAATGTTTTGCGCATAGAGCGCCCCGTTCGCCGCGCTGTTCCACGCATGGGGATCGGTCACAGTCTTTCCATCTTCCTCAAGCGTGTGGGTTTTCACTCCTGTTGAGGCGACAACCAGTTGCCCTTTGAACCCGGAGGCTTTCACCAGACGATCAAGCCAGCCTTCCAGCCCCAGGCCGTTCACCACCACCACATCAGCCTTACTCAGGGCCGCGCTGTCTTTCGGCGACGGTTCAAAGGTATGCGGATCGCCGTCCGGCCCGACCAGCGTCGTCACGTTCACATGGTCACCGCCTACCTCCTGCGTAATATCACCCAGTATCGAAAAGCTGGTCACCACATTCAGCGTTTTCGCCATCACGCCGTGCGACATCATCCCCAGCGCGAGCGCCACTACAAATCCTGTACGTTTCATCGTTTCCCCTTGCGTTAAAAATACGCCCGCAGGCTGCCAGCGAGCCTGCTTCGCGTGCCCAGTAAAATGGAAATAAAGAACAGCGCGCTGGCGGTGAGCACGATGGACGGCCCGGCCGGGAGGCTCATCGCCCAGGAGAGGCTCAGCCCCAGCCATGCGCAGAAGATACCGCTGATACCCGCCATCAGAAGTAACGCTGGTAACGTGCGCACCCAGCAGCGTGCCGCCACGGCCGGAAGCATCATCAGCCCGACGGCCATCAGCGTGCCGAGCACCTGAAAACCGGCCACCAGGTTAAGCACCAGCAACGCCAGAAACAGTCCGTGCAGCAGGCCAGGCAGCCAGCGGGCGTTCACCTGCAGCCAGGCGGTATCAAACGCTTCCGTGACCAGCCCGCGATAAAACAGCGCCAGCGTGATAAGGGTGAACATACAAACGCCCGTAACAAACAGCGCGGCGTCGTTGTCCACGGCGAGGATGGAGCCAAACAGCAGATGCAGCAGATCGACATTCGACCCGCGCAGCGACACCAGCGTGACCCCCAGCGCCAGCGAGCCAAGATAAAACCCGGCAAAGCTGGCATCTTCTTTCAGGGGCGTGCGTCGACTGACCAGACCGGCCAGCAGCGCCACGGTAATTCCCGCGATAAAACCGCCAATACTCATCGCCAGCAGCGACATACCGCTGAGCAAATACCCCACGGCGACACCCGGCAAAATGGCGTGAGAAAGGGCGTCGCCCATCAGGCTCATCCGACGCAGCTGAAGAAACACGCCGAGCGCGGTGGTGCTGACCGAGAGCGCCAGGCAAACCACCAGCGCGCGACGCATAAAGCCGTACTCAATGAACGGCTGAAAAAAGAGATGCCAGATCATGCCACCCTCACCCGCTCGGTTTTCCACTGGGGAACGTCAGCATCCAGCCGCAGCGTCTGCGGAAAATGGCGCGACACGCGCTCGCTGTCGTGCAGTACCGCGAGCAGCGTTTGCCCCTGCATATACATCTCCAGCATCAGATCCATCAGCACGTTGCAGGTAGCTTCATCGACTCCGGTAAAGGGTTCATCCAGCATCACCAGCGGCGCCTGCTGCACCAGGACGCGGGCAAACAGCATGCGCTGAAACTGACCGCCGGAGAGTTCATCGATGGTGGATAACACCATGGACTCAAGCCCAACGCGCTCAAGCGCGCTGGCAATGCGCAACCGCGTTTCGCGACGAAACCCGGAAAAAAGCGACATGCCCGGCCAGCAGCCCATGCTTACCACGTCCTGTACGGTCAGCGGAAACTGCGCCTCCAGCGCGTGACGCTGTGCCAGCCAGCCGATTACCGGCCGCTTACCCTGCCAGCGGAAGCCGCCGCTGACGGGAGGAATAAATCCCGCCAGCGTTTTCAGCAGCGTGGATTTCCCGCAGCCGTTAGCGCCGATAATGGCGGTCATGCTGCCGCGCTCAATCGTGCCCGAAAGGGGCCGCGTAACGGGCTGACGTTCATATCCCGCGACCAGTTCATTCATCATAATCATGGCAATGCCACCGCCCAGCGCACGGCCAGCCCGATAAAGGCAACAAGCACCAGCGCCAGCAAAAGCCGAACCAGAGCAGACAGAGAAAAAAGGGACGTTGACATTCTGACACCACATTAAATGTTATAACATAACAATAATGAAAGACGGTGAAGATGTAAATGGCGGGTTCGAAAAGGGAGTGTGCCGAAATGTTTCTGCAGGAAATAGGTGCGCGCGGGTGCCCTCACCCCAGCCCTCTCCCACAGGGAGAGGGGGAATAAGATGACTTACTGACTAAACGGAGACGCTGCCGGCACGCGGGCCTGCGATACCGCCAGCCCCAGCTGCCATACGGCCATCGCATAGTGGGTACTGTGGTTATAACGGGTGATGGTGTAGAAGTTCGGCATGCCGTACCAGTACTGATAGCCCGTCCCGACATCCAGACGCAACAGACTTACCTGATCGACATTGCCCAACGGCTGGGTCGGTGTTAAGCCCGCCGCCGTCAGCTGCGCAACGCTGTATTTGGTTTTGAAGCCGTTTTCCAGCCCCGGTGCCTGACCGTTCGCCTGCACCGCCACCTGGCCGCCCGGCGTCCAGCCGTGCGCTTTGAAGTAGTTCGCCACGCTGCCGATGGCATCTACCGGATCCCACAGGTTGATATGACCATCCCCGTTAAAGTCGACGGCATATTGCTTATAGGAGGACGGCATAAACTGGCCGTAGCCCATCGCGCCGGCAAACGACCCTTTCAGATCGAGCGGATCGTCCTGCTCGCTGCGCGCCATCAGCAGGAAGGTTTCCAGCTCGGAAGAGAAATACTCCGCGCGGCGCGGATAGTTAAAGGAGAGCGTCGCCAGCGCATCCAGGATGCGGGTTTTACCCATCACGCGGCCCCAGCGGGTTTCCACGCCGATAATCCCGACGATGATTTCCGGCGGTACGCCGTACACCTGCCACGCGCGGTTGAGCGCATCTTCATACTGATTCCAGAACACCACGCCGTTTTGCACGTTGTCCGGGGTAATAAACTGTTTGCGGTAGCGCAGCCACGCGCCGTTCGGCCCGCTCGGCACCTGGGCGGTTGGAGCCTGCCTGTCCATCAGGCGCAGCACGTAGTCCAGTCGCTTGGCCTGAGACAAAATTTCGTGCAGCTGCTGTCTGTCAAAGCCGTGCTTGCTCACCATTTTATCGATGAACTGCTCGGCCGCCGGGTTATTCGCGAAGTCGCCGCCCATCTGCATCATATTGTGCTGCGGCTCCAGCAGGAATCCTCCGGAAGGCGCGCCCGCCGTTTGCTGAACGGCTTCGGTCTTAGGTTTGCTACTACAGGCAGACAGCAGAATAAGCGCAGGCAACAGCGCTGCATAACGACGCTTGAACATGAGACATCCATTTAACGGGTTCGATAAGAACCCAGTATGGTAAAGCATCCGCAACACCTCAAGGAAGCGGTACACGCCTCCCCCACGCAAATCCGCCCTTTTTTCCACCGAAAATCATTGACCCCATCAATAAACTTTCAAAATAATCCATTTTTCTTTCATTGTGAGATCTAACTAACACTTTAAAACCTTTCAAAGTGATTATTATTAGCCCCGCAACACAAAAACAAAAAAGCCTCACAGGAGAGAAGAATGATAGAAACCATCACCCACGGCGCCGAGTGGTTCATCGGGCTGTTTCAGAAGGGCGGAGAAGTGTTCACCGGCATGGTGACCGGGATCCTGCCCCTGCTGATCAGCCTGCTGGTGATCATGAACGCGCTGATTAACTTTATCGGCCAGCAGCGCATCGAACGCTTCGCCCAGCGCTGTGCCGGTAATCCGCTGTCCCGCTACCTGGTACTGCCGTTCATCGGCACCTTCGTGTTCTGCAACCCGATGACCTTAAGCCTCGGCCGCTTCATGCCGGAAAAGTACAAGCCGAGCTACTACGCCGCCGCCTCCTACAGCTGCCATTCCATGAACGGCCTGTTCCCGCACATTAACCCCGGCGAGCTGTTTGTCTATCTCGGGATCGCCAGCGGTCTTACCACGCTTGGCCTGCCGCTCGGCCCGCTGGCGGTGAGCTATCTGCTGGTCGGCCTGGTCACCAACTTCTTCCGCGGCTGGGTGACCGACCTCACCACCGCCATTTTTGAGAAAAAAATGGGCATCCAGCTTGAACAGAAAGTTCATCTTTCAGGAGCCACAGCATGAACCGGATCCGCATTGAGAAAGGCACGGGCGGCTGGGGCGGCCCGCTGGAATTCGACGCCACCGAAGGCAAAAAGATCGTCTACATCACCGCAGGCACGCGCCCGGCGATCGTCGACAGGCTGCGCGAGCTGACCGGCTGGGAAGCGGTCGACGGCTTCAAGGAGGGCGAGCCGCCGGAAGCGGAAATCGGCGTGGCGGTGATCGACTGCGGCGGCACGCTGCGCTGCGGTATCTATCCGAAGCGCCGCATTCCGACAGTGAATATTCACTCCACCGGAAAATCCGGCCCGCTGGCGCAGTACATCCTTGAGGACATTTATGTCTCAGGCGTGAAGGAGGACAACATCACTCTGGTGAATGGCACTGCCGCGCCGCAAAAAGCGGCCCCGCGCGAGTACGACACCAGCAAGAAAATCACCGAGCAGAGCGACGGCCTGCTGGCGAAGGTCGGGATGGGCATGGGGTCCGCCGTAGCGGTGCTGTTCCAGTCAGGGCGCGACACCATCGACACGGTGCTGAAAACCATCCTGCCGTTTATGGCATTCGTTTCGGCGCTGATCGGCATCATCATGGCGTCCGGCCTGGGCGACTGGATTGCCCACGGCCTCGCCCCGCTCGCCAGCCACCCGCTCGGGCTGGTGACGCTGGCGCTGATCTGCTCCTTCCCGCTGCTGTCGCCGTTCCTCGGCCCGGGCGCGGTGATTGCCCAGGTCATCGGCGTGCTGATTGGCGTGCAGATTGGTCTGGGGAACATTCCCCCGCACCTCGCCCTGCCCGCCCTGTTCGCCATTAACGCCCAGGCGGCGTGCGATTTCATCCCCGTAGGGCTGTCGCTGGCGGAAGCACGCCAGGACACCGTGCGCGTGGGCGTGCCGTCCGTGCTGGTGAGCCGCTTCCTGACGGGCGCGCCGACGGTGCTGATTGCCTGGTTTGTCTCCGGCTTTATTTATCAATAAGAGGTTCCTGCGATGACCGTGATTTACCAGACCACCATTACCCGCATCGGCCAGAGCGCGGCTGACGCGCTGAGCGACCAGATGCTGATCACCTTCCGCGAAGGAGCCCCGGCGGATATCGAAGAGTTTTGCTTTATCCACTGTCACGGCGAGCTGAAGGGCAAGCTGAAGGCCGGGAGCCAGCTGGAGCTGGGCGAGGCGCGCTATGCCGGCACCGCCGTCGGCGACGTCGCCGAGCAAAACCTGCGCGAGCTGGGCCACATCACCCTGCGTTTCGACGGCCAGCCGCAGGCCGAATATCCCGGCACTGTTCACGTGGCGGGCCCGGTTCCGCAGGCTGTCATCCCAGGCTGCACGTTAAAATTTGTTGCGTAATTTAAGGAGAAACACATGAGTCAGGTTGCCGTTGTCATTGGTGGAGGACAAACCTTAGGCGAGTTCCTCTGCCGTGGGCTTGCCGCAGAGGGCTACCGCGTGGCGGTAGTGGACATTCAGAGTGAAAAAGCCGCCCGCGTGGCGGACACCATTAACACCGAGTTTGGTGAAGGGATGGCGTACGGGTTTGGCGCCGACGCCACCAGCGAACAGAGCGTGATGGCGCTGGCCCGCGGCGTGGACGAGATTTTTGGGCGTACCGACCTGCTGGTCTACAGCGCGGGGATTGCGAAAGCGGCCTTTATCAGCGATTTCGAACTGGGGGATTTTGACCGCTCGCTGCAGGTGAATCTGGTGGGCTATTTCCTCTGCGCCCGCGAGTTTTCCCGTCTGATGATCCGCGACGGCATTCAGGGGCGCATCATTCAGATCAACTCCAAATCGGGGAAAGTGGGCAGCAAGCATAACTCCGGCTACAGCGCGGCGAAGTTTGGCGGCGTGGGGCTGACGCAGTCTCTGGCGCTGGATCTGGCCGAGTACGGCATTACCGTGCACTCGCTGATGCTGGGCAACCTGCTGAAATCGCCGATGTTCCAGTCCCTGCTGCCGCAGTACGCCACCAAGCTCGGCATCAAGGCTGAGGAAGTGGAGCAGTACTACATCGATAAAGTGCCGCTGAAGCGCGGGTGCGATTATCAGGACGTGCTGAACATGCTGCTGTTTTACGCCAGCCCGAAAGCCTCGTACTGCACCGGGCAGTCGATTAACGTCACCGGCGGGCAGGTGATGTTCTGATCGAGCGGCCTGATGCCCTCACCCTTACCCTCTCCCACCGGGAGAGGGAACAAAACAAGGAGCCGATATGGTCACCGCACTCATCACCCTCGCCGCCCTCGCCTGGATGTGCCAGATGGCGTTTGGCGGCTGGCAGATCCACCAGTTTAACCGCGCGTTTGACGCGCTGTGTCAGAAAGGTCGCGTCGGGGTCGGGCGTTCCGGCGGACGCTTCAAACCGCGAGTCGTCGTCGCCGTTGCGCTGGATGAAAACAATCACGTCTGCGATTCCCTCATCATGCGCGGCATGACCGTCTTTGCCCGACCGGTGAAAATCCAGGCAATCAACGGCATTTCGCTGCAGGAATTACGGCCTGATGTGATCTTTCCCCATGATCCACTCTGTCAGAATGCACTATCATTAGCGCTTAATCTGAAACATGGATAATTTCGTTGTGAAAGCTATAGACTTGCGAAATTATCATTTCGCAACCTAAGGAACGAAGCGCCTATGAAACCTCGTCAGCGGCAGGCGGCCATTCTCGAGCATCTGCAAAAGCAGGGAAAATGCTCGGTAGAGGATCTGGCCCACTACTTTGACACCACCGGCACGACAATACGCAAGGACCTGGTATTGCTCGAAAACTCTGGCGCCGTCATTCGAACCTACGGCGGCGTGGTGCTCAATAAGGACGAAGCGGACCCGCCTATCGACCACAAAACGCTGATCAATACCCACCAGAAAGCGCTGATTGCCGAAGCCGCCGTCAAATTTATCCACGATGGCGATTCCATCATTCTGGATGCAGGCAGCACCGTCCTGCAGATGATCCCGCTGCTCAGCCGCTTTAACAACATCACGGTGATGACCAACAGCCTGCACATCGTCAACGCCCTGTCGGAGTTCGACAGCGAGCAGACCATCCTGATGCCCGGCGGCACCTTCCGCAAAAAATCGGCGTCGTTTCACGGCCAGCTGGCGGAGAATGCCTTCGACCACTTCAGCTTTGATAAACTCTTTATGGGCACCGACGGCATCGACCTGAACGCCGGCGTTACGACGTTCAACGAGGTGTTCAGCGTCAGTAAAGCCATGTGCAACGCCGCGCGGGAAGTGATTTTGATGGCAGACTCGTCGAAATTTGGCCGCAAAAGCCCCAACATTGTCTGTAGCCTTGAAAGCGTCGATAAGCTGATTACCGACGCGGGTATCGACCCGGCGTTCAGGAAAGCGCTGGAAGAGAAAGGAATCGACGTGATCGTAACCGGAGAGAGAGATGAGTGATTTTCTGTTAGAAACGGGCCGCCAGACGCTGATGCTGGAACTGCAGGAAGCCAGCCGCCTGCCGGAACGTCTGGGCGAGGATTTCGTCCGCGCGGCCAACACCATTATCCACTGCGAAGGCAAAGTGATCGTGGCGGGCATCGGTAAATCCGGCCATATCGGCAAAAAGATTGCCGCGACGCTCGCCAGCACCGGCACCCCAGCGTTCTTCGTGCATCCGGCAGAGGCGCTGCACGGCGATCTGGGGATGATTGAAAGCCGCGACGTGATGCTGTTTATCTCCTACTCCGGTTCGGCCAAAGAGCTGGATCTGATTATTCCGCGCCTGCAGGAAAAATCGGTCGCCCTGCTGGCGATGACCGGAAAATCCCGCTCGCCGCTGGCGCTGGCCGCCAAGGCGACGCTGGATATTTCCGTTGAGCGTGAAGCCTGTCCGATGCACCTCGCCCCGACCTCCAGCACCGTTAACACCCTGATGATGGGCGACGCGCTGGCAATGGCGGTAATGCAGGCGCGCGGCTTTAACGAAGAAGATTTCGCCCGTTCGCATCCGGCGGGCGCGCTCGGCGCACGCCTGCTCAACAAGGTTCACCACCTGATGCGCACCGACGATGCCATTCCGCAGGTCAAGCTCGATACCAGCGTCATGGACGCGATGCTGGAGCTCAGCCGCACCGGCCTTGGGCTGGTTGCGGTGTGCGATGACGGCGGGAGCGTTAAGGGCGTGTTCACCGACGGCGACCTGCGCCGCTGGCTGGTGGGCGGCGGCAGGCTGGAAACCAAAGTGTCGGACGCCATGACCAAAGGCGGGCTGACGCTGAACGCCGAGAGCCGCGCCATTGAAGCCAAAGAGGTGCTGATGAAGCGCAAAATTACCGCCGCACCGGTGGTGGATGACGCCGGCAGGCTGTGCGGCGCCATCAACCTGCAGGATTTCTATCAGGCCGGGATTATCTAACCCTTCAGTCCCAGACGCTTCGCCAGCCTGTGCAGGTTGGCGACGTCCATCTCCAACGCCCGCGCGCACGCCGCCCAGCTGCGGTTATTCTGCTCCAGCGCGCGGGTAATCATCTGACGCTGAAATGTCTCCGTGGCTTCACGCAGATTTTCATTCGCTATCTCGGGTACTGCCTGGGCGACAGCCGGTGCGGTTTCATCCTGCAGCGCAAAATGCCGCGCGTGGAGCACCACTTCATTACCCGAACGCGTCGCCCGCGCCAGCACCACCGCGCGGTGGATCGCATGCTCCAGCTCGCGCACGTTGCCCGGCCAGCCGTAGCTCAGCAGATGCGACCTCGCACCCGGGCTCAGCACCACGCGGGAAAGCCCCATCCTGAGACGGCACTGCTCGCAGAAAAAGCCCGCCAGCAGCACCACGTCGTCCCCGCGCTCGCGCAGCGGCGGCACGGTAAGCGGGAACACGCTCAGGCGATGGAACAGGTCGGCGCGGAACTGCCCTGCCAGCACCGCTTCACGCAGGTCACGGTTGGTGGCCGCCAGCACGCGAACGTCCACTCTGTGGCTGCGGTCATCCCCCACGCGCTGGATGTCGCCGTACTGCAGCACGCGCAGCAGCTTGGCCTGCAGCGACAGGGAGAGCTCGCCGATTTCATCCAGAAACAGCGTGCCGTTATCGGCCATTTCGAACTTGCCGCTGCGGTTGCTGATGGCTCCGGTAAACGCCCCTTTTACGTGACCAAACAGCTCGCTTTCCGCCACGCTTTCCGGCAGCGCGGCGCAGTTGAGGTACACCAGCGGGTTCACCGCGCGCGGCGACGCTTCGTGAATGGACTTCGCCACCAGCTCCTTGCCGGTGCCGGTTTCCCCGAAGATCAGCACGTTCAAATCTGAGGCGGCGACAATCTCAATCTCTTTTTTGAGCTGCGCCATGCCCGGAGAGAGGCCGATCATCTCCGTGTGCGTCACCTGCTCAAACGCCGCCGGGCTACCGGGAAGAATGTTCTGGCTCTCCAGCTGTTCAATCAGCAGGGCATTGTTCAGCGCCCCGGCGGCCAGGGCGGCAATCAGACGCAGCTCTTCGTCGCTAAAGGTGTCAAACTGGTCCGGCGACAGGCCGTCGAGGGTCAGTGCGCCGATCAGGTTTTGTCCGGCAAACAGCGGCAGGCCGATACAGGCGTGCACCTTCAGGCTCTCCTGTCCGGGAATAAGCCCGTCGTACGGGTCGGGCAAGTCGCTGTCCGCCGGGAAACGCACCACGTCACCCGCGCGGGCGATAGTTTCCAGACGCGGATGGCCCTCAAGGGTAAAACGCCGCCCGAGCACGTCCTTCGCCAGCCCGTCGATAGCCAGCGGAATAAACTGCCGCCCCTCGTAGCGCAGCAGCGCGGACGCATCGCACTCAAGCACGTGGCGCAGCGTGGAGATCAGCCGCTGAAAGCGGTCCTGATGGCCGATACCGGTCTGCAGCTCAATGGCGATCTTCGCCAGCACGTCTACGGAAAAGCTCATAGTGACCTCGCTGTCATTTTGACAATGCATGTTGTCATATTGACACTAATTTTGATAGTCATAATGACTACCCATTACGGATCATAAAAATATTAATTAAGTAAAATCAATAAATTAAAAACTGGCACGCAACTTGATATAGGAAAACCATCTTATTTGAAAATGCTGTATTACGTAGAGGTTGCTATGTCTATTCTGGTTAAAAATAACATTCATTGGGTGGGTCAACGTGACTGGGAAGTGCGTGATTTTCACGGGACGGAATACAAAACGCTGCGCGGCAGCAGCTACAACAGCTATCTCATTCGTGAAGGTAAAAACGTGCTGATCGATACCGTCGATCACAAGTTCAGCCGCGAGTTCGTGCAGAACCTGCGCAGTGAAATCGACCTGGACGACATCGACTACATCATCATCAACCACGCGGAAGAGGACCACGCCGGCGCGCTGACCGAGCTGATGTCCTACATTCCGAACACGCCGATCTACTGCACCACTAACGCCATCGACTCAATCAACGGCCACCACCACCATCCGGAGTGGAACTTCCACACCGTGAAAACCGGCGACGCGCTGGATATCGGCAACGGCAAGCAGCTGATCTTCGTGGAAACCCCGATGCTGCACTGGCCGGACAGCATGATGACCTACATGACCGGCGACGCGGTGCTGTTCAGCAATGACGCCTTCGGCCAGCACTACTGCGACGAGCGCCTGTTCAACGACGAAGTGGACCAGACCGAGCTGTTCGAGCAGTGCCAGCGCTACTACGCCAACATCCTGACGCCGTTCAGCCGCCTGGTGACGCCAAAAATCACCGAGATCCTCGGCTTTAACCTGCCGGTGGAGATGATTGCCACCTCCCACGGCGTGGTGTGGCGTGAAAATCCCACCCAGATTGTGGAGCTGTACCTGAAATGGGCGGCGGACTATCAGGAAGACCGCATCACTATTTTCTACGACACCATGTCCAACAACACCCGCATGATGGCGGACGCCATTGCCCAGGGCATCAACGAAGTGGACCCCAACGTGGCGGTGAAAATCTTCAACGTGGCGCGCAGCGATAAGAACGAGGTATTGACCAACGTCTTCCGCTCTAAGGGCGTGCTGGTGGGTACCTCCACCATGAACAACGTGATGATGCCGAAAATTGCCGGTCTGGTAGAAGAGATGACCGGCCTGCGTTTTCGCAACAAGCGCGCCAGCGCCTTTGGCTCCCACGGGTGGAGCGGCGGCGCGGTAGACCGTCTCTCCACCCGTTTACAGGATGCGGGCTTTGAAATGTCCCTCAGCCTGAAGGCGAAATGGCGTCCGGATATCGACGCCCTGGAGATCTGCCGCCAGCACGGCCGCGACATTGCCCGCCAGTGGGCGCTCGCACCGCTTCCGCAAGCTGCCGAACCGACCGCACAGCAGGAAACCTGCGCCTGCGCCGCCGCGGCAGCCGCCGATCCCGGACCGCGCATGCAGTGCAGCGTCTGCCAGTGGATTTACGACCCGGCGCTGGGCGAGCCGCTGCAGGACGTTGCGCCAGGGACACCCTGGAGTGACGTGCCGGACAATTTCCTCTGCCCGGAATGTTCCCTCGGGAAAGACGTCTTTGACGAACTGGGTACGGAGGCAAAATGAGCAACGGGATCGTCATCATCGGCTCGGGCTTTGCCGCCCGCCAGCTGGTGAAAAATATCCGCAAGCAGGACGCCAGCGTGCCGCTGACGGTGATCGCCGCCGACAGCATGGACGAGTACAACAAGCCCGATCTGAGCCACGTCATTAGCCAGAATCAGCGCGCCGAGGACCTCACCCGCCAGACGGCGGGGGAGTTCGCGGAACAGTTTAACCTGCGTCTTTTTCCCTACACCTGGGTCACCGACATCGACGCCGCCGCCCACGTGGTAAAAGCAAAAGAGAAAACCTGGCAGTACGACAAACTGGTGCTGGCCACGGGTGCCTCTGCGTTTGTGCCGCCGGTTGAAGGCCGCGAGCTGACGATCACCCTCAACAGCCAGCAGGAGTATCAGGCCAGCGAAACGGCGCTTCGCGACGCGCAGCGGGTAATGATTGTTGGTGGCGGGCTGATAGGCACCGAGCTGGCGATGGATTTCTGCCGGGCGGGTAAATCCGTGACTCTGGTCGACCATGCGGCGAGCATTCTGTCGTCGCTGATGCCGGCAGAAGTAAGCAGTCGCTTACAGCATCGCCTGACCGACATGGGGGTGCATCTGCTGTTGAAATCGCAGCTGCAAAGCCTGAGCAAAACCGAAGGCGGCATTCGTGCCACGCTCGACCGCAGCCGCAGCGTTGAGGTGGATGTGGTAATCGCTGCAACGGGCCTGCGCCCGGAAACCGCGCTGGCGCATCGCGCAGGCGCCGAAATACAGCGTGGCGTGAAGGTAAATAGCTACCTGCAAACCACGCAACCTGATATTTACGCGTTAGGTGACTGCGCTGAAATTAACGGTCATGTGCTGCCATTTTTACAGCCAATTCAATTAAGTGCGATGTATCTGGCGAAAAATCTGCTCGGCGGCAGCGCGCCGCTGAAATTACCCGCCATGCTGATTAAAGTCAAAACGCCGGAATTACCGCTGCATCTTGCCGGTGAAACACAGCGTCAGGATCTGAACTGGCAAATTACCCTCGAACCGCAGGGAATGGTCGCGCGCGGCGCGGATAACGAGGGTCAGATTCGCGCTTTTGTGGTTAGTGAAGACCGGATGAAGGAGGCTTTCGCTCTGCTGAAACTGTTACCTGCTTAACCCTCGTTTTGCCGGGTAGCGCTTCGTTTACCCGGCCAACAGCAAGTCTACGCTGTCTTAATCTTTGGATTTTATTATTCACCGCCCCGATATTCCGGGGCTTTTTTTTACGTATTCTATTCATCAAATAAATGCAAAGTAGATATATCATCGCTATCAATCCCTTATTTATTATTTTCGTAAATACTTTAATCTGAAACAGATTAAAAACATCATCCAGCTTTATTATTGGCAGCCGACTCAGTCTGAAAAGACATCATCAGCAGGAGGCGAATCATGGCGAATTTTTATAAATAACTCAATTATCTTTCTCGTTATTTCACACAAGCGAAGAATGCGGAATATATTTAATTCCGCAAAAGTCCTATATTTTCAGCATCTTTTTATCGGTATGCCGCTATGCGCCAGCCATTGAGGAAGTCGCGGAGATTGCGCCGTGCAGGAGCCAGTTCAGGAACGTACCACCAGCGCGTCGTAGCCGCGCCAGCGGTAGTTGATCATGGAGATCAGCCAGCAGGCGACAAACAGCCCAACCACCACAAACCCGGCGTTGCCCAGATTGTCGTTTACCGTGCCAATCAGATCCCACACGCCGCCGCTGAGGGCAAATTTGTCCATCAGCAGACCCAGCGCTTCCAGCCCGCCGATAAACAGCGCCACCACCACGGAGGTGCCGGTGATGGTCATGTTGTAGTAGAGCTTGCGCTGCGGCTTGTTGAACGCCCAGCCGTAGGCGCCGACCATCAGCAGGTTATCGAGAGTATCCACCAGCGCCATGCCGCTGGCGAAGAGCGCCGGGAAGACCATGATTGACCACACCGACATCCCGCTTGACGCGCTGGCGGCAGAGATCCCCAGCACGCCAATCTCGGTGGCCGTGTCAAAGCCGAGGCCAAACAGGAAACCGACCAGGTACATCTGCCAGCTTTTATTCACCAGGCGGAAGGTTTTGCCAAACAGCCAGTTCATGACGCCGCCCTGGGCAGGAAGCGTGATGTCGCCCTGCACGGGCCTGCCCTGTTTCAGCGCCTGAAAACTGCGCCAGACGCCGCGCAAGATCACCATGTTCACCAGCGCCATCGCCAGCAGGAAGGTGGCGGAAACCGCGGTGCCAATCAGGCTGCCGGTTTCGTGGAACCATTCCATGTTTTTCTGAAACGCCGTCGCGGTAGCGGCGATAGCAATGGAGGCCAGCACCACGATGGTGGAGTGCCCCAGCGAGAACCACGCCCCCACGCCGGAAGGACGTTTGCCCTGCTGCATCATCTTACGCGTCACGGTATCAATCGCCGCGATGTGGTCAGCGTCCACCGCGTGACGCAGCCCGTAGCACCATGCTAGCAGGCTGGCGGCCATCAGCGCCGTGCTGCCGCTAAAAGCGTGCCATGCCCATCCCCAGGCCAGCAGGTTTGCCATTACCAGAGCCAGCAGCAGAAGCGCGGCGCGAGGTTCATTGCGTAAGAGTCGTAACATTTTAAGTCCTTTGTGAACATGACCGGGCAGCGGCGATCGCCGCCTGCCCGAAGGAGATCGCTCCGTCACCTGCGGGCAGGCGCGAAGGAAAAAGAAGCGTAAAGTCAGAAAGATAATGACGAAGCCGCGCGCGCAGCAGACGGTTGTGCAGCACGCCGCCGCTGAGACAGATTGTCGACAGCGACAGGCGTCGGGCATGGCGCGCGGCGAGTTCCGCCAGCCCTTTTGCCAGCGCGTCGTGAAACGCCCACGCGCGCTCGCAGGGCTCCGCCTGCCAGGCCAGCCACTGCTGCCAGAAAAGCGCAAGGTTGTCGACAGACAACGTCACCGGATGGTCGACGCCCGCGCACTGCGCCGCCAGCGCTTCCAGCCGGCAGGCCGCTTCACCCTCCCAGGATTGGGTTTCAATACCCAGCGCGCAGGCGACCGCATCAAACAGACGACCACAGGACGAGGCCTGCGGCGCGTTGATGCCGCGCCGGATCGCCGTTGCCAGCAGCGGCCAGTTTTCACGCTGAACCGCGCGCGTTTCCGGGTACTGCTGCCAGTCAGGGACAAACGCCAGGCAGTGGGCGAGTAAATTACGCCACGGCTGCCGCGCCGCCAGATCGCCCCCCGGCAGCGCAACGGCAGGCAGCCCGCCCAGACGCTCGCACGCGAGATAGCTCACCCGCAGGCACTCCCCGCCCCACAGCGCGCCGTTCTCGCCCATGCCGATCCCGTCCAGCGTCAGGGCAATCGCGTCTCCGCCGTCGAGCGGCCAGCCGTTCTCCACCAGGCACGCCGCCGCGTGGGCGTGATGGTGCAGCACGGTTTCGACCAGCAGCCCCTGCGCCTGCGCCCACCGTTGTGTGTGATAGCCTGGATGAGCGTCGCACACCACGCGATCCGGCTGAAAGGCGTAAATTTTCTGCATCAGCGATAGCGCACCGCGCCACTGCGCTTCGACGCCCTCGTCACCGAGATCGCCAAAATGCTGGCTCAGCACCGCCTGGCTGCCACGCACCAGGCAGAAGGTGTTTTTCATCTCCGCGCCGGTGCATAGCATGGCGGGGATATTCTCAAAACCCGCAGGCAGCGTAACGGCATCGGGCACAAAACCGCGCGCGCGGCGAAGCATCGCGCCGTCGCGATCCATCACCGAATCGTCCATCCGCTGCAGGATATCGCGGTTGTGCAGCAGGAAGCCGTCCGCGACGTCGCCGAGCTCATCCAGCGCCTGCTGGTTGGTCATGGCAGGCGGTCTGCCGCTGAGGTTGCCGGAAGTCATCACCAGCGGGCACCGGCAGTCCATCATCAGCAGGTGTTGCAGCGGGTTAGCGGGAAGCATGATGCCAATACAATCGAGCCCGGGTGCAATCCCTTCGGGAAATCCGGGAAGCGAGGCTTTTGGGGTCAGCACAATCGGCGCTGCGGAGGAGCGTAACAGCGTCTGGATCGCCTCCGGCACGCCGTCCGCATTCGGGATCATCACCGCCAGCGGCTTCGCGGGACGCTGCTTGCGTGCCCGAAGCGTCGCGACCGCCTGCGGATTACGCGCATCGCAGACAAGATGAAAACCGCCCAGCCCTTTAACCGCGACTATGCCTCCGCTTTTCAGCATCGCCACCGCCGCGCTCAGCGCGTCCTCGCGGGCTGCGGTGATGTTGCCCGCGCGCCATTCCAGCGCGGGCCCGCAGTCCGGGCAGGCTACCGGCTGGGCGTGAAAGCGGCGGTCAGCCGGGTTACGGTATTCCGTCTCACACGGCAGGCAGAGGGGAAATGCGGCCATTGACGTGGCCGGACGGTCATAGGGCATCGCGCGGATAATGGTAAACCGCGGCCCGCAGTGCGTGCAGTTGATGAACGGATAGCGATAGCGGCGCTCGGCAGGGTCGCGCATTTCAGCCAGGCACGCCGGACAGGTCGCGGCGTCGGGGACGATCTGGGTGTCCATCGCCCCGCCCGCGCTGTGGCGGATGGTAAAGTCCTCCGGCACCTGCGCCCAGGTAAACGGCTGCGTTTCAACGTGGTCAATGCGTGCCAGCGGTGGGCAGTCCTGATGCAGCCTCGCGGTAAAGGCCCCCCCATTACCCGCGAGGCGCACCAGCACGCCCTCTCCATCATTGCAGACGTCACCGGTCAACTGAAGCGCCTGCGCCAGCTGCCAGACGAAGGGACGAAACCCCACGCCCTGCACCTTGCCGCGCACGCGCAGCTGGACACCGTTACTGCACATACGGTTCAGAACAGCAGCGATGACGACGTGTCGAATGCCGCACGACGGCGCTTTTCGGCGCTCATCTGCTCAAGCTTCTCGCGATCCACGCAGACCAGCGCATGCGTCGGGCAGGCTTCCATGCAGGCCGGACCGGCGTCGCGGTGATAGCAAAGATCGCATTTGTTGGCTTCGGCTTTCTCCGCACGTACGCTCAGACCCATGCCGCTGTTGCGTACCACCGGACGAACAACCACCTCCATCGCGCCGTACGGGCAGGCGACCACGCAGGTTTTGCAGCCAATGCAGCGCTCCTGCATGACGTGCACAAAGCCTTTCTCGCGTTTAATCGCCCCGTTCGGGCAAACGTTCGCGCACGGTGCGTCTTCGCACTGGCGACAGATGGCGGCGGTGGAAATATTCACGCCTTTGATGACGTGGATGCGCGGCAGGAAGGTGTCAGGGGTGAGCGACGCGCAGTCCTGCTCCGCCTGATGGGAAACCACGCACGCCACTTCACAGGTACGGCAACCAATACACTTACTGGCATCGGCCATAATAAAACGGTTCATCTGCTTCTCCAGCATTACAGTTATGCGCGGAGATATTCATAAACCGTGCCAATAATTAACCTGTTGATTTTAGATGAATTTAACAATCACGATGGTGCTGTCATCGTCACTTATGACGATGACAGCTGTCGACATCAGCGGTGCGGGCCGTCAATAACGGAGTCGCGCAGGACAAGCTCGCCGGAGAAGGTTTGCTGATACTTAAACTCACCGCCGTCGAGCATGAAGATCAGGCGGCTGATGGTCTCTTTGATCATTTCCGTCACCGGAATACGCACGCTGGAGAGCGACGGCACGATGTAAGGCGCGATGGCCACGTCGTCGAAACCGATCACCGACACCGCGTCCGGTGCGGCCACGCCGCTGTCGTGGAGCTGCTTCATGGCGCCGATCGCCATGTCGTCATTACTCGCCACCAGCGCCGTAAACCGTTCACCGCGCGCAAGCAGTTCGGCAACCGCCGCCGCGCCGCTGGCGGGGTTCCACTTCCCCTGCGCAATAAGGCCTTCGCGCAGCGGAATAGCGTGCTGCGCCAGCGCGTCCTTGTAGCCGGAGAGACGCTCAACCCCGGTGGGAGAATCCAGCGAGCCGGTGATAAACGCGATCTCCCGGTGCCCTTTCGCAATCAGCTGCGACACCGCCTCCTGGCTGGAGGCTTTATGATCTGACCAGACGCAGTGGCTGCTGTTTTTCCGCAGGCGGCGGTTGAGCACCATAATCGGCTGCTCGCACTTCTCGACGATCTCATCCATCTCTTCCACGCTCAGGAAACGCGGATAGATAATCACCGCATCGCAGCGCATATCGAGCAGGTACTGGATCGCCTCGCGCTCTTCATCCGCGCTGTGCTTGCCGTCCGCGAGGATCAGCTGCCGCCCCTTTTCTTCCGTCATGCGCGCGGCGTGAAACAGCAGTTCGCTAAAGTAGACGCCGTGATAGAGGGTGTTCGTCACCACCAGCCCCAGCGTCTGGGTACGTTTGGTTGCCAGGTTTCGCGCCAGCAAATTCGGGCGATAGCCGCTCTCTTCAATGGCCTGAAACACCCGGTCTTTGGTCTCCTGGCTGACGTAGCCATTTCCCGACAGCACCCGGGACACCGTGGCTTTCGAAACGCCTGCCCGCTTCGCCACTTCAAGCATCGTGGTCATAGTGTTATTCCGTCTGAATCTGATGGAGCGCAGTGTACTGCACTGCAAAAAAATTGTCGCAGCGGTGAAATCACGCTTTCGATACCTCATTGCGATCTTCATCACGAAACGAAAAAATGGTCAAAAAGCGATCTTGTTTCATTCACAGAAACTCATGATGATTATGTGGAACCGGTTTCCTACATGTCTCACAACAATAACAGGATCACATCCGATGGCCAAAAATTACGCTGCGCTGGCGAACGACGTTATCAGCGCGCTGGGCGGCAAAGAGAACATCGTCGCCGTCACCCACTGCATGACGCGTCTGCGTTTCGTACTGAAAGACGAAAGCCTGACCGACGCTGCGCGCCTGAAAAGCATCAGCGGCGTGCTCGGCGTGGTACGCAACGACAACCAGTGCCAGGTCATTATTGGCAACACGGTTTCACAGGCGTACCGCGAAGTGGTGAGCCTGCTGCCCACGGACCTGCAGCCCGCAGTGCCGGAAGGTCCGCAGAAGATGACCTTACGCCGCATTGGCGCCGGGATCCTCGACGCGCTGATCGGCACCATGTCCCCGCTGATCCCGGCGATCATCGGCGGCTCGATGGTCAAGCTGCTGGCGATGATCCTCGAGATGACCGGCGTGCTGCCAAAAGGCGCGCCGACGCTCACTATTCTGACCGTCATCGGCGACGGCGCCTTCTTCTTCCTGCCGCTGATGGTGGCGGCCTCGGCGGCGGTGAAGTTCAAAACCAACATGTCACTGGCCATCGCCATCGCGGGCGTGCTGGTGCACCCGAGCTTTATCGAGCTGATGGCGAAAGCCGCGCAGGGCGAGCACGTTGAGTTCGCCTTTATTCCGGTGACGGCGGTGAAATACACCTACACCGTCATCCCGGCGCTGGTGATGACCTGGTGCCTGTCATACATCGAACGCTGGGTGGATCGCATTACCCCGGCGGTGACGAAAAACTTCCTTAAGCCGATGCTTATCGTGCTGATTGCCGCCCCGCTCGCCATCGTGCTGATTGGCCCGCTGGGGATCTGGATCGGTAGCGCCATCTCCGCGCTGGTCTACACCATTCACGGCTACCTGGGCTGGCTCTCCGTCGCCATCATGGGCGCGCTCTGGCCGCTGCTGGTGATGACCGGGATGCACCGCGTGTTTACGCCGACCATCATTCAGACCATTGCCGAAACGGGCAAGGAAGGGATGGTGATGCCGTCGGAAATCGGCGCCAACCTGTCGCTCGGCGGCTCGTCGCTGGCAGTGGCGTGGAAAACCAAAAACCCGGAGCTGCGCCAGACGGCGCTGGCGGCGGCAGCCTCCGCCATTATGGCGGGGATCTCTGAACCGGCCCTGTACGGCGTGGCGGTGCGTCTGAAACGTCCGCTGATTGCGAGCCTGATCAGCGGCTTTATCTGTGGGGCGGTCGCCGGCATGGCCGGTCTTGCCAGCCACTCGATGGCGGCACCGGGGCTGTTCACCAGCGTGCAGTTCTTTGACCCGGCGAACCCGATGACCATCGTCTGGGTGTTCGGCGTGATGGGGCTGGCAGTGGTGCTGTCGTTTGTTCTGACCCTGCTTTTAGGGTTTGAGGATATCCCGGTCGAAGATGAGGCTGAAAAAGCGCGCGCCCTGCAGACCGCACCGGTACAGAACAACGCAGCAAAAGCATAAATTGAAAGCGAGGTAAGAATGTCTGTTTTTCCACAAGGATTTTTATGGGGCGGCGCGCTTGCCGCCAACCAGAGTGAAGGTGCTTACCGTGAAGGCGGCAAAGGACTGACGACGGTCGATATGATCCCCCACGGCGCGAATCGCCTGGCGGTGAAGCTCGGTAAGGAAAAGCGTGTTTCGCTGCGTGACGACGAGTTCTACCCGAGCCACGAAGCGATTGATTTTTACCATCGCTATAAAGAAGACATTGCCCTGATGGCGGAGATGGGCTTTACGGTGTTCCGCACCTCCATCGCCTGGAGCCGCCTCTACCCGAACGGCGACGAACCGCTGCCGAACCAAGAGGGCATTGCCTTCTATCGCGCGGTATTCGAGGAGTGCAAAAAGTACAACATCGAGCCGCTGGTGACGCTCTGCCACTTCGACGTGCCGATGCACCTGGTGACGGAATACGGCTCCTGGCGCAACCGTAAGATGGTCGATTTCTTTGCCCGCTACGCCCGCACCTGCTTTGAAGAATTTAACGGGCTGGTGAAATACTGGCTGACCTTCAACGAAATCAACATCATGCTGCACAGCCCGTTCTCCGGCGCGGGGCTGGTGTTTGAAGAAGGTGAAAACGAAGACCAGGTGAAATACCAGGCCGCGCACCACGAGCTGGTGGCAAGCGCGCTGGCGACCAAAATCGCCCACGAGGTAAACCCGGAAAACCAGGTGGGCTGCATGCTGGCGGGCGGCAATTTCTACCCCTACTCCTGCAAGCCGGAAGACGTGTGGATGGCGCTGGAGAAAGACCGCGAGAACCTGTTCTTTATCGACGTGCAGGCGCGCGGCAGCTATCCGGCCTACTCCGCCCGCGTGTTCCGCGAAAAAGGCGTGGTGATTGTGAAAGATCCCGGCGACGACGAGCTGTTAAAAAACACCGTCGACTTTGTCTCGTTCAGCTATTACGCCTCGCGCTGCGCGTCGGCGGATATGAACGCGGGCAACACCAGCGCGGCGAACATCGTGAAGTCCCTGCGTAACCCGCATATTCAGGTGAGCGAATGGGGCTGGGGCATCGACCCGCTCGGCCTGCGCATCACCATGAACATGATGTACGACCGCTACCAGAAGCCGCTGTTCCTGGTGGAAAACGGCCTCGGGGCGAAGGACGTCATTGATGAAAACGGCGAGATCAACGACGACTACCGCATCAGCTACCTGCGCGAGCACATTCGCGCGATGGGCGACGCGATTGAGGACGGCGTGCCGCTGATGGGCTACACCACCTGGGGCTGTATCGACCTGGTGGCAGCCTCAACGGGCGAGATGAGCAAGCGCTACGGTTTTGTGTACGTTGACCGCGACGACGCCGGGAACGGCACGCTGGACCGCAAGCGCAAGAAATCGTTCTGGTGGTATAAGAAGGTGATTGCGAGTAACGGGACGGATCTCGAGTAGCCTGTCCTTACCCCTCACCCTAACCCTCTCCCCATAGGGGAGAGGGAACCGTTTGGTGCGGTTTTCACCCTCTTTACTCCGGGAATAAAGGACTGCTCGGCGCGGTTTTCACCCTCTCCCCTCTGGGGAGAGGGCCGGGGTGAGGGGTTCAAACCCTCCATCCCCAACCCACTCCGCAAGCCGTGAATAGACCCGTTCCACCGCCTCCTTCACCGGCGGCGTCATCGGGTAATAAAATCCAACGATGTCCGGCTGAATCCCCAAAAACAGCACCTCGCCCACGTCGTCTTTAATCTGATCGACCAGGTAGTTCAGCGGCATATTGTGGGTGGTCATCATAAACATCTCGGCGATGTCGTCCGGGTCAATCAGGCGGATCTCGCCGGGGTTGAGCCCCATATCGGTGGCATCGACGATTAACAGCCTCTCCGGACGCAGTTCGCGGACGGCGACCACGTCGTTTTCCGGCGCGCTGCCGCCGTCAATCACCACCCAATTGCCCCTCGGATTCGCGGCGCACATCTCTGCCAGCAGCGGGCCCGCGCCGTCGTCGCCCATCATGCTGTTGCCCACACACAGTAAAACGTCAGTCACGTAATCTCCTCACCATCAGGTAGATGGCGCTCTCCTGATGAATATCGTGCAGCATGCTAAGCAGCGTTTTGCTCCACGCCTGTTGCTCAGGAGTTTGCCTGGCGAGCGCCGCGTCAAAGGCGTTGGCGAGCATTGCAATGTGGTTGGCGTCGATGACGATCTCGCCGTACTTTGGCACGCCCTCCATCTTGCGCCGCGCCGTGCTGCCCTCCTCCAGCGTGGCGATCCACGCCAGGTATTCGGGCCACGGGCAGCTCAGCGCTGCCTCCAGGCAGTCAATCACCCCGAGGTGATGCCCAATCGCCAGGCTGTAATAGACCACCTGCTGCGCCGCATCCGGCGTGGCATCGTTCTCATCAATAAACTTACGGCTCAGCTGGCTGAACACCACCGTTTCACTCATCGAATACGCGCCTCATCCACGATGCTGTTCAGGTTTGCCACGATCTCATTGAGACGCGGATCGTTTTCCGCCTCCAGCCAGCGCGCCACCTGATGGTCGCCCTGGCTCAGCAGGCGCAGATAATCATCGGCAATCTGACGTCCGTAGCGATAGCCCGCCAGCCTGCGCGCCGTGCGGTCGATCTTCACCCGCAGCGGCTGGACCATGTCCGGGTGAAGAATGGCCGCAGGCCGGTTGTCCAGCTCGCCCGGCTCGCGGGCGTGGATTTTCTGCTCCAGCAGGCCAAGCGCCATCGCGAAGCCGTACAGCGTCGCGGCAGGCGTTGGCGGGCAGCCCGGAATGTAGACGTCCACCGGCACGATTTTGTCGGTACCGCCCCAGACGCAGTAAAGATCGTGGAAAATGCCGCCGCTGTTGCCGCAGGCCCCGTACGAGATGCAGATTTTCGGGTCCGGCGCGGACTGCCAGGCGCGCAGCGCCGGTGAGCGCATGGCGCGGGTGACGGCTCCGGTAAACAGCAGGATGTCCGCATGACGCGGGGACGGCACCACTTTGATGCCGAAGCGCTCGGCGTCAAACAGCGGCGACAGCGTAGCGAAGATCTCAATCTCGCAGCCGTTGCAGCCGCCGCAGTCCACGCGGTAGACGTAGGCCGAGCGTTTGATTTTTTTCAGCAGCGACGCCTTCATGCTGGCGATGGACTCCTCCACCGTCATCGGCACCGGAATGCCGTTAGCGTCGCGCGGGCCGAGTAAATTTTCCATCAGCTGGCCTCTCTCATATGGCGGGTGATATCAATGCGGTCGGACGGCAGCAGGCACTTCTGACGCTTGCACTCCGGGCAGGTTTCAAAGCTTTCGCGGTGATGCTCCGCGCGGGCGTCACCGTTGTGCTGCAGCAGCGCGATGGCGTAGTCGATCTCTTTTTGCACGGCGAACGGGCGCTGGCAGACGCGGCAGCGGCACAGGTCAAAGCGCGACTGCTGGAGGAAGTCCTCCTTCTTCCACACCGCCAGCTCGAATTCCTGCGACAGGCGAATGGCGACCGTCGGGCAGACCTCCTCGCAGCGGCCGCAGAAGATGCAGCGCCCGAGGTTAAACTGCCAGGCCAGCTCGCCGGTTTTGAGATCCGTTTCTACCGTTAAGGCGTTCGACGGGCAGGCGTTGACGCAGGCCGCGCAGCCGATGCACTGCTGCGGGTTGTGCTCCGGCTTGCCGCGAAAATTTTTATCCACCGGCATCGGCTCCAGCGGATAGCGGCTGGTCTGCGTGCCCGTTTTGATTACTTTTTTGATAAAGGTAAACATGGCGAGTCCTTATTTCAGCGGCGAGTTTTTACGCTCGATGCTGTAGCGCTCAAGCTCTTTGTACGGCACCACCTGGCTTTTCTTCTTGCGCACGTCCACCACGGTCATGCGGTCGGTGCACGAGTAGCACGGGTCGAGGCTGCCGATGATCAGCGGCGCGTCGGATACGGTGTTACCGCGCAGCATATAGCGCAGGGTTGGCCAGTTGGCGTAGGTGGCCGCGCGGCAGCGCCAGCGGTAGAGCTTCTGGTTNTTACCGCGCAGCATATAGCGCAGGGTTGGCCAGTTGGCGTAGGTGGCCGCGCGGCAGCGCCAGCGGTAGAGCTTCTGGTTGTCGCCGGTCATGCTCCAGTGGATGTCGTCCCCGCGCGGCGCTTCGGCAAAGCCGAGGGCAAAGCGGTTCGGGATGTAGGTGAAGCCCTCCACCATCAGCGGGCCGCCCGGCAGGTTATCGAGGCCGAAGTCGATCATGTTCAGGGCGGTAAACACCTCGTTGATGCGCACCTTGAGGCGCGAAATGACGTCGCAGCCCTGCTCGCTGTGCACGGTCATCGGCAGCAGGCCGTAGCCGACGAACGGGTGATCGGCACGCGTGTCGCGGGCGTGGCCGCTGGCGCGCACCATCGGACCGACGTTGCTGAAGTCGCGGGCGATTTCCGGGTCAAGGCGGCCGATGCCGACGGTGCGCTGCTCGATGTTTGGCGTGCTGAGCAGCATGTCCACCAGCTCCTGCACGTCGCGGCGCATCTGCTGCGCCAGCTGGCGGGTCTGGATCATGTCGTCTTTCAGCAGGTCGCGGCGGATCCCGCCGATCAGGTTCAGGCCATAGGTTTTACGCGCCCCGGTGAGGATCTCCGCCATCTTCATTGACGCTTCACGCACGCGGAAGAACTGCATAAACCCGGAGTCAAAGCCGACGAAGTGGCAGGCCAGGCCGAGGTTCAGCAGGTGCGAGTGCAGACGCTCCACCTCCAGCAGAATGGCGCGGATCATCTGCGCGCGCTCCGGCACCACGATCCCCATGCCGTTCTCCACCGAGGTGGTGTAGGCGGTGCTGTGGGCGAAGCCGCAGATACCGCACACGCGGTCAGAGAGGAATGTCACTTCGTTGTAGCCCATGCGGGTTTCCGCCAGCTTTTCCATGCCGCGGTGGACGTAGAACAGGCGGTAGTCGGCGTCGATGATGTTTTCGCCGTCGACAAACAGGCGGAAGTGGCCCGGTTCGTCGGAGGTGACGTGCAGCGGGCCGATCGGCACCACGTTGTTTTTCTTGCTGCCCAGCTCGTTGATAAACTCGTAGGTTTCGCTGTCGGTGGTCGGCGCCGGGCGCTGGCGGTAGTCCATGCTGTCTTTGCGCAGCGGATAGAGTTCGTCCGGCCAGTCGTCCGGCAGAACCAGGCGGCGCTCGTCCGGCAGGCCGACCGGCACCAGGCCGTACATGTCGCGCACTTCGCGCTCGCCCCAGACGGCGGCGGGCACGCGCGGCGTGACGGACGGGTATTCCGGCTTAGCCGGGTCGACTTCGACGCGCACGGTGAGCCAGCACTTCTCGCCCTGCTCCATCGACATCACGTAGTACACCGCATAGTTGCCGCACAGCTGGCGCTCGTCGTTGCCGAACAGCACCGACAGCCAGCCGCCCTGCTGGTAGTACAGAAACTCCACCACTTCCGGCAGATAGTTCACCTTAATGGTGACGGTTACCTGGTCTTTGGTTTGCCAGGACTCCTCCAGCACCACGCCGGGGAAAGCCTGATGCAACGCGGCGAGATACTGCTGACCTTTCTTTTCTTCAGACATAAATACTCTCTTTAATCACGCCACCAGCAAGGAGACGAACGCTAAAAATGCAAAACCAAAACCGGCCCAGGTGATGCGCGACGTTTCCACAAAACGCAGGCGCGCCATGCTGTTTTCAAACAGGGCAATCACCAGCACGCCGACCAGCAGCTTGAGGGCGGCAACCACGACGGCCAGCACCAGACCGCCTGCGGAGAAGTGCGTCATCTGCCCCCACGGGAAGAAGACGCCGACAAACATCTGCAGCACCACCAGCTGTTTGAGGCTGATGCCCCACTTCAGCACCGCGAATCCATAGCCGCTGTATTCGGTAAGCGGCCCCTCCTGCAGCTCCTGCTCGGCTTCCGCGAGGTCAAACGGCAGTTTGCCCATCTCAATAAACGTGGCGAACGCGCAGGCGCACAACGCCAGCACCAGCGGGATCGAGCGCGCCACCGGCCAGTGGTAAACGGTGTGGGTGATAAAGCTGATGTGGGTGG
>NZ_JAXQPQ010000008.1:0-150394 GCF_034427535.1 Enterobacter sp. A103
ACCGGAGATGGAGAATACGTCTTCGATTGGCAGCAGGAATGGCTTGTCAATCGCACGCTCTGGTTCTGGGATGTAAGAATCCAGGAAGCCAGCCAGTTCGATGATTTTCGCTTCCCACTCTGCGTCGCCTTCCAGCGCTTTCAGAGCAGAACCACGAACGATTGGGGTATCGTCGCCCGGGAAATCGTACTGAGACAGCAGTTCACGAACTTCCATCTCTACCAGTTCCAGCAGCTCTTCGTCATCAACCATGTCGCATTTGTTCAGGAACACGATGATGAAAGGAACGCCTACCTGACGACCCAGCAGGATGTGCTCACGAGTCTGAGGCATTGGGCCGTCAGTCGCAGCAACAACCAGGATCGCGCCGTCCATCTGCGCAGCACCGGTGATCATGTTTTTAACATAGTCGGCGTGGCCTGGGCAGTCTACGTGTGCGTAGTGGCGAGTCGGGGTGTCGTACTCAACGTGAGAGGTGTTGATGGTGATACCACGAGCTTTTTCTTCTGGTGCGTTATCGATCTGGTCGAATGCACGAGCAGAACCACCGTAGGTTTTTGCCAGAACGGTAGTGATTGCAGCGGTCAGCGTTGTTTTACCATGGTCAACGTGGCCGATAGTACCGACGTTAACGTGCGGTTTTGTACGTTCAAACTTTTCTTTAGACATCGATTGTCCCTCTAAGACACGGATAAATCGGTGATATCACCACATCAACCAGGCGAAATGCCTGAATTGTTGAATACAGTAAAATTGAAACAGAGAGAAACGGGAAGGAGAAGTGAAGTGGTGCTGATACCCAGAGTCGAACTGGGGACCTCACCCTTACCAAGGGTGCGCTCTACCAACTGAGCCATATCAGCACGTATTGGAGCGGGCAGCGGGAATCGAACCCGCATCATCAGCTTGGAAGGCTGAGGTAATAGCCATTATACGATGCCCGCATCCTGAAACTCGGCTACCCAGTTCTTTCTGTAACAAAAAAAGAGATTTCTCTCTTTTTCAGTTTGAGCTGGCTAATTTTTCCAACCAGCTCCGGCGGCATTTACGCTGCCAGAAAGTGGTGGTGGGGGAAGGATTCGAACCTTCGAAGTCTGTGACGGCAGATTTACAGTCTGCTCCCTTTGGCCGCTCGGGAACCCCACCGGACTTGATGGTGCCGACTACCGGAATCGAACTGGTGACCTACTGATTACAAGTCAGTTGCTCTACCTACTGAGCTAAGTCGGCATCAAGTAGCGCGCATTCTATGGATACCTGCGCGGTCATGCAACTAAAAATTTGCATAAAACGTTCTTTCGCTCACATTTTATGCGAACAGCGTATCGGACGCTGTAAAAGTAGTCATTTGAGGTTAAATATTCAACATATCATCGTGATTTGCACCGTATTCACCGTAGCGTGACGGCTTCCGCGTTACGCAGCGCTTTCCATCTTTTTTCTTATTATTCCCGTCATCTGGTGTTAACCTCCTGCCCATTGTCCAAAATTAACTGTGTGATGAGCCACGATCCGGCAGTGTGATGCTGGCTCACTGAAGCATGCTTATGAGCAAAAAAGAGCAAACGTTAATGACGCCTTATCTTCACTTTAACCGCAGCCAGTGGGCTGCCCTGCGTGATTCCGTCCCTATGACGCTGACGGAAGGTGAAATCGCACGGTTAAAAGGGATAAACGAAGATCTGTCCCTGGAAGAGGTGGCAGAAATTTATCTCCCCCTCTCTCGCTTGCTTAACTTCTATATCAGCTCGAACCTGCGTCGTCAGGCCGTGCTGGAGCAGTTTCTCGGGACGAACGGTCAACGCATTCCTTATATCATTAGTATCGCAGGCAGCGTGGCCGTGGGTAAAAGTACCACCGCGCGCGTCCTGCAGGCGCTGTTGAGCCGCTGGCCGGAACACCGCAGCGTGGAGCTGATCACCACCGACGGCTTCCTGCACCCGAACGAGGTGTTAAAAGAACGTGGGCTAATGAAGAAGAAAGGTTTCCCGCTTTCTTATGATATGCACCGTCTGGTGAAATTTGTCTCTGACCTGAAATCCGGCGTGCCGCACGTGACTGCGCCAGTCTATTCGCACCTGATCTACGATCGCATCCCGGGTGGGGATAAAACCGTGGTCCAGCCGGACATCCTGATTCTGGAAGGTCTGAACGTGCTGCAAAGCGGGATGGACTATCCTCACGACCCGCATCACGTATTCGTCTCG
Source organism: Enterobacter sp. A103 (assembly GCF_034427535.1). Lineage (NCBI taxonomy): Bacteria > Pseudomonadati > Pseudomonadota > Gammaproteobacteria > Enterobacterales > Enterobacteriaceae > Enterobacter > Enterobacter sp. A103. The sequence goes on from NZ_JAXQPQ010000008.1 coordinate 2,208, forward strand.
GACTTCGTCGATTTCTCTATTTATGTCGATGCGCCGGAAGACCTGCTGCAAAACTGGTACATCAACCGTTTCCTGAAGTTTCGCGAAGGGGCGTTCACTGACCCGGATTCCTATTTCCACCACTATGCCCAGCTTTCTGAAGAAGAAGCGATCAACGTGGCGACGGGGCTGTGGAATGAGATCAACTACGTGAACCTCAAAGAGAACATCCTGCCGACGCGCGAGCGTGCAAGCCTGATCCTCACCAAGAGCGAGAAGCACGCCGTCGACCAGATTCGCCTGCGGAAATAATCGAGCAGACATAAAAAAAACCGGCCTAGCGCCGGTTTTTTTCGTTATGCCTGTGGCTTCTCGCCATTTTCATCCTGATCGACCGCGAAGCAGGCAACCAGCTGGCCGCCATAATCCTTCAGCTGCGGCTGGAGCTGGGTGCACGGACCAAAGCGGCGACTGCAGCGGGCGTTGAATGCACATCCCGGAGGCGGATTCAGCGGGCTTGGCAGCTCACCCGTCAGCTTAATACGCTCACGACGATCGTCCGGGTTCAGACGCGGCGTTGCAGAGAGCAGCGCCTGGGTATACGGGTGACGAGGGTTATTAAAGATCTGGTCTTTAGTTCCCTTCTCCACGCAGCGCCCCAGGTACATCACCATCACTTCATCAGCAATATGCTCCACCACCGACAGGTCGTGGGAGATGAACACGTAAGACAGCCCCAGCTCCTGCTGGAGATCCATCATCAGGTTCAGCACCTGCGCACGCACGGATACGTCGAGCGCGGAGACCGGCTCATCGGCAATCACCACGTCCGGATCGAGCATCAGCCCGCGCGCGATAGCGATACGCTGACGCTGGCCGCCGGAGAACATGTGCGGATAGCGGTCATAATGCTCGGTTTTGAGGCCGACCTTCGCCATCATCGCAAGCGCTTTTTCACGGCGCTGCTCTTTGCTCAGATTACTGTTGATCAGCAGCGGCTCTTCCAGAATCTGCCCGACTTTTTTACGCGGGTTCAAAGAACCATAGGGGTTCTGGAACACAATCTGGATTTTCTGGCGACGCAGCTTCTGCGCCTGCGGATCGTGCTTGAGCAGGTCCTGCCCCTGATAGTAGAGCTCCCCGCCGGTCGGCACTTCAATCATCGTCAGCAGACGGCCCAGCGTGGATTTACCGCAGCCTGACTCCCCCACCACCGCCAGCGTTTTGCCGCGTTCGAGGTTAAAAGAGACGCCGTCCAGCGCTTTCACCAGGCGTTCAGGGGCAAACAGCCCCTTCTTCACCGGGTAGTATTTTTTCAGATCGATGGCCTGCAACAGCGGCTGTTGCGTGGTGGCCTGTTGCGTACTCATAGTGTTGGCCTCCCGGCATCATCGAGTGGGTAGTGGCATTTCGACTGACGACCGTCAGCAAGCTGGTTAAGCTCTGGCTCTTCTGCCCGGCATTTGTCCGTCGCATACGGACAGCGCGGATTGAGCAGACAGCCCTGCGGACGGTCATATTTACCCGGTACCACACCCGGCAGCGACGCCAGACGCGCTTTGTCCTGGGCAAACTCCGGCAGCGCGCGTAAAAGCGCCTGGGTATACGGGTGACGCGGCGCGCGGAAAATATCGTGTGAATTTCCGGTTTCGACCACCTGACCGGCATACATCACGATGATTTTGTGCGCGGCTTCGGCCACCAGCGCCAGATCATGCGTAATCAGCACCAGCGCCATATTCTCTTTCTGCTGCAGCTCCAGCAGCAGTTCGATGATTTGCGCCTGAATGGTCACATCCAGCGCCGTCGTCGGTTCATCCGCAATCAGCAGTTTTGGTCGACAGGCAATCGCCATCGCGATCATCACGCGCTGGCTCATCCCACCTGAGAGCTGATGCGGGTAAACGTCCAGACGCGATGCCGGGTCCGGAATACCCACCTGGTTCAGCAGGTCGATCGCCCGCTGACGACGGGTTTTCTTATTCCCGCCCTGATGCACCTTAATCGCTTCCATAATCTGGAAACCAACGGTGTAGCAGGGGTTCAGGCTGGTCATGGGATCCTGGAAAATCATCGCCACTTCGGCGCCCACCAGCTGGCGGCGCTGTTTTTCAGAAATGCGCTTCAGATCCTGACCGTTGAACTGCAGGTTTTCCGCCATCACGCGGCCCGGGTAATCAATCAGCCCCATGATCGCCAGTGAGCTCACTGACTTACCGGAACCGGACTCCCCGACAATGCCAACCACTTCGCCCTGATTTACGCTGTAGCTGATGCGGTCCACGGCGCGAAACGGGGTGCCTTCGTCGCCGAAGTGCACCGATAATTTATCTACATTTAATAACGCCATCTCGTGCCTCTTACTGCTTCAGTTTGGGATCAAGCGCATCACGCAGGCCATCACCCATCAGGTTAAATGCCAGCACCGTCAGCAGAATTGCCAGACCCGGGAAGGTGACAACCCACCAGGCGCTTTGTGCGAACTGCAACACGTCGGAGAGCATGGTGCCCCACTCCGGTGTTGGCGGCTGCGCACCCATGCCCAGGAAGCCAAGAGCGGCCATATCAAGAATGGCGTTAGAGAAACCGAGCGACGCCTGAACAATCAGCGGCGCCAGGCAGTTAGGGAAGATATTCACGAACATCTGGCGCATCGCACCGGCACCCGCCACGCGAGAGGCCGTGACGTAATCGCGGTTCACTTCCACCAGTACCGCCGCACGGGTTAAACGCACGTAGTGAGGGAGCGCCACGAAGGTCAATGCCAGCGCGGCATTGCCTATCGACGGGCCGAAGATTGCCACCAGCACCAGCGCCAGCAGCAGGCTTGGCAGCGCCAGCATGATATCGACGATACGCATGATGATGTTATCAACGATGCCGCCGAAGTAACCGGCAACCAGGCCGAGTACAACGCCCATGATCAGCGACAGCACAACAACGAGACAGCCGACCAGCAGCGACAGGCGCGCGCCGTACATCAGACGCGACAGCACGTCGCGGCCCACGTCATCGGTACCCAGCAGGTGCGTCAGGCTACCGCCATCCTGCCACGCAGGCGGCGCGAGCAGCGCATCGCGGAACTGGTCCGCCGGGTTATACGGTGCGAGGAAGTTCGCAAACACCGCAATCAGGATCATGATTACGACATACACCAGCCCTACCACCGCGCCTTTATTGCGCTTGAAGTAGTGCCAGAATTCCTGCAGCGGCGTCATAGGAACCGGTGCAGCGACCACTTTATTTTGAGTGACTTGTGACATGATGGTCCCTTACTTCTTATGACGAATACGCGGGTTCACCACGCCGTACAGCAAATCGACCAGCAGGTTGACGAGGATAATCATCGTCGCGACCAGCAGTACACCGCCCTGCACAACCGGATAGTCACGGCGTTGCAGCGCGTCAATCAGCCAGCGTCCAAGGCCCGGCCAGGAGAAGATGGTTTCGGTCAGGATCGCCCCCGCCAGCAACGTACCCACCTGGAGGCCGATAACGGTCACCACCGGCAGCATGGCATTACGCAGCGCATGGACGATGATGACGCGCATACGCGTCAGGCCCTTTGCGCGCGCGGTGCGGATATAATCCTCACCCAGCACTTCCAGCATCGATGAACGGGTCATTCGCACGATCACCGCCAGAGGAATAGTGCCCAGCACCATGGCAGGCAGGATCATGTGCGCCACGGCATCAATGAAGTTGCCCTCTTCGCCCCAGATAGCCGTATCGATCAGCATAAATCCGGTGAGCGGGTTGGAGTCATCAAGGAAGACCATATCGCTGACGCGCCCGGAGACCGGTGTCAGGTTAAGCTGCACCGATACCAGCATGATCAGCATCATGCCCCACCAGAAGATAGGCATGGAGTAGCCGGTCAGCGCCAGGCCCACGGCGGTGTGGTCAAAAATAGAGCCACGCTTGACGGCAGCCAGTACCCCAACAGGAATACCCACCGCAGTGGCGAAAATCATAGCGCAGACGCCAAGCTCCAGCGTCGCTTTAAAACGCGGCACGAACTCGTCCCACACCGGAAGACGGCTTTTCAGCGAAATCCCTAAATCACCGTGCAACACGCCCCATATATAGTGGAGGTACTGCTGCCACATCGGCTTATCGAGACCGAGTTCCGCCAGCAGCTGTGCATGGCGCTCAGGGGAAATACCACGCTCGCCCGCCATAATCATTACCGGGTCGCCGGGGATCATATGGACGAAGGCAAAAGTGAGAAGGGTGATACCGATAAACGTGGGGATAACAAGTCCCAGACGTCGGAGGATGAACTGCAACATAACCCGGATTCTCTCTGATGACGCACGACCAGTGGCGTGACGTCTGTATTGCTCACAAATGTAAATTCCCTCTCCCAGCGGGAGAGGGTTAGGGTGAAGGGCGTGCATGCATCCCCTCACCCCTGCCCTCTCCCGGAGGGAGAGGGAGAACACCCTACTTATTATTCAACAGATACGTTTTCGAAGTGGTGTTTGCCCAGTGGATCAACCACGTAGCCCTTCACTTCTTTACGCACTGGCTCGTACACGGTGGAGTGAGCAACAATCAGCGCCGGAGCCTGATCGTGCATAACAACCTGAGCCTGCTTGTACAGTTCAATACGTTTGTTGTGATCGTCGGTCGCACGCGCCGGCTGGATCAGGTCTTCAAACGGCTTGTAGCACCAGCGAGAGTAGTTAGAACCGTCTTTCGCCGCCGCGCAGCTGAACAGGGTGGCGAAGAAGTTGTCCGGATCCCCGTTATCACCGGTCCAGCCCATCATTACCGCCTGGTGCTCACCCGCTTTGGCGCGCTTCAGGTACTCGCCCCACTCGTAGGTCACAATCTTGGCCTGAACGCCAACTTTAGCCCAGTCAGCCTGAACCATTTCCGCCATACGGCGTGCGTTCGGGTTGTACGGACGCTGTACCGGCATCGCCCACAGCTCAACGGTAAAGCCTTTATCCTGGCCCGCTTCTTTCAGCAGCGCTTTCGCTTTCTCAGGATCGTAGGTGTAGTCTTTAACGTCGTCGTTATAGCCCCACATGGTTGGTGGGATCAGGTTTTTGGCAGCAACGCCAGCGCCCTGGTAAACCGCTTTGATGATCGCTTCTTTGTTCACAGCGTAGGTCAGCGCCTGACGCACTTTCACGTCATCAAACGGTTTCTTCTCGGTGTTGAAGGAGAGATAGCCCACGTTCAGGCCAGCCTGCTCCAGCAGGTTGATGTTCTTGTCCTGCTTCATGCGGGCGATGTCAGCCGGGTTCGGGTACGGCATCACCTGGCATTCGTTTTTCTGCAGTTTTGCATAACGCACTGACGCATCAGGCGTGATGGAGAAGACCAGACGGTCGATCTGCGGCTTGGTGCCCCAGAAGCCTTCGAACGCTTTGTACAGAATGCGGGAGTCTTTCTGGTACTGCAGCAGCTGGAATGGACCGGTACCGATTGGGTTCAGGTCGACTTTTTCCGGCGTACCGGCTTTCAGCATGTTGTCCGCGTACTCTTTGGACAGAATTGAAGCGAAGTCCATGGCCAGGTCAGCCAGGAATGGCGCTTCCGGACGCGTCAGCACGAACTGAACCGTTTTATCGTCCACTTTTTTCACTTCAGCGATCAGGTCTGGCAGACCCATCCCTTCGAAGTATTCATAGCTGCCGCCAGACACTTTGTGGTACGGGTTCTGAGCGTTTTTCTGACGGTCGAAGGAGAACACAACGTCGTCGGCGTTAAAGTCGCGCGTTGGTTTGAATTCTTTGCTGTCCTGCCACTTCACGCCCTGGCGCAGGTGGAAGGTATAGGTTTTACCGTCTTCGCTGACGTCCCACTTCTCGGCCAGACCCGGAATCACTTCCGTGGTACCGGTTTTGAATTCAACCAGACGGTTATAGATCGGTACAGAGCTTGCGTCGTAAGTCGTACCAGAGGTAAAGAGCTGTGGGTTAAAGCCTTCCGGCGAGCCTTCAGAACAGTAAACCAGGGTTTTTGCCTGTACGCTTGCTGCCACGGTCATAGCCACCAGGCTCAGACCAAGCTTCAGCATCCCTGACTTCTTCAAGGAAATACTCATTATTCTGCTCCAATGTGATGTTTTGCTTTGTTGTGTTACGCCGCCAGACCTTTATTTATTTTTTACCCGGTCCGGTCGGTGATGCCCGAAGGCTTTAAAGGGATGGAGAATCCTTTCAGAAGAGCGTTTGAGTTGCAGCGCAGATCGTCCCTGAAATGCCCCTCATGCCCTACAATCTGTCAACAGAATGTGAAAACGTCAATACAGGTGACGGGGATTTACGCTGAGTGTGAGAAACCGCAAACAAAGATTAAAAAAACTATGCATGCCAGTTTTCAGCAGGGAAATTTATGCTACTCGCTATCTTGCAGCACAAGTCTCTTCATATTTCGCAACAATCAGTGATTAACTTTTATTCAGAATGGGTAAATTTTCTTGCAGAATGGTGATTATCTGAGCACTAAATACCGCGAACGTTAAAACGCACAGCGAAAAATGCTGAGGTTATCCATAAGCAACGCGAAAAAAGATCAATCTATATATAAAAAAATACAATGGATTATGTCACAAAATCGTTAACAGGCAGGGAGAAGCAGGCCTAAGGGGCGTTTTGGATACTCTGACGGGATAAGATCATAATGCAAAAAGGGCTAACCTTGCGGTTAGCCCTTTTCAGAATGTGGTCGGCGAGAGAGGATTCGAACCTCCGACCCACTGGTCCCAAACCAGTTGCGCTACCAAGCTGCGCTACTCGCCGAATGCGGAGCGCATCTTACTGCTGAGGTGCGCCCCCGTCAATCCCTTATTTTCAAAAAGCCATTCAACTGGCGATATTCTCGCCAGGGCAGCTACTGCGCGGCTTTTACGCTGTTATCAGGGAGTTTACACCAGTTGTTGTTTTCGTTAATCCCACCATTCGGTGAGGTATAGCCGAGACAACCCATAATGGTGTCGTACAGCTCAACGTGACGGCGCGGCACCTTCATCTCCGCCTCTTTTTTCAGCTGAGCAAACATCTTCGCCTTCTCCGGATTTTCAAGATACTTATCCGACATCCACATGATCATCGGCACGCGGAACTGCTCCGGCGGTGCCAGCTTGCGCGGCGTACCGTGCAGGTGCTCTTTCTCATTGATGGATTCACCGTGGTCTGCTGCGTAAATCACAATCGCTTTTTTATCGCGCAGCTGGTCGATCACCCGGCTCAGGAAGGTATCCACGTACAGCACCGAGTTATCGTAGGCGTTGATCAGCTCCTGCTTGCTGCAGTCTTTATTAATGCCCACGCACTCAGGCTGCCACTTCGCAAAATCACGCGTGTAGCGCTGGTAATAGCTGTAATGCGACCCTTTGGTATGCAGAATAACCAGATGCTTACCCTGCGGATGGTTCTTGAGGGACTGCGACATCTCTTCCAGCAGCAGCATGTCGTCGACGTTTTTACCGCGGTTACGCGGCTCGGCGCCAATCTGCTCGCGGTACGCGATGTTATCTGCAAGGGTGTTGGTGTAGAACCACATCTCACTTTGCATCGCGAACAGGTCAGAGCTAAACCCAAGCTGCTTCAGCACGGCAAACACGTTCTGCTCTTTCAGCGTGCGTTGCGGGTTATCGCTTGCACCGCCTTCACGCACAAACATACAGCGCAGCGAGAGCTTGGTTGCGGTATCGCAGGAGTAGCCACGGTAAGCCACCAGGTTTTTCTCCTGCGCCAGCTTTGGCGTGGTGTCCCGGTTATAGCCGAGAATACCCATATGATCCCAGCGCGTCGTTTCGCCGATGACGAAGACGACGTACGTATCATCAATCCCGTCGGCTGGCGGCTGGTAGGTGAATTTTTTCGTTGGATTGATCAGCGATTTCACATCACTGGATTCGTCCGCCTGCGCCCAGGCATACAAACCTAACGCTGACAGCCAGTTAGACGGCAAATAGGAGTTTGCCACCACGCCGCCATAGCTTGGCATATCCACGCCCGTCGCTTTTTCGACGCGTTTTTGCTGCGTTTCCATCAGGCGGATTGGCGCCCATACCAGCAGTCCGGCCAGCAGGACAACGACGATATTGCGGATCCGCTGTCCACGCGTGCGCAGCTGGCGTAACAGTGTATAGCGGCACGTATTGTTCCAGATAAAGAACAGCGGTATCAGACAGGTTAAAACTGTCCAGACGATAAAGCCTTTCCCTACCACCTCTTTCGAGAGATCGATATCCGTGGTCATCACCGAGGCAACGATACCGTACCCAATGACCACGTTCATAAAGGTCATGTAATAGCTTGCGGCGGCGGAAATAATCACCACCAGCGAGGCCAAAATTTGCCAGGTACGTCGGCCAAAAAGGGACAGCAGGCGTAAGAGGAAGAAGGTAGCGAGGACGGAGCCGAACACTTCAATGGCGGCAAAAATACCATTACTCACGGTAAGGTGTTCAAAATAACCTTCCACTCTTCTGAACAGTACCGCGCCATTCAGAAATAATCCGATATAGACAGCCAGCATCAGACACAATCTTTGCTGGGTAAGAGACCTAATGTATTTCATGCAAACAACCCTGGGGGAAGGGGTATAAAAACCCGACGAATCTCAAAGAGAAAGCGGACAGAGTACGTAAATGCGTAAGGAAGCGTTATTAGAAACGTCTACAAGCGCGATAAGTAGACCACAGCGGGAGAGAAAAGTGGCAGCAGAGAGTGTGATCGGTGTAAATTTTTACAAATTATCGAGACGGGAAGCCTCTCGCATAAAGAAAAAAGAGGCCACAGAGGCCTCTTTCATACTGCTTACGCGTGCGCTTCTTTGAATACTTCACGCTGCGGCTGGCGAATCGTGGTCGAGAGCGCCAGCGAGATAATCAGCAGGGCAAATATGACGCAGAAGGTCACGTAGAACCCACCGAACAGAGAGGCAATCAGCGAGCCGCAGATGCTGCCGATCCCGAAGCCAAGATAGATAACGCCGTAGTTTTTCGCCAGATTGTTCAGCCCAAAGAACTCGCTCACCAGTGACGGGAAGACGGTAATCGTGCCGCCGAAGTTAAAGGCCACGCAGGCAATCGCCGCAAAGAAGGTGGCTTCATTCAGCGGAGCGAACAGCAGCGCCGCCATACCGACCAGCGAAACCACCTGCCCAATCGTAATCACACGGATGCGGGCAATTTTGTCAGACAGAATGCCGAGCACCAGGCGACCGGAGAGGTTGGCTATGGAGATGACCGTCACCGCATTCGCCGCCGTGACCGCATCCAGCTTCACCATCCCCTGCGCGATATCCTTCGCCACGCCGATGACATACAGTCCGCTCATGCAGGCCGTCAGGAACATCACCGCCAGCATCCAGTACTGCGGTTTACGCATGGACTGCGCGAGGGTGAAGTCGTTCTCCACCACGCCGTTAACGGATTTGACCTCCTGCTGCGGCGCATCGGTCATCAGCGTGGCGCCGAACAGAATCATCACCAGCACGATTGCGCCCCAGATCATAAAGGTGTTTTCGAGGCCAACGGACGCCAGCAGATGGGAGTCGATAAATTTGAACCCGAGGCTGCCCAGGCCATAGGAACCGATGGCGAACGCGGAGATTAAGCCTTTACGCTCCGGGAACCACTTCACGCAGTTCGACAGGGTCAGCAGGTAACCTGCGCCATCGGCCAGACCCACCAGCACGCCGGCGCTCAGCCACAGCATCATCAGGTTGCTGGAGTGCGCCGTCAGGAAAAAGCCTAAACCCAGCAGAATGCCGGACGCCATGGTCACACGCTTCACCCCAAAACGCTCCTGCAGCTTGCCCGCGACGGAAGACGAAATCGCCAGACCCAGGCTCAGCAAACCAAAGGAGAACGCGACCTGGCTGACCGGCGCGCCGAGTTTATCGGAAAGCGCGCTGTTAAACAGGCTCCAGGTATAGACCGACCCCAGCGCAAACTGGGTGACAATGGTGCCAAAGAGCGTAAGCCAGCGCGTGCGGTTATAAGTTGATGTGTTCATGGCAGTTGTCCTGCAAGAGAAATTAAGGAAGTTCGCTGAGGACAACGATAAACAAAACCTTAATACGCCTGGGGTAAAACGGCATGAAATGCAGGCGGAACGGAATGAAATGCCTGGAATCGGGAATGAATGGCCTGGCCCGGGAATAAAGCGACAGCGTGTTAGTACCCGCTATCGCTGTAAAGCCCGTGGTTGTTGTATTCGAGATGTTATCGTAACGTTTAAAAAAGTAACAACTCTAGAAATTTGCGCTAACGCCTAGGGTGTATAAAAACTCCTCACCGGTGGTGGTGTGCTCCCCCTGAGCCAGCGACGCATAGGCCGCCACGTGCGTATTAAAAGGAATATCCGTTCCCACGGTGACGTCCATCCAGCTACCGTTTTGGGCAGGGGCTGGCGTTTGCGGCATGCCAAACTGCGATTTCCACTGGTTTTCACCAAACTGCTGGTTATAGCTAATCTGCGCCCACGGACGGAGATCGCCATACTGGGTATTCACGCGCCACCCCAGCGTGCTGACGCTGGCATGCCAGAGCGGGTCGGTGAGTGCCTGCGTCGACGCGCTATCACCAAACTCGTTGATCATCATGGGAGCCGTGCCGTCGTACCGCCACGCCACTACCGGACCGGTGGTGATACGCGCTGAAACCGGAAAATTCCAGCCCACGCTCATCGCCCCCTCCGTCGTGCTGCCAGACGGTATATTCAGGGCAAGACCCGGCGCGTTTTGCGAAGACTGAATACGCTCAGCAAGAATATCCTCATAACGCGGTTGGTGATCCGCGTCCCATGTATAGCGTTCCGCCGTATTATTTTGGGCGTCTGAAACGATATATTCCTGTTGCCAGGCAGACGCTGTATTACAAAAGAACAGGCAGGCTGAAATTCCCACCAGGCCAGAAGCAGCATGGCGACCACTGATTTTTTTTATCATCATCAACGCGACCCCAGAGAGAGCCGAATTCGGCGATATTTGTCGTTATTCAGGAAGAGCTTATAGCCCTTGTATTAACTATTGTCTTTATAGTAAACACGTCAAGCCAGTCAGAATGAAAATTTTGCGAAATCAGTATCAATAAGGGAGATGACGGATGGAACGTTGCGGTTGGGTGAGCCAGGATCAGCTTTATATCGACTATCACGATCGGGAATGGGGCGTGCCGGAAACGGATGGCAAAAAACTCTTTGAGATGATCTGCCTGGAGGGCCAGCAGGCGGGGTTGTCATGGATTACGGTACTGAAGAAACGCGAAAACTACCGTAACGCCTTCCACCAGTTCGATCCTGTCGCCGTCGCCGCCATGACTGATGAGGATGTGGAACGGCTGGTGCAGGACGCCGGCATCATCCGCCATCGCGGTAAGATCCAGGCCATCATCGGCAACGCACGCGCTTACCTGGCGATGGAACAAAACGGCGAATCGTTCTCAGATTTTGTCTGGACGTTTGTGAACAACGATCCGCAGGTCACCCAAGCCGCCACGCTCGCGGAAATCCCGGCCTCTACCCCGGCCTCGGATGCGCTCTCGAAGGCCCTGAAAAAACGCGGCTTTAAGTTTGTCGGTTCCACCATCTGCTACGCCTTTATGCAGGCCTGTGGCCTGGTCAACGACCACGTTACCGGCTGCTTCTGTCATCCGGGAGGCCATCATGATCCGCAAATGGCAAAGTGAGAATACCGCGCCGCTTCTGAGCCTCTGGCTTGAAAGCACCACGGAAGCGCATCCGTTTATCGAGCCGGGTTACTGGAAAGAGAACGAGGCCATGGTGCGGGACGTTTACCTGCCGTCGGCGGAAACCTGGGTCTGGGAACAGGATGGCGAGCCATACGGATTTATCAGCGTGATGCAGTCTCAGTTTGTCGGCGCGCTGTTTGTCGCACCGTCATGCATCGGGAAAGGCATCGGGCGCGCGCTGCTGAACCATGTTCAGCAGCGCTTCCCGCATTTAACCCTGGAGGTATATCAGAAAAATGTGCGGGCGGTGAATTTCTACCATGCTCAGGGCTTTCGCATTGAAGACAGCGCCTGGCAGGATGATACCCAGCACCCGACGTGGATCATGAGCTGGCAGGCGGATCAAACGCCGTTAAGGTAAGCTCGGGTCCCTGATATTTTTCTACCCAGGCCAGCGCCGTGTTCCCTGCGCAACCGTTCCCCAGCTTCGAGCTGGGGAGATCTTTGGTCAGCACGTTAACCGCCCCGTTTTTACAGATCCCTCCCTCGGCGGGCTCAAGGTCGGGCCATGCGCCCTGATGAATGCAGATCACGCCCGGTTTAATTCCGTCGCTCACCACCGCCCCTGCCAGCACCTGCCCGCGCGAGTTCCAGACGCGCACCACGTCGCCGTCCGCGATCCCCCGGGCTTTCGCATCGAGGGTATTCAGCGTGACCGGCTCTCGCCCGGCGACCGCATACTGCTCGCGCAGAGACGTATAGTTAAGCTGGCTGTGCAGACGGTGCGCGGGATGCGCAGACAACACCTGCAGCTGTTCCGGCTGGGCGTTGCCGTGCCACTCGTCCGGCTCGAGCCACATAGGGTGTGGCGGGCAATCAGCATAGCCAAAGCTGGCGATGCGCTCGCTATAGATCACGATCTTTCCGCTCTCGGTTTTCAGCGGGTGGCTCTCCGGGTCGCGGCGGAAATCGGCAAAACGGACAAACTTCGCGTTCTGTTCGCTCTCCGGCATCTCGACGATCTGGTTCGCTTCCCAGAATTCGGCAAATGGCGGAAGCGTCACGCCCTGCGCCGCGCCGCGCTGGCCGGCAATCTGGTAGAAGGTTTCCAGCCATTGCAGATCGCTTTTCCCTTCGGTAAAACGCTCGCGACCGCCCGCTTCCCACAGCTCGCTCAGTTCAGCAAACACGTCAAAATCATCACGCGCTTCGTCTCGCGGGGCCACTACGCGCTTCATCGGGACCATATGCTGGTTGCTGTAGTCGCCGGTCATAGTGAGATCGTTACGCTCAAACGAGGTGGTCGCTGGCAGGACAATATCTGCATGCTTAGCCGAGCCGGTCCAGAAGCACTCGGAAATCACCACCAGCTCCGGCTTCTGCCAGGCGCGGATCAGGCGGTTGGTATCCTGATGGTGCGTGAAGTTCGACCCGCCCGCCCACCAGACAAATTTAATGTCCGGGAAGTGGCGGTCCAGACCGTTGTGCTGATAGAAACCGCCCGGGTTTTCCAGGGCTTCAACAATACGCGCCACCGGTATTTTATCCACGGCATCGACGCCGCCCTGCACCGAGCCTTGCAGAGACGCCAGCACCGCCGCTTTACGCGTCGGGTTACCGCCGTTTGCAAAGTGATAGGAGAGACCAAAACCTCCGCCCGGCGTGCCGATCTGCCCAAGCATTGCGGCAAGCGTTACCAGCATCCAGTGTTTTTGCTCGCCAAACTGCTGACGCTGCATTCCCCAGCCGGACATTAACATCGTGGTATTTTTATGGAACAACGCCGCCAGTTCGCGGATTTTCTCCGCAGGTACGCCGCAAATATCTGCCGCCCACGCTGCCGTTTTCGCCACCCCATCGGATTGGCCCGTCAGGTAGTCGGCGAATTTATCGAAGCCGGTGGTACAGCGCGTCAGGAATTCAACATCGTGCCAGCCGTTTTCTACCAGCGTATGGGCGATCCCCAGCATCATCGCCACGTCGGTGCCCATATGGGGGGCAATCCACTCGGCGCTGTCGCCGAAGAAATCCATAGTTTCAGAGCGCATTGGGTCAATGCAGATGATGCGCTTGCCGCTTTTGCGCAGCGCGTCGAAATACCCAATCCCCTGCTCGTCGCTGGCATTCCAGGCAATTTTCAGCGTATTGAGCGGGTTGGCGCTCCAGAGCACTACCACGTCGGTATGCGCCAGCACCAGCGGCCAGCTGGTCTGCTGCTGGTACACTTCGTTCCCCCCTACGACGTACGGCATGATCGCCTGCGCCGCGCCGGTGGAGTAATCCCCGAGATGGCCGGTATAGCCTCCCGCCAGGCTCATGTAGCGCTGCAGCAGCGTCGAGGCCTTGTGCAGCACGCCGTTAGAACGCCAGCCGTAGGAGCCGGCAAAAATGGACGACGGACCGTAGCTGTCGCGAATGCGCTTATGCTGGGCGTGGATCAGCGCCAGCGCGTCATCCCAGCTCACGCGAACAAACTCATCCTGACCGCGGATCCCCTGTGGCTTATCCGGCGAGGCCAGAAAACCTTTACGCACCATCGGCCAGCGCACGCGCGTTTTGCTATGCACCTGATCGCGAACGACGGTCTGTAACGAGTTGGGATGTTGGGTTGGCAGTGCCCCGCGGGACGACAGAACATTTTCGCCATCGGTTTCGACCAGCATCGGCCCCCAGTGGGCGGCGGTCAGAATGGTTTTCGTTGAGGTGCTCAAGCGTGCGCTCCTGGTTGCGTGCAGGTTTACGGCCTTCTTTCTGAGGCAGTTTATGGTTTGTCACAAATTTCAGAGTTATACCCGGAATTTTCTCCGTATCTGGACGTCATAATCAACTGCCACGCTCGCCGTGGCAAAGAATAAAAAGGATTAAGGAAAGAAGATGAAAAAACGCGTACTCGTTATTGCCGCTCTGGTGAGCGGTGCACTGGCTGTTTCTGGCTGCACAACTAACCCTTACACCGGTGAGCGTGAAGCGGGTAAATCCGGCATTGGCGCGGGTATCGGCTCGCTGGTCGGCGCAGGCGTGGGGGCGCTCTCCTCCTCCAAGAAAGACCGCGGTAAAGGCGCGCTGATTGGCGCAGCGGCGGGCGCGGCACTGGGTGGCGGCGTCGGCTATTACATGGACGTGCAGGAAGCGAAGCTGCGCGACAAAATGAAGGGAACCGGCGTGAGCGTGACGCGCAGCGGCGATAACATCATCCTGAATATGCCGAACAACGTGACCTTCGACAGCAGCAGCGCGACGCTGAAACCCGCGGGCGCGAACACGCTCACCGGCGTGGCGATGGTGCTGAAAGAGTACAACAAGACCGCCGTGAACGTGATGGGCTACACCGACAGCACCGGCAGCCAGGATCTGAACATGCGTCTGTCCCAGCAGCGCGCCGATGCCGTAGCCAGCTCGCTGATTACCCAGGGCGTTGAAGCCAACCGCATCCGCACCAGCGGCATGGGCCCTGCCAACCCTATCGCCAGCAACAGCACGGCGGAAGGCAAAGCGCAGAACCGCCGCGTTGAGATTACGTTAAGCCCAATTCAGTAGGTAAAAGCAAAACGGCAACGCTCGTTGCCGTTTTTAGTGGTTGCACCCTATCCCGTGGGAGAGGGTTGGGGTGAGGGCACCAGACCGCACCCTCCGGTAAGCGCAGCGCCACCGGGCAAATTACTTGATTCGTCTGATTTTCCCGTTAAGGTATTCTCACTAAATTCAGGGAAATCAGCGATGAGCAAACCAGCCCGGGCCACCATTAGCGACGTGGCGAAAGCCGCTAAAACCGGTAAAACCAGCATTTCGCGCTACCTTAACGGCGAGAAACACCTGCTGTCCGACGCATTGCTGGCGCGTATTGAACAGGCCATTGCCGATCTCGACTACCGTCCCAGCCTCATGGCGCGCGGGCTCAAACGCGGCCGCACCCGCCTTATCGGGCTTATCATCGCCGATATCACCAACCCCTATTCCGTTAACGTCCTCAGCGGTATTGAAGCCGCCTGTCGCGAGAAGGGCTTCACGCCGCTGGTCTGTAATACCAACAACGAAGTCGACCAGGAGCTGCATTACCTCGATCTGCTGCGCAGCTACCAGGTCGAAGGGATTGTGGTTAACGCGGTGGGCATGCGGGAAGAGGGTTTAAATCGCCTGCAGCAATCCTCCCTGCCCATGGTCCTCATCGACCGTAAAATCCCGGAATTTGCCTGCGATGTGGTCGGGCTGGATAACACCCAGGCCGCTACTACCGCCACCGAACATCTGATCGAACAGGGCTTCGAGGCGATTCTGTTTCTGAGTGAACCGTTAGGGATGGTCAATACCCGTCGCGAGCGCCTGAGCGCATTTCGCACCACGCTGGAGCGATATCCCGGCGTGATCGCCGAAAATGCCGAAACGCCGCTTCACGAAGCCGACCAGCTCGACAACACCCTGCGCCAGTTCCACACGCGCCATCGCGGGATGCGCAAAGCCGTTATCTCCGCAAACGGGGCGCTGACGCTTCAGGTCGCCCGCTCGCTTAAGCGCATTGGCCTGCACTGGGGCAGCGATATCGGTCTGCTGGGGTTTGATGAACTGGAGTGGGCGGAACTGGCGGGCGTCGGCATTACGACCCTCAAACAGCCCACCTGGCAGATTGGCTATGCTGCTGTTGAACAAGTGGTTCGTCGTATTGAAGGCACCAGCGATGCCGTTCGCGAGCAGGTCTTCTCCGGCGAGCTGATCGTTCGCGGCTCCACGGCGCGTTAATTTTCCCTTGTGATACCGATCATAAATTCAACATCCTGACCTTTTCTTTGGAACCGGTTCCATCTAGCGTAATAGTATTGATATGTTGCGATGGAGTCCGAAGATGGGCAGGAAAATTATGGTGGTCACCGCCGCGTACGGTGCGGAACAGGTGCGACAGGCAGGCGGTCAGCGGGCGATGCTTCCCGTTATTGCAGGCGCAGGGGCAGACGGCGTGGAGATCCGCCGGGAACTGTTCAGCAGCGAAGAGCTGCTGACGCTGCCTGCGCTGGGAGAATCCATTGAGCTGCTCGGCCTGCTGGCGTGCTACTCCGCCCCCGCCGCCCTGTTTATGCCCGACGGCACCCTCAACCCGGATCTGACCCGCTATCTCTCTGAGGCCAGCACCCTGAACGCCCTGTGGCTGAAGGTTTCCCTGGGCCATTTCCGCGACGCGCAGCCTCTCGACGCCCTGCGTACCCTGCTGAACGCAAGCGGCATGGCGCTGGTCGTGGAGAACGATCAGACCGACTGCGGACAGCTCGCGCCGATGCAGCGCTTCCAGGCCGCCTGTCGGGAAATGGCATTGCCCGTCACGCTGACCTTCGACATGGGCAACTGGCTGTGGGTCGGTGATTCCCCCGAAGAGGCCGCGCGTCACCTTGCCCCTGCGGTGAGCTATATCCACGTGAAAGCCGCCGTGCCGCATAAAGATAACTTCCGCGCCGTGGCGCCGGACCACGCTGATGCGCGCTGGCTGGATCTGCTCGGCCAGCTGCCTGCCGATGCCCCGCGCGGTATCGAGTTCCCGCTGGAAGGGACGGATTTAACCGCCGTTACCCGCCATTACGTCAACCTGCTGCGCGAGGAGTAAACCATGCACAAGACGCTGGATGTCATCACCATCGGCGAGGCCATGGCGATGTTTGTCGCCACTGAAACGGGCGAGCTGAGCGCGGTGGAGCACTTTATCAAGCGTGTGGCGGGCGCAGAGCTGAACGTCGCGACCGGCCTGGCGCGTCTCGGCCTGAATGTGGGCTGGGTCAGCCGCGTGGGGGACGACAGCTTTGGCCATTTCGTTCTCGACTCGCTGAAAAAAGAGGGGATTGATGCCGCAGGCGTCACCCTCGACGGACGCTTCCCTACCGGCTTTCAGCTTAAATCAAAGGTCGAAAATGGAACCGATCCCATCGTGGAGTATTTCCGTAAGGGATCGGCCGCAAGCCACCTCTCAGTGGCGGATTACCACGCCGACTATTTCGCCTCCGCGCGCCATCTGCACCTCAGCGGCGTGGCGGCAGCGCTGTCCGCCAGCTCGTATGAACTGCTGGATCACGCGGCAGCCACTCTGAAAGCCCAGGGAAAAACGATCTCTTTCGATCCGAACCTGCGCCCGGTGCTGTGGAAAAGCGAAGCGGAAATGGTCGAGAAGCTCAACCGTCTGGCGTTCAGAGCGGACTGGGTTCTGCCGGGCCTGAAAGAAGGGATGATCCTGACCGGTAAAAGCACGCCGGAAGGCATTGCCGATTTCTACCTGAATAAAGGGGTAAAAGCGGTGGTGCTGAAGACCGGCGCCGATGGCGCATGGTTTAAGACGGCCGACGGCGAACAGGGCGCGGTCGCGGCGGTCAAGGTTGAGAACGTGGTCGACACCGTCGGCGCGGGCGACGGTTTTGCCGTGGGCGTGATTAGCGCCCTGCTGGAAGGCAAAACGCTGCCGCAGGCCGTGGCGCGAGGCAACAAAAGTGGCTCGCTGGCCATTCAGGTGCAGGGCGACGGCGAAGGATTACCCACGCGAGCAGAGCTTAACGACTAAACATCCCCCTCACCCTAACCCTCTCCCCAGAGGGGCGAGGGGATGACTTGCTCCCTCTCCCCTCTGGGGAGAGGGCCGGGGTGAGGGGCATAAATCGCACTCAGCAAAACAAGCCACCGTGTACCCTACAGACAACGGCGGTAACAACCTCAACAACAGAGGCAAGCCTATGAACAGTTCGACCAATGCAGTAAAACGCTGGTGGTACATCATGCCAATCGTGTTTATCACGTACAGCCTGGCGTATCTTGACCGTGCCAACTTCAGCTTCGCGTCCGCGGCGGGGATCACAGAGGACCTTGGCATCACCAAAGGTATCTCCTCCCTGCTGGGAGCCCTTTTCTTCCTGGGCTACTTCTTCTTCCAGATCCCCGGCGCGATTTATGCGGAACGCCGCAGCGTGCGTAAGCTGATCTTCGTCTGTCTGATCCTGTGGGGCGCCTGCGCGTCACTGACCGGCGTGGTGAACAATATTCCTGCCCTGGCCGCCATTCGCTTTATCCTCGGCGTCGTTGAGGCGGCGGTTATGCCGGCGATGCTGATCTACATCAGCAACTGGTTTACCAAATCTGAACGCTCGCGCGCGAATACCTTCCTGATCCTCGGTAACCCGGTGACGGTACTGTGGATGTCGGTGGTGTCTGGCTACCTGATCCAGTCCTTCGGCTGGCGCGAGATGTTTATCATCGAAGGGGTCCCGGCAGTGATCTGGGCATTCTGCTGGTGGGTGCTGGTGAAAGATAAACCTGCCCAGGCGAAATGGCTTTCCGAAGACGAAAAAGCGGCGCTGCAGGCGCAGCTGGATAAAGAACAGCAAGGCCTGAAGGCGGTACGTAACTACGGTGAAGCCTTCCGCTCGCGCAACGTGATCCTGCTCTGCGCGCAGTACTTTACCTGGAGCATTGGCGTGTACGGCTTTGTGCTGTGGCTGCCGTCGATTATCCGCAGCGGCGGCGAAAACCTCGGGATGGTAGAAGTGGGCTGGCTCTCTTCCGTACCGTACCTGGCCGCGACCATCGCCATGATCGTCGTCTCCTGGGCGTCGGACAAGCTGCAGAACCGAAAATTGTTTGTCTGGCCGCTGCTGCTGATCGCTGCTTTTGCCTTTATCGGCTCGTGGGCCGTGGGTGCAAATCACTTCTGGGCCTCTTATACCCTGCTGGTGATCGCCGGTGCCGCCATGTATGCCCCGTACGGTCCGTTCTTTGCCATCATCCCGGAAATGCTGCCGCGTAACGTCGCGGGTGGCGCGATGGCGCTGATTAACAGTATGGGTGCGCTGGGGTCGTTCTGCGGCTCCTGGTTCGTCGGCTACCTGAACGGTGCCACCGGCAGTCCGTCCGCATCGTACATCTTTATGGGGGTGGCGCTTTTCGCCTCCGTGTGGCTTACTCTGATTGTTAAGCCTGCTAATAATCAACAGCATCCTGTCGGCGCACGCCACGCCTGAATCCTTAAAAATCAACGGAGATTAGCATGAAGCCGTCCGTCATTTTGTACAAAGCACTGCCGGAAGATCTGCAGAAACGCCTTGAAGAATACTTCACCGTCACGCAGGTGAAGAACCTGAGCCCGGAAACCGTGGCGCAGCACGCCGAAGCGTTCGCCAGCGCCGAAGGCCTGCTGGGTTCAAGCGAGAAAGTGGATGTCGCCCTGCTGGAGAAAATGCCGAAGCTTCGTGCTACCTCTACCGTTTCCGTGGGTTACGACAATTTCGATGTGGATGCCCTTAACGCCCGCAAGATCCTGCTGATGCACACCCCCCATGCCCTGACGGAAACCGTGGCCGATACGCTGATGGCGCTGGTACTCACCACGGCCCGTCGCGTGGTGGAAGTGGCCGAGCGCGTGAAAGCGGGCGAATGGACAAAAAGCATTGGACCGGACTGGTTCGGCGTGGACGTTAACGGCAAAACGCTGGGCATTGTTGGCATGGGGCGCATTGGGCTGGCACTGGCGCAGCGCGCGCATTTTGGTTTTAACATGCCGATTCTGTATAACGCGCGTCGCCATCACAGTGAAGCCGAAGAACGCTTCAACGCCCGCTACTGCGAGCTGGATACTCTGCTGCAGGAAGCCGATTTTGTTTGTCTGGTTCTGCCGCTGACGGACGAAACGCGTCATCTGATTGGCAAATCCGCATTTGAAAAAATGAAGAAATCCGCCATTTTCATCAACGCGGGTCGTGGCCCGGTGGTGGATGAGAAGGCGCTGATTGAAGCCCTGCAGAACGGTGAGATCCATGCCGCAGGTCTGGACGTGTTTGAACAGGAGCCGCTGCCGATGGACTCCCCGCTGCTGGCAATGCCAAACGTCGTCGCCCTGCCCCACATCGGTTCCGCAACCCATGAGACGCGCTACAACATGGCGGCCACTGCGGTCGATAACCTTATCGCCGCCCTAAGCGGAAAGGTGGAGATAAACTGTGTGAATCCGCAGGTGCAACGATAGAAACGAAAAAACCCGCCAGAAGGCGGGTTTTTGAATTTTGTGCTACTGGATTGGAAGCTTACAGGCTTACAACGTTACCAGCTGCTGGGCCTTTAGCGCCGCTTTCGATGGTGAAGGACACTTTCTGACCTTCGTCCAGAGATTTGTAGCCATCGTTCTGGATAGCAGAGAAGTGTACGAACACGTCTTTAGAGCCATCGTCAGGAGTGATGAAGCCGAAACCTTTATCAGCGTTGAACCATTTTACCAGACCAGTCATTTTAGCAGACATAGAAATTACCTTATTAACAAATATATTGAGCCTTCCGGCTTGATGGATTGCGTTACAGATTTTTAAGCGATGAAGGAAGGGTCACAACGAAGGGTATCTATGGATAACAATCTGGACTGCTTTACTAAACTGCTTTAGGTCTGTGTAACAAACCGACGGGGATAGTTATACCGATGTGGTAGAAGAATGACAAGCGTTATTTTCGATAAGCATAAAAAAAACCCCGCCAGGCGCGGGGTTTTTTCGGTTTATTCTGTGGCCGTGACAGCGGCACTCCAGGCCTGGCTAAAGGCCTGATGCTGGGAGGCCAGCGGCCCAATCAGCGTATTGTACTGGCTTGCCTGCTGCGAGGTCGGGAACTGAATGCCGTTGGCAACAAAGCTCACCTGAGTATCCTGCTGGGCAATAAAGTCGCCCACCTGAACCAGCTGCTGCGTGAAGATTTGCGCGGCCGGAATCAGCGGCTGCAGCGCTTCAGACGGTTTCGTCACCACTTTCTCATATACTTTGTCGAAGACAGGTTTGAGATCGTCACCCTGCTTCAGCGCAGAACGTGAAGCGTCAGCCTGCATTTTCGCATTCTGCAACTGCTGGCTCAGCACGCCAAGCGCACCGTTGGACTGGCGAAGCGGTTCACGCTGCGTCATATAATCCTGCGGAACGCGAATGGCGTTCACGCTATCCACTACCGGACGGATACCGGAATCCATCGCCTGGCTCACCTGCTGTGAATAACCATAAAGAATGGCGTAATCGGACACGAAGGGGCCAAACTGTTTTTTCTGATCCGCAGTCAGCGTCGGCAACCGCTCGCCGCTGCGCATCACTGTATTCTGCAGAAAATCGATAAACGCTTTGCGCTGATCGCCTTCTTTATCAAAACACCCACTCAGGCTAACAACCATCAACAACGCCGCAATAGGCGCAAACCAGCGAGAGCAGGACTTTCCTGTCGCCATTTTATTACTCCTTTCACCCAAAAAAGCGCACACCGGCACACGCGTGCCCGACGCTGACAAGGATAGTCCAGGTCAGCCTTGCAAGATACTCTTTTCATGCAAAACGGCTATTGCCGATTTATTTCTTACCATTTACAAAAAAATACCTGCCGAAGCCGACATATGACTAATCAGGTAATTAGCATAACTATCCATATCGCTGAATCGGGTAAAGCGATCGTTATCGCACGATTAATCACACCCGTGACGATCCTGGGTTCGTATTAGGGACTATTCTTAACTGGCTCTCTGATGTTCTTGATCACGATGTGAGATTTAAGAGGAGTCCTCAATGGAATATAAAGATCCTGAGTTTGAACTGCTGAGCAGTCTGGAACAGATCATTTTTAAAGACGTACCGCAGGCGATTACCCTGCAACAAAAATCCAATCCCTTTACAGAATATGAGCAATTGCGCAAAGGGACAGGACTGAAAACGGAAGAATTCGCCAGAGCGATGGGTGTCAGCGTGGCTATGGTGCAGGAGTGGGAGTCAAAACGTGAGAAACCCACCCCAACCGAGTTAAGGCTGATGCGCCTGATTCAGGCCAACCCTGCACTCAGCAAACAGATAGCGTAGTGAAGATTGAATGCCCCCGCCTTTGCGGGGGCTTGTGTTTTAAAGGCTCTCGCAACGCCAGCCCGCCTCTTCCCATACCCATTCATGCGTTAACGTTAAGCCTCTTAGAAAAGCCTCATCGTGCGATACCACCAGCAGAGCCCCGGGGAAACCGACCAGCGCCGCTTCGATGGCCTGGACCGAGGCTAAATCCAGATGGTTGGTCGGTTCATCCAGCAGCAGAAGCTGCGTGGCCTCCGCACGCCACAGCACGCATGCCAGGGCGGCCTTAAGACGCTCGCCGCCGCTGAGCTCCGCCAGCGGGAGCGTAACTTTGTCGGCCCCTAGTTGAAGCTGCGCCAGACGGGTTCGCAATACCCCCTCTTCCAGAGGCGTATGACTCAGGTTGAGATGCGTCATGACCGACTGTGAAAGATCGAGCCGGGAAAGATCTTGATCAAGATAAGCGCAGCTGACTGAAACCTTACAGGTACCCGAACGGGGGGCTATCTCGCCGAGGATGGTTTTTAACAGCGTCGATTTTCCGCAGCCGTTCGGTCCCTTTAACGCCACGCGCATCGGTCCGTCCATCCGCCAGTTGAGCGGAGGAACCGGCACATGCGGCGGCAGCACCAGATCCTCCAGCACCAGTACCTGCTTCCCGTCCGGGATCTGACTCCCCGGCAGGGTGAACATTACCGGGTTATCTTCTTCAACGCGTTCACGCGCCTTGTTTACCGCGGCGTTCAGGGCTTCATTTTGCTCGCTATGCTGTTTTTTCCAGGAGCCAATCCGCTCTTTTGCCGCGCCTTTATATTTGACCCGCTCGAACGATGCGATATTCAGGGTATCAACGGTGCGCAATGTCTTTGCCGAACGCCGCTGGCTGTCATCATGCTCTTTTTGCATGCGTGCCCGAGTGCGTTTGCGCTCGATTGCAGCATGTTCCAGCGCCGCGCGGGCCGCCTGCTGTTCGGCATCGCGCTGGGTTTGATAATCCGCATAATTCCCGCCGTAGCTGCGCAGGCCCGAGGCGCTCAGTTCAAGGATACGCGGCACCTGGGCCAGCAACTCACGGTCATGGGAAGCCACCAGCACGCCGCCCTGAAAACGGCTGAGCTGGTCGTAGAACCACGCCCGGCCCTGTCGGTCCAGATGGTTAGTGGGCTCGTCCAGCAGTATGAAATCCGCCTCAGCCGTAAACGCCCCGCACAGCAGGGCGCGGATGCGCTCGCCGCCGCTGAGTTCACCCGCGGGTTTATCCGGGTCAAACAGTGGGAGCTGCGCATTGCTAAACGCCTCGCTCAGACGCTCGGCAACATCCCAGTGGCCGTCGAGCAGCTCCAGATCGTCAGGCTGGTAATTGCCGCTGTCGATGCGCTTACGCGCCGAAAAAATCGCGTCATACCCGAGCAGTTCAGCAAGCGTCGTCTGCGGAGAAATGACGTGCTGCTGCGCCACCCAGGCATGCGAGCCAAAGCGTTCAATATGACCGGAAGCCGGTTCGTCCAGCCCCGCCAGCAGACGCAGCAGACGCGTTTTCCCGCTGCCGTTGCGGCCAACCACCGCGCACAGGGCGGGTTCCAGCGTGAGATTCAGCGGACCAAAAAGGATATCGCCCGTCGGAAACTGACAGGTGATCTGATGCAAAATAAAAGAAGGGGACTGCGCAAAATGAGCCATAAGCACTCCTGAATGAAATCAAAACATCCCCTGCCGACGCGGTGGCGTTTAGCAAGGATCGAAATTCATCAGTCGTGTTTGTTCATTTTTGGGGGGCGCTCCAGCGTGAGAAAGTTAACGCGATAAGGATAGCGGTAATGTGTTGACGGTTTCAAGGTTAAATTTTGGACGACTTATACTCCCTCTCCCTTTGGGCTGAGGGATCCCCACCAAATATTGTCTGCACAGACGGCCCCCTCTCCCTTGAGGGAGAGGGCTGGGGTGAGGGGGAACATACGGCTGTGGGGGTTGTTCCTTGCTACTCTGTAACGACATGGCCTGTGAACGTGCCAGGGCGGCTCAATCGCCACCGCCATGGCGTCGCTGTCAAACCTCTACCCGCAGTATGCTTCTCATTACGGTAATTTTGCGAGCCTCTTTCCAGAAATGGTAATATCCTCAGCGACATAGCTCAAAACTGTTGCCGCCTGTTTTGATGAGCAGTAAGTTCTCTTCGCACCTGCAAAATCAGGTGCCGGGATTGGAACCCTGAATCACTTCACTGGCGACACAGGCTCTGTGTCGTACGGCCTGTTGCATCTCAATGGCGGGCCGGACAGGGGCGCTGCAAAGCGCGCTGGTGTCAGTGAGGCCAGTCGTTCCAACCTTGTTCGGTTCCGCCACCAGCGAGCCTGGAACCTCCCGTGGCGGAAGATATACCACTCACTGAGGTTATTTTATGTCATTGATTAACTCTTTAATCACCCTGCCCTTCAACCATGCCACCGACTTCACCGAACTGGCGGATAACTGCGAACGTTTTACCGACGCACTGGTAGATTGCGAAGAACCCGCCCCAAAAATGGCGCTTTACGGCAGACTTTATGCCTGTCTGAATCTTCTGCAACCCACGCTTCTGGAACCTGTTCCGGACGCTTTAAAAGCCAGCCTGACCGTGAAGGAACTCCCGTCACGCGTTCCGGCTTTCGAACCCGAATGCGATCAGCTGGGGCGCTACTTTCAGGAGCTTACGCAGATGCTGATGAACGGCTCACTGCCGCGACAATCTGAAATCGTGATGGAAGATTTGCTGTGCGAGCTGGTCAGCTACTTTGCCGATACGCTGAAGGCACCGCGCTGGCTGCAGACAGACGAAGGCACAATCGCGATCGGCTAAACCTGCCGGATGGCGCTGCGCTTATCCGGCCTACAAAAGACCCATAAAAAAACCCGCCGAAGCGGGTTTTTAGCATGTGTAACAGCGGCACATCACTGCAGCAGCGAAATATCCGCTACGCGCAGGAACAGCTCGCGAAGTTTCTCGAGCATGGAGAGACGGTTAATACGCAGTTCTTTATCTTCTACGTTCACCATCACTTTCTCGAAGAAGGCGTCGATCACGTCACGCAGCTCGGCCAGCTCCACCAGCGCTTCCTGGTAGCGACCTTCCGCGAAGTACGGCTCGAGCTTGTCGCGCAGCACCACAACCTGCATCGCCAGAGCGATCTCTTCCGGCTCTTTCAGGGTTGCGGCGTTCACGCGCTCGTTCAGCGTCTCGTCGGATTTCGCCAGAATGTTGGATACGCGCTTGTTGGCCGCGGCCAGGGCAGATGCCGCTTCCAGCGTACGGAAGTGGGAAACCGCCTTCATACGCGCATCGAAATCAGCCGGACGGGTTGGACGACGCGCCAGCACCGCCTGAATGGTGTCAACGGTGTAACCTTCGTCCTGATACCATGCGCGGAAACGACCGAGCATAAAGTCGATCACGTCATCCACAACCTTCGCGTTGGTCAGCTTGTCACCGTACAGACGCACCGCTTCTTCGGTCAGCGTCTGCAGATCGAGGTTCAGGTTCTTCTCAACGATGATACGCAGCACGCCCAGCGCAGCACGACGCAGCGCAAACGGGTCTTTGTCGCCTTTCGGATGCTGACCGATACCGAAGATACCCGCCAGGGTGTCCATCTTATCGGCAATCGCCACGGCGCATGCAACCGGGTTGGACGGCAGGTCGTCACCCGCAAAGCGCGGCTGATACTGCTCGTTCAGGGCCACGGCCACGTCTTCCGCTTCGCCATCGTGACGCGCGTAGTGCATGCCCATCACGCCCTGGGTGTCGGTAAATTCGAACACCATGTTGGTCATCAGGTCGCACTTGGACAGCAGGCCTGCACGCGTCGCGTGGTTGACGTCTGCACCGATTTCACGGGCAATCCAGCCGGACAGCTCCGCAATGCGGTCGGTCTTGTCGCGCAGCGTACCCAGCTGCTGCTGGAACAGCACGGTCTGCAGGCGCGGGAGATGATCTTCCAGACGCTTTTTACGGTCGGTATTGAAGAAGAACTCCGCATCTGCCAGACGTGGACGCACCACTTTCTCGTTACCGGAGATAATCTGGATCGGATCTTTCGATTCGATGTTCGCCACGAAGATGAAGTTTGGCAGCAGCTTGCCGTCGTTGGCATAGACCGGGAAGTACTTCTGGTCACCCTTCATGGTGTACACCAGCGCTTCAGCCGGAACGGCCAGGAATTTCTCTTCGAACTTCGCCGTCAGCACAACTGGCCATTCAACCAGAGAGGTGACTTCTTCCAGCAGGCTGTCGCTCAGGTCTGCGTTACCGCCAATCTTGCGCGCCGCGTCTTCCGCGTCCGCTTTGATTTTGGCTTTACGCTGCTCGTAGTCGGCAATGACCTTACCGCGCTCCAGCAGGATCTGCGGATACTGGTCGGCATTGTCGATGGTGAACTCTGGCTCGCCCATAAAGCGATGGCCGCGGATCACGCGATCGGACGCCACGCCCAGAATGGTCGCCGGGATAACGGTATCGCCCAGCAGCAGGGTCACGGTGTGCACCGGACGCACGAAGTGCACGTCAGACGCGCCCCAGCGCATCAGCTTAGGAATCGGCAGCTTCGCCAGAGACGTGGCAATCATGTCCGGCAGCAGCGCTTCAGCACTTTCGCCTTTCACGTGCGCACGATACAGCAGCCACTCGCCTTTATCCGTGGTCAGACGCTCGGCCTGATCAACGGTGATGCCGCAACCGCGCGCCCAGCCTTCAGCCGCTTTGCTCGGCTTGCCTTCCGCGTCAAACGCCTGGGCAATCGCCGGGCCACGTTTTTCGACTTCGCGATCCGGCTGAGACGCCGCCAGATTTGCCACTTTCAGCGCCAGACGGCGCGGTGCAGCAAACCACTCAATTTTACCGTGTGCCAGGCCAGCGTTATCCAGCTCGGCGGTCACGTTCGCAGCGAAAGATTCAGCCAGGCTGCGCAGGGCTTTTGGTGGCAGCTCTTCGGTGCCGATTTCCACCAGGAAAGTTTTCTCAGACATGGCCGCCTCTTATTTGTTTCGGTTGCACATCGGGAAGCCAAGGGCTTCACGGGACGCATAGTAAGCTTCTGCAACGGCTTTGGTCAGGGTACGAATACGCAGAATGTAGCGCTGACGTTCAGTCACGGAGATGGCTTTGCGGGCGTCCAGCAGGTTGAAGCTGTGGGCGGCCTTCAGAATACGCTCGTAGGCAGGCAGCGGCAGCGGAGTTTCCAGCGCCAGCAGCTGCTGCGCTTCTTTCTCATACTGCTCGAAGCAGGTGAACAGGAAGTCCACGTCCGCGTATTCGAAGTTATAGGTGGATTGCTCCACTTCGTTCTGATGGAACACGTCGCCGTAGGTGGTTTTACCCAGCGGGCCGTCGCTCCAGACCAGGTCGTAAACGCTGTCTACGCCCTGAATGTACATCGCCAGACGTTCCAGACCGTAGGTGATTTCACCGGTGATTGGCTTACATTCCAGACCGCCAACCTGCTGGAAGTAAGTGAACTGGGTCACTTCCATGCCGTTCAGCCACACTTCCCAACCCAGACCCCAGGCACCCAGCGTTGGGTTTTCCCAGTTATCTTCCACGAAACGAATGTCGTGGATGGTTGGATCCATACCCAGCTCTTTCAGCGACCCGAGGTACAGTTCCTGAATGTTGTCTGGTGATGGCTTAATCACCACCTGGAACTGATAGTAATGCTGCAGACGGTTCGGGTTCTCACCGTAACGACCATCGGTCGGACGACGGGAAGGCTGCACATACGCGGTCGCCATTGGCTCTGGCCCCAACGCGCGCAGGCTGGTCATCGGGTGTGAAGTGCCGGCGCCGACTTCCATGTCCAAAGGTTGAACAATGGTACAGCCCTGACGAGCCCAGTAATCCTGTAAGGTCAGGATCAGGCCCTGGAAGGTCTTGGTATCAAACTTTTGCATAGTATTTCGTGCTGGATACGTGTGGTTTTAAATGGAAGGGACCAGTATACCCGCTGGCTGCAAGATATACAGTACGAAACGGGGTTGTTTAGGGAAAATTGGGGAAATAAGCCTTCCGGCCAGAACGCTGACGGCGTCTGGCTGTTGATTATACGAGCAGGCTAGCGCATGGAGAGATGTAAAAACTGACCGTCCGCATCAAACGAGCAGACAAAGCCCTCTTTGCGCGACGTATGTCCCCGCAGCTCATAGCTTCCCTGAAAACGCTCAAACCCGGTGACATCAATTTTCTGTACGTCCGAGTTATAGCGGCGAGCGGCCCGATCTTTACAGAGCGCTTCCATATTCAGTGAACGTTCCGGGCTCATTTTACCCTGCTGCGCTTTCTGCACAGGTGCTTCTTGCGGCGCGCTGCATCCCGCCAGGCTCAACAGCAGAAAGAGTGACGCCACACGCTTCATCATCATTTTTATTACCGCCCTGGTCAGTGGCTGTTATTTTTAGTATCAAAGCTTTTATAGATTACGGTCCGGCATTCTGCGAATCTCGCGGCCTCCCTACAAGCCTGCTGAATAAAACTCAGAATTTTCCAAGCGAAGACTTTTGGACAATGGCAGTCACACTCAATTTACAGGGAATACGAGGAACTGATGCAGTCAAAAATTAACTGGATTGATAACCTGCGAGGAATAGCGTGTCTGATGGTGGTCATGATCCACACGACGACCTGGTACGTCACGAATGCCCACAGCATCAGCCCCGTTAACTGGGATATCGCCAATATTCTCAACTCTGCGTCACGCGTCAGCGTGCCGCTGTTCTTTATGATTTCCGGCTTTCTCTTTTTTGGCGAGCGTAGCGCGCAGCCGCGGCACTTCATCCGCATCGCGGCCTGCCTGGGGTTCTACAGCGCCGTTGCCCTGCTCTATATCACGCTGTTCACCTCCATTAACGCCGGCCTATCGCTGAAATACGTGCTGCAAAAACCGGTGTTCTATCACCTGTGGTTCTTCTTCGCCATTATCGTTATCTATCTGGTCTCCCCGCTCATCCAGGTAAAAAACGTCAGCGGTAAAATGCTTCTGGCCCTGATGGTGGTTATCGGCATTGTCGCCAACCCGAATACGCTCTCACAGAAAATCGACGGATTTGAGTGGCTGCCGGTCAATCTCTATATCAACGGCGATACTTTTTACTACGTGCTTTACGGCATGCTGGGGCGCGCCATCGGGATGATGGACACGCAAAAACGCGGGCTGAACTGGCTCTGCGGGGCGCTGTTTATCGCTGGCGTGGCAGTGATTTCACGCGGGACGCTGCACGAATTGCAGTGGCGCGGCAATTTTGCCGATACCTGGTATCTCTATTGCGGGCCGATGGTCTTTATCTGTGCCGTTTCGCTGCTCACGCTTGCCAAAAATACCCTGAACGCGCGCGCCCTTCCCGTGCTGAGTATTATCTCGCGGCACTCTCTCGGGATTTACGGTTTTCACGCGCTGGTGATCCACGCGCTGCGCACGAGAGGCATTGAGCTAAAAAGCTGGCCGGTGCTGGATATGGTCTGGATTTTTGCCGCCACGCTGGCGATCAGCCTGCTGCTGTCGATGCTGCTGCAAAAAATAGACGCTCGCCGCTTCGTCAGCTAATGCTTCGCTGCCGGGCGCGATGGTACTGGCGCGGGGAGGAAAACCCCGCCGCCAGTGAAGCCTGCTCCACGCCGCGCCCCTGCAATAGCCACTGCTCCGCCACCGCCAGACGCAGCTGTTCCAGATAATCGCGAACGCTAATCCCTAAATGTGACTGGAAAAGCCGGGTGAGATGACGCGGGCTGACGTGCGCCAGTGCGGCAATGTCAGGCAAGCTCCACGTTTTTTGCGGCTCGGCGGTGAGCGCATCCTGCGCCCGATGAATCGCCGGGTGAAGATGATTGCGATAGCGTAGCCACGGAGAGAGCTGGGGATCGTCACCGGAACGACGGAACCAGACCACCATCTCACGCGCCACGGTCAGCGCCTTTTCGGGGCCGCACAGGCGGTTAATCATGTGCAGCGCCAGGTCGATGCCTGACGTGATCCCCGCGCTGGTCCAGATATTCTCATCCTGCACAAAGATGCGGTTTTCTTTAATCGTCGCCGTGGGGGCCGCGGTGCGTAAACGGCTAATAACGTCATGATGGGTCGTGCACTGTCGGTTGTTCAGCAGGTCCGATTTCGCCGCCAGTAAGGCCCCTGAACAGACGCACATCACGGTGATTTCCTGGCGCTGGATCTGCGGCTGCAGGCGCATCAGCCAGTGCTGGATCTGCTGCGCCTGTGGCGTTGAGAACTGACTGCGGGAGTCGCTCACACCCGGCAGCACCAGCAGACTACCTTCCGGCAGACGCTCCGGCAGCGGCTGAATGCCGCTCATCGTCAGGCCAATCGACGTCGGAACCTCAGGCTGCGGGCCAATGTAATGCAGGCGAAACGCGTCGCCTGCCAGCACAAAGGTTTCTGCCGGGCCGGTCATGTCTAATGACAGCACCCCGGGCAACATCACGAACCAGACGTCGATGCGCATTACAGTGACTCCAGCGTCTCCGCTACCGTTTTAACCTCGGCAAAACGCCCGGACAGTACCGTCTCGGTACGATGGCGAATTTCCGCTGCGCTAAGGGTTATCCCCTTGTACGTCATGGGAAACGTCAGCGTTGCCTCACTAACAAAGGTCACAGCATAACCTAGATCGGATGCCACCCGGGCGGTGGTTTCACAGCATTGTTCAGTGCGAATGCCGCAGATAATCAGCTGGTTGATATCACGCTCGCGCAGCCAGCGGTCAAGCCCGGTATCCGTAAATGCATTATGGACGTGTTTCTGGAAAACCACATCCGGCTGATGACGTAAAAAGGCCATCGGTTTGACATAGCCGCTTTCGAGGGTGAAAGGACCGTCTTCATCCACGTGAAAAATATCAACGACCGGAATATTGCGCGCCTGGCAGCCTTCGATCAGCCCCAGCATCGCCTGCTGAAAGGCAGGAATTTCGTCCTCCTGCCAGTAATTGCGGTGATGGAAGGACTGCTGAGTATCGATGTTGATTAATGCAATGCGTGACATGATAAATCTCCTCGCCAGTGGGTGTAACACCATACTGGCAAGGAAATGAAGGCACGCACAGACCAAAAAAGGACATCCTCGTGCCTCTCCCGGACAAGCGTATTTACGACATCAGCGGCAACAGCTGTTGGTAGATTTTGCGGAACACGTCGCGCCTCTCCGCGTACCGCGCATGGCGCGCCGCGTCAGGCAAATGCGCCTGTTCAAGCGTAAGCTGCGGCAACAGTTGCGAAAGCGGTTGTTCCGGATGAATGGCTATCTGCGCCAGACGCGCGGCACCGAGCGCGGGCCCAACATCCCCTCCGGTGCGGAAATCCAGCTGCAACCCGCTGATATCAGACAGCATCTGTCGCCAGTAAGGGCTTCGCGCACCGCCGCCAATCAGGGTGACGCTCGTCGGTTTCAGGCCGCAGTCGTGCACCACGTCCATCCCGTCGGCCAGCGCATAGCCCACGCCTTCCAGAACCGCACGCGCCAGTTCTGCCGGGCCATGTTGATGGGTTAAGCCAAAGAACACCCCTTTCGCTTCCGGGTTGTTGTGCGGGGTACGCTCGCCGGAAAGATACGGTAAAAACCAGACGGTACCCGCAGCGTCATCCGCCTGCTGGGCTGCGGAAATGAGCGCCGGAACGTCGGCCATGCCGGTGAGTTTTGCCGCCCAGGCCAGGCAGGATGCCGCGCTGAGCATCACCGACATCAAATGCCATTTCCCGGGAAGGGCATGACAGAAACTGTGCACAGCGCTTTCAGGATTACTGCGATACCCGTCGCTGACGGCAAAATAGACGCCGGACGTTCCCAGCGACAGCATCGCCTGCCCCGCCTCAACCATGCCGACACCGACAGCGCCCGCCGCGTTATCGCCGCCCCCGGCCACCACCGGTACGGCAGGCATATTCCAGCGTTCAGCAACGGCTGGCAGCAGCGCGCCTGTCACCTCACAGCCTTCGTACAGCGTTGGCATATGTTCCCGGGTCAGATAGCATGCATCCAGCATCGCCTCGCTCCAGTCGCGCTTCGCCACGTCGAGCCACATGGTGCCGGCGGCATCGGACATGTCGCTGGCGAAATCGCCCGTTATGCGAAAACGCAGATAGTCTTTCGGCAGCAGGACTTTCGCCACCTGACGGAAAATCTCCGGTTCGTGGCGCTGCACCCACAGCAATTTGGGCGCAGTAAAGCCGGGCATCATCAGGTTGCCGGTAATCTCCCGGGAATTGGGCACGCGTTCCTCAAGAAGCGCGCACTCTTCCGCACAGCGGCCATCGTTCCAGAGGATCGCTGGACGCAGCACGCGATGCTGGCTGTCGAGCAGCGTAGCGCCGTGCATTTGTCCGGCAATTCCCAGCGCTTTCACGTCACGAAGGCTGTGCTGCTCACCTAAGGCTTTAATTGCGCGATCCGTCGCCTGCCACCACTGCTCCGGATCCTGTTCTGACCACAGCGGATGCGGACGTGAAACCTGCAGCGTTTCCGTCTGCGTTGCTAAAACGTCGCCCTGCTCGCTCAACAGGATGGCTTTCACACCCGATGTGCCAAGATCGATCCCGATATACATTACGGTGACTCCTTTAACAGAAATGCCCGGTGGCGCTAACGCTTACCGGGCCTACGTGCATTTTCAGCTCAATCACTTATCAAACAGATAGTGGTTTACGAGATTTTCCAGCAGTTCCTGGTGCCCGCTCTGGTGCTGCGGCGCCAGCTGCTGTTGTTCAGCGTACTTCGCAATTTCCGCCAGCGATAACTGACCTTTCAAGATTTGCTGGCCCAGCTCACTGTTCCAGCCGCTGTAACGCTTCGCTACGCGTTTATCCAGCTCGCCGTCTTCAATCATACGAGCCGCCACTTTCAGCGCCAGCGCCATGGTGTCCATCGCGCCAATGTGGCCGTAGAACAGATCATATTTGTCGGTGCTCTGACGACGCACCTTGGCGTCAAAGTTCAGGCCGCCGGTGGTGAAACCGCCCGCTTTGACGATTTCGTACATCACCAGCGCATTCTCTTCCACGCTGTTCGGGAACTGATCGGTGTCCCAGCCCAGCTGTGCATCGCCACGGTTCGCATCGACAGAGCCGAAAATGCCCAGCGCAATGGCAGACGCGATCTCGTGATGGAAAGAGTGGCCCGCCAGCGTGGCGTGGTTGGCTTCAATGTTCACTTTGATCTCTTTTTCCAGACCGAACTGCTTCAGGAAGCCATACACCGTCGCCACGTCGTAGTCATACTGATGCTTGGTCGGTTCCTGCGGTTTCGGCTCAATCAGCAGCGTGCCGCGGAAGCCGATTTTGTGCTTATGGTCGACAACCATCTGCATAAAGCGGCCAATCTGCTCGCGCTCCTGACGCAGGTCGGTGTTCAGCAGCGTTTCATAACCTTCACGGCCACCCCACAGGACATAGTTCTCGCCACCCAGCTGATGCGTAGCGTTCATTGCCGTCACCACCTGCGTGGCTGCCCAGCTAAACACTTCCGGATCCGGATTGGTTGCCGCGCCCGCGCCGTAGCGTGGGTTGGTGAAGCAGTTTGCCGTGCCCCAGAGCAGCTTCACGCCGCTTTGCTGCTGTTTCGCCGCCAGTACATCCACCATCTGCGCAAAATTGTTCAGATACTCTTTCAGCGACGCGCCTTCCGGCGACACGTCCACGTCATGGAAGCAGTAGTACGGTACGTTCAGCTTGTGGAAGAACTCAAATGCGACATCGGCTTTGCGCTTTGCCAGCTCAATGGCCTCACCCGGCTGCTGCCACGGGCGGTCAAAGGAACCCACGCCGAACATATCGGCGCCGTTCCAGCAGAAGGTATGCCAGTAACATGCGGCAAAGCGCAGATGATCTTCCATGCGCTTACCCAGCACCAGCTCATCCGGGTTGTAGTGACGAAATGCTAAAGGATTGGTCGTTTTTGGGCCTTCGTAACGAACACGATCGAGTTGGTCGAAATAAGCTTGCATATTGAGCTCCATAATCAGGGTATGCGGCGAGTCGTTGATACAGGAGTAATAGTGAATAGACATTTTGGGTTGCTCAATTACGTTATTTCACACTGCTATTGAGAGAATGCACAACTGTGCGCTGGCTCGCAAAATAATGCGCAGACAAACTATTTTTCGGCGCGTATTCCAGAATCAAATGTAATTAAGACGTTACGTATTTTAAAATCCGATCGCGGTCATAAATTCAGAAATAAACCAAATATCATAATGAGAAGATAAAAATCTGTAATTGCCAGCCCGCCTTTCCGCGTTAAAAATTTGCTGCGTCTCAGCAGTGAATGTTTCTTTTATCTCAGCAACACATACCCCTACAAAAAGGCCTAATAATTATGAAGATAAAGAACCTGACTCTAACGCTCTGCACTACGCTCCTCCTTGCAAGCTTTGCAGGACATGCCAAAGAG
Source organism: Enterobacter sp. A103 (assembly GCF_034427535.1). Taxonomy (NCBI): domain Bacteria; kingdom Pseudomonadati; phylum Pseudomonadota; class Gammaproteobacteria; order Enterobacterales; family Enterobacteriaceae; genus Enterobacter; species Enterobacter sp. A103. The sequence goes on from NZ_JAXQPQ010000008.1 coordinate 37,076, forward strand.
GTCAAAATTGGCATGGCGATTGACGACCTGCGCCTGGAGCGCTGGCAAAAAGATCGCGATATTTTTGTGAAGAAAGCAGAATCTCTCGGCGCAAGCGTGTTTGTTCAGTCGGCTAACGGCAACGAAGAAACACAAATGTCGCAGATCGAGAATATGATCAACCGTGGCGTCGATGTTCTGGTCATTATCCCCTATAACGGCCAGGTATTAAGTAACGTGGTGAAAGAAGCCAAACAGGAAGGCATAAAAGTCCTGGCCTATGACCGTATGATTAATAATGCGGATATTGATTATTATATTTCGTTCGACAATGAAAAAGTCGGGGAATTACAGGCGCAAAGCCTGATCGACAAAGTGCCTCAGGGCAATTATTTCCTGATGGGCGGCTCTCCGGTAGATAACAACGCCAAACTGTTCCGCGAAGGGCAAATGAAAGTCCTTAAACCGTACATCGACAACGGGAAAATTAAAGTGGTTGGCGATCAGTGGGCCGACGGCTGGCTGCCAGAAAACGCGCTGAAAATTATGGAAAACGCGCTGACGGCCAACAACAACAAAATTGATGCGGTTGTGGCCTCCAACGATGCCACTGCAGGCGGTGCTATCCAGGCCCTGAGCGCACAGGGGCTGGCCGGAAAAGTCGCCATTTCAGGACAGGATGCCGATCTCGCTGGCGTAAAACGCATTATCGCAGGCACCCAAACCATGACGGTCTACAAACCGATTACCCAGCTGGCCAATACGGCGGCGGAAATCGCCGTGGAGCTGGGTAATGGCAAACAACCTAAAGCAGACGCAACGCTGAATAACGGCCTGAAAGACGTTCCGGCTCGCCTGCTCACGCCGATTGAAGTCAATAAAGAGAACATTGACGCCACCGTGGTTAAAGACGGTTTCCACAAGAAGAGCGAACTGTAATCCGGCGCGGCCCCTGCTCTGCGGGGGCGCATCACGTTGTACTGTTCTTCCCTCGGGTTATGTGGAGCGGTTATGCCCTATTTACTTGAAATGAAAAGCATCACCAAGCGCTTCGGCACGGTGAAAGCCGTCGATAACGTTAGCCTCCGGTTGAACCCCGGCGAAGTGGTTTCACTGTGCGGCGAGAACGGCTCGGGCAAGTCGACGCTGATGAAAGTGCTGTGCGGGATCTACCCACACGGCAGCTACGAAGGCGAAATCGTCTTTGCCGGTGAAGTGATTCAGGCGACACACATCCGCGATACCGAACGCAAAGGCATCGCCATCATCCACCAGGAGCTGGCGCTGGTGAAGCATCTCACCGTGCTGGAGAACATCTTCCTCGGGGCCGAAATTTCCCACCGCGGCGTGCTGGATTACGACACCATGACGCTCCGCTGCGAAAAGCTGCTGGCGCAGGTGAGCCTCAACATTTCACCGGATACCCGCGTGGGGGATCTGGGCCTGGGTCAACAGCAGCTGGTCGAAATAGCGAAGGCGCTAAATAAACAGGTCAGGCTGCTGATCCTTGATGAGCCAACGGCCTCGCTCACCGAACAGGAAACCGCGGTTCTGCTCAACATCATCCGCGATCTGCAAAACCACGGCATCGCCTGTATCTACATTTCGCACAAGCTGAACGAGGTCAAAGCCATTTCGGACACCATCTGCGTGATCCGCGACGGGCAGCACATCGGCACACGTGAAGCCACCGGGATGAGCGAAGATGACATCATCACCATGATGGTGGGCCGCGAGCTGACGGCGCTCTACCCGAATGAGCCTCACGCTAAGGGCGATGAAGTGCTGCGCGTGGAAAACTTGACCGCGTGGCACCCCGTTAACCGCCACATCAAGCGCGTCAATAACGTCTCGTTTTCTCTTCACAGCGGTGAAATTCTTGGGATTGCCGGCCTCGTCGGTGCCGGGCGCACCGAAGCCGTACAGTGCCTGTTTGGCGTGTGGCCGGGGCGCTGGGAGGGCACGCTTTATATCGACGGCCAGCCGGTGAAAATCGACAACTGCCAGCAGGCGATTGCCCACGGCATTGCCATGGTGCCGGAAGATCGTAAGAAAGACGGCATCGTACCGGTGATGGCGGTGGGTAAAAACATTACGCTTGCGGCACTCGATCGGTTCTCCGGCGCGCTGAGCAGCCTGGACGACGCCGCCGAGCAGCAGTGCATCCTCCAGTCGCTTGCCCGGCTGAAGGTCAAAACCTCCTCGCCGGAACTGGCTATTGGCCGTCTGAGCGGGGGAAACCAGCAGAAGGCGATTCTGGCGCGCTGCCTGCTTCTCAATCCACGCATATTAATTCTTGATGAGCCAACGCGCGGGATTGATATCGGTGCCAAATATGAAATCTACAAACTGATTAATCAGCTTGTACAGCAAGGGATTGCCGTCATTGTCATTTCGTCTGAATTACCCGAAGTGCTCGGACTGAGCGACCGCGTGCTGGTCATGCATGAGGGAAAACTGAAAGCCAACCTGATTAACCAGAACCTGACGCAGGAGCAGGTGATGGAAGCCGCTTTAAGGAGCGAACGTCATGTCGAAAAGCAATCCGTCTGATATCAAAGTCGCTGTTCCGACGCCCGGTGCGTTCGCGGGCTTAAAAGCGCTTAACCTGCAGGTTTTCGTGATGATCGCGGCCATTATCGTCATCATGCTGTTCTTTACCTGGATGACCGATGGCTCGTACTTAAGCGCGCGTAACGTCTCCAACCTGCTCCGCCAGACCGCCATCACCGGCATCCTGGCCGTGGGCATGGTGTTCGTGATTATCTCCGCGGAGATCGACCTGTCGGTCGGGTCGATGATGGGTCTCCTCGGCGGCGTGGCGGCGATTTTTGACGTCTGGCTCGGCTGGCCGCTGCCGCTGACCGTGGCGGTCACGCTGGTGCTGGGTCTGGTACTTGGAGCCTGGAACGGCTGGTGGGTTGCCTACCGTAAGGTGCCATCGTTCATTGTCACCCTGGCGGGGATGCTGGCCTTTCGCGGGATCTTAATCGGCATCACTAACGGTACCACCGTCTCCCCGACCAGTGCAGCCATGTCGCAGATTGGCCAGAGTTACCTCTCAGATAGCGTGGGCTTTATCATCGGTGTGGTGGGGTTGCTGGGGTTTGTCGCGTGGCAGTGGCGTGGACGCATGCGCCGTCAGGCGCTGGGGCTGGCTTCTCCAGCGTCAACGTCGGTAGTGGGGCGTCAGGCGCTCACGGCGGTCATTGTGCTGGGCGCCATCTGGCTTTTAAACGACTATCGCGGTGTCCCGACACCCGTCCTGCTGCTGGCGCTTTTACTGCTGGCCGGTATGTTTATGGCGACGCGCACCGCGTTTGGCCGCCGTATTTATGCCATAGGCGGCAACCTTGAAGCTGCCCGCCTCTCAGGTATCAATGTCGAACGTACCAAGCTGGCAGTTTTCGCCATTAACGGCCTGATGGTCGCTATCGCCGGGCTGATCCTCAGCTCGCGTCTGGGCGCCGGTTCTCCCTCCGCCGGTAACATCGCCGAGCTGGATGCTATCGCCGCCTGCGTCATTGGCGGCACCAGCCTCGCAGGGGGTATCGGGAGCGTGGCGGGCGCGGTCATGGGGGCATTTATCATGGCGTCGTTGGATAACGGGATGAGTATGATGGACGTCCCGACGTTTTGGCAGTATATCGTCAAGGGGGCCATTCTTTTACTGGCAGTCTGGATGGATTCGGCCACCAAGCGACGGGCCTGATAACCGTATTGTGACTTAATTGGGAAGTGAGCCATGTTTGAAAAGCGTCACCGCATTACGTTGTTATTCAATGCCAATAAGGCCTACGACCGTCAGGTGGTGGAAGGCGTTGGTGAATATTTGCAGGCGTCGCAATCCGAATGGGATATTTTTATTGAAGAAGATTTTCGCACCCGTCTGGAGAACATTAAAGACTGGCTGGGCGATGGCGTCATCGCCGATTATGACGATCCCGTCATCGAACAGCTGCTGACCGACGTCGACGTCCCGATTGTGGGCGTCGGCGGCTCCTACCATTCGCCCGAACACTATCCGCCGGTCCACTATATTGCCACCGATAACCATGCTCTGGTCGAGGCCGCCTTTCTTCATTTAAAAGAGAAAGGCGTCCATCGCTTCGCGTTTTATGGGTTACCAGCCACCAGCGGCAAGCGCTGGGCCGTAGAACGCGAGCACGCGTTTTGCCAGCTGGTCGCGCAGGAGAAATACCGTGGCGTGGTCTATCAGGGGCTGGAGACCGCGCCGGAAAACTGGCAGCACGCGCAAAACCGCCTGGCGGACTGGCTGCAAACGCTGCCGCCGCAAACCGGTATTATCGCCGTGACGGACGCTCGCGCGCGGCACGTGCTGCAGGTCTGCGAACATTTACACATTCCGGTGCCCGAAAAGCTGTGCGTGATTGGCATTGATAACGAAGAACTGACCCGCTATCTGTCTCGCGTGGCGCTCTCCTCCGTTGCTCAGGGCACGCGTCAGATGGGCTATCAGGCGGCGAAGCTGCTGCATCGTCTGCTCGATAAAGAATCTCTGCCGCTTCAGCGTTTGCTCGTGCCTCCTGTCCGCGTCGTGGAACGTCGCTCAACCGATTATCGCTCCTTAAGCGACCCGGCCGTCATTCAGGCCATGCACTACATTCGCAACCACGCCTGCAAAGGGATAAAGGTCGATCAGGTGCTGGATTCGGTGGGCATTTCGCGTTCGAATCTGGAGAAGCGTTTTAAAGAAGAGGTGGGCGAAACCATTCATGCCGTCATCCATGCTGAAAAGCTGGAGAAAGCACGCAGCCTGCTCATTTCCACGTCGCTGTCGATCAACGAAATCTCGCAGATGTGCGGTTACCCGTCTCTGCAATACTTCTATTCGGTGTTCCGCAAGGAGTATGACACCACGCCGAAGGAGTATCGGGATCGCCATAGCGAGGTGCTGATATAGAAAAGAAAACGCCTTCCAGTGGAAGGCGTTTTTTTGAGATTACATATGGGCGGCGATTAAGCGCTGGTTATCCTGGTACATGGCGAACAGATAGTTGTTATAGCTCTGTCCCTTTGTCGAATAACCTTTCAGCTTGTGGATCATCGTACTGGCCGTCACTTCCTGGTCCGCTTTACGCAGCTGAGCGCGTGATTTACGGAACGATGAGTAGGCAGGATGCGTGTTCAGATTCACCACATAGGCGCTGACGGAATCTTTCACAGATTCAAACTGCGAATAGCCTTTCACCTTGCCAGGTGCATTGTTACAACGACCTTTCACACATTTCATGCCGAAAAGGTTGTTGTTGCTACGCGCAAGCTTAGAAGTACCCCAGCCGCTTTCGGCAGCAGCCATGGTCGCAACCATGCTGCCCGGGATGATATCCACACGCTCAAGGAGAGCATTCCACGGCACACGACGCGTGTTACCGTTCCAGCTCAGCTTATAGCGCTTCGTGATATCTTTCAGACGCGCGCGCTCTGACGGCGACCAGCGGCTATCGTACTGCTTGGAAATCAGCCAGTTACGATCCGCAGCAATCGCGGCATTTTGACTCGTGATGTAAGGCATTACCGTCCGGAGAAACGCTTTTTTCCTTGGTGTTCCGGAAGGGTATTTTCGCAAATCAGGAAGTGAACTACTCTTTGCACTATTGCGAGAATACTCTTGTTTACTGCTAACCTTACTACTTGTCGTCTTTATTACGTGGGCTTTCTTACTCGTTGTATCCGTGTGCGTCTTCGCAAGCACCTCACCCGAAAATGCCGTGGTGAGTAACATGAGTATCGCAGCCCCATATCGTCGAATGGGAGTCGATATCATTAGGTCTCCTGGTCGGATGTAATCATCCCAACACCTTATTTTTTTCACAAATTTGAGAGCGGAATCTCAAATCATATCAAAAATAGACTTCAAGAGCACGTATAGAAATAGTCCAATTCCGAAACTATGTCACCTGAAACTTGCTCATAAAAACATCATTCCACAAAAACTGTGTGCGCTATCGCAGATAACTACCTAATTTTGCGCGAGATCACTCATCCTCACGCTTCCTCCTGGCAGAAAGCGACAGGGGATGAGTTTTTGCCCCTCGCCTGATGGCACACTGGTCAAAAATGCCGCGACAGGAAAAAGGAATGAAACGTACCGCATTAGCCTTTCTGATGTTACCCGCACTGGCGCATGCCGACTGGTCATCGCCGGGGTTTAGCGCATTTAGCGCCGAAGGCACCGGGGTCTTCACCAGCCAGGCAAAGCTTGCGAAGGGTACGCGTCCTCTGACGCTGAGTTTTGACAAGACGTGCTGGCAGCCTGCGGACGCGATAAAACTCAATGAGATGCTGTCGCTCAAGCCCTGTGACGGCACGCCGCCGCAGTGGCGTCTTTTCCGCGACGGTGACTACCAGATACGGATTGATACCCGCTCCGGCACGCCCACCCTGCTGCTGACGATTCAGAGTGCCATAGAACAGCCGGTTGCAAACGTCATCCGCCAGTGTCCGAAGTGGGACGGCAAACCGCTGACGCTGGACGTTAGCAGTACCTTCCCGGAAGGCTCCGTCGTGCGCGACTACTACAGTAAACAGACGGCGACGGTGCAGAATGGAAAAATCACCCTGCAGCCAGCCGCCCACAGTAACGGCCTGCTGCTGCTTGAGCGCGCCGAAACCGACAAGCCCGCGCCGTTTAGCTGGCAAAACGCCACCGTCTATTTTGTGCTGACCGACCGTTATGTGAATGGTGACCCGGGCAACGACAACAGCTACGGTCGCCACAAAGACGGTATGCAGGAGATTGGCACCTTCCACGGCGGGGATCTCAGAGGACTTACCGGCAAGCTCGATTATTTACAGCAGCTGGGAGTGAACGCGCTCTGGATAAGCTCCCCGCTTGAGCAGATCCACGGCTGGGTAGGCGGTGGCACCAAAGGTGATTTCCCGCATTACGCCTATCACGGCTACTACACCCAGGACTGGACGAAGCTCGACGCCAACATGGGAACCGAAGATGATTTACGCCATCTTGTCGACGAAGCGCACAAGCGCGGGATCCGCGTTCTGTTCGATATCGTCATGAACCACGTTGGTTATGCCACGCTGGCAGACATGCAGGAATTTCAGTTTGGCGCCCTGTACCTTCAGGGTGATGAGCTGAAAAAGACGCTGGGAGAACGCTGGACGGACTGGAAGCCGGGCGCGGGCCAAAGCTGGCACAGCTTTAACGACTACATCAACTTTAGCGACAAAGCCGCATGGGAGAAATGGTGGGGCAAAAAATGGATCCGCACGGACATCGGCGATTACGACAACCCCGGCTTCGACGATTTGACCATGTCGCTGGCATTTCTGCCGGATCTGAAAACGGAATCCACGACGCCTTCCGGATTGCCTAACTTTTACCAACACAAGCCCGACACCCACGCGAAGGCCATCCCGGGATATACCCCGCGCGATTATCTGACCCACTGGCTCAGCCAGTGGGTACGTGACTACGGCATCGACGGTTTCCGGGTGGATACGGCTAAACACGTTGAGCTTGCGGCCTGGCAACAGCTGAAAGACCAGGCAAGCCAGGCGCTGGCCGCCTGGAAAGGGGCGAACCCGGACAAAAAGCTCGACAACGCACCGTTCTGGATGACCGGGGAATCCTGGGGCCACGGGGTGATGCAAAGCGATTATTACCGCCACGGTTTTGATGCGATGATCAACTTTGACTATCAGGAGCAGGCGGCAAAAGCGGTGGATTGTCTGGCCGATATGGATCTCACCTGGCAGCAGATGGCGGAAAAGCTGCAAAGCTTCAACGTGCTGAGCTATCTCTCATCACACGATACGCGTCTGTTCCGCGAAGGGGGCCAGCGCGCGGCGGAGCTGCTTCTGCTGGCACCCGGCAGCGTACAAATCTATTACGGTGATGAATCCGAGCGTCCGTTCGGGCCGACAGGTTCTGACCCATTACAGGGCACCCGATCAGATATGAACTGGCAGGACGTCACGGGCAAGCAGGCCCTAACCGTCGCCCACTGGCAAACGCTGGGCCAGTTCCGCGCCCGCCACCCGGCGATCGGTGAAGGCAAGCAAACCACGCTGTCGCTGAAAGAGGGGTATGGATTCGTGCGCGAGCATAATGACGATAAGGTGATGGTGGTATGGGCAGGTAATCAATAACGGCACATTCCAGTTCCCTCTCCCTGTGGGAGAGGGTCGGGTGAGGGGAAACCCACCAGAACTATTCACTACACAAATACACTTCCGCCCTATAAAACAACAAATCCGACCACATCACCCGATTTGCACCAGCACGGTGCTAGCGTTATGGTTACCCACTTTCAAAATAAGCTCGACAGATCACCTGCTATGACGTTTTCACTTTTCGGCGACAAATTTACCCGCCATTCAGGCATTACTCGCCTGATGGAGGATCTCAACGACGGGCTGCGCACACCGGGCGCAATCATGCTCGGCGGCGGAAACCCGGCTCAAATCCCGGAGATGAATACCTATTTCCAGACGCTGCTCGCTCAGATGCTGGAAAGCGGCAAAGCAACCGATGCGCTTTGCAATTACGACGGCCCGCAGGGTAAAACCGAACTGCTGGCACTCCTCGCCGAAATGCTGCGTGACGAGCTGGGTTGGGATATCGAACCACAGAATATTGCACTAACAAACGGCAGTCAGAGCGCATTTTTCTACTTGTTTAACCTGTTCGCAGGGCGTCGCGCCGACGGCACCACCAAAAAAGTGCTGTTCCCGCTGGCACCAGAGTATATCGGCTACGCTGATTCCGGCCTGGAAGAGGATCTGTTCGTCTCCGCGCGCCCGAACATCGAGCTGCTGCCGGAAGGCCAGTTCAAATATCACGTCGATTTTGAACACCTGCATATTGGTGAAGAGACGGGCATGATCTGCGTATCGCGCCCGACTAACCCAACGGGCAACGTGATCACCGACGACGAACTGATGAAGCTGGATGCGCTGGCGAATCAGCACGGCATTCCGCTGGTGATCGATAACGCCTACGGCGTGCCGTTCCCGGGCATTATCTTCAGCGAAGCACGTCCGCTGTGGAACCCGAACATTGTCCTGTGCATGAGCCTCTCTAAGCTGGGTCTGCCGGGCAGCCGCTGCGGCATCATCATCGCCAACGAGAAAATCATCACCGCCATTACCAATATGAACGGCATTATCAGCCTTTCACCGGGCGGCATTGGCCCGGCGATGATGTGCGAAATGATTAAGCGCAACGACCTGCTGCGTCTGTCGAATGATGTGATCAAGCCATTCTATTACCAGCGCGTTCAGGAGACGATTGCGATACTTCGCCGCTATTTGCCGGAAGAACGCTGCCTGATCCACAAACCTGAAGGAGCAATTTTCCTGTGGCTGTGGTTTAAGGATTTGCCTGTCACCACCGAACTGCTCTACCAGCGCCTGAAAAAGCGCGGCGTTCTGATGGTACCGGGCGATTTTTTCTTCCCAGGACTGGATAAGCCGTGGCCGCATACGCACCAGTGCATGCGCATGAACTACGTACCCGATCCGGAAAAAATCGAAGCGGGTGTTAAAATTCTCGCCGAAGAAATTGAAAAAGCCTGGCGCGAAGGCAATTGTTAAATATTAAGGCTCTTCGGATGAAGAGCCTTATTTTTATCGTGATCTATATATTTTATAAAGGATATATCCTTCAGCTTTATTTCCCTATTATTTAAAGGGATTATTTAGGATAATTCCTGTTGTTTTAATGGCACTGTAGTAATTCAAAAATAATTAAGGAGACGTTAAATAATAATTTAATCAACTCATTGTTATATAAGATTTAAAACAAGCAACGCTGGTAAGAAAATATCCTCGAAGCGCGTCCGTGTGCATTTTTAAAATAGTGCATATACTCACTAATACGCCGCTCGGCGTTCTATTGCGTGGAGTATTTTTATGCTACCTAATAATGCTAGTCGCATCAGCGTAATTGCTGCTGCGGTACTGCTCGCGTTCTCTCTTTCTGCCTGCAGTGGAAGCGGTGGCGGATCTCACTCAACAGCCAAAAATAACCCCGCAACCGGAAGTAATACCGGCTCGGGTGATGGAAGTGGCACAACAGCTAATAATGGTGGTTCAGGCAGTAACGGATCTGGCTCAGGCTCAGGCTCAGGTTCAGGAACAGGCACGGGCTCAGGCTCAGGAACGGGAACCGGAGGTAACGGCAGCGGAGGGACCGGAACGGGCAGTGGCGGCACAACCACTGCAGGCGTGAATACTGTGCTGGGTGATGCCGGTAAAACGGTGACCAGCGTCGGCTCTACGGTGGACAGCCTGGGAAGCCAGATCCCGACAAATAATCCTGTCACATCAACCGTTTCAACCACCGTCAGCGGTGTTGGCAGCGCCGTTGCTACCGTGGGGACGGGCGTCACCTCCGGCATTGGCGATCCGGGTAACGCGAACGGTGTTGGTACGACGGTTCAGGGCGTGACCACGTCGGTCACCTCCTTGGGCAATACCGTCTCTACGGTAGGCACGGGCCTGGCAAGTTCGACATCGGGAACACCGGTTAGCGGCGTAACAGGCCTGACGGGCAGCGTGGTAAACAGTACCGGGCAGTTAGTCAGTAACACCGGTACAGGTTTAACCAACACGGTCAGTAGCCCTGCGGTAGCTCAGGTAACGACCGATACCACGACTGTGGTGAACAAGACGCTGGGCGGTGTACAAGGCGTGACGCAAAGCGTGGGCACCACAACAGGTCTGGGTACTCCGGTCAACGGCCTGCTGACGCAGGTAGGAAACACCGTGAGCGGCGTAGGCACCAACGTTAGCAGCAGTAATAGCGGGCTTAGCGGCGTAGGTCAGGTCGTTCAAAACGTCGGCCAGACGGTGACGGATACCGGTACGCTAGTGAAACCCGCCACCTCGACGACCGGAGGAGGATCGGGCTCTCTCACAGCTAATGCAAATGTGGCGGCCACGAACAACAGCCTGGGTGCGACGGTCAATACAACCCTCAATACCCTGACGTCGGGCGTTACCGCCAGCACAACAACACGTTAACCACCGGTCTACTGACGCCAAAACAGTAAAACGGTTATTGCCTTTCTGCGCCCCTGCTTCAGGGGCGCTTCGTACAGCGACACTCCCCCTAACCGGGAATGATGAACAGGGATAGCGCGATGAAAAACCATTTCCTTTTTTCGCTGACGGGGCTGGTTGTGTTGAGCATGGCCCGCGCCGATACACTGCCCTCTATTATTAACCCTGATAACCCGGCGCAAGTTTCTCGTAACGTTGCCCCAGAACAGACTGAGACCGTCCCACAGCCGAAAGTCAAAATAGAAAAACCGCAGTCAACGCTGACGCCTGAAACGCCCATTACCATTCATCACATTCAGTTTATTGGCGGCACGCGTTATCCCTTGCAGGAATTACTTAAACCCTTCAGGCCTTACGCCGGAAAAACCGTGCCGCTAAAAACGCTTACGGGGCTGGTAAATGATATTACGGCGCGCTACAAGGCCGACGGTTTTCCGCTCTCCTATGCCTGGCTGCCCGATAATAATTTCCAGCAGGGAAATATTAAAATTGTCCTGGTCGAAGGGTACGTGGCGCACAGCGACATAACCAGTAACAACCCCAATATCGCCGCGCGCCTTAAACGCTTGTCAGAAAAAATCATGGCGGAAAAACCGCTGTCTCAGGATACGTTCGATCGCTATAGCCAGCTGATGACCCGCACCCCGAACGTTCCGGTCACGGCCAACGCGCAGCTGCCAACCAATATCTATGGCGCGGCGGCGATGCAGATAACCGGTAATGAGGAGCGGAGCTGGAATATCGCCTCCACGATCGACACCCGTAAAGGGCAAGATTTAATGATGCTGAACGGGACGCTCAGCAACCTGACAAGCTATGGCGATCAGCTTGGCGTGGCTACGCTTATACCGTTAGATAGCAACACGCGAAAAAACTATGTGGGTCTGAACTGGCAGCAGTTTTTAAACGATGAAGGGCTGACGATGCAGATCAAAGGCAGCTATTACCGTGAAGATCCGCGAGATTTTTCCCCCCTGCTCTCTTTGCCCAATAATATTCAGGTCGATTCGAAGCAAAAAACAACGCAATACAACGGCGGCGTTACGTTTGGCTATCCATTGCTGCTGACGCAAAAATCACAAATTAATCTGACTAGCGGTTTTGATTATACCGACCGCCAGGATGACTATGCCCTGCAGGCCAGACTGCAGGGCAAAACCTATAGTCTGGACTCCGTCAACCAACACGCGCGTTATCCGGCGCTGGAAGTGGGTATCAATGGTGCACATCAATTCACAACTGCCAGCATCAGCGGCAGACTCAACGTACGACAGGGTATTGATGCGATGGGTGCCGATATCGTCTCAGTCCCTAAACCCGATATTAATTTTACGCTCACAAAAAGCTATCTGGACGCTGCCTGGCTGTTTGCCGACAAATGGCGGCTATCAACATCCTGGGAGGGAGACTGGTCAAATAACACATTGCCAGAGCCCGAACGCGTTAGCTTCGGTGCCCAGCGCTTTGGCCGTGGATATCAGGACAGTGAAGCAAGCGGTGATTACGGCTACGGCGGGCAGGTAGAACTGCGCTATATCAAGATGCGAAAAGAGAGCACCTGGCTTGCCACCGTCCAACCCTATATCCTGGCCGATACCGCGCAAACCTGGTTTAACACGTCCGGTTTGCCTCATCAGCGGCTCGGGTCAGTGGCTGCCGGGGTGATGATAGGCGATACGCGCCACTATAGCGTCACGGTTGAGGCGGCAAGACCCGTCGGGGATGTTCCGACAGACAGTCGCAACAGGGACTGGCGCTACAGTCTGACGTTCACGTGGAATTTCAATAAAATGCAGTAAGCTTTTCAGCCCTAATACTGACAGGAGCAACGCAGCGCAACGCGTGGGTTGGACAGGCCTCCACGCAGGCCGGTCCGCCTTCGCGATGCAGGCATAAATCACATTTCAGCGCCTGCGGCTTATTTCCCTCCAGGCGCACCTGCATCGCCCCAAACGGACATGCCACCACACAGCTTTTGCACCCAATGCAGCGCGTCTGCTCAACGAGCCAGGCTCCCGCCGTACGGCTGATGGCATGGGTTGGACAGACGTTAGCACACGGCGCATCCTCGCACTGATGGCAACCCACAGCCGTAGTGTATGAACTCCCCTTAACCACCCGAAGGCGAGGCGAAAAGGCATTAGCGGAGACGGCGCCCTGATGCGACACCGCGCAGGCCACTTCGCAGGTGCGGCACCCAATGCATTTTTCCGCATCCGCCATGATAAATCGGTTCATGTGTTACGCCTCGCGTGCATTAAAAACCGGTACTGCACACATCTTACATACTGCCCGATTCAGCGAAGGTGTTATGGGTCAAATAGGAGGCACTCAGCCGGAATTAATATGCTCTTTACAGTACCGCCGTTTCCAGACGGCAGGTGTTAAGCCCGTATGCTTTGAAAATATTTGCCGAAAATAGCCCACGTCATTAAAACCACAGCGGTTTGCCACTTCGGTAAGCGACGCAGAGCCATCCAGCAACAGCTTTTCCGCTGCCCTGACGCGCTGGCGATGTATCGCCTCCGTCAGGGTTAATTGGAAAGTCCGGCGAAATACGCGCCCCAGGTAATCGGCATTGCAATGCAATGCTTTTGCCAGCTGCGACGTCGAAAGCGGTAAATGAAACTGCGTGCGAATAAGCTGCTTCGCCTTCCACGCCATCGCCGCACCAGCCTGATACGCGCTGTCTTCATACCCTGAAGAGAGCGACACCTGCTATAAAATCATCTCCAGCGCCAGCACTGCACGCTAACCTTTATACCCCGGTTCAGTTGGGCAAATAGGGGAGTAGCAGAGATGCGGATTTGGTGGATAAACATAAACAAGAATAATGTCACCTTTATGGATATATAATATTTTTATCAAGCTCAGTGATGCCGAGTTCACGGATTATCATCGACTGAAAGACAATGTGATCTAACCCTCGGTATTGTTTTTTTACAGCAGTTCAGCTCAGGTATACCATTGTCTGACATGCATTTTAGTGTTATTCCATAAAGACACACAGCTAAAAATAAGGACATCCCATGGAATTCACAGAAAGATTAAATGCCTTATCAAATAAAATAAAACAACAACTTGATGTAATTAATACTGAAGAAGCAACAAAAACTGCATTTGTAATGCCATTCATTCATAACGTTCTGGGTTATGATGTTTTTGATCCTTCAGAGGTAACACCTGAATTTGTCTGTGATGTTGGTACAAAAAAGGGCGAAAAAATCGATTATGCTATAATGAAAAATAATGACGTTCAGATACTTATTGAGTGTAAGAAAATTGGCGAACCATTAAATATAAATCATGCTTCGCAGTTATTCAGGTATTTTCATGTAACAAACGCCAGAATTTCAATACTCACCAATGGACAAAATTATAAATTTTTTACAGATCTGGATGCTCCCAATAAAATGGATGAAAAACCATTTTTGGAAGTAGATCTTCTTGATATTGACGAAAATATAATACCTGAGCTAAAAAAATTAACTAAGTCTTCGTTTGATTTAGAATCAATTATCAATGCTGCTGGTGAATTAAAATATGTCAGCCAAATCAAAAAAATCCTGCATTCTCAGCTAAATAATCCTGAAGATGACTTTGTGAAATTTTTTGCATCCCGAGTTTATGATGGGATTTTGACTCAAAAAGTCAGAGAGTCTTTTTTTAACTTGACCAAAAAAGCTGCAAGCCAGTACATAAATGATCAGGTTAATGAGCGACTTAAGTCAGCTATTACCGGCATAACCCCAGCGATCATCGATACTCCAAATGAGTCATCACAGATTGAGGAAGACGAACATAAAGATGAAAGTGATGTGGTTACAACGCTAGAGGAGCTCGAGGGATATCATATTGTTAAAGCAATCACCAGAGCAGTACTGGAGGCACCCCGTATAACTCACAGAGATACCAAAAGTTACTTTGGTATTCTTGTAGATGACAACAACCGCAAACCCCTTTGCCGATTGCATTTTAATCGTACGCAAAAATACATCGGACTTTTCGACATAGAAAAAAACGAAACGCGTCATCCTATAACGACAGTCGATGATATCTATTCCTTTGCTGATATCCTGAAAGCGACAGCAGCTCTATATAATTAATTTTTTACCCAGGCAGCACGCGACGTGCTGCCTCAGCCTGGAACGTCAGGGAAAAAGCCGCTGGCACTACCGTCGAAGTCAGAATGAATGTAAGCCGGATAAAACATAACGACTCCTGATATCCGTGCTTAATTCCCGCCCGTCGCCAAATCCGGACGAGAGTACCAGGTTTGATTTTCTTTAAGAATGATACACATGATGCACACCTTTATTGATGGCGCAGATCGCATTAGCGTATCAGGAATATTAATGTGGAAGCCATGACGGGAAGGGAAAACGGGAGATCGGTACTCTCAAATATGCCCTGCGGCGCTTCGCTGCACGGGCCTACGTAAAACTGCGATGGCAGTCCATGTAGGCCGGGTAAGGCGAAGCCGCCACCCGGCTTTAGCGCATCAGAAACACCAGGTCAGGCCGGTCATCAGCGCGAAGCTGTCGTCGCGGTCGATCATCGGGCTGTTCTTCACGTCGTCAGGCAATACGGTGTAGACCGCGCTGGCGTTCAGGTACAGCTTCTGGGTTAACTGATATTTGGCCGCCAGGCCAACGTATGGTGTCCAGCTGTCACCGGCTGTGTATTCATCCAGACCTGAGCGGCGAGACTCGCTGCCGGATACGCCGTAGTAGTAGTCGTTATAGCTTTCGTCGCTATAGAAAATACCGACAGAGGGCGTCAGGGTCAGGCGTTCCATCCTGATTGGACGGAAGTATGAAACCTCGCCGATCATACCGCCGCTTTCATCCGTGGCATCGCCCGAGACCGCCACTTTCAGCGAGCCCCAGCTTTCGTGGCGGTAGTACGCGCCGCCGAGGAAGGCAGAGGCTTTACGCTCATCAAGATTTTTCATCTGATGGTCGTCGTTGTCATCAGGATCGAAATGCAGCGGCATCCACGATGCGGTCAGGCTGAGTTCATTTTTTGCGTCTTTCCACAGGATCCATCCGCCCGTGGTCTGGCGAACATAAAAGCTCTCGCCTTCGTAGCTAATTAACGGTACTGCGGTAGTATTTTCGTTATAGCCTTTGTAAGGAGACTCATTAAATACAGCCCCCGCTCCTAGTGAAAAGTCACCGGCCATTGCTGAGGATGTTGCAAATAACGTGGCAGCGATGAGTAAATTGTATTTAATAGTCATTACATATAATCCATTAAAATGCCAAACAAGCGAGGCGCATAATAATGGTTACAAATTTGCCAATGCAACGCTGCGGTTTATATAATATTATATACAAAATCATATAGATGGGTGTGCATGATGAATAAATTACAGCTAAAGCCGCGCGAGTTAAAAATTATTTCCGTCATCGCAGCCACCCACAGCATTGGTGATGCCGCCGCCCTGCTGGGCATGGCGCAGGCCAATGTCAGTAAATATCTGTCTGATTTTGAAACGCGGGTTGGGCTCAAGGTTTTTGAGCGCACCACGCGCCAGCTGGCCCTGACCCAGTTTGGGGAAGCGTTACTCCCGTACATTGATGCCACGCTGGATAAGAACCGTCAACTCGTTAATTTTATTGCTGATTATAAGCATGAAAAGCGCGGAAAGGTCACGATCTATGCCCCTACAGGTATCGTAACTTATCTCGCGCGCCACGTGATCCATCAGATAGAAGATATCGGTGACATCCGCATCTCCCTGAAAACCTATAACCTGGATCGGAATGAATTTTCAGAAGGCGTTTCTTTTCCGGATGACTGCGACATTTTAATTACCTATGCGCCGCCGAAAGACGAAAGTCTGGTTGCCAGCGTGTTAACAAAATATTCTGTTACGGCATTCGCTACCGTAGAATATTTAAATAAACACCCCTTAACGGGACCTGAAGGTTTAATTAATCACTCCTGTATTCTCATTGACTCCATGCTGATCGATGATGCAAACATCTGGCGTTTCCGCGTGCACGGCAGTGATAGCGTGCATGACTACCGGGTGACCGGTAATTATATTTGCGACAATACGCAGACGGCCCTGGAGCTGGCAAGAAATAATCTTGGGATTGTTTTTGCGCCAAAAGAGAGTCTGAAAAAAGAATTAACGCAAGGGATGCTGGTTCCCTGCTTCCCGCATCAGGAAGAGTGGTGGCTCGATCTGACGGCCATCTTCCGCAAACGCGAATACCAGCCCTGGCGCGTGCAATACGTTCTGGATGGCGTTCTGAACTGCCTGCGCCAGCAAATTGCTCAGGCCGCCCATGGACGGCCTGAGCTGGGCGATTAGAATAGCCCCAGCGGTTTATCGGAGTAGCTGACCAGCAAACATTTCGTTTGCTGATAATGCTCCAGCATCATCTTGTGGGTTTCACGCCCGATACCCGATTGCTTATAACCGCCAAATGCAGCGTGGGCAGGATAGGCGTGGTAGCAGTTGGTCCAGACGCGCCCGGCCTGAATGCCTCTGCCCATTTTATAGGCCAGATTACCGTTGCGGCTCCAGACGCCAGCTCCCAGGCCATACGGCGTGTCGTTGGCAATCTCCAGCGCCTCCTCCATCGTTTTGAAGGTGGTTACGGCCAGCACCGGTCCGAAAATTTCCTCCTGGAAGACGCGCATGTTGTTCTGACCGAACAGGATCGTCGGCTCCAGGTAATACCCTTCCTGCAGATCCCCGCCGAGCACCTTACGGCGACCGCCGGTCAGAATATCCGCCCCCTCTTTCTTGCCGATATCGATGTAGTTGAGGATGGTTTCCAGCTGTCCGTGCGAGACCTGCGCCCCCATCTGCGTGACGTTATCGAGCGGGTTACCGCTGCGGATAGACTCGACGCGGCGAATGGCCCGCTCCATAAAGCGCTCATAGATGGACTCCTGCACCAGCGCGCGGCTTGGGCAGGTGCAGACTTCGCCCTGGTTAAACGCAAACAGCGCAAACCCTTCCAGGGCTTTATCGAAGAAGGCATCCTCTTCCTCCATCACGTCCGCGAAGAAGATGTTCGGGGATTTCCCGCCCAGCTCCAGGGTCACCGGAATGATGTTCTGCGTGGCGTACTGCATAATCTGCTGGCCCACTTCCGTCGACCCGGTAAACGCCACTTTAGCGATCCGTTTCGAGGTAGCCAGATATTCCCCTATCTCACCGCCCGCACCGTTGACCACGTTAATCACGCCCGGCGGCAGAAGATCGCCAACGATTTCCATCAGCAGCAGCACCGAGAGCGGGGTCAGACGCGCCGGTTTCAGCACAATGCAGTTCCCTGCCGCCAGCGCGGGCGCCATTTTCCAGCTCGCCATCAGCAGCGGGAAGTTCCACGGAATGATTTGCCCGACGACGCCCAGCGGCTCGTGGAAGTGATACGCCACGGTGTCGCTGTCTACCTCACTTATTCCACCCTCCTGAGCGCGAATGCAGGAGGCAAAATAGCGGAAGTGGTCGATGGCCAGCGGCACGTCTGCAGCCATCGTTTCCCGGATCGGCTTGCCGTTATCCCAGGTTTCCGCCGTCGCCAGCAGCTCCAGATTCTGCTCCATCCGGTCAGCGATTTTGAACAAAATAGCCGCGCGGTCCTGAACGGAGGTATGGCCCCATTTATCTTTCGCTTTGTGCGCCGCATCCAGCGCCAGATCGATATCGCGCTTGCCAGAGCTGGCTATTTCGCACAGCGGCTGGCCGGTTACGGGGGTCAGGTTGGAATAGTATTCGCCGTCGACGGGGGCTACCCAGTCGCCGCCAATAAAGTTGTCATAACGAGGCTTCAGCTTGAGGGGAAAACCATACTCGCCGGGCTGGATACGCGATGAGGGAGGATTGTTTGTCATGACCGTCTCCTTGCTGTTGGTGTACATCAAGGGTAGTTCCGGCTGGCGATTTTCTCGCCAACCGGTAACGGCTTTACGACGGGGGTCACGGAGTTTCAGGAAATAATAACGAATCGCGCAATAAATGATCGTTACCGCGACGGCGTGTAAAGCCGATGCGGTTGAAATACTCCAGGATCTGAATCGCCAGCTTGCGGCCCACGTTCAGCCGGTCGCGGAAATCGGCCGCGCAGGTAGAGCCCCGCTCCTGATCCAGCTCGCGGATCAGGTTCGCAAACGCCACAATACGATCGTTACGGTAATAACGATCTTTCACGATCGCGACTATCAGCCCCTGCTGCGCCGCATGGCGCAATACCTGACGCATCACCTGCTCGTCGGTATTCGTTTCGCGGGCCAGATCGCGAACCCACCACGGCTCATCGCCAAACAGCGAGGCCACTTTTTGCCATACTGCCTCTTGCTCAGCGGTGAACCCGGCCTTGTGATCCGGAAGATGCAGCCAGCCGTGGTGGCTTTTGATCGCCCCGCTTTCGCGCATGTTTTCAATCAGCACCAGCACGAGCGCATCGTCTTCCATCGGCAGCGCCATGCGCCGCAGACGCTCACGGCCCGGGCCAGGCTCATCCTGATGCTGTTCATGGTACGTTGCGAGCGTGTTCAGTATCTTACGCTGCCAGCGTGCCGCAACCGGGGCGTTTAGCAGACTGTTTCCAGCCTGAATAAAGCCCGGCTGCTGGGCCAGCAGGCGTAACCCTTCCTCGCTCAGCTGGCGTGCCCATGCAAAATCACGCAGGCTCACCGCACCGCGCTCAAGATGCACCCGCAGCGCGGCGTTATCATCGCTGGCCTGCGCCAGCGCTGCCAGCCACTGCAGATATTCAGGCTTACGCTTGCCGCGTCGCGGTGGATTCAGCGCGACCACCCGCGCCCCGGCCAGCGTTTCCCGCGCGGAAATATCACGCAGTACCAGACGATCGTTGTCTGCAAGCCAGAGCGGTGAATCGAATACCAGTTCGGCAAGATCGTTTTCCAGCAGCGACACGCGTCCGGTGATATGGCTGGCCGCGTGGTGAATATGCAGCGGCTGCCATTGGGTCAGGGGCACGTTTGTCTGCAGGGAGACAATGACGCGTTCAGACGGCTCAGGTGGGGCATCGGCCAGCAGCCAGTCGCCGCGGTTAAGCTGCTCTTTTTCCGCATCCCCGGCAATGTTCAGCGCGATCCGCTGCCCGGCATGAGCACGCTCCGCGGGCTGGTTTTGCGCATGCAGGCCGCGCACGCGCATCGGTTTGTTAACGCCCGTCAGCCAGAGCGTATCACCTACGTTCACTTCACCGCTCAGCGCCGTACCGGTCACCACCAGCCCCGCGCCTTTGACGGTAAACGCCCGGTCAATCGCCAGACGGAAGCGGTGATGGCTGGCGTGGTCACGCGACGAAAGCTGCTGTAAGTGGTGGCGAAGTTCATCGATACCGCGCCCTTCTGTCGCCACGGTGACAAAAAGCGGTGCATCGGCAAAACCATACTCCTGCAAGGTCGCCTGTACCGCTTCGCGCACTTCGCTGACGCGAGCGTCATCCACGCGATCGGCTTTGGTCAGCGCCACGGTCAGCTGCGGGTTACCGGTCAGCTGCAGGATCGCCAGGTGCTCACGGGTTTGCGCCATGACGCCATCATCGCAGGCCACCACCAGCAGGGCATGATCGATACCCCCCACGCCCGCCAGCATGTTGGACAGAAACTTTTCATGCCCCGGAACATCAATAAAACCCAGCACGCGACCGTCAGGCTGGGGCCAGTAGGCATAGCCCAGATCGATGGTCATGCCGCGCTTTTTCTCTTCCGGCAGGCGGTCGGCGTTTATGCCGGTAATCGCCTGCAGCAACGTGGTTTTTCCGTGGTCGACATGACCGGCGGTGGCAATAATCATTTCAACAACATCTCCAGAAATCGCTCTTCATCTTCAAGGCAGCGCAGATCCAGCCACATTCGGCCATCGTAAATCCGCCCGATAACCGGCGCGGGCAGGCCACGCCAGCGCGCCGACAGGGCTTCAAGGTGGCTGCCGCGCCCGTCACGCGGGGTGAACGTGAGCGCTTCACTCGGCAGCCTGTCCACCGGCAGCGAACCGCTGCCAATCTGCGACTGGCAGGGTTCAATGCGAACGTCAAAATCGGGGTAGTGCGGGGCAATGCGCGGCAGCAGTAATTCGGCCTGGGCGCGAATGGAGGCGGCATCGCGGGTTAACAGACGCAGCGTGGGCAGGCGGTCGCCCAGTTTCTCCGGATGGAGATAGAGCCGCAGCGTCGCCTCCAGCGCGGCAAGCGTCATTTTATCGGCTCGCAGGGCGCGCTTGAGCGGATGCTGCTGCAGCCTCGCAATCAGCTCGCGCTTGCCGACGATAATTCCGGCCTGCGGCCCGCCAAGCAGCTTGTCGCCGGAAAAGCTGACCAGGCTGACGCCTGCGGCAATCATCTCTTGCGGCATCGGCTCTTTCGGCAACCCGTAAAGGCTCAGATCCACCAGCGAGCCGCTGCCGAGATCGGCAATCACCGGAATATTCAGTTCGCGGCCAATCGCCGCCAGCTCGCCCTCTTCAACCGTTTTGGTGAAGCCTTCAATATGGTAATTGCTGGTGTGAACCTTCATCAGCAGGGCGGTATTTTCATTCACCGCCGCGCGATAATCTTTCGCATGGGTACGGTTAGTGGTGCCCACTTCATGCAGCGTGCAGCCCGCCTGGCGCATCACGTCCGGAATACGAAACGCCCCGCCAATCTCCACCAGCTCGCCGCGGGAAACCACCACCTCTTTGCCGCTGGCGGTGGCCGCCAGCATCAGCAGCACCGCTGCGGCGTTGTTATTCACAATGCAGGCATCTTCCGCGCCGGTCAGCTGGCACAGCAGGTCCGCCAGCGCCCGGTCACGATGCCCGCGTCCGGCGCCGTCCAGATCGTACTCCAGCGTCACGGGCGCCCGCATGGCCTGCACAACCGCCGCGATAGCCTCTTCCGCCTGCTGCGCGCGGCCCAGGTTGGTATGCAGCACGGTACCGGTCAGGTTAATCACCGGGCGTAACGCGCTTTGCGCTTTCTCATCCAGCCGGTGCTCAACTTCCTGCTCCCACGCCGCGCACCATTCGGGCAAGGCGTTTTCTGACTGAATAGCGCATCGGGCTTCGTCCTGAAGCAGGCGTAACATCTCCACCGTCGCGGTATGGCCAAAACGCTCAACGGCAGCATGAATGCGGGGCTCGCGAAGGAGACGGTCGGTAGCGGGGATCTGGCTGTACAGCGAATGATGAGTAGTCATGAAAGCGCCTGGCGAGTAAATATCTTCCCCCCTCCCGACGGGAGAGGGAGTTAACATGTGGAGGGATTGTACCGCCTCCGACGCCGAAGTGTTATATACCCTAAATAATTCAAGTTGCATGAAGGCGGCGACGCAGTGAATCCCCAGGAGCGTACATGAGTACGTGACTGGGGTGAACGAGGAAAGCCAACGCACATGCAGCTTGAAGTATGACGGGTATAACCCGCGTCAAGCCTTTGGCGGTTCTGTCCGGGCAAAGCTCTCGCGGCTAAAAAGCGTGTCTGCCAGTTTCACCAGCAGCGGACGGTCGACGCACCAGCCAGGGGAAACCCGGCGGAAGTTGAGATAGCCGATGGCGCAGGCAATAGCGATAGTTGCCAGGTTCAGGCTGTCGGTTTGAATCTTTCCCTCCCGGATAAGCTGTTCGCACCTGTCCAGGCTGCGGCTGATTTTTTCCCGCTGGCGTAACAGTTCCGTTTCCGACTGCTGGGCGGCGGGCCTTGCCTGTTCACGCACGGAGGTTAACGCCGCATCCATAATGCCATCGGCCAGGGCTTCAATTTGCTTCACTGCCAGCGCCGCTTTTGGGTCAGCCGGCAGCATTGCAGGGGCAACGCCCAGCAGCTCGATATACTCCGCAATAATAGGGGAATCGAACCAGTATTCACCCTCGTCCGTCACCAGCGCCGGGACTTTCCCCAGCGGGTTGTACTGCGCGACGCCGTTTTCAGCGTTATAGGGCTGTTCATTGATGAATTCAAATTCAATCCCTTTCTCCAGCAGGAGAATCGAGATTTTTCGCACGAAGGGACTGGTGTAGCTACCGATGAGTTTCATTGCCTGATCCTTGATGCCGGAAAAAAGTCAGTATGGATCAAGCGATGAAAAAAGGGCAGGTATGCGTGTCGCATTCCTGCCCTGGAAGGATTAGTGATCGAGGTAGAGGTAGTGCATCCAGCTGGTCATGCGCAGCAATACTTTACGCATCACCGAGACGTGGGCGAAATGGTCCGAGTAGACCGCCACCTGGGCATAGATACCGTCTGGCAGCGCATCGACTTCCGCATTCGGATCCAGCTCAATCGTACCCAACACGCCGTCCGTTCCCGGCACCACCGTCAGCGACTGCAGCGCGCCCTGCGCCTGATAGGAGCCTCCCGGCACCACCGGCAGAATCGCGGTGAGCTTCCCGGAGAACACCTGGCCCGGCAGCGCGTTAAACACCACCTCCGCTTCATCGCCCGGCTTCAGACGCAGCAGCGAGTTCTGACGGAACTGGGCCACGATCTGACGCTTCTGTTCAGGAATAAAGACCATCACCGGACGCAGCGGCAGCGCGGCGGCGTACGTCCCCGGACGGATCAGCACCTGGGTGATGTAGCCATCGCTTGGCGCACGGACCACGGTCTGATCCAGATTGTATTTCGCTTCAGCAAGCTGCGCGCGTAAGGAGGCAATCTGCGACTGCTCGCCGTTCACCATGCTGTCCAGCTGGCTTTGAATCTGCGTCTGTTCGGCAACGGAGCCTTTCACCATCGCATCCTGTGCGAGATAATTTTGGCGCGCGTTGTCGATATCGCTTTCAGAAAACGGATTCACCTTTGCCTGGCTGCCTTTCAGGTAGCGCTGATAATCTTTAAACAGACGATCGCGTTCAGCCGACACGCGGGTGGTATTGGCGACCGCTTCCGAAAGCTGCGCTTTCAGATTGTCGATATTGTGCGTTGCGGTCACCAGGTCGGCCTGGAGTCTGTCGACGCGTGCCTGGTAGCGGCCCGGATCCAGTTTAAATAACACTTCGCCTTTTTTAATAAGCTGGTTATTTTTATCGGTCACTTCACTGACCACCCCGGTAACCTGCGGCGTAATTGGAATAGAAATAACCGCCTTTTGCGCCGTAAAGGTGTACGGATGGTTATAGTTCATTAACAGAATAAGCCCGGCAACAATAAACACCCCGCCTAATGTCGCGGTGGCAAGCGTCCACTGGTTTACCGGAATACGGAATATTTTAAAAATCACCCAGGCAAATGCCACATAGGTCAAAATAATTAACAGATCCATGATTAGCGCTCCAGCGTGTTCTTATCAGCGGTGGGCTGTACCGCGGCCAGCTTTTGTTCTAATTCGGCCACACGTTTGGCCAGCGCATCCATGCCCGGAACCTCATCAGGCTTGGTGATGTGGTTTTGCATCCCCCAGCCGCGATCTTCACGGTACAGCGTGGCCCATATCCACAGGAACGGCCAGATGGCATGGAGCGTAAACAGGCTAATCCAGCCTGCCGTGTGAATCGCATCGGCATGCGGATGGTTTCGCTTTTTGGCCATATTATAAGGAATGTCATGGATGGCGATGATTCCATAAAAGAGAACCAGAAATACAAAAATCAATACGCCCAGCGCAAAATAGTTGAGAAACATATTCTCCTCACTTAAACAACGTCAACTCATTGAATTAATAAAACAGTACGCAACCTAATTAATTTATTTTGAAATACAGAAGGTACACTGGTTATTTCAGAGCCGGGGAGTATCGTTTTTTATAATATCTCCGTGCAAGTTTATAAGCGTGTCAAAATATATCCTGAATAATAATATACTTAACCTTACAATATGAGCGTAATCCACGTTTTAACTTTTCGCCATACCACACATCAAAAGTGGTTTTTTAGCTTAACGTGTCGCGCTATGCCATCCTGACGCCGAATCGCTAAGCAGAGTTTGCCGCCGATCACAGCCGGAGAAATCTGCATAAAAATATTTTGTGAAATCAGTCACAATCCAGAAACAAACCCACAAAACCAAATCGTGACAACCATCACAGAAAAGGGTGGTTTTTGCCGCATTTCTCGCCATCGCATTTTTTTTACCCACCTTTTTTGTGACTAAGATCACTTCATTGACATCCACACCCCCTACCTTTACGTGATGTGCGTCACATAAATTTTCGCTGTCTGGACAGTTGAACGATTCAGTGCCAGATTTCACAGCATCAGAACAGGGCCCGGCTACCTCTGCCGCCTCATTAACAATAAACCTCGGGCCGCAAGCCTAAGCGTAAACAGAAGAAGGGGTGTTTTATGTCATCCGATTTCAAGATCAAAGTTCAAAGCTTTGGTCGTTTCCTCAGCAACATGGTGATGCCAAATATCGGCGCGTTTATCGCGTGGGGTATCATCACTGCATTGTTCATTCCGACAGGGTGGTTGCCTAACGAAACGCTGGCGAAACTTGTTGGCCCAATGATTACCTATCTCCTGCCGCTGCTCATCGGTTTCACCGGTGGTCGTCTGGTGGGCGGTGACCGTGGTGGCGTAGTGGGTGCCATCACGACCATGGGTGTTATCGTCGGTGCGGATATGCCGATGTTCCTCGGTGCAATGATTGCCGGTCCTCTGGGCGGCTGGGCGATTAAGAAATTCGACGTCTGGGTTGATGGTAAGATCAAATCCGGCTTCGAAATGCTGGTGAACAACTTCTCTGCGGGCATCATCGGGATGATCCTCGCGATTCTGGCGTTCCTCGGCATTGGCCCAGCGGTTGAAGTGCTGTCTAAAATTCTGGCGGCAGGCGTTAACTTTATGGTGGCGCACGACATGCTGCCGCTGGCGTCTATCTTCGTTGAACCGGCGAAAATCCTGTTCCTGAACAACGCCATCAACCACGGTATCTTCTCGCCGCTGGGTATTCAGCAGTCTCACGATCTCGGCAAGTCTATCTTCTTCCTGATTGAAGCCAACCCAGGTCCGGGTATGGGCGTACTGCTGGCGTACATGTTCTTTGGTCGCGGCAGCGCTAAGCAGTCTGCTGGCGGTGCGGCAATCATTCACTTCCTGGGCGGTATCCACGAAATTTACTTCCCGTACGTGCTGATGAACCCACGCCTGATCCTGGCCGTTATCCTTGGCGGTATGACCGGCGTGTTCACCCTGAGCGTGCTGGGCGGCGGTCTGGTGTCTCCAGCTTCTCCGGGTTCTATCCTGGCGGTGCTGGCGATGACGCCAAAAGGGGCGTACTTCGCGAACATCGCGGCCATCTGTGCGGCCATGGCCGTCTCCTTCGTGGTCTCTTCTATCCTGCTGAAAACCAGCAAAGTGAAAGAAGACGACGATATTGAAGCGGCGACCCGTCGTATGCACGACATGAAAGCCGAATCCAAAGGCGCGACCCCGCTGGCGGCTGGCGACGTGTCTAACGACCTGAGCCACGTGCGTAAAATCATCGTTGCCTGTGACGCCGGTATGGGTTCCAGCGCAATGGGTGCAGGCGTGCTGCGTAAGAAAGTGCAGGATGCGGGTCTGACCAACATCTCCGTCACCAACAGCGCCATTAACAGCCTGCCGCCGGACGTTGACCTGGTCATCACGCACCGCGACCTGACCGAACGCGCCATGCGCCAGGTGCCGCAGGCACAGCACATCTCGCTGACCAACTTCCTCGACAGCGGCCTGTACACCAGCCTGACCGAACGTCTGGTTGCGGCGCAGCGTCACGAAGACAACGAAGTGAAAGTGCGCTCAAGCCTGCAGGACAGCTTTGACGAAAGCAACGCCCACCTGTTCAAACTGGGTGCGGAAAACATCTTCCTCGGTCGCACAGCAGCAACCAAAGAAGAAGCGATTCGCTTTGCCGGCGAGCAGCTGGTGAAAGGCGGCTACGTTCAGCCTGAATATGTCGACGCAATGCTGGAACGCGAAAAACTGACGCCAACCTACCTGGGCGAATCCATCGCGGTGCCGCACGGTACGGTTGAAGCGAAAGATCGCGTCCTGAAAACCGGCGTCGTATTCTGTCAGTATCCGCAGGGCGTGCGCTTCGGTGAAGAAGAAGACGACATCGCCCGTCTGGTGATTGGTATCGCCGCTCGCAACAACGAGCACATTCAGGTGATTACCAGCCTGACCAACGCGCTGGACGATGAGTCTGTCATTGCGCGTCTGGCGAGCACCACCAGCGTGGAAGAAGTCCTGGCACTTCTTAACAAATAAGTCCTCTTCCCTCTCCCCCATGGGGGAGAGGGCTAGGGTGAGGGGAAAAAGTTCCTCACCCCAGCCCTCTCGGGTAAAAACATTGATGAAGGTTAACACTATGAAAGCATTACATTTTGGCGCAGGTAATATCGGTCGTGGTTTTATCGGTAAACTGCTGGCAGACGCGGGCATTACGCTGACATTCGCCGATGTGAATCAGGTGGTCCTGGATGCCCTGAATGCGCGTCATAGCTATCAGGTCCATGTAGTCGGTGAAAACGAGCAGGTTGAGACGGTATCCGGCGTCAACGCGGTCAGCAGCATCGGGGAAGACGTTATCGACCTGATTGCCAGCGTCGATCTGGTCACCACGGCCGTGGGTCCGGTCGTTCTTGAGCGCATCGCCCCTGCGGTTGCGAAAGGCCTGGCAAAACGTAAAGCGCAGGGCATCGACGCTCCGCTGAACATCATCGCCTGCGAAAACATGGTGCGCGGCACCACGCAGCTGAAAGGCCACGTGCTCAACGCTGTAGCCGACGAAGACAAAGCCTGGGTTGAAGCGCACGTTGGGTTTGTGGATTCCGCCGTGGATCGCATCGTTCCGCCGTCTGAATCCGCCACCAACGACCCGCTGGAAGTGACCGTGGAAACCTTCAGCGAGTGGATCGTGGATAAAACCCAGTTTAAAGGCGCCCTGCCGACCATTCCGGGAATGGAATTAACCGATAACCTGATGGCATTTGTCGAACGCAAACTCTTCACGCTGAACACCGGGCATGCTATAACCGCGTACCTCGGAAAATTGGCCGGTCATCAGACCATTCGTGATGCGATCCTCGATGAGAAGATCCGCGCGGTGGTAAAAGGGGCAATGGAAGAGAGCGGCGCGGTGCTGATCAAACGCTACGGTTTTGATGCTGATAAACACGCAGCATACATCCAGAAAATCCTCGGTCGCTTTGAAAATCCGTATCTGAAAGATGACGTTGAGCGCGTGGGCCGTCAGCCTCTGCGCAAACTGAGCGCGGGCGACCGTCTGATTAAGCCGCTGCTGGGCACGCTGGAATACGGCCTGCCGCACGCCAACCTGGTGAAAGGCATTGCCGCCGCGATGCACTACCGCAGCGAGCAGGACCCACAGGCGCAGGAACTGGCTCAGCTTATTGATGACAAAGGCGCGCAGGCTGCGCTGGCGCAGATTTCCGGTCTGGACGCCAACAGCGACGTGGTTGTGGAGGCGGTTAACGCATACAACGCAACCAAATGATGCACAGTGCGGCGCAGGTTAACCTGCGCCCAGATAATAGATTGTCAGATATGCAGGCAATAATGGAACAAACCCAGGCCTTTGAAAATCGTGTGCTTGAGCGTCTGAATGCTGGCAAAACCGTACGAAGTTTCCTGATTGCCGCCGTCGAGCTGTTAACCGAGGCGGTGAATATCCTGGTGCTTCAGGTGTTTCGCAAAGACGACTACGCGGTAAAGTATGCTGTAGAACCGTTACTGGACGGAGACGGACCGCTGGGCGATTTATCCGTGCGTCTGAAGCTGATTTATGGTCTTGGCGTGCTCAACCGACAAGAGTATGAAGATGCGGAGCTGTTAATGGCGCTGCGCGAAGAGCTCAATCATGACGGTAACGAGTACACCTTTACCGATGATGAGATCCTGGGGCCCTTCGGCGAACTGCACTGCGTCAGCGCGCTCCCCCCTGCTCCCCATTTTGACAACAGCGACCCTGAGCTCTACGCGATGCAAAAGCTGCGTTATCAACAGGTTGTCCGTTCCACGATGGTGCTCTCCCTGACTGAGCTGATTTCCCGGATCAGCTTAAAAAAAGCGTTTCAGAAGTAAGCCCGCTCACATTGGTGTATCCTTCCCTGTAAATTCCCCGTTTTCAGAGTTATTTGTCATGAAAGAAGTCGAAAAGAACGAAATTAAACGCCTGAGCGACCGCCTGGATCTGATCCGCCACCAGATGGCTGGCCTGTCACTGGTCGATTCCGCCGAGAAGTACGCCGAGCTGGAAAAAGAAGCCGCCACGCTGGAAACAGAAATCGAGCGCCTGCGCGAAGTGAAGGGCCAGAAGCTGAGCAAAGAAGCGCAGAAGCTGATGAACATGCCGCACCGCCGCGCGATCACCAAAAAAGAACAGGCCGACATGGGCAAGCTGAAAAAAAGCGTCCGTGGTCTGGTGGTGGTACACCCGATGACCGAGCTTGGCCGCGAAATGGGCCTGAAAGAGATGACGGGCTTTTGTAAGACCGCGTTCTGATACTTCCCCCTCTCCCTGTGGGAGAGGGCCGGGGTGAGGGCATCAGGCCCCACCCTGCTTCAAATTGGCCCTACCAATCCCCCTTTTCTTTCTTCCCCGGTTCACAATTCCATTATTTCCGCTCACAAACTCATTGCCTGACCATAACATTTGGTTAACCATTCATTGTCATTAACCCTACAACACAACATTGGCAGGACCACTTTTACACAACCTGTGACGCAGAGTTGAGCGGAGACTCACCCGCAGCGCAGGCTGTCTGGTCCCCAGGAGACCTGCATGAGCCTCTGGCAACAAAACTACGACCCGGCCGGAAATATCTGGCTGTCGAGCCTGATCGCATCGCTTCCGATCCTGTTCTTCTTCTTTGCGCTGATTAAGCTCAAGCTGAAGGGCTACCTCGCCGCGACGTATACCGTTGCCATCGCTCTGATGGTGGCGCTGTTCTTCTACAAAATGCCGGTCGATCGCGCGCTGGCCTCCGTCGTCTACGGTTTCTTCTACGGCCTGTGGCCGATTGCGTGGATCATCATCGCGGCGGTCTTTGTCTATAAAATCTCGGTGAAAACCGGGCAGTTCGACATAATCCGCTCGTCGATTCTTTCCATCACGCCGGACCAGCGCCTGCAGATGCTGATTGTCGGCTTCTCCTTCGGGGCATTTCTGGAAGGTGCGGCAGGCTTTGGCGCACCGGTGGCGATCACCGCCGCGCTGCTGGTCGGTCTGGGCTTTAACCCGCTCTATGCCGCTGGCCTGTGCCTGATTGTGAACACCGCGCCGGTTGCGTTTGGCGCGATGGGTATTCCGATTCTGGTGGCCGGACAGGTCACCGGGCTGGACAGCTTCGAGATCGGCCAGATGGTTGGCCGCCAGCTGCCCTTCCTGACCATTATCGTCCTGTTCTGGATCATGGCGATTATGGACGGCTGGCGCGGCGTGAAGGAGACCTGGCCTGCGGTGATGGTGGCGGGCGGTTCGTTCGCTATCGCTCAGTACCTCAGCTCGAACTTCCTCGGCCCGGAGCTGCCGGACATCATCTCTTCGCTGGTGTCGCTGGTCTGTCTGACGCTGTTCCTGAAACGCTGGCAGCCGGTGCGTATTTTCCGCTTCGCCGACATGGGCGCCTCGCAGGTCGATCAAACCCTGGCGCGTACGGGCTATACGGCAGGACAGGTGATCCGCGCCTGGTCGCCGTTCCTGTTCCTGACCGCAACGGTGACCCTGTGGAGCATCCCGCCGTTTAAAGCCCTGTTCGCCCCGGGCGGCGCGCTTTACGACATGGTGATTAACATCTCCGTACCGTTCCTCGACAAGATGGTCGCCCGTATGCCGCCGGTGGTGCACGCCGCTACGCCGTATGCCGCGGTCTATAAATTCGACTGGTTCTCCGCCACCGGTACCGCCATCCTGTTTGCCGCTATTCTTTCCGTGGTGTGGCTGCGCATGAAGCCTGCGGCCGCGGTGCAGACCTTTGCCGCGACCATTAAAGAGCTGATGCTGCCGATTTACTCCATCGGCATGGTGCTGGCGTTCGCGTTTATCTCGAACTACTCCGGCCTGTCATCGACGCTGGCGCTGGCGCTGGCCCATACCAGCCACGCCTTCACCTTCTTCTCGCCGTTCCTCGGCTGGCTGGGGGTGTTCCTGACCGGTTCCGATACCTCGTCTAACGCCCTGTTTGCCGCCCTGCAGGCAACGGCAGCCCAGCAGATTGGCGTGTCGGACGTCCTGCTGGTGGCCGCGAACACCACCGGCGGCGTGACCGGGAAAATGATCTCTCCACAATCCATCGCCATTGCCTGTGCGGCGGTGGGACTGGTCGGTAAAGAGTCGGATCTGTTCCGCTTTACCGTGAAACACAGCCTGATATTCACCTGTATGGTCGGGGTGATCACCACCCTGCAGGCCTATGTCTTAACCTGGATGATCCCATGATAGTGATGCCCAGACGCCTGTCCGACGAGATTGCCTCTCGCGTACGGGCGCTGATTGAAGAACAACAGCTTGAAGCGGGCATGAAGTTGCCCGCCGAACGCCAGCTTGCCGCCCAGCTTGGCGTGTCGCGCAATTCACTGCGCGAGGCGCTGGCGACGCTGGTCAGCGAAGGCGTGCTGGTGAGCCGTCGCGGCGGCGGCACCTTTGTGCGCTGGCAGCATGACGACTGGTCCGAGCAAAACATCGTGCAGCCCCTGAAGACGCTGATGGAGAACGACCCGGACTACAGCTTCGACATCCTTGAAGCGCGTCACGCCATCGAAACCAGTACCGCCTGGCACGCGGCCATGCGGGCAACCGACGCCGACAAAGAGAAACTCATCGCCTGCTTTGAGGCCACGCAAAGCAGCGACCCGGACATCGCCTCCCAGGCGGACGTCCGTTTTCACCTGGCGATTGCCGAGGCGTCGCACAACGTGGTGCTGCTTCAGACCATGCGCGGGTTCTTCGACCTGCTGCAATCCTCCGTGAAGCAGAGCCGCCAGCGCATGTATCTGGTTCCGCCGGTGTTTGCCCAGCTCACAGAACAGCACGAGGCGGTGCTCAACGCCATTCTGGCCGGTGATGCCGAGGCCGCACGCAAAGCGATGATGGCGCATCTCGGTTTCGTGCACACCACCATTAAACGATTCGATGAAGACCAGGCCCGACAGGCGCGTATTACCCGTCTGCCTGGCGACAGTGATATTTCCAGGGAGAACAAAGCATGATTATTTCAGCAGCCAGTGACTATCGCGCCGCGGCGCAGCGCATTTTGCCCCCGTTCCTGTTCCACTATATCGATGGTGGGGCGTATGCCGAATACACCCTGCGCCGCAACGTGGAAGATCTGTCGGAAGTGGCCCTGCGCCAGCGCGTGCTGAAGAATATGTCTGACCTGAGCCTTGAGACAAAGCTGTTCAACGAAACGCTCTCCATGCCCGTGGCGCTCGCGCCTGTGGGCTTATGCGGCATGTATGCCCGCCGCGGTGAAGTGCAGGCTGCCGCTGCGGCGGATGCCAAAGGCATTCCGTTTACCCTCTCCACCGTGTCCGTCTGCCCGATTGAAGAGGTCGCCCCGACCATCAAGCGCCCGATGTGGTTCCAGCTGTACGTGCTGCGCGATCGCGGCTTTATGCGCAACGCGCTCGAGCGAGCCAAAGCGGCGGGCTGCTCCACGCTGGTCTTTACCGTCGATATGCCGACTCCCGGCGCGCGCTATCGTGATGCCCACTCCGGCATGAGCGGTCCGAATGCCGCGCTCCGCCGCTACTGGCAGGCCATGACCCATCCGCAGTGGGCATGGGATGTCGGCCTGAACGGTCGTCCGCACGATCTGGGCAATATCTCGGCTTACCTCGGTAAACCGACCGGACTGGAGGATTACATCGGCTGGCTGGCGAACAACTTTGATCCGTCGATCTCGTGGAAAGACCTGGAGTGGATCCGCGAGTTCTGGGACGGCCCGATGGTGATCAAAGGGATCCTCGATCCGGAAGATGCCCGCGACGCGGTCCGCTTTGGCGCAGACGGGATTGTGGTCTCTAACCACGGCGGACGCCAGCTTGACGGTGTGCTCTCTTCCGCACGCGCCCTGCCGGCCATCGCCGATGCGGTGAAAGGCGATATTGCGATCCTGGCCGACAGCGGCATCCGCAACGGGCTGGACGTGGTGCGCATGATTGCGCTGGGCGCCGACAGCGTGCTGCTGGGGCGCGCGTATCTGTATGCGCTGGCGACGGCGGGCCAGGCAGGGGTGGCGAATCTGCTCAACCTGATCGAAAAAGAGATGAAGGTGGCGATGACGCTGACAGGAGCAAGAACGATTAGCGAAATCAGCAGAGATTCCCTGGTACAGGAGTTAAGCAAATTACCGGCGGCACTGGCGCCACTTGCTCAGGGAAACGCGGCGTAAATTCTCCTCCGTTAATACACCTTTCTCACGCGCCCGATTTCCCCCTCGGGCGCTTTTTTACGCCAAAAATAACATCCAGATAACATATTGGATAAGAAAATTTGACATCCACCTGCCGTCCGCAATTGTATAGACAAGCAAATACAAGAACACAAAAACAACATCAGATCGGAGTGGAGCGTATGGCGTATTCAGGTAAGGTGGATATTCAGCAGGTGATCGATGAGAGTCCCTTTTCAGGGTTTCACTGGCTGCTCATTGTGTTGGGCTTTCTGGTTCTGGCGATCGATGGTTTTGATACGGCGGCGATGGGTTACATCGCGCCTACGCTGTCGGCAGAATGGGGGATACACAAACAGGATCTGGGGCCGGTGCTGAGCGCGGCGCTGCTGGGGCTGTCGCTGGGCGCGCTGATTGCTGGTCCGGTATCGGACCGGATGGGTCGCAAGCGCGTGCTGGTCTTTTCGTGCCTGTTCTTCGGCCTTGCGAGCCTGGGGACGGCCTGGGCGCAAAGTCTGAATACGCTCACGCTGTGGCGCTTTCTGACGGGCCTGGGCCTCGGTGCCGCAATGCCTAACGCCATCACGCTGATCTCGGAGTTTGCCCCCCAGCGCTGTCGCGCCATGGCGATTGATACCATGTACTGCGGCTTCCCTCTGGGTGCGGCGGGCGGCGGCGCGATCTCTTCCTGGCTTATCCCCCATCACGGCTGGCGAAGCGTGCTGCTGACCGGGGCGATTGCGCCGCTGATTTTAACGCTGCTGCTGGCGCTGTTTTTACCGGAGTCCGTGAAGTTTCTGGTGCAGCGCGGGAAAGACGTCATGCAGGTCCGCCGTATCGCCAGCCGGTTCGCCCGCAGCACGCTGGATGGCGTCACGGGCTTTTTCCTGGCGGAGGAGAAAGTCGCCTCTAAAAAAGGGAGCGTGTCGCAGCTGTTTTCTATGCCCTGGCTGCCCGGCACCCTGATGCTGTGGGTGACCTATTTTATGGGGCTGGTGATTTACTACGTCCTGCTAAGCTGGATGCCGACGCTGATGCAGGGGATGGGCTATGCTCTGGCGGAATCCGCCTGGCTCACCTCGCTGTTCACCTTCGGCGGCACCGCAGGCATTCTGCTCGCGGGCTGGATGATGGACCGCTGGGAAGCGCATAAAGTTGTCGCGTGTGGTTTCGTGCTGACAATGGGCCTTATTCTTTTACTGGGTATTGAGCATAACCATATCGCCCTGTTTGGCGGGCTGATTTTCCTGATGGGGATCGCGATGAACGGCGCGCAATCGGGCATGCAAACCCTGGCCGCCACCTTTTACCCTACCGAGTGCCGCGCGACGGGCATCGCCTGGATGCAGGGGATCGGCCGCTTTGGCGGCGTGGCGGGAACCATGACCAGCGCCCAGCTTCTCTCTATGCAGTGGCAGGCAGACAGTATTTTAATGATCCTCAGCGTGCCCGCTCTGGTAGCCGCTGCGGCAACCGTCTACAAAATGCTGTACAGCCGCTCGCAGGAACCCGGCGTCGCGTAGTTCCTCTCTTTTCTGCTATTCTGCCCCCGCAATTAAGGGGGCAGCATGCTTAACATCGTTTTATTCGAACCAGAAATTCCGCCGAATACCGGCAATATTATCCGCCTGTGTGCCAACACCGGTTTTCGTCTGCATATCATTGAGCCGATGGGCTTTACGTGGGACGACAAACGTCTGCGTCGCGCAGGGCTGGATTATCATGAATTTACCGCCGTCGTTCGCCATCACGATTACGCCGCGTTTCTGGATGCAGAGAAGCCGCAGCGCATGTTCGCCCTGACCACCAAAGGCACGCCAGCGCATAGCGCCGTGAGCTATCAGGCAGGTGACTATCTGATGTTTGGCCCGGAAACTCGCGGCCTGCCGGCCACGATCCTGGATGCCCTGCCCGCCGAGCAGAAAATCCGTATTCCGATGATGCCGGACAGCCGCAGCATGAACCTGTCGAACGCGGTGTCGGTGGTGGTGTATGAAGCCTGGCGCCAGCTGGGGTATCCGGGCGCCATTCTCAGAAGTTAAATGCCGTCACCATACTCGAAGGTATGGTGAATGCCGTTGAAGTGCTGATCCATGTCCATGGAAGGCTTATCGCTGTCTGGTTTACCGACGATGCGCGCCGGTACGCCAGCGGCGGTGGTATGCGGCGGCACGGGCTGGAGCACCACGGAGCCTGCGCCGATCTTCGCGCCGCGCCCGACTTCGATATTGCCAAGGATTTTGGCACCCGCGCCAATCATCACCCCTTCACGGATTTTCGGATGGCGATCGCCGCTGGTTTTACCGGTACCGCCCAGGGTAACCGACTGCAGGATCGAGACGTCATCTTCAATGACCGCCGTTTCCCCGACGACAATCCCGGTGGCGTGGTCGAGCATGATCCCGCGGCCAATCTTTGCCGCCGGGTGAATATCGACCTGGAACGTCACGGAAACCTGGTTTTGCAGGAAGATCGCCAGCGCGCGGCGGCCTTCATTCCACAGCCAGTGGCCGATGCGGTAAGCCTGCAGCGCGTGGAAGCCTTTCAGGTACAGCAGCGGCGTAGAATATTTATCGACCGCGGGGTCACGCGTGCGCACGGCCTGAATATCGCAGGCGGCAGAGGCGATCATTTCCGGGTCTGCGGCGTACGCCTCTTCCACCACTTCACGAATGGCGATAGCTGGCATGATCGAGGAAGCCAGCTTGTTGGCGAGCATATAGCTCAGCGCGCTGCCGAGATTTTCGTGCTTGAGTAGCGTCGCGTGGTAGAAACTGGCCAGCATAGGCTCGCAGTCGGCCAGCGCCCGGGCTTCGGCTTTAATATTGTTCCAGACGATATCCAGTTCTTCACACGGCATTGCTTACTCCAGACGATAGTTAATGACCAGCCAGTTCTGCGCTGGCTGGGTCATTCAGGTGACAACGGTTCCGACTAGTTACTGCTGCGCTCGTCCTTGCGCGCGCGACCTAATAAGGTCAATGCTGCCTCGCGCGCATTTTTTCCGCAATACAATACCTGATAAATTTCCTCGGTTATTGGCATTTCGACACCGAAACGGTGCGCCAACTCGCGGACTTCTTTGGTATTGCGGTAGCCTTCAACCACCTGACCAATCTTCTCCTGCGCGCCTTTAACATCGCTGCCCTGTCCGAGCATCATGCCAAAACGGCGGTTACGAGACTGGTTATCGGTACAGGTCAGCACCAGGTCGCCCAGGCCAGCCATCCCCATAAAGGTGGCCGGATCGGCACCCAGCGCTTCGCCCAGGCGGGACATTTCGGTCAGTCCTCGGGTGATCAGCGCCGTACGCGCATTGGCACCAAAACCAATGCCGTCTGACATTCCGGCACCAATCGCAATCACGTTCTTCACCGCACCGCCCAGCTGCACGCCGATAAAATCGGGGTTGCTGTAGACGCGGAAGCTCTTGCCGCAGTGCAGCAGCTGTTGAAGATCGTCGGAGAAGGCCTGATCGGTGGAGGCCAGCGAAATCGCCGTTGGCAGGCCAGCGGCCAGCTCTTTGGCAAAGGTCGGGCCGGAGATGACCGCCAGCGGGATCTCATCACCCAGCGCTTCACGGGCAACGTCCTGCAGCAGGCGTCCGGTTTCGGCTTCCAGTCCTTTTGTCGCCCAGACAATGCGCGCATCCGGGCGCATCAGCGGCTTAATCTGACGGAGCACGTCGCCAAATACATGGCTCGGAACCACAATCAGAATGTTACGGCTGGCCGCCAGCGCGGTCGCAAGGTCGCTTTCAAGGTGCAGGGAGTCGGGGAACGGAACGTCCGGAAGAAACGCCACGTTACAACGGTCGCGTTGCAGCGTTGCGATATGTTTTGGATCGTGGCCCCAGAGAACCACTTCGTGACCATTTCTTGCCAGCGTGATGGCAAGAGCGGTGCCGTATGAGCCGGCACCGATCACAGTCATTGACGCATTAACAGTGCTCATCAGGCATCCTGATGTTGTTCAGCACCTTCGCCAGCTTGCTGCTGCAGATAGTTCATGAACAGCGCATCAAAGTTAACTGGCGCAAGGTTCAGTTGCGGGAATGTACCGCGAGAAACCAGGCTGGTGATGCATTCACGCGCATACGGGAACAGAATGTTCGGGCAGTACGCACCCAGGCAATGCGCCATCTGGTTGCCTTCGATACCGCCGATAGAGAAGATGCCGCCCTGCTGAACTTCACACAGGAATGCAGTTTCTTCACCCAGAGATGCGGTAACGGTCACACGCAGCACGACTTCATACACGTCATCTGCCAGTTGGGTAGATGCGGTATCCAGATCAAGTTTAACTTCTGGCTGCCAATCTTTCTGGAAAACATGTGGCGCATTTGGCGCTTCGAAAGAGACGTCCTTGGTGTAGATACGCTGGATCTGGAAAGTCATTTCGGTGTTGTTTTGTTCTGACATGGAAATACCCTTTTTAATTGTCCTAAAGTCTCTTAGCTCAGCAGCGGATCGAGTCCACCACGGGCGTCGAGCGCATACAAGTCATCACAGCCGCCAATGTGCTGCGCATCAATAAAAATCTGCGGAACCGTCGTGCGACCACTACGTTTGATCATCTCTTCGCGTTTAATCGCGTCACCGTCGATCGGCAGTTCCTGGAACGTGACGCCTTTGCTGTTCAGCAGCGCTTTCGCACGATGACAGAACGGGCACGTCGCTTTGGTATAGATCTCAATATTGGCCATGACTGAACTCCTTATTTACCGCGTACCAAAGGAAGATTTTCCCCGCTCCAGCCGGAAATACCTTCTTTCAGCACCGTTACGTTTTCGAAGCCTGCTTTATGAAGCGCGCTGGCAGATTCCTGTGCCTGCATGCCGGTCGCATCGACAACGATAATCGGCTGGGCTTTGTGTTTCTCAAGCTCACCGACGTTGTTCGCTTTGATTTCAGCTGGCAGCAGGTTGATTGCGCCCGCAATGTGACCTTTGCGGAAATCGTCACGCTGACGCAGATCGACCACGACGGCATCTTCTTTGTTAATCAGACGCGTCGCTTCACCACGGGTGATAACCTTAATTTTAGACGTCAGGCTCTTAAATGTGGTGAACAGCACAGCAGCCAGCAGGCCAATCCACGCGATGCTCAGAACCGGATGGCGGCTAACGAATTGCATAATTTCTTGCATGGAGGGTAACTACTCCCGACTAAGTGATAAAAAAAACCAGGACAGGAGTATACCTGTGCGTTCTGGCAAATACAGCCAGCGACCATAACCTAATCCATTTTCTGCGGCATGCCACCTAAAAAAAAGCCTCAAAATGGTCTGGTGAACATCTTGCCCCTGCGCTTTCTTTGATCTTCTGCGGCTATTTGATCGATTCAGCTGTAGTAAAATTACGCAAATTTTGACTCTTGAGCATGAGGTTGTCGCAATGTCGGTTTCTAAAAAACCTATGGTACTGGTGATTCTGGATGGCTATGGCTACCGTGAAGATAGCCAGGATAACGCTATTTTCAACGCCAAAACTCCGGTCATGGATGCCCTGTGGGCGAAACGTCCGCATACGCTGATTGACGCGTCTGGCCTGGAAGTGGGTCTGCCGGACCGCCAGATGGGCAACTCCGAAGTCGGTCACGTAAACCTGGGCGCCGGGCGTATTGTGTATCAGGATCTGACGCGTCTGGACGTTGAAATTAAAGAACGCACCTTCTTCTCCAACCCAACGCTGTCTGGCGCGGTCGATAAAGCCGTTGCCGCTGGCAAGGCCGTACACATCATGGGCCTGCTCTCTGCTGGCGGCGTTCACAGCCACGAAGATCACATCATGGCGATGGTTGAACTGGCCGCCGGGCGCGGTGCAGAAAAAATCTATCTGCACGCCTTCCTGGACGGTCGCGATACGCCACCACGTAGCGCAAAAGGCTCTCTGCAAGCCTTCGAAGAGAAATTCGCCGCGCTGGGTAAGGGCCGCGTAGCATCCATCATTGGCCGTTACTACGCTATGGACCGCGACAACCGCTGGGATCGCGTTGAACAGGCCTATGACCTGATGACCCTGGCAAAAGGTGAATTCCAGTTCGCGACCGCCGTTGAGGCGCTGGAAGCGGCCTATGCGCGTGATGAAAACGACGAATTCGTGAAAGCGTCCGTGATTCGCGCTGAAGGCCAGGCTGATGCCGCCATGGAAGATGGCGACGCGCTGATCTTCATGAACTTCCGCGCTGATCGCGCCCGTGAAATCACCCGTGCGTTCGTCAACAGCGACTTCGACGGTTTTGCCCGTAAGAAAGTGGTAAACCTCGATTTCATCCAGCTGACTGAATACGCCGCAGACATCAAAGCGCCTTGCGCGTATCCGCCAGCATCTCTGGCAAACACCTTTGGCGAGTGGATGGCGAAGAACGACAAAACGCAGCTGCGTATTTCCGAAACTGAAAAATACGCGCACGTGACCTTCTTCTTTAACGGCGGCGTTGAGGAGCCGTTCAAAGGCGAAGACCGCATTCTGATCAACTCTCCGAAAGTCGCTACCTACGATCTGCAGCCAGAAATGAGCTCTGCAGAATTGACTGAGAAACTGGTTGCGGCCATCAAGAGCGGTAAGTACGACACCATCATCTGTAACTACCCGAACGGCGACATGGTTGGGCATACTGGGGTGATGGAAGCGGCAGTGAAAGCGGTTGAAGCGCTGGACCACTGCGTTGAGCAGGTAGCGAAAGCGGTTGAATCCGTTGGCGGCCAGTTGCTGATCACCGCTGACCACGGTAACGCTGAACAGATGCGCGACCCGGCGACCGGCCAGGCCCACACGGCCCATACCAACCTGCCTGTTCCGCTGATTTATGTGGGTGATAAATCACTGAAAGCAGTGGAAGGCGGCAAGCTTTCTGACATCGCGCCAACCATGCTGTCGCTGATGGGTATGCCGATCCCTGAAGAGATGACTGGTAAGCCGCTGTTCATCGTGGAATAATCGCTCCCCATGAGGGGAAAGGCGATTTTTTCAATCACATGGGTCGTGAAGCCGCTTAGGTTATCAGTCAGACCTCTGTTTTACGCCAGCGCACTCAGCGCTGGCGTATTGCTGTGCGCCGCATCCGCCCACGCGGATGACCGCGACCAGCTGAAATCCATTCAGGCCGATATCGCCGCCAAAGAGCGTGCGGTACGCCAGCAGCAGCAGCAGCGCTCCGCCCTGCTCGCCCAGCTCAAGCAGCAGGAAGAGGCGATCTCCGCCGCCACGCGTAAACTCCGTGAAACGCAAAACACCCTCGCCCAGTTGAATAAACAGATCGACGAGATGAACGCGTCGATTGCCAAACTCGAGCGCCAGCGTGACGCGCAGGAGCGCAATCTTGCCGCACAGCTTGATGCCGCATTCCGTCAGGGTGAACATACCGGACTCCAGCTGATCCTCAGCGGCGAAGAGAGCCAGCGCGGCCAGCGCCTGCAGGCCTACTTTGGCTATCTCAACCAGGCGCGTCAGGAGACGATCGCGCAGCTGAAGCAGACGCGCGAAGAGGTCTCCACGCAAAAAGCCGAGCTGGAAGAGAAACAGAGCCAGCAACAAACTCTGCTCTACGATCAGCAGGCCCAGCAGGCGAAGCTTGAGCAGGCGCGCAACGAGCGTAAGAAAACCCTTTCCGGCCTTGAATCCTCCATTCAGGAAGGTCAGAGCCAGCTCAGCGAAATGCGCGCCAACGAATCAAAACTGCGTAACAGCATCGCCCGTGCGGAAGCGGCGGCGAAAGCGCGCGCCGAAAAAGAGGCTCGCGAGGCGCAGGCCGTTCGCGATAAGCAGCAGGAAGCATCCCGCAAAGGCACTACCTACAAGCCAAGCGAGAGCGAACGTTCCCTGATGTCGCGTACCGGCGGTTTGGGCTCTCCTCGCGGTCAGGCTTTCTGGCCCGTTCGCGGTTCAATTCTGCATCGCTATGGCGAACAGCTGCAGGGTGAGCTACGTTGGAAAGGGATAGTTATCGGTGCGTCTGAAGGTAGCGAAGTAAAAGCCATTGCCGATGGCCGCGTGATTCTGGCTGACTGGCTGCAGGGTTACGGTCTGGTGGTGGTGGTCGAACACGGTAAAGGTGACATGAGCCTTTACGGCTACAACCAGAGCGCGCTGGTCAGCGTCGGCACGCAGGTGCGCGCAGGCCAACCCATCGCCCTTGTGGGCAGCAGTGGCGGTCAGGGCCGCCCGTCACTCTATTTCGAAATTCGTCGCCAGGGTCAGGCGGTCAATCCACAGCCGTGGTTGGGAAGATAAGTTTTGCTTCAATTTCGTCGAATGGTTTTCTCCGTCGTCAGCGCGCTGGCGCTGGCTGCACCAGTATACGCAGGTAAACTCGCTATCGTGATTGATGACTTCGGTTATCGTCCACACTATGAAAATCAGGTGCTGGCGATGCCGTCGGCCATCTCTGTCGCCGTCCTTCCAAATGCGCCCCACGCGCGTGAGATGGCGACAAAAGCCCATAACAGCGGTCATCAGGTGCTGATCCACCTGCCGATGGCCCCGCTCAGCAAGCAGCCGCTGGAAAAAGACACCCTGCGCCCGGACATGAGCAGCGAGGAGATCGAGCGCATCATCCGCGACGCCTATAACAAAGTGCCGTATGCCGTAGGGCTGAACAACCATATGGGCAGCGCGATGACATCAAGCCTGTACGGGATGCTCAAAGTGATGCAGGCGCTGGAGCGTTACAACCTCTACTTCCTCGACAGCATGACCATCGGCAACAGCCAGGCGATGCGTGCCGCTCAGGGAACGGGCGTAAAGGTGATTAAGCGCAAAGTGTTCCTGGATGATACCCAGAATGAAGCCGATATCCGCATGCAGTTTAATCGCGCGGTACAGCTGGCCCGCCGCAATGGCTCAGCCATCGCCATCGGTCACCCGCACCCGTCTACCGTTCGCGTCCTGCAGCAAATGCTGCCGACCTTGCCTGCCGATATCACGCTGGTGCGTCCGAGCGATCTGCTGAACGAGCCGCAGGTAGATACCTCTACACCAAATTCTGCGCAGCCCGTCCCGACAGCGCCGCGTAATCCGTTCCGCGGCGTGAAGCGCTGTGTACCGAAGCAACCGCTTGAACCGGTCTATGCGACCCGCTTCTTCTCCGTCATCGGAGACAGCATCAGTAACAGTACCCTGGTGAAATACGTCCAGCAGCAGTGGCAGGGATGGGGTAAGAAAGCCTGACGCTTATTTCGCAATCTGAGAGTCCGTCTGCTCGTTAGCAACGGACTCTTTTTTTTCCTGATGCTGATACCAGGATTTGAAATACTTCAAAAAGCTATAGGCTGTGGCATACAGTCCCGTCGCCACCCCCACTTTGCCCTTACGCCAGGCGCCGCTAAACAGATACCATTTGAAAAAAGCCCCGATGGCGCTGATTACGCCGCGCCCTATAGAGGGCCGTATTTTTTGATGTTGAACCAGGCGGGTTGTATAACAATTTAATTTGTTAAAAAGCTCATGCAGCGTGGGAAACGTATCATGTTTTACATAACCCGGAATACGTTCACAACGGAGAAAACCTTCGACCTGATCGTCTACCGGCCTGTTATTAAACCGGGACTGTTTACGATTAAAAAGACGCACAGGATAATCAGGGGATGAAACTGGATAAATCGTCCGGACTTCTTCACCCAGAACAAACCAGTGGCGACATATTCGCCATGCCATTCCGGGGTCTGGCTCATCGCCTGCTTTTAACGTTAAAACGGCATTAACCGTTTCCTGGTCAAGAATTTCGTCGCTGTCGATGCACAGGACCCAGTCATTGCTGGCTAAGGATATGGCATGGTTCATCTGCTCGCCATGCCAGCCAAATTTTTTATAGACAGGTAGCAGTCCAAAACTTTCACAAATATATCGTGTTTTGTCCGTACTGCCAGAATCGACCACGACAATTTCATCCGCTATTTTCAAAAGAGGCGGAATAACATCGTGCAATAATCTTTCAGAATTAAACGTTAATAAGCAGACCGTTATTTTAAACATTTTCCCACTCTCAATAGCAGCCTAAATTAATATTATTAATACTATATAAATGAGGAGGGACGATTAAAGTCCTGAATCACACTTTTCAAATAAGCACGCTTGAAATTTTGTCTAATTCTGAAGAGCAATAAAATAGAAAAATCTATTTTATTTCAACAGATTCTTTATAATGCAGTCAGATGAAGGGTAGCACACGGATTCAGACATGCCGCACAAAAGTAAAATTCTCCTCCTGGATACGGGTAAAGAATGGGGGGGAGGCACCAACAGTATGCTTGAGCTCCTGAAGCGAATCAATCGCGATAAATTCGATATTACCTGTTGTTTTTACAGTGATTATAGTCGTGCTGAAGGTGAGACAATTGGCCAGGTGCTCAACGGCATCGGCATCCCGCTCATCGTGATCCCTCAACGTCCGCAGCCGGTCTGGGCCAAATTGTTGAAGGAAGCGGGACGTAGCCTGCTGTTTTTCTCACGCAGCGCCCGCAAGGCATTGACGCGTCACGTGGATATCATGTGGCGCATCAGGCCTAACGTCAGCAAAATCGAGACCCTTTTCACGCAGGGCGGTTTCGATACGCTCTATATGAATAACCAGCCGGGCTCAAACGAGGAAGGCTATCTGGCGGCGGCGAACCTGCAGGCGCGGTTGATCCAGCACTGCCGCATTGAGCCCGTTTTGACCCCGCCGCTGGTAAAGCTGGTTAATGCCCATGCCACAAAAATCATCGCCGTCTCGCACGGCGTTGAACGCGTGTTGCTTCAGCATGGCGTCCGGCCCGAACTGTGTACGACGGTCAATAATGCCATCGACATCCACCAGCCTTTACCTGACCGACGCGCGATGCGCCAGCGCCTGAACATTGATGACGACACGTTTGTGTTCGGCAGTATCGGGTCGTTAATCCCTCGCAAAGCCAACCACCACACGCTGGAGGCGCTGGCACAGTTCAGCCAGAAGCATCCCGAGGCGAAATGGAAAATGGTGCTGGTCGGCGAAGGTGCCGAACGCCGCGCTTTAGCGGAACAGGCCCGAACGCTGGGAATTGAAAACCACGTCATCTTCACCGGTTTTCAGAATACCCCATTTGATTACCTCGCTACGTTTGACGCCTTTATTCTGGCCTCAAAAAGCGAA
This sequence comes from Enterobacter sp. A103, assembly GCF_034427535.1. Taxonomy (NCBI): domain Bacteria; kingdom Pseudomonadati; phylum Pseudomonadota; class Gammaproteobacteria; order Enterobacterales; family Enterobacteriaceae; genus Enterobacter; species Enterobacter sp. A103. The sequence continues at coordinate 81,526 of NZ_JAXQPQ010000008.1, forward strand.
GGGCTACCGCGCGTGGTGCTGGAAGCGATGCTTCTCAATATCCCCGTGATTGGCTCTCAGGTGACCGGCACGGCGGAATTGATTGACCATGATTCGACAGGGCTGCTCTTCCCCTGGAGCGATGTTTCACAGCTTGCACAGCATCTGGACAATATCTGGGCAGACGCGGATCTGCGGGCTCGACTGGCGGCAGCTGCATACCAGAACGTCTGTCATACCTATGCCATCGAAAACTATGTCAGCGGTGTCGAAGCCGTGCTTGGCGCGCACTAACCAAACGAGATAACTATGTTTAAATTTCTTAATGCTCGCTATCGTCATATCACCGGGCGACACAACATTCCTTACAGCTCTCTGCACGTGACGGGCGCACTTGCTGCGGTGGATTCTATTGTGATTCCGTGTACCGGCGCAGATTTCGTCGAAGAAGCATTACTCTCTGCCACCTTCGCGGAACGTTATGCCACCGGGGTAAGCGAAATCGTCATCGTCAGCGATCAGCCTGAATCCGCCTTTGGGATACTGCCGCCGAAAACACGCGTAGTGACCCTTAACCTTCCGGTTCGTGAGGAAGGTTACCGCTATAAGCAGATCTACCTCAGCCGTCTGGTGAAGCTTAACGCCCCGCTGCAGGCGCGCGGTGAAGGCGTATTGATGATCGATTCCGATCTCAACCTGCTCAAGATGCCCGAGATCAACATGGCCGATATGCACATCTACTCCAGCTTCCGTCAGGGCAAAATGATTGCCAAGCTGGACGGTGCGCCAGCGGAGAAAGTGCCGGCGTATTACAAAGAGACGGTGCGCCCATATCTGGTCGATCACGTTAACGGCGCGTTTCTTGCGGCAACTAAAAAAACCTGGCGCCGTATCTGCCCGCTGTGGCTGACGCTGTTCCAGGATACCTGGGAGCTGATGGACGACACGCAGCCGCCGACCGATCAGCTGCCGCTCGCCGCGCTGCTGGACATGCTGGATTTAAAAACGGTTAACCTGGGCGACTGGATGAACTGGCCAGTCTCCAAGAAGATCGGTGGTCAGGAAGCCGTTGTGCCGAAAGAGGTGATTGGCGCGCACGGCGGTTTCCCCCTCTCCGAATGGCAGAAGTATCTTGAATCGCCGGATAACAAACTGCTGTTCAAAGGTCAGGACTACACCCGCAAGGTGCGTTACCTGACGGACGAAGAGAAAAAGAATCAGTGAAAAAAGGGGCCTCAGGCCCCTTTTTGATTACTTATCCCAGCTCAGGATCACTTTCCCTGACTGGCCGGAACGCATCGCGTCAAAGCCCTGCTGGAACTCATCGATGGAGAAACGGTGAGTAATAATCGGGGACAGATCCAGACCGGACTGGATCAGCGCCGCCATCTTGTACCAGGTCTCGAACATCTCGCGGCCATAGATGCCCTTGATGAACAGCCCCTTGAAGATGACTTTGTTCCAGTCGATAGACATGTCTGACGGCGGAATACCTAGCATCGCGATACGGCCACCGTGGTTCATGGTGTCGAGCATGGTGCGAAATGCCGGCGGCGCGCCGGACATCTCCAGGCCAACGTCAAAGCCTTCGGTCATGCCCAGCTCTTCCATCACGTCGGTCAGGCTCTCTTTCGAGACATCTACCGCACGGGTGACGCCCATTTTGCGGGCCAGCGACAGACGGTATTCATTCACGTCGGTGATCACAACGTTGCGCGCGCCCACGTGCTTGGCCACAGCAGCGGCCATAATGCCGATTGGGCCCGCGCCGGAGACCAGCACGTCTTCACCGACCAGGTCGAAGGAAAGCGCCGTGTGCACCGCGTTGCCGAACGGGTCGAAGATGGAGGCCAGGTCGTCAGAGATATTGTCCGGAATTTTGAACGCGTTAAACGCCGGGATCACCAGGTATTCCGCGAAACAGCCCGGGCGGTTTACGCCCACGCCAATGGTATTACGGCACAGGTGCGTACGCCCGCCGCGGCAGTTACGGCAGTGGCCGCAGGTAATATGGCCTTCACCGGAGACGCGGTCGCCAATTTGGAAGCCTTTCACTTCCTGACCGATACCCACCACTTCACCGACATATTCGTGACCGACAACCATCGGTACCGGAATGGTTTTCTGCGACCACTGATCCCAGTTGTAGATGTGAACGTCAGTACCGCAGATGGCGGTTTTACGAATTTTGATCAGCAGATCGTTATGACCGACTTCCGGCTCCGGCACGTCGGTCATCCAAATCCCTTCTTCCGCTTTCAGTTTGGATAACGCTTTCATCACACGTCCTCAGGCAATTACGCCCAGCTGTTTGCCGATGCGGGTAAAGGCTTCCACCGCACGTTCAATTTGTTCAGGCGTATGCGCCGCAGACATCTGGGTGCGGATGCGCGCCTGACCTTTTGGTACCACCGGGAAGAAGAACCCGGTGACGTAAATCCCTTCTTTCTGCAGTTCGCGGGCAAATTGCTGCGCAACAACCGCATCGCCCAGCATCACCGGAATGATCGCGTGGTCAGCACCGGCCAGGGTAAACCCTGCGGCGCTCATTTTTTCACGGAACAGACGGGCGTTGGACCACAGGCGGTCGCGCAGCTCAGCGCCGGACTCCACCATCTCCAGCACCTTGATGGAGGCGGCAACAATGGCCGGCGCCAGGGAGTTGGAGAACAGGTACGGGCGAGAGCGCTGGCGCAGCCACTCGACCACCTCTTTACGCGCGGCGGTATAGCCGCCGGACGCGCCGCCGAGCGCTTTGCCCAGCGTACCGGTGATGATATCCACGCGGCCCATCACGTCACAGTATTCGTGGGAACCGCGGCCATTTTCGCCGACAAAACCGACCGCGTGAGAGTCATCGACCATCACCAGCGCGTCGTATTTATCCGCCAGGTCGCACACGCCCTTCAGGTTGGCGATCACGCCGTCCATGGAGAACACGCCGTCGGTGGCGATCAGCACGTGGCGAGCGCCCGCTTCACGCGCCTCTTTCAGGCGCGCTTCCAGCTCGACCATGTCGTTGTTGGCGTAGCGGAAACGCTTCGCTTTACACAGGCGTACGCCGTCGATGATGGAGGCGTGGTTCAGGGCGTCGGAGATAATGGCATCTTCTGCGCCAAGCAGGGTCTCAAACAGACCGCCGTTGGCGTCGAAGCAGGAGGAGTACAGAATCGCGTCTTCCATTCCGAGGAAGCTCGCCAGCTTTTGCTCAAGCTGCTTGTGGCTGTCCTGCGTACCGCAGATAAAGCGTACGGAGGCCATGCCGAAACCGTGGGTGTCCATGCCGTTTTTTGCAGCGGCAATCAGCTCAGGGTGATTCGCAAGACCTAAGTAGTTGTTCGCACAAAAGTTGATCACATGGCTGCCGTCGGCAACGGTGATGTCCGCCTGCTGGGCAGACGTGATAATACGCTCTTCCTTGAACAACCCTTCCGCACGTGCGGTGTCGAGGTCGCTGTTTAACTGTTTGTAAAAATCACCACGCATTGCAATTCTCCAGACTCGGCAAATTTCGGGACATATTACCCAAACCTATAGTTCATGACGAGATGACACGTCATCTCTTGTCGTTTTTGCAGCATAAATCACGCGTACCCCTGCGCTGTGAAGGTGAATGGCTGAAGGGCAGCCATACTAATGATATGATAGAGACATTAGCGTCCGGGATTGTCCCCGGGCTCCACACTTCAAAGGTTACAGTTATGATCATCGTTACCGGCGGCGCGGGCTTTATCGGCAGCAATATTGTTAAGGCTCTCAATGACAAAGGCATCACCGACATCCTGGTGGTTGACAACCTGAAAGACGGCACCAAGTTCGTCAACCTGGTGGATCTGAACATCGCTGACTACATGGATAAAGAAGACTTCCTTATCCAGATTATGGCAGGCGAAGAGTTCGGCGAGATCGAAGCTATCTTCCACGAAGGTGCGTGTTCTTCCACCACCGAGTGGGACGGCAAGTACATGATGGACAATAACTATCAGTACTCCAAAGAGATCCTGCACTACTGCCTGGAGCGTGAAATTCCGTTCCTGTATGCCTCGTCCGCGGCAACCTACGGCGGCCGCACCTCGGACTTTATCGAATCCCGCGAGTATGAACAGCCGCTGAACGTCTACGGTTACTCCAAATTCCTGTTCGACGAGTACGTGCGTCAGGTGCTGCCAGAAGCGAACTCGCAGATCGTCGGCTTCCGTTACTTCAACGTCTACGGACCGCGCGAAGGCCACAAAGGCAGCATGGCGAGCGTGGCATTCCACCTGAACACCCAGCTGAATAACGGCGAAAGCCCGAAACTGTTCGAGGGCAGCGACGGCTTTAAGCGCGACTTCGTTTACGTGGGCGACGTAGCCGCAGTGAACCTGTGGTTCTGGGAAAACGGCGTATCCGGCATCTTCAACCTGGGTACAGGCCGCGCGGAGTCCTTCCAGGCGGTGGCTGACGCAACGCTGGCGTATCACAAAAAAGGCAGCATCGAGTACATTCCGTTCCCTGACAAGCTGAAAGGCCGTTATCAGGCGTTCACCCAGGCCGATCTGACCAACCTGCGCGCCGCAGGCTACGACAAGCCGTTCAAGACCGTTGCCGAAGGCGTAACGGAATATATGGCCTGGCTGAACCGCGACGCATAAGTATGAAGATTCTGGTGATCGGCCCGTCATGGGTGGGCGACATGATGATGTCGCAAAGTCTCTATCGCACGCTCAAGGCGCGTTATCCCCAGGCGATAATCGACGTGATGGCACCCGCGTGGTGCCGTCCGCTGTTGTCGCGTATGCCGGAAGTGAACGAGGCGATCCCGATGCCGCTTGGCCACGGGGCGCTGGAAATTGGCGAACGCCGTAAACTCGGCCATAGACTGCGCGAGAAGCGCTACGATCGGGCGTATGTCCTGCCAAACTCCTTTAAATCCGCCCTGGTACCCTTTTTTGCAGGCATTCCACATCGCACCGGCTGGCGCGGTGAAATGCGCTACGGCCTGCTGAACGATGCGCGGGTGCTGGATAAAGAGGCCTGGCCGCTGATGGTGGAGCGCTATGTGGCGCTGGCCTACGACAAAGGCGTGATGCGCAGTGCGCAAGACCTGCCGCAGCCCCTGCTGTGGCCACAGCTTCAGGTTAACGACGGTGAAAAATCCCAGACCTGCAGCGCGTTTGGTCTTTCGTCTGAACGCCCGATGATTGGCTTCTGCCCCGGCGCCGAGTTCGGCCCGGCAAAACGCTGGCCGCACTACCACTATGCGGAGCTGGCGAAACAGCTGATTGACGAAGGCTACCAGATTGTCCTGTTCGGTTCGGCAAAGGACCACGAGGCAGGCAACGAAATTCTCGCGACGCTCAGTAATGAACAGCAGGCCTGGTGCCGCAACCTGGCGGGAGAAACGCAGCTTGAACAGGCTGTTATTCTGATTGCCGCCTGTGAGGCCGTGGTCAGCAACGATTCGGGCCTGATGCACGTCGCCGCCGCGCTAAACCGCCCGCTGGTGGCGCTGTATGGCCCAAGTAGCCCGGACTTCACGCCCCCGCTTTCTCATAAAGCGCGCGTCATCCGCCTGATCACCGGCTATCACAAAGTACGCAAGGGCGATACCGCAGAAGGCTACCATCAGAGCCTGATCGACATTACGCCAGAGCGCGTTCTCGAAGAGCTTAACGAACTGCTGTTGAGCGAAGAAGGATAACGAATGCGGGTACTGATCGTTAAAACCTCTTCGATGGGCGATGTTCTGCATACGCTCCCGTCACTGACGGACGCGATGCGGGCCGTTCCCGGCATTCGTTTTGACTGGGTGGTGGAGGAAGGCTTCGCGCAGATCCCCACCTGGCATGAATCGGTTGACCGCGTGATCCCGGTGGCGATCCGCCGCTGGCGCAAAGCGTGGTTCTCCGCGCCGATTAAAGCCGAACGCAAAGCCTTCCGTGAGGCGGTGCGGGCACAGCATTACGACGCCATCATCGACGCCCAGGGGCTGGTGAAAAGCGCCGCGCTGGTGACGCGTCTGGCACACGGCGTAAAGCACGGCATGGACTGGCATACCGCCCGCGAACCGCTGGCGAGCCTGTTCTATAACCGTCGGCACCACATCGTAAAGCAACAGCATGCCGTAGAACGTACCCGCGAGCTGTTTGCAAAAAGTCTGGGCTATGCGAAACCGGAAACCCAGGGCGACTACGCCATTGCGCAGCACTTTTTGCGCAATACAGATCCCTGTGCTCAGCCTTATCTTGTCTTCCTGCATGCCACAACGCGCGACGATAAACACTGGCCGGAAACGCACTGGCGAAGCCTGATTGAACTAATGCAACCTACCGGCATCCATATTAAACTGCCGTGGGGCGCTGAACATGAGCGGCAGCGTGCAGAGCGTCTGGCAGCAGGTTTTTCACACGTCGAGGTATTGCCGAAACTGACGCTGGCGCAGGTTGCCGCGCAGCTGGCGGGAGCGAATGCTGTTGTTTCCGTTGATACAGGTTTAAGCCATTTAACCGCGGCGCTGGATCGTCCGAATATCACGATTTTTGGTCCGACCGATCCCGGATTGATCGGGGGTTACGGTAAAAACCAGCATCAGATGGTCAGCCCGACCCAGCAAACGAAGGATATCAGCGCAGATGCTATTTTTTCATTTTTACAGGGCAGCCGTTGGCTTTCCAACAGGGATATCTAACGCATGAGTTACGTATTTCTGCTGATTTTACTCTTTCCGGTGAAGCTTATCCGGAAGCTGTTCCGCAAAGAGACAGGTAAAAACCTGGTCATTCAGACAGCAAAAATCGGCGATTTTGTTAATGCAACGCCCCTTCTGGCATACCTGCAAAAAAGCGACGTGCTCATCAGTCGTAGCGTGGGTGCGCTGGCGAAGCATGATGAGACGATCGATGAGATTTTTTTTATCGAGCAGCATAAGCGTAACCTGTGGCGAAAGCTGGTCTTTGCCTGCCGGATCATGAACCGCTATGACAATGTCTATCTCCTGCAACCCAATAGCGTGAACCTCTTTTTCGCCTCCGTGTGTAACGCTAAAAACAAACAGTTTTTAAGCACGTACACGCGCAGATGGTATCACGGTATTTTCTATGCAACGGCAGACGGTACTGTTGAACACGGTAAGAAGACTCTTTCAGTCACGAACTATCTCAAACTGGCCGATCGCACCTTAACCTGGCAAGACTCGCCAAAGCACGCCACAAAGCCACTTTTCAAACCTGCGACCTATCCGGCAATCCTCGATAAACCCGGCGTGATCCGCATTGGCATCAGCGTAGCCGCCGGGAATAAAGCGAAAACCGTTCCGCCGGTCATCTGGAAGCAAATTGCCGATCGTCTCGCCGACCTGCCCTGCGAATTTTATGTGTTTGGCGCCCCGAATGAACAATCGTGGATGGATGATATCACCCGCGCTTACGGTGAACTGCCCAACTTTATTAACCTGATTGGCAAAATCTCGCTTGAAGAGCTGCCGTGGGCCATTTCTAAAATGGATTGCTATATCGCGTCTGATTCGGGGAATGTCTACATTGCCGATGCGGTAGGCGTGCCGGTAATCTTACTGTTCGGGCCTTGTTGCCACTATGAACAGCGTCCGCTGGGCAACGTATTGCTGATTGGTAATGATGACAACATTTGCTCATATGTTTTTGAAACACGATATTACTTCTCACAGAGCCGGGCAGAACTCTTCGCTGTAACAGACGAAGCGCTACGTGAACTCAAACACTTCATTTGCGAGTTACCCACAATTAATACAGACGCATACTCCTTTGATGCTCAGGGAAACTAATTATTATGGCTTTTCTAAGCATCATTATTGCCGCGCATAACGCCAAAGATACGCTTCACACTACGCTAGAAAGCCTGCAAAACGCGATTGAGGGTGCGGGGGATGATGTAGAGATCATTATCTTTAACGACAGTTCAAACGACTCAACGCAGGATATTATTGAAGCGTGGCTGCCAATACTTCCGAATGCGCAATCCCGATACGTCGAGTACCGTAACGTAGGCCATGTTCGAAACAGTGCCCTCTCGCTGGCCACAGGTGAATACATCACCATGCTGGATAGCGATGACCGGATGAAACCGGGCAGCATCAGGGACGCTGTGGCGTTTCTCAAATCAGAGCGCCCTGAAATGCTCCTGACGCGCCTGCTGGAAATTCGCGACACCAAAAAAATTACAGCCGACTGGCAGGGGTTCTCTCCTGTTGCTTTGTCACAACATGAGGCAATAAAGCGGTTCCTGCAGCACAAAGATTTTCAGGCACATCTCATCGGGCAATTCATTCATCGGAAATTGTATGTAAATAACCCGATGCCTTCGATGATTTGTTATGAAGATTTCGCCGTGTTTCCCGGCATGCTGATGCAATCGCGTAAAATAGTCTATCAGCGTCAGGGACACTATTATTACATCAAACGTAACGACAGCTTGTCGAGCCGTCTCGACGCCAGTAAAATCGCTACGCTGGTTGATTGCACATTACAAATGGAAAAAACATTCCCTCGTTCTTTTAAGCATCTTGTTAATTGTCACTGGTTTGATATCTACAGAAACCACCGGCAGCATCTGACTGACCTGCAACTCAAACTGGTTAAACAGCGGGTCAATGCACTTTATTCTCTCTCTTTCTTCTTTACCAGAGATGTACGTTTCAGCTACAAAAAAAGGGTCATTGAGGCATTATGGAAAAAGTAAAACTGCGGCTTTATCAGCTGACGCTGATTTTGAGCCTTATTTCGCTTGCGCTGGCGCTGCTGAGTTCAGGTAAGCAGCGAGAGTTTTTCTATATTGCGATTTATGCCAGCATTATCGGCTTAGCGTGCGAATATAAAAAAATCACAGTGCGTCCTTTTTCTATCGCATTGCCGATTTTATTGATTGGCCTGCTTAATCTTGGCTGGTATCTGGTGTATGAATATCAGAGCGAAGGTCTGAACGTTTATAGCGATTATCTCGGTGCAAGTAAAAAATTAATTCTGGCAAGTATTCTCATTTTTTATCTTGACCGGTTTAAGTCTTATATTGATAAAACATCCTTCCAGAAATATTTTTTATACGCCTCTGGTGCAGGGTTTATACTCGCCACTGGCTATGGCTTATGGCAGGCTTCACAGGGTATGGGGCGTATCGAGATGGCCATAAACCGTGCGACCGTGTCGGCTTATGTTTATTCTGTATTATCACTGGCGTTTGTATACAGCCTTTATCTACAGAAAAATATAAAACTGTATGTAGCCGCAGGACTCATCATCTTAATATCTTATTTCGTCATTCTTTTAACGGGCACGCGTGCCGCAATGGGGTTATATCTACTCCTGGCGATTGTACTCACGCTTTATCACTTCAGAAGGATCCACCTTAAATCTACGCTGATTTTCTTATGTATTGTGGCGGGTATTGTTATCGTTAGCTACAAGCCATTAATCTTACCTAAGATACAACAAACACAAGCTGAAGTTGAAAGTTATCAGAAAGGCTATGATGCAACCTCACTCGGCGCACGTTTCTCTATGTGGAGTGTTGGCATTCAAAACGGGCTGGCCCATCCTTTAGGGCAATCAGTTGAAGACCGCGAAATATGGACACAGCAATATGTGAAAGATGGGCATCCACACCTCGCGGCTGCACTCGAGTTTATCAGGGTGCATCTGCACAATGAGTTTATTGAGAAATATTCTCTGCAGGGGATCCCAGGGCTGGCGATATTAGTGTTTTTCTATATATCGATGATCGTTTACGCCCTTAAAAACAGAAATGGCCTGCTGCTGACGACCATGCTTCTTTTATTACTCTATGGCCTGACTGACGTCATACTGTTGAGTTCTGAAGCTTTAATCTTCTTTGTCACCGTATTTGCGCTGAGTACCCCTTTTTCGCAAACCAGGCAACGCTAATGATAATGCCCGCCTGGCGGGCATTATTTTTTCTTGTACTGATAAAACTCCGCCAGCGTCATCCCTACCGTCTTATCGGATAACCAGCTAAAGAGCGTTTCTAAATCCTGATACAACCCTTCAATCGCCGCCTCATCTTTAAACGTTGGGCTTCCGCCAGGCATAAATTCCGACGAATGAAGCATAAACTCCACGTACTCACTTCCCTGCGACAGGCTTTGCTGTGCGACCTGAATCATTTGCGCCGCATTCCCACCGGACGGTCTTAGCCAGTTCACAGAGGGAGAGCGATATTTACCGCGAAGCCTGTCGTAACCCTGTTTGATCGTGTTCAACCACGCCGGGTGTTTATACTGAATGCTCATCGGCACTTCGAGTAATGGGCTATTGCCTGCCCGGGAAATATTGTCTAAATCCATGAAATAGGCGTGGTCGGGGAAATGTTGATAATCCGTTCCGCCATTACCCTGTGGGGCGCCTTTCGCATTGCGCCAGTTCACGCGTGGCGTCACGGAGCAATCCACCTGGTAGCCCAGTTCAACGAGCAATTTTGCGTAGCGACTGTCAAATGCCCAACGTCCGGCACGGTGGCTTAACATTTTGGTCTGGAAGGTCTCTTCCAGCAGGCGGGTCATGAACAGCACTTTTTCGCGCATCACCTCATCCGAAAATTCAACCAGATAAGGCTGCCATCGCCAGTCATCGCCCGTGAGATCGTGTTCCGGCGGGCTATTCCATGCGTGAAGGTGCATTCCCACCTCCCCCTGACCGCGGGCGATTGCGTCCCTGGCGAATTCGATGAAAACGGGTTCGATCGCCATCTCGTAATTGGTCAGCCACACGGGCTTAAAGCCGAAACGCTCACAAAGCGCCTGGAAACGCGCCAGATAACGCGCATTTTCCGTTTTAATGACGCGGTGATTTTGCCAGAGATTATCGCCCTCAGTATCAATTGTGATGATAAACGCTGGTTTGTTCATAATGAGTCCGCAAGACAGGAAAGTTAGCGCTATGTTACGCACTCTCCAAAGCATGAGTAAACCCTTCCAGGGAAATTACTGAGATTATGGAGAAAGAGTGCAAGTCGCTATCAGGTCTATTAGAATTGCCATCAGTACAACGCCGATAAGATGATGATGAATAACTTACCTGACACACCTGATTTGCGCATTTTACTTATCAAACTCCGCCATCATGGCGACATGTTGCTGACCACTCCCGTCATTGATTCGCTACGTCAAAAATGGCCGCAGGCGCAGATTGATGTCCTGCTGTATGAAGAAACGCGCGATATGCTCGCCGCGCATCCGGCGATCGGTACAATTTATGGAATCGATCGTAAATGGAAACAGCTTGGCACGCTGAAGCATCTTCAAAAAGAGTGGCAGTTGCTGCGTGCGTTAAGAAATCAGCATTATCATCTGGTGATTAACCTGGCCGATCAATGGCGTAGCGCGATCGTCACCCGTTTCACCGGTGCACCCGTTCGCCTCGGATTCGCGTTTAACAAACGCAACGGTGCATTCTGGCGTTTTTGTCACACCGTTCTGGTCTCTGTCGACGGCCACAAATCCCTGCATACGGTCGAACAGAATCTTTCCATTCTGGCGCCATTACCGGTCGCGCCGCAGCCTGCCGTCACCATGGCTTACACCGCAGAAGACTGGCATCATGCCCGCCAAAAGCTGACGCAGACGGCTGTGGGCGACAGCTATATCGTGATCCAGCCGACGTCCCGCTGGTTCTTTAAATGCTGGAGCGAAGACAAAATGGCGCAAACCATTACTGCACTGCAGCAGGATGGTCATACGGTTGTGCTCACCGCGGGGCCGGATAAAAAAGAGCTGGCGATGATCGATCGCATTCTCGCCGCCTCGCCGAAGACGGGAGTCGTCTCGCTGGCGGGCCAGCTAACGTTGCGCCAGCTGGCCTCACTCATAGATCATGCGCGTCTTTTTATCGGCGTTGACTCCGTTCCAATGCATATGGCCGCCGCGCTGCAAACGCCCTGCGTGGCGCTGTTTGGTCCTTCTAAACTCACGTTTTGGTCTCCATGGCAAGTCAACGGTGAAGTCATCTGGGCCGGCGATTACGGCCCGCTACCCGATCCGGATGCCATTGATACCAAAACGAAAGAACGCTATCTCGACGCCATTCCCGTTGATGCTGTCGTCTCCGCCGCAAGGAGATATCTGTCATGAAAAACCATCGTCTGGCCATTGTTCGCCAAAAGTATCGCCCTGATGGCGGAGCGGAACGCTTCGTTTCGCGCGCTCTCACCGCGCTGAGCAATCAGAACCTTGAGCTCAACGTCATCACGCGTGAGTGGCAGGGAGAGAAGCAAGACGACTGGCATATCCATATTTGCAACCCTCAAAAATGGGGCCGCATCAGTCGAGAGCGCGGATTTGCACAGGCCGCGCGCACGCTGTGGCAGCAACAGCAGTTTGATATTGTTCAAAGCCATGAGCGCATCCCGGGTTGTGATATCTATCGCGCGGGTGATGGGGTGCATCGTCGCTGGCTGCTTCAGCGCGCGCGCATTTTACCAGCCTGGCGTGCGCAAATGCTGATGTATGACCGCTATCACCGCTACGTGATGCGTGCGGAACGGGAAATGTATCAGGCGCCTGAGTTGAAAGCCGTAATCTGTAATGCGGAGATGATCAAACGCGAAATCGTTGAAGACTTTGATATTGACGCAAATAAAATTCATGTGATTTATAATTCTATTGATTCCAGCCGCTTCGTTCCGTCCCAGGAGGCACAGCGTGCGATTTTGCGCCAACAATTTGGTTTGCCAGCCGATGCCGTTGTGTTCTGTTTCGTAGGCTCAGGATTTGAACGAAAAGGATTAGCCAGCGCCATACGCGCTATCGCTGGAACATCAGCCTGGCTGATTGTGGTTGGGCAAGATAAAGCAGAGCGTCGCTATCGCGACCTCGCCCGTTCGTTAGGCTGCGAGGGGCAAATCCGTTTCATGGGGGTGCAAAAAGAAACTCTGCCTTTTTATCAGCTATCCGATGGTTTACTGTTGCCAACGCTGTATGATCCCTTTCCTAACGTCATTCTTGAAGCGATGGCCTGCGGCTTGCCCGTCATTACTTCAGAGAGTTGCGGTGGTGCAGAGTTTATTCAACAAGGCCAGAACGGATTTTATTGTGACGCACTTGATATCAGTACATTGAAGGAAGCGGTAGCCGCCATCCCTTCACTGGAAAAAAATAACAATATGGGACGAGCGGCACGTGAACGTGTAAAAGACGCCACTCCCGAAAAACTATCAAGTCAGCTTATTACGCTTTATCAAAAATTACTGGATTAAAAATGCGCATCCTAATGATTATTGATGGTTTACCCGGTGGAGGAGCTGAAAAAACGGTTCTTACACTCTCCCGTGGATTAATAGAAATGGGACATCAGGTCTCTCTATTCTCTCTGCGGAAAGTGTGCGACTACGCCATCCCGGAAGGCATCGATTATCAGGTTGTTCAGGATACATGTAAAAAACCGTGGCGAAAGCTGACGGAAATCCCACGCCGCGCCCAACTGCTGGATCAGGCGATTGAGCGAGCTGAGCGCAGCGGCAAATTTGATGTGGTGTTCTCTCACCTGCACAAAACCGACCGCATTGTGGCGCACTGCCGCGCGCTGGAACGTGACAAAGTCTGGTTCTGCGTGCACGGCATGTTCTCGTTTTCCTATCTTCGCCATCGCAGCGGACTTTCGCGCTGGTTTAAACATCTTAAAATCCGTCATACCTACGAAAACCGCAACGTTGTCGCCGTCTCAGGTGCCGTGTTGACAGATCTTTCCGAGACGCTGGCGCTCAATCTTCGACGCAAAGCGGTTATCCATAATCCTTTCGATATTCCTGAAATTCAGCGTCTGGCGGATGCGCCCTTCGAGATGCAGGGAAAGGATTACATTATTCATGTTGGCCGCTTCCATGAGCACAAACGCCACGACCGACTCTTACGTGCGTTCGCCCTGAGTAAAATTGACACCACGCTGGTCATGATGGGCAATGGATCTGACGCTCAAATTCAAAAACTCAAGCAGCTTGCTGCCGAGCTGGGTATTGAAAACAAAACGGTTTTCCGCCCGTTCGATTCCAATCCCTATCCCTGGATTAAAGGGGCACGCCTTTTAGTGTTAAGTTCTGACTGCGAAGGTTTTGGTAATGTGCTGGTCGAAGCCATTATCTGCCAGACGCCACCGGTCAGTACAAATTGCCCCGGAGGCCCTGCCGAAATCCTCACCGGCGCCTTAGCGCGCGGGCTGGCAGAGTTAAATGACGCGTCACTGGCAAAAACGCTGGCGGATATTTATACCGCCCCGCCGGTCGTTGGCGATGCAACCATCGCGTCGTTCGGTATCAGTGCCATTTGCCAGCAATATATTGCTCTGGTCGACAATCAAAAATAATCAGGTTTCTTATGCAAAATTCAGCCCCATTGTTAAGCGTGGTGGTTGCCGTTTATAACGGTGAAGCTTTCCTGGATCAGTTCTTTACCTGCCTTGTGAATCAACGCATCGACAGCATGGAAGTCATCATTGTCAATGACGGCTCTACTGACCGCTCGATGGAGATCGTCGAAAAATGGCGAGAAAAACTGCCGCAGCTGCAGGTCATAGAACAGCCAAACCAGGGCGTATCCATCGCGCGTAACACCGGTCTGGCCATTGCGACGGGTCAATATCTCTCTTTCCCGGATATTGATGATGTCTTTAAACCCGGCATGTACCAGCGCCTGCTGGATATGGCCGTCACGCAGGATCTGGATGTCGCCACCTGTAACGGGAACTACGTCTGGGAGAATAACAAGAAACCCTCGCGCCCGATCTTCCCTGAAGACAAACTGGCTTCGACTGGGGTCATGGCTGGCCCTGCGTGGTTAAAAATGGCGCTGGACTCTCGTAAATTCCTTCACGTCACCTGGTTGAACATCTATCGCCACGACTTTATCCGTAAACACAATTTCCATTTCGAACCCGGCTTGCGCCATCAGGATATTCCGTGGACCACCGAAGTGCTGCTCGCGGCAGAGCGGGTTCAGTACACCAGTGAACGTTATTACGACTACTACATTCACTCTGCATCGGTGTCCCATATGCCGGACAATGACGACACGCTGATTCGTTCCGCGCGTCACTACATGAAAATCCTGCAGATGCTCGACGCCATCAATCAGCGCTACCCGGATAAAGTGAAAGGGATCCCTGCCTGCCACTGGCAAATTGCCAAAGAGGGCCTGGGCATTATTCACACCTTCGACAACATGAAGGATGAGAAGAAGAAATCAATGATTATTAAAGAGTTCTTCGAAACAGGCATCTGGAAACTCATCTGGAAAAGTGCAAAAAGTCCGCGTCTGCGCTGGCGGCTGGGTCGACGTTATTTCCGTTTGAAACGGTATCTGGCATAAGAGATAGCTTTACCTGGCCTAAATGCTTAGAATTTGCCCGCCGAAACTAAAAAAACGGATAATCGCTTGGAATTGTTGTATACCGCTCTGCTCTACATCATTCAGCCACTGGTGTGGCTGAGACTGTTGCTTCGTAGCCGAAAAGCGCCTGCGTATCGTAAACGCTGGGCTGAACGCTATGGCTTCTGCCGCAATAAAGTCGTACCGGACGGTATTTTGCTGCATTCCGTTTCTGTCGGTGAAACGCTGGCGGCGATCCCGCTGGTTCGCGCCCTGCGTCACCGCTACCCTTCGCTGCCAATCACCGTCACGACGATGACGCCAACCGGCTCGGAGCGCGCGTTATCCGCTTTCGGTAAAGACGTGCAGCACGTCTATCTGCCTTACGATCTGCCCTGCGCCATGAATCGTTTCCTGAATACCGTTCGCCCGAAGCTGGTGATCGTGATGGAAACCGAACTGTGGCCGAATATGATTTCCGCCCTGCATGCCCGTAAAATCCCGCTGGTCATTGCCAACGCCCGCCTTTCAGAGCGCTCGGCGAAAGGTTACGGCAAGCTGGGTAAGTTTATGCGCCGCCTGCTGAGCAAAATTACGCTGATTGCCGCGCAGAACGAAGAGGATGCGGCACGCTTTATCGCGCTGGGCCTGAAACGCAACCAGCTTGCGGTAACGGGCAGCCTGAAATTTGATATTTCCGTTACCCCTGAACTCGCCGCCCGTGCGATCACGCTGCGTCGCCAGTGGGCCCCGCGTCGTCAGGTCTGGATTGCCACCAGTACTCATGATGGCGAAGAAGAGATCATTCTGCAGGCTCACCGCAAGCTGCTGGAAAAATTCCCTGATTTACTGCTGATCCTCGTGCCTCGCCATCCGGAGCGTTTTAAAGATGCCCGCGAAATGGTCCAGAAAGGCGGATTCAGCTTCACGCTGCGCAGCAGCGGTGAAATTCCTTCCGGCAGCACCCAGGTGGTGATTGGCGATACGATGGGCGAGCTGATGCTGCTGTACGGAATCGCTGACCTCGCGTTTGTCGGTGGCAGCCTGGTCGAACGCGGCGGTCATAACCCGCTGGAGCCGGCAGCCCACGCTATTCCGGTGCTGATGGGGCCGCACACGTTTAACTTCAAAGATATCTGCGCGAAACTACAGCAGGCCGATGGTTTAATTACCGTGACCGATGCGGATTCGGTGGTCAAAGAGGTATCGACCCTTCTGACTGACGAAGATTATCGCCTGTGGTACGGGCGCCATGCCGTCGAAGTGCTGCACCAGAACCAGGGCGCACTGACCCGACTGCTGCAGCTTCTGCAACCTTATCTGCCCCAGCGGAGCCACTGATGTCAACGCGTCTGTCGGTCGTCATGATCGCCAAAAACGCCGCCGACCTGCTTCCGGATTGCCTGGCGTCGGTTGCCTGGGCTGACGAAATAGTCATTCTTGACTCTGGAAGTACGGACAACACGGTGAACGTTGCCCGGGCAGCGGGCGCAAAAGTCTTTGTCGACGCTGACTGGCAAGGCTATGGCATCCAGCGCCAGCGCGCGCAGGGCTATGCCACAGGTGATTATGTCCTGATGCTCGACACCGACGAACGCATCACGCCTGAGCTTCAGCAGGCCATTCAGGCGGTGATTTCCTCGCCCCAGCCTGGCGCCGTATACAGCATTGCCCGCCGCAACTACTTCCTTGGCCGTTTTATGCGCCACAGCGGCTGGTATCCTGACCGCGTGATGCGCCTCTACGAGCGCGAGCGGTATCAATACAACGACAATCTGGTGCATGAATCCCTGAGCTGCGATAGCGCCCAGGTCATTCCCCTGACGGGCGATTTGCTGCACCTGACCTGCCGTGATTTCGCGAGCTTCCAGCGTAAACAGCTCAACTATGCCACCGCATGGGCTCAGGAGCGTCACCAGCGCGGCAAGAAGGCCTCGCTGACGGGTATCTTCACCCACACGCTGGGCGCGTTCCTGAAAACGCTGCTGCTGCGTGGTGGCGTCCTGGACGGCAAGCAGGGCTGGTTACTCGCGGTTGTGAATGCCCAGTATACTTTCAACAAATACACCGAGCTGTGGGCGCTCTGCCGCGGCTACTCAGAGAAAACGTGAGCCATGAGCACAAAAGCGATTTATCCGGGTACCTTCGATCCGATCACCAACGGTCATCTTGATATCATCACCCGTGCGGCGTGCATGTTCGACAAGGTGATCCTGGCCATTGCCGCCAGCCCCAGCAAAAAGCCGATGTTTGACCTCAACGAGCGCGTACAGCTCGCCACCGATGCCATTTCGCACCTGCCGAATGTTGAGGTGGTCGGGTTTAGCGACCTGATGGCAAACTTCGCCCGCGCTCAGCAGGCCAATATTCTGATCCGTGGTTTACGCGCGGTGGCAGACTTCGAGTACGAGATGCAGCTGGCGCACATGAACCGCCACCTGATGCCGGAGCTGGAGAGCGTGTTCCTGATGCCCTCCAAAGAGTGGTCGTTTATCTCTTCCACGCTGGTAAAAGAGGTGGCGCGTCATCACGGCGATGTCACCCATTTCCTGCCGACTAACGTCCACCATGCATTGATGGAAAAGCTAAAGTAACCTTATTTCTGGCACTGACGGCAGTAGAACGTGGCGCGCTGGGCGTGCTTCGTGGCAATCACTGGCGTGCCGCAAACTCTGCACGGTTCGCCTTTACGGCCATACACCTGCAGCTCCTGGGCAAAATAGCCCGGCTTGCCGTCACTTTGCAGGAAGTCCTTCAACGTTGTCCCGCCCTGCTCAATCGAGCGAAGTAATACGGCTTTAATCACCCGGACCAGCAGCTCGCACTCCTGCGCCGACAGCGAAGAGGCCAGCCGATCGGGATGGATCCCGGCCGCAAACAGCGATTCGCTGGCGTAGATATTCCCCACGCCGACCACCAGCTTGTTATCCATCAGCCAGGGCTTAATCGGGCTTTTCTTCTTCGCACACTTCGCCTTGAGGTATTCTGCGTTAAACGCGTCTGAGAGCGGCTCCGGGCCCAGATGCGCCAGCACGTTATGCCCTTCCAGCTCCTTCGTCCACAGCCACGCGCCAAAGCGCCGTGGGTCGGTGTAACGGAGCACTTTGCCGTTGCTCATCACCAGATCGACGTGGTCGTGCTTTTCCGCAGGCAGTTCTTCGGTAAGAATGCGCAGGCTCCCGGACATCCCCAGGTGGATAATAATCCAGCCGTCGGGCAGTTCCAGCAGCAGGTATTTCGCGCGACGCTGTACGCTAAGGACGGGTTTATCGCTCAGGGCATGGATCTCATCGGACACCGGCCAGCGCAGACGTCCATTGCGGACCACCGCGTGAAGAATCGTCGCGCCGACCAGATGGGGCTCAATGCCGCGACGGCTGGTTTCTACCTCAGGTAATTCAGGCATGGTTCCTCCGTTGAGATGCAGAATGCAAAAAACCCCGCAGTTGCGGGGTTTTTCGATACAAGGAGACTAAAATTATTTGATTTTAGCTTCTTTGTACAGTACGTGCTGGCGTACAACTGGATCGAATTTTTTCAGTTCCAGTTTTTCCGGCTTAGTACGTTTGTTCTTCGTGGTGGTGTAGAAGTGACCTGTACCAGCAGAAGAAACCAGCTTGATTTTCTCGCGAATACCTTTAGCCATGATTTATTTCCTCTTTAAGTACTTAGTACTTTTCGCCACGGGCACGCAGTTCGGACAGAACTGTATCGATGCCTTTCTTATCGATTACACGCATACCTTTAGCAGATACGCGCAGGGTGACAAAACGCTTCTCGCTCTCAACCCAGAAACGGTGAGAGTGCAGGTTCGGCAGGAAACGGCGTTTAGTCGCGTTCAGTGCGTGGGAACGGTTGTTACCGGTCACCGGACGCTTGCCAGTAACTTGGCAGACTCGGGACATGTCTATTCTCCAAAAATCAAATTAGCTCGAGCTTCGTATGGGGTATCGGCGCCTCGTCAGGCTTTACAGCCCGGTCATCGCATAGTTCTAAGTGAACTCTCGATTGCCAGGCCCAAATGCCAAACCCGAGATTCTCAAAGGTGGCGTAGTATACGCTGACTCGGCGGTGTGCTCAAGTCCCGAACAGACAAAGATCCCGATGGATCGCGAGAAATAGCCTAAATCCAGCCATGTTCTGCGAAAGAAATGTACTCACCGCGGCCAATTATCAGATGGTCCAGCACACGAATGTCCATGAATTGACAGCATTTGATAATGCGTTCGGTGATTTCTTTGTCCGCTCTGCTCGGTTCTGCACAGCCAGAGGGGTGATTATGCGCGAGGATCACGCCCGCTGCATTCACTTTTATCGCTTCCCGCACAATTTCACGCGGATGCACCTCAACGTGACTCAACGTGCCCGCAAAGAGACAGCTATGTTTCAGCACCCGATTTCTGTTATCGACAAAGATCACTATAAAGATCTCGCGTTCAATATCAGTTAACTGGCTTTGCAGGAATTCACGCGTCATTTCTGGCGTCAGGATCGGATCTTCCTTCTCCATGCGGACATTGTAAAAACGGCGGGCAAGTTCAGCAATGCCCCTCAGCTGGGCATATTTCGCCACGCCAATTCCCTCAACGTGCTTAAACTGCGCCATATCGGCGGTCAATAAACCGTACAGCGAACCGAAATGTGCGATCAGCTCTTTTGCCAGCGTAAATACCGTTTTTCCGGGCGTTCCGGTACGTAAAAAGAGCGCCAGCAGTTCATCGTCTTTTAACAGGCTAACGCCATAGCGCAGCAGTTTTTCGCGCGGCAGCAGCTCCTCATCCTCTTCTTCCATGCTCTTTCTCCCCTTTTTAACCTTATGCTGCCACAGGCCAATCCGTCGCTCGACGGCCACATTGCGTTCTTGCGTAGCGCCTCGCAAAGTGGTCGAAGGACAAAATCACCCCGCTTTGGGGATTGTGATAAAATGCCCGCTCTCTGGTGAAACCCAACAGGAAAGAATCATGATGAGCCTGGCCGGTAAAAAAATCGTTCTTGGCGTGAGCGGCGGCATTGCTGCTTATAAAGCGCCGGAGCTGGTGCGTCGTCTGCGCGAGCGCGGAGCTGACGTGCGGGTCGCGATAACCGAAGGCGGTAAAGCCTTTATCACTCCCCTGAGCCTGCAGGCCGTTTCAGGATACCCGGTATCTGACAGCCTGCTCGATCCGGCCGCCGAAGCCGCGATGGGCCATATTGAGCTGGGTAAATGGGCAGACCTGGTTATCCTCGCCCCCGCCACGGCTGATTTAATCGCTCGGGTAGCGGCCGGTATGGCAAACGATCTGGTCTCCACTATTTGTCTGGCCACGCCTGCGCCTGTTGCCGTCGTTCCTGCCATGAACCAGCAGATGTACCGTAACGCGGCCACCCAGCATAATCTTGAGACGCTGGCCTCACGCGGCCTGCTTATCTGGGGTCCGGACAGCGGCAGCCAGGCCTGCGGCGACGTTGGCCCGGGTCGCATGCTTGATCCGCTGACGATTGTTGATATGGCCGCAGCCCATTTTTCGCCTGTCAACGATCTGCAACATCTCAACATCATGATTACCGCGGGCCCCACGCGCGAGCCGCTGGATCCGGTGCGCTACATCACCAACCACAGCTCCGGCAAAATGGGCTTTGCGATTGCCGCCGCCGCCGCAAGGCGTGGCGCGAACGTCACGCTGGTGAGCGGCCCGGTATCGCTGCCTACCCCTGCGTTTGTGAAGCGAATTGACGTCACCACCGCGCTGGAGATGGAAGCCGCCGTGCAGGCACATGCGCAAAGCCAGCAGATTTTTATCGGCTGTGCGGCCGTCGCAGACTATCGTGCCGAGACTATCGCCGAGGCTAAAATTAAAAAGCAAGGCGATGAATTAACACTAAAAATGGTGAAAAACCCGGACATTGTCGCCGGTGTCGCCGCACTAAAAAGCCATCGTCCATACGTTGTTGGGTTTGCCGCAGAAACGAATAATGTGGAAGAATATGCCCGGCAAAAACGTACCCGCAAAAACCTCGATTTGATTTGCGCGAACGACGTATCGCTGGCCACACAAGGATTTAACAGCGACAGCAACGCACTGCACCTTTTCTGGCAGGATGGAGATAAAGTCTTACCGCTTGAGCGCAAGGAACTCCTGGGCCAACAATTACTCGACGAGATCGTTACCCGTTATGATGAAAAAAATCGACGTTAAGATTCTGGACCCGCGTGTTGGCGAGCAATTCCCGCTGCCAACCTATGCCACCTCCGGCTCTGCCGGTCTTGACCTGCGCGCCTGTCTCGATGACGCCGTAGAACTGGCTCCGGGTGCCACTACCCTGGTTCCAACTGGCCTGGCAATTCACATTGCTGACCCGTCGCTGGCAGCGGTGATCCTGCCGCGCTCTGGTCTGGGTCATAAGCACGGCGTTGTGCTGGGTAACCTGGTCGGCCTGATCGACTCCGACTACCAGGGTCAGCTGATGGTCTCCGTCTGGAACCGTGGTCAGGACAGCTTCACCATTGAACCGGGCGAGCGTATCGCCCAGATGGTCTTTGTACCGGTGGTACAGGCAGAATTTAACCTGGTGGCAGACTTTGACGCCACCGACCGTGGCGAAGGCGGCTTCGGCCATTCCGGGCGCAAATAACGGCCCGAAAGATACGTATCTCACAGCGTTATAATGCAATAACAAACCGCAAACGCCCGTTTGCGGTCGCTGTGTGGATGCCAGCCTGGCAAGTGCTTATTTTCAGGGGTATTTTGTAACATGGCAGAAAAACAAACCGCGAAAAGGAATCGTCGCGAAGAAATACTTCAATCTCTGGCTCTGATGCTTGAATCCAGCGATGGCAGTCAACGCATCACCACCGCTAAACTGGCCGCCTCTGTAGGCGTGTCTGAGGCGGCGCTATACCGTCATTTCCCGAGCAAGACCCGGATGTTCGACAGCCTGATCGAGTTTATTGAAGACAGCCTGATTACGCGCATCAACCTGATTCTGAAAGACGAAAAAGACACCACCGCGCGTCTGCGTCTGATTGTGCTGCTAATCCTGGGCTTCGGTGAACGCAATCCGGGCTTAACCCGTATCCTCACCGGCCACGCGCTGATGTTTGAACAGGACAGACTGCAGGGCCGCATTAACCAGCTTTTCGAGCGTATTGAAGCGCAGCTGCGCCAGGTACTACGCGAAAAGAAAATGCGTGAAGGCGAAGGTTACACCATTGATGAAACGCTGCTGGCGAGCCAGATTCTGGCGTTTTGTGAAGGGATGCTCTCCCGCTTTGTGCGTAGCGAATTCAAATACCGTCCAACGGACGATTTTGACGCCCGCTGGCCCTTAGTGGCTGCTCAGTTGCAGTAATCCGTAAGCCCGGTAAGCGTAGCGCCACCGGGCAATTTAATTACACCCCGAACTCTTCCCGGTACGCACGTACCGCCGCCAGATGGTCCGCCATCTCAGGCTTCTCTTCCAGATACGCAATCAGGTCTTTCAGGGTGATAATCGACGTCACTTTGCAGCTGTAATCACGTTCGACTTCCTGAATAGCGGAAATTTCACCGCGACCACGCTCCTGACGATCCAGAGAAATCAGCACGCCAGCAAGCGTCGCACCGTTGGCCTGGATAATCTCCATTGATTCGCGGATCGCCGTACCCGCGGTAATCACGTCATCGACCAGCATGACGCGGCCCTGCAGCGCGCTGCCGACCAGATTCCCGCCTTCACCATGGGTTTTAGCTTCTTTGCGGTTAAAGCAGTACGGCACGTCGCGGTCATGGTGTTCCGCCAGCGCCACCGCGGTGGTGGTCGCAATCGGAATGCCTTTATAGGCCGGGCCAAACAGCAGGTCAAAATCAATCCCGGAATCCACCAGCGCTTCGGCATAGAAACGGCCTAACAGTGCCAGATCGCGCCCGGTATTAAACAGCCCGGCGTTGAAGAAATAGGGACTTTTACGCCCGGATTTCAGCGTAAATTCGCCAAACTTAAGTACCTGCTTGTTAAGCGCAAACTCAATAAACTGGCGCTGATACGATTTCATGGATTTGCTCCTTTGGTTTTTCTGTCTTACAGGCAAAAAAAAGGCGACTCATTGGTCGCCTTTAAAATCAATTTTCTAACGCCGCTTTCTGCGTCGTTACAATGGATTCGATTCCCCCTCGGGCCAACGCCAGCAGGGAGAGAAGCTCTTCGTGGGTGAACGGCTCGCCTTCCGCCGTGCCCTGCACCTCAATGATGCGACCGTCTTCGGTCATCACCACGTTCATGTCGGTTTCGGCTGCGGAATCTTCAACGTATTCCAGATCGCAAAGCGATTCGCCGTTAACGATACCGACAGAAACCGCCGCAACCATGCCTTTCATTGGGTTGGTTTTCAGCTTACCGGCCGCAACCAGTTTGTTCAGGGCATCCGCCAGCGCCACGCAGGCACCGGTAATCGACGCCGTACGCGTACCACCGTCAGCCTGAATCACGTCGCAGTCCAGCGTGATGGTGAATTCGCCGAGGATTTTCAGGTCAACGGCGGCGCGCAGCGCACGCGCGATCAGACGCTGAATCTCCATGGTACGACCGCCCTGCTTACCCTTTGCCGCTTCACGGGCATTACGGGTATGGGTCGCACGCGGCAGCATGCCGTATTCTGCGGTGATCCACCCCTGGCCCTGACCTTTCAGGAAGCGCGGAACGCCTTCTTCGATGGAGGCGGTGCACAGCACTTTAGTGTCACCAAACTCAACCAGCACGGAGCCTTCAGCGTGTTTTGTATAGTTACGGGTCAGGGTGACGGGACGCACCTGGTTGGCGCTACGACCTGATGGACGCATGATGGATTCTCCGGCTTGAAACGAATGTGGCTGCGCATTATACGGATAAAGGACGCTTATTCCTATCCTGAGAAGCCCCCGAAAGCTATAATCCCCCCATCTCTCCTTTAAAAACGGGAATGTCTATGATCCGCAGTATGACCGCCTACGCCCGGCGTGAAATCAAGGGTAGCTGGGGTAGCGCCACATGGGAAATGCGCTCGGTAAACCAGCGTTACCTGGAAACGTATTTCCGTATGCCGGAGCAGTTCCGCAGCCTTGAGCCTGTCGTACGTGAACGTATCCGTACGCGTCTGACGCGCGGAAAAGTTGAATGTAACCTGCGCTTTGAGCCTGATGCGAGCGCACAGGGCGAGCTCATCCTCAACGAAAAACTGGCAAAACAGCTCGTGAATGCGGCGAACTGGGTCAAAATGCAGAGCGATGAAGGCGAAATCAACCCGGTTGATATTCTGCGCTGGCCTGGTGTCATGGCCGCCGGTGAGCAGGATCTGGACGCCATTGCCGCTGAAATCCTGGCAGCTCTCGACGGCACGCTGGACGACTTTATCGTTGCCCGCGAAACCGAAGGCCAGGCGCTGAAAGCGATGATTGAGCAGCGTCTTGAAGGCGTGAGCACCGAAGTTGCCAAAGTCCGCACCCATATGCCAGAAGTGCTGCAATGGCAGCGCGAGCGCCTTGTCGCCAAACTGGAAGAAGCGGAAGTTCAGCTGGAAAACACCCGCCTGGAACAAGAGCTGGTGCTGATGGCGCAGCGTATCGATGTCGCTGAAGAGCTGGACCGTCTGGAAGCGCACGTTAAAGAAACCTACAACATTCTGAAGAAAAAAGAAGCTGTGGGCCGCCGTCTGGACTTTATGATGCAGGAGTTCAACCGCGAGTCGAACACCCTGGCGTCTAAGTCGATCAATGCAGAAGTGACGAATTCAGCGATTGAGCTGAAAGTGCTGATTGAACAGATGCGCGAGCAGATCCAGAACATCGAGTAATGCCTTTCGGGTGGTGTCGAATGCACCACCCATTACTATTTCTAATCCATCTAAACGCCCATTTTGTCGCTTTACCGCCTTTCATAAAGCTTTCTCTATAGAACTTGATAAAAATTTATAGGGCAAACTGACTCGCCTTAGAAAATCTCAATCGTGATCTTGCGCACAAATCGCTAACCTCCCCCGCGTTCACACCGGAGGGTATATGCTGCTTCACATCCTTTATCTCATTGGCATCACCGCAGAAGCCATGACCGGCGCACTTGCCGCCGGACGTCGTCGTATGGATACCTTCGGCGTGATCATTATTGCTACAGCGACCGCACTGGGCGGCGGTTCCGTGCGCGATATTCTGCTTGGCCATTACCCGCTCGGCTGGGTTAAACACCCGGAGTACGTGATTATCGTGGCAACGGCCGCCGTGTTAACCACCATAGTGGCGCCCGTTATGCCCCATCTTCGCCGCCTGTTCCTGGTGCTTGATGCGCTGGGGCTGATTGTCTTTTCGATCATCGGCGCGCAAATCGCGCTCGATATGGGGGAAGGACCGGTTATCGCCACCATTGCTGCCGTGGTCACGGGCGTATTCGGCGGTGTGCTGCGCGATATGTTCTGCAAACGCATCCCCCTGGTCTTTCAAAAAGAGCTGTATGCCGGCATCTCCTTTGCGGCAGCGGTGCTCTATATCGCCCTGCAACATTACGTTTCAAACCATGATGTGGTGGTCATCTCAACGCTGCTGTTTGGCTTTACGGCCCGCATGCTGGCGCTGCGTCTGAAGCTCGGGCTGCCCGTTTTTCATTACAAACACAGCGCCCACTAGCTTCAGAACCCGTTGATGTGCTGTTCAGCGAGCCATTTCGCCAGCACATCAATCTGAGGCGCGTGAATCCAGTTAACGATTTGTCGCGCTTTCTCCTCTCCTGTTCCCGGCAGGGTCTGCCAGTCCTTAGCGTTGCGCCCGCTCATCTTCTGCCACGATATGTCTCCCATCGCCTTCAGCGAAGCCTGGGTCAATGGCACACCCATTGCCATGAGCCAGCGGATAAACGGCTTCTCGCGCACCAGATTAAATCGGTGCCAGAGCGCCAGCCCGCGTGCTGAGGAAAACCCCGGTGTAGCCTGCAGCTGCGCCTGCGTTAATAACAGCCATGAAAAGAGATGTTCAAAATGATGCGCCTGCCAGAGGGTCCGCCAGCCTGACTCGCCTACTCCTTCAATATCAAGTACCTGCTTTGAACTGAGCCAGGTTAGCCGGGCAAAGAACTGCTCCATACACTCCGGCGAAGCATAGAAACAGCTAAGAGCATGATGGCGTGAGGCCGGAGGCTCTGGTTTATGTCTGTCCGTTCCGCGCCAGAGCACCTTATCAAACCGGGGGATACCCTGCCCGGCCAGGCTGATCTGTATCTGATCCCCCGGAGCAATATCCAGACTCTGCCAGCGCCCAACCGAGCCCAGACTCACCCGCTGCACCTGTTTATCATCCAGTTGCACGGGTTCCAGCGCTGCTACAACGGAAATTTTGCCCGTGCGCCCCACGGAAAAATGAATATCACTCACCTCAGCGACCTGGGCTGCGGGAGGATATTTCCACGCGACAACCCAGATGCCTTCTCCCGGTAACCACTCTTCGCCCGCAGGTTCATCCTCCGAACGCACCACAATGCCATCCGTGGCAAAGGGTAATGCGGTCACGTGCCAGGCCGCGCGCTGCTTCTCGACGGCATCGACAGATTCGGCGGGTAGCGTGTACCGTGCCGACAGCGTAAAACCGGCCTGAGACAGTTCAGCTAAAGAGGTACGCATATCTTTCGGTCCGTCCGGCCAGGCCCAGATGAATACGCCGATCTTGCTTAATAGCGCGTTATCCTTTTGCCGCATCATCGCCCCCGCCACCTTGGCGCGAGCGTTCATTCCGCCCATCTGGTTCTGAATGTGGTTGTCGCGTAACCAGTAAAGCTCGCCCTGCAAGACGCTATTCGCCAGCGCGCCGGTGAGCTTTTGCGGAACCGACGGGATTAAACGCACCTTATCGGTCCAGTCTTCCCCTTTCAGGCCATCACCGCGACTGATAGCCTGGGTTAACTTTTCGTTGCGATAGACCAGCGTCACCGCCACACCGTCAACTTTGGGCTGCAGCCACAGATGCTGTCGGACACGCATCCACTGTCTCAACTCCTCTTTGCTGGTCACCTTATGCACACCCGTGTGGGCAACGGGATGTTTTACGCTTCCCGTCAGCGCCGGGAGTTTCTCTTCTGAAGGCTCACTGCCAAAACAGCGCTGCCACTGCGTTAACCGCCCGTGAAGCTGGTCGTAAGCCTCGTCGCTGATCTCGCTCACGCCCTGCTTCCAGTAAGCCTCATCCCAGCCTTTGATTTGGGCGCTTAACGACGCCATCTCTTTTTCTGCTTTTGCCTGCGACCACACCGGACACACCGCCGCGCCAGAGCCACACCACAACAGCATTAACCCGCTTATCCATCGCCACATCGCTACCCCTCCTTTGCATTGCAGGAGGTATACCCGGATGCCTGAAACAACGCTAACGACAACGTTTCACAATGCGAGACGCTATCCGGTGTTTCTTTTGGTTGCTGAAAACCACAGATAAAACCTGAAAACGGCACGCAAAATTCAATAATCCAGGGGAAAAAGTGTGACAAAGGCTACGTCACGGTGCGCCGACGTGTATAATAAGCCCGTATGTAGGACTTCTTCGTTAACACATACAAAAGACTCTCATGGCTCAAGGCACGCTTTATATTGTTTCTGCCCCTAGTGGCGCGGGTAAATCCAGCCTTATTCAGGCACTGTTAAAAACCCAACCGTTGTACGACACACAGGTTTCTGTTTCTCACACCACGCGAGCGCCGCGTCCGGGTGAAGTGCACGGTGAACACTATTTCTTTGTGGATCACGACGAATTCAGAGCGATGATCGGCAGAGACGCGTTTCTTGAACACGCTGAAGTATTTGGTAATTACTACGGTACCTCGCGTGAAACCATTGAGCAGGTTCTGGCCACGGGCGTGAATGTGTTCCTGGATATCGACTGGCAGGGCGCACAGCAAATTCGTAAGAAAATGCCTGATTCGCGCAGTATCTTTATTTTACCGCCATCGAAAGATGAGCTGGATCGCCGCCTGCGTGGCCGCGGTCAGGACAGCGAAGAAGTGATCGCAAAGCGTATGGAACAGGCTGTTGCAGAAATGAGCCATTACGCGGAATATGATTACCTTATTGTGAATGATGATTTTGATGCCGCACTGAGCGATCTCAAAACCATTCTTCGTGCAGAACGTCTGCGTATGAGCCGCCAGAAGCAGCGACATGACGCATTAATCACCAAACTGTTGGCAGACTGAACCCACTTTCAGTATCATGCCCAGTCATTTCTTCACCTGTGGAGCATTTTAAGTATGGCACGCGTAACTGTTCAGGACGCTGTAGAGAAAATTGGTAACCGTTTTGACCTGGTGCTGGTCGCCGCGCGTCGCGCTCGTCAGATGCAGGTAGGCGGTAAAGATCCGCTGGTACCGGAAGAAAACGATAAAACCACCGTTATTGCACTTCGCGAAATCGAAGAAGGTCTGATCAACAACCAGATCCTCGACGTGCGTGAGCGCCAGGAGCAGCAAGAGCAGGAAGCCGCAGAACTGCAGGCCGTAACCGCTATTGCTGAAGGTCGTCGTTAATTAAACCTGCGGGTCGCCCTTGTATCTGTTTGAAAGCCTGAATCAACTGATTCAAACCTACCTGCCTGAAGACCAGATTAAGCGTCTTCAGCAGGCGTATCTCGTTGCACGTGACGCTCACGAGGGCCAGACACGTTCAAGCGGTGAACCCTATATCACGCACCCGGTAGCGGTGGCCTGTATTCTGGCCGAGATGAAACTCGACTACGAAACGCTGATGGCCGCTCTGCTGCATGACGTGATCGAAGATACCCCTGCCACTTATCAGGACATGGAACAGCTGTTTGGCAAAAGCGTTGCCGAACTGGTGGAAGGGGTCTCTAAGCTTGATAAGCTGAATTTCCGCGACAAGAAAGAGGCGCAAGCCGAAAACTTCCGCAAGATGATTATGGCGATGGTGCAGGATATCCGCGTCATTCTCATCAAACTCGCTGACCGTACCCACAACATGCGCACGCTGGGCTCACTTCGCCCGGATAAACGTCGCCGCATTGCCCGTGAAACCCTCGAAATCTACAGTCCGCTGGCGCACCGTTTAGGTATTCACCACATTAAAACCGAGCTGGAAGAGTTGGGTTTTGAAGCGTTGTACCCGAACCGCTATCGCGTGATTAAAGAGGTGGTGAAAGCCGCACGCGGTAACCGCAAAGAGATGATTCAAAAAATCCTCTCGGAAATTGAAGGGCGCTTACAGGAAGCGGGAATTCCGTGCCGCGTCAGCGGTCGCGAAAAACATTTGTACTCCATCTACTGCAAAATGGTGCTCAAAGAGCAGCGTTTTCACTCGATCATGGATATCTACGCCTTCCGCGTAATTGTCCACGACTCGGACACCTGCTATCGCGTGCTGGGGCAGATGCACAGCCTCTACAAACCGCGTCCGGGCCGCATGAAAGATTACATCGCCATTCCAAAAGCGAACGGCTATCAATCTTTGCACACCTCGATGATCGGGCCACATGGCGTACCTGTTGAGGTGCAAATTCGCACCGAAGACATGGACCAGATGGCAGAGATGGGTGTTGCCGCACACTGGGCGTATAAAGAGCACGGTGGCGAAAGCAGCACGACCGCACAAATCCGCGCCCAGCGCTGGATGCAGAGTCTGCTAGAGCTTCAGCAGAGTGCGGGTAGCTCATTTGAATTTATCGAGAGCGTTAAATCCGATCTCTTCCCGGATGAGATTTACGTTTTCACCCCAGAAGGCCGCATTGTCGAACTGCCTGCGGGCGCAACGCCGGTCGACTTCGCTTACGCCGTGCATACCGATATCGGGCATGCCTGCGTCGGCGCGCGCGTCGACAGACAGCCTTATCCGCTCTCTCAGCCGCTCTCCAGCGGCCAGACGGTAGAAATTATTACCGCGCCGGGCGCACGTCCGAACGCGGCCTGGCTGAACTTTGTCGTGAGCTCCAAAGCACGCGCCAAAATTCGCCAGCTGCTGAAAAACCTCAAGCGCGATGATTCCGTCAGCCTGGGGCGTCGTCTGCTCAACCATGCGTTGGGCGGTAGCCGTAAGCTGGCTGAAATTCCGCAGGAGAACGTCCAGCGCGAGCTGGAGCGCATGAAGCTTGCGTCGCTTGACGACCTGCTGGCAGAGATTGGCCTCGGCAACGCCATGAGCGTGGTGGTGGCGAAGAACCTGCAGCAAGGCGACACGACAGCGGTGCCTGCAACCACGCAAAGCCACGGACACCTGCCGATTAAAGGCGCAGACGGGGTGCTGATCACCTTCGCGAAATGCTGTCGTCCAATCCCTGGCGACCCGATTATTGCGCACGTCAGCCCGGGTAAAGGGCTGGTTATCCACCACGAGTCCTGTCGTAACATTCGCGGCTACCAGAAAGAAGCCGAGAAGTTTATGGCGGTCGAGTGGGATAAAGAGACCGCGCAGGAATTTATCACCGAAATTAAGGTGGATATGTTCAACCATCAGGGTGCTCTGGCGAACCTGACGGCAGCGATCAACACGGCTTCTTCCAACATTCAGAGCCTGAATACGGAAGAAAAAGATGGCCGCGTGTACAGCGCCTTTATTCGTCTGACCGCCCGTGACCGCGTGCATCTGGCGAATATTATGCGCAAGATCCGCGTCATGCCGGACGTGATTAAAGTCACCCGAAACCGAAACTAGGTTTATGAATTCACAACGTTATGCACGTATCTGCGAAATGCTCGCCAGGCGTCAGCCTGACCTGACGGTCTGCATGGAGCAGGTACATAAACCTCATAACGTCTCTGCTATCGTCCGTACCGCAGATGCCGTCGGTGTGCATGAAGTGCACGCCGTCTGGCCGGACGGCCGTATGCGCAATACGGTCTCGGCGGCGGCAGGCAGCAACAGCTGGGTGTCTGTCAAAAATCATCACACCATTGGCGAAGCCGTATCGCACCTGAAAGGGCGCGGGATGCAGATCCTCGCCACTAACCTGTCCGCTAAAGCCGTAGATTTCCGCGAGATCGACTACACCCGCCCGACCTGCATTTTGATGGGTCAGGAGAAAACCGGGATCACCCAGGAAGCGTTGGATCTGGCGGATCGTGACATCATCATTCCGATGATCGGCATGGTCCAGTCTCTCAACGTCTCCGTGGCGTCCGCGCTCATTCTGTATGAAGCGCAGCGCCAGCGTCAGAACGCCGGGATGTACGAGCGCAGCAACAGCATGCTGCCGGAAGATGAGCAGCAGCGCCTGCTGTTTGAAGGTGGTTATCCGGTGCTGGCTCGCGTTGCGAAGCAGAAAAAATTGCCTTACCCCCACGTCAACGCGCAGGGCGAAATTGAAGCCGATGCCGAGTGGTGGGCCACCATGCAGTACGCTGGGTAAGCGATGAAAGGCCGCCTGCTGGATGCTATCCCGCTTAACAGCCTGACGGGCGTGGGCGCAGCGCAAAGTAATAAGCTGGCAAAAATTGGCCTGCACACCGTTCAGGATCTCCTGCTTCACCTCCCCCTGCGTTACGAAGACCGCACCCAGCTCTACAAGATTGGCGATCTCCTTCCCGCCATTTACGCCACCGTTGAAGGCGAAGTCCTGAACTGCAACATCACCTTCGGCGGACGCCGGATGATGACCTGCCAGATCAGCGACGGCACCGGCATTCTCACCATGCGTTTTTTCAACTTCAGCGCGGCGATGAAAAACAGCCTGGCGACGGGCCGCAGGGTGCTGGCCTATGGCGAAGCCAAACGCGGGAAATACGGCGCAGAGATGATCCACCCGGAGTACCGCGTGCAGGGCGATCTCAGCACGCCGGAAATGCAGGAGACGCTCACTCCGGTTTACCCGACGACCGAAGGCATCAAGCAGGCGACGCTGCGCAAGCTCACCGATCAGGCGCTGGAGCTGCTGGATACCTGCGCCATTACCGAGCTGCTGCCGCCAGAGCTGGCGCAGGGCATGATGAGCCTACCCGAGGCGCTGCGAACCCTGCATCGACCGCCGCCAACGCTGCAGCTCAGCGATTTAGAAAGCGGCAAACACCCCGCACAACAGCGTCTTATCCTTGAGGAATTACTGGCACATAACCTGAGCATGCTGGCGCTTCGCGCGGGCGCGCAGCGTTTCCACGCTCAGCCGTTAAGCCAGAACGATGCGCTCAAAGATAAGCTGCTGGCCTCGCTGCCGTTTAAACCCACCGGCGCGCAGGCGCGCGTTACCGCCGAGATTGAACGCGATATGGCGCTCGACGTGCCGATGATGCGTCTGGTGCAGGGCGACGTGGGCTCCGGTAAAACGCTGGTTGCCGCCCTGGCGGCCCTGCGCGCGATTGCTAACGGTAAACAGGTGGCGCTAATGGCGCCGACCGAGCTGCTGGCTGAACAGCACGCCAACAATTTCCGCGCCTGGTTTGCGCCACTCGGAATTGAAGTGGGCTGGCTTGCCGGGAAGCAAAAAGGCAAAGCGCGCCTTGCGCAACAGGAGGCTATTGCCAGCGGGCAGGTGCAGATGATTGTCGGCACGCACGCCATCTTCCAGGAGCAGGTGCAGTTTAACGGTCTTGCGCTGGTGATAATCGACGAGCAGCATCGCTTCGGCGTGCATCAGCGTCTGGCGCTCTGGGAGAAAGGGCTGCAGCAGGGCTTCCACCCGCATCAGCTGATCATGACCGCTACGCCGATCCCGCGTACCCTGGCGATGACCGCCTACGCCGATCTGGATACCTCCACCATCGACGAACTGCCGCCGGGCCGTACGCCGGTCACAACGGTCGCCATTCCCGACACGCGCCGCAGCGATATCATCGACCGCGTGCGCAACGCCTGCACCCAGGAAGGGCGTCAGGCCTACTGGGTCTGTACGCTGATTGAAGAGTCTGAACTGCTGGAAGCGCAGGCTGCCGAAGCAACGTGGGAAGAGCTTAAGCTGGCGCTGCCCGAGCTGAACGTGGGTCTGGTTCACGGACGCATGAAGCCCGCCGAAAAACAGGCGGTGATGCAGTCGTTCAAACAGGGTGATTTACATCTGCTGATCGCCACCACGGTGATCGAAGTCGGCGTGGACGTCCCCAATTCCAGCCTGATGATCATCGAAAACCCGGAGCGTCTCGGCCTTGCCCAGCTCCACCAGCTGCGCGGGCGCGTCGGTCGTGGCGCGGTGGCGTCCCACTGCGTACTGCTCTACAAAGCCCCGCTTTCCAAAACCGCCCAGATGCGTCTGCAGGTGCTGCGCGACAGCAACGACGGTTTTGTTATTGCGCAAAAAGACCTGGAGATCCGCGGCCCGGGCGAACTGCTGGGCACGCGTCAGACGGGTAATGCGGAATTCAAAGTAGCGGATTTGCTGCGCGATCAGGCCATGATCCCCGAGGTTCAGCGGCTCGCCCGCCATATTCATGAACGCTACCCCGAACAGGCGGCAGCGTTAATTGAGCGCTGGATGCCGGAAACCGAGCGGTATTCCAACGCCTGATCTCAGGCAAACATCGGCAGCATCAGGTACAGCTTGATAACCAGCGCGTTCACGATATCAATAAAGAACGCCCCAACCATCGGGACCACCAGAAACGCCATGTGCGATGGTCCGAACCGTTCGGTGATCGCCTGCATGTTGGCTATAGCCGTTGGGGTAGCCCCCAGACCAAACCCGCAGTGACCCGCTGCCAGCACCGCCGCATCGTAGTTTTTGCCCATCATGCGCCAGGTCACGAACATGGCGTACAGCGCCATAAACAGCGCCTGTACCGCCAGAATCGCCACCATCGGCAGCGCCAGCGAGGCCAGCTCCCACAGCTTAAGGCTCATCAGCGCCATCGCCAGAAACAGCGACAGGCAGACATTGCCGAGCACCGATACCGCCCGTTCAAACACGCGGTAGAAGCCCATCAGCGCCAGACCGTTGCTCAGGATCACCCCGATAAACAGCACGCAGACAAACGTCGGCAGTTCAAATGCGGAACCCGCAAGCCATTGCGCAACCACTTTGCCCACGGTCAGGCAGATGGCGATCGTCGCGATAGTTTCAATCAGCACCAGCGAGGTGATGCTGCGGCCAACGTCCGGCTTTTCGAAGGCGGTCGGCACCAGCTCATCGTCCGGCCTGCCGTTCGGCGTGGTGGAGTGCTTAACCAGATACCGCGCCACCGGACCGCCAATCAGGCCACCCAGCACCAGGCCAAAGGTCGCACAGGCCATCGCCACTTCCGTCGCGTTTTCAAACCCGTAGCGCTCGATGAACAGCTTGCTCCACGCGGCCCCGGTTCCGTGACCGCCCGAAAGGGTAATCGACCCCGCCAGCAGACCCATCAGCGGATCCAGCCCCAGCAGCGTTGCCATGCCGATGCCAATGGCGTTTTGCATCAGCAGCAGCCCCACCACCACAATCAGGAATACGCCGAGCACCTTACCGCCCGAGCGCAGGCTCGCCAGGTTGGCGTTCAGGCCGATAGTGGCAAAGAAGGCCAGCATCAGCGGGTCTTTCAGGGACATATCAAAATCGATTTCCCAGCCCATACTTTTTTTCAGTATCAGCAGGGCCAGCGCCACCAGCAGACCGCCGGCGACGGGTTCAGGAATGGTGTATTTCTTCAGAAGGGAAACGCTATGTACCAGCTTGCGACCAAGCAGAAGAACCAGCGTTGCGGCAACAAGGGTCGACAACGTATCGAGATGAATCATAAAAGGCTCCTGTTATGCGCGTGTTCCATACACACGCGGCGTTATCCTGGGCCGGTTTGCGCTCTTCATGAGCCCCCGGCGCAAAAAGTGTAATTTTTTTTCCCCACGCGTTGTAGAAAACCTGCTCACAGCGGCAGATTTTCTTCCCTTTTTTTGCTGGCAATCGTTTGCTTTTACCAAGTGGTCAGATAAAATGCCCGCTTTTCCACCGTGGGATTGCCGCCGATGTCCGTTAACACCATAGAGTCGCCTGATGCGCAACCGATTGCGCAGAAGCAAAATAGCGAACTGATTTACCGCCTTGAGGATCGCCCGCCGCTGCCGCAAACGCTTTTCGCCGCCTGCCAGCATCTTCTGGCGATGTTTGTTGCGGTGATCACCCCGGCGCTGCTGATTTGCCAGGCGCTCGGTTTACCGGCGCAGGACACGCAGCACATTATCAGCATGTCTCTCTTCGCCTCCGGCGTGGCCTCGATTATTCAAATTAAAGCGTGGGGGCCGGTGGGGTCGGGATTATTGTCGATTCAGGGCACCAGCTTTAACTTCGTGGCACCGCTGATCATGGGCGGTACGGCGCTAAAAACCGGCGGTGCGGATGTCCCAACCATGATGGCGGCGCTGTTCGGCACCCTGATGCTGGCCAGCTGTACGGAGATGGTCATCTCCCGCGTTCTGCATCTGGCTCGCCGCGTCATCACCCCGCTGGTTTCCGGCGTGGTGGTGATGATTATCGGGCTGTCGCTGATTCAGGTGGGCCTGACCTCCATTGGCGGCGGTTATGCCGCAATGAGCGACCACACCTTCGGCGCGCCGAAAAACCTGCTGCTGGCGGGTGTCGTGCTGGCGATCATTATTCTGCTTAACCGTCAGCGTAATCCTTACCTGCGCGTCGCCTCGCTGGTGATCGCCATGGCGGCGGGCTACCTGCTGGCGTGGGCGCTGGGCATGCTGCCGGAGAACACCGCGCCGACCAACAGCGCGCTGATCACTGTCCCCACGCCGCTGTACTACGGTCTGGGCATTGACTGGGGCCTGCTCCTGCCGCTGATGCTGGTCTTTATGATCACCTCTCTGGAAACCATCGGCGATATCACCGCTACCTCCGACGTCTCCGAGCAGCCGGTGTCCGGCCCGCTGTACATGAAGCGTCTGAAAGGCGGCGTGCTGGCGAACGGCCTGAACTCGTTTGTCTCTGCGGTATTCAACACCTTCCCGAACTCCTGCTTCGGCCAGAACAACGGCGTGATCCAGCTGACCGGGGTTGCCAGCCGCTACGTCGGTTTTGTGGTGGCGCTGATGCTGATCGTCCTCGGCCTGTTCCCGGCGGTAAGCGGCTTTGTGCAGCACATTCCTGAGCCGGTGCTGGGCGGCGCAACGCTGGTAATGTTCGGGACCATCGCGGCCTCCGGCGTGCGTATCGTCTCCCGCGAGCCGCTGAACCGCCGCGCGATCATGATTATCGCGCTGTCGCTGGCCGTCGGTCTGGGTGTTTCCCAGCAGCCGCTGATCCTGCAGTTTGCGCCTGACTGGGTGAAAAACCTGCTCTCTTCCGGCATTGCCGCGGGCGGTATCACCGCTATCGTTCTGAACCTCGTTTTCCCGCCTGAAAAGAACTGATCCTCTTCACGGCAGGCAGCCAATGCCTGCCGTGACATCTAATTACACCATTCCCGCCTTGAGGATTGCGCATAAATCGTGCATAACTCCCTTATGTGCGTTTTGCGGGATGGAAGACCATGAAATTTATTGGAAAGCTCCTCATCTATCTTCTGGTAGCCCTGCTCATTGTGCTGCTGGCGTTCTACATTTTGCTCCAGACCCGCTGGGGCGCGTCTCAGGTCAGCAGCTGGGTGACGGTGAATACCGACTACGAACTCAGTTTCGACAAGATGAATCACCGCTTTTCGTCGCCTTCCCACATCATTCTGGAAAACGTCACCTTCGGTCGGGACGGTAAACCCGCCACGCTGGTAGCCAAAAAAGTCGATATCGGCCTGAGCAGCCGCCAGATAACCGATCCGCTGCATATGGACACCATCACCCTGTTCGACGGCACGCTGAATCTCTCGCCCCAAACGGCACCGCTGCCTTTCCAGGCGGATCGCCTGCAGCTGAACAACATGGCCTTTAACAGCCCGAATACTGAATGGGACTTGAGCGCGCAGAAGGTCACGGGCGGCGTCAGCCCGTGGCAGCCGGAAGCGGGCAACGTGCTGGGGAACAACGCGCAGATCCAGATGAGCGCGGGCTCGCTGACCCTGAACGGCGTACCGGCGACCAACGTGCTGATCGAGGGCCAGCTCAACGGCAAGGAAGTGGTGCTGAAAACGATTGGTGCCGACATGGCCCGTGGCTCGCTTACCGGCTCCGCCCTGCGCAACGCCGACGGGAGCTGGATTATCGACACGATGCGCCTGAACGAAATTCGCCTGCAGAGCGATAAAACGCTGATGGCGTTCTTCGCGCCGCTGGCCACTATTCCCTCTCTGCAGATTGGTCGTCTGGACGTGACCGACGCCCGGCTTCAGGGCCCGGACTGGGCGGTGACCGATCTCGATTTAAGCCTGCGCAACCTGACTCTCAGCAAAGGCGACTGGCAGAGCCAGGAAGGCCGTCTGTCCATGAACGCCAGCGAGTTTATCTACGGCTCGCTGCATCTTTTCGACCCGATCCTGAATGCGGAGTTTTCCCCGCAGGGCATGGCGCTGCGACAGTTCACCTCCCGCTGGGAAGGCGGCATGGTGCGCACGTCCGGTAACTGGCTGCGCGACGGTAAAGCGCTGGTGCTGGACGATGTTGCCATCGCCGGGCTGGAGTACACCCTGCCGCAGAACTGGAAAACGCTGTGGATGGAGCCTCTGCCGGAATGGCTGAACAGCGTCACGCTGCAAAAATTCGGCCTGAGCCGCAACCTGGTGATCGACATCGATCCCGCCTTCCCGTGGCAGATCACCTCTCTGGACGGCTATGGCGCAAACCTGCAGCTGGTGAAAGATCGCCAGTGGGGCATCTGGGGCGGCAGCGCAACCTTCAACGGCGCGGCGGCGACCTTTAACCGCGTGGACGTGCGCCGTCCGTCGCTGGCGCTGAATGCGAACGCCGCCACGGTGAACATTACCGACCTGAGCGCCTTTACCGAGAAAGGCATTCTGGAAGCCACGGCGACGGTTTCTCAGCTGCCGCAGCGACAGACCACGGTGAGCCTGAACGGGCGCGGCGTGCCGCTCAACGTGCTGCAGCAGTGGGGCTGGCCTGCGCTGCCGATTACGGGCGACGGCAATATTCAGCTCACCGCCAGCGGCAGCGTGCAGGCCAGCGCACCGTTGAAGCCAACGGTGAACGGCAAGCTGAACGCGGTAAATATGGATAAACAGCAGGTGCAGCAGACGATGACGGGCGGTGTGGTTTCAACACCACCCTCACCCCAGCCCTCTCCCTGAAAGGGAGAGGGAGCAAACCATTCCCTCGCCCCTTTGGGGAGAGGGTTAGGGTGAGGGGATTCAGAGGTGAACCACTACCTCATCCCCCTCCGCTTTCACCACCACACCCCATTCGCTGCCCGCGTGTGAACCACCTTTTACGCCGCTCACCTTCTGTACGTTGCGCAAGCACACGGACCAGTTTTGCGCGTCTCCCGCGCCGGTAAAGGTCACGATGTCGCCCCGACGTGACGCCTTCAGCGTAAACGCCACTGAGCCGTCCGCCGCAGGCACTTCGCTCACCGCCGTTGCGCCATCGTCCAGGTTAAACAGCTGGAAGGCCGTCCCCGCGTTCCACGCGTAGTCCGGCTTCTGATTATTGTTGCCCAGCGCCAGCAGGGTGTTGTCGCGCACGTAGACCGGCAGGCTCATGAAATCGTGCTGCTGCTTATGCCAGCGGCTGCCCTGAATTTCGTCGTTATGCCACAGATGCGTCCAGCGTCCTTCCGGCAGGTAGAACTGCACGTCGCCCGCCTCGGAGAACACCGGCGCGACCATCACCGCATCCCCCAGCATGTACTGGCGGTCGAGGTAATCGCATGCCGGATCGTCCGGGAACTCCAGCATCATCGCCCGCAGCATCGGCGTGCCGAACTCGCGGGCCAGCGCCGCCTGACGATACAGGTACGGCATCAGCTGACACTTCTGCTGGGTGAAGTGGCGCACCACGTCGCAGGACTCGTCATCGTACGCCCACGGCACGCGGTAGGATTTGCTGCCGTGCAGGCGGCTGTGGCTGGAGAACAGCCCGAACGCGCACCAGCGCTTATAGACGTGCGCCGGAGCGGTGTTTTCGAACCCGCCGATATCGTGGCTCCAGAACCCGAAGCCGGACAGGCCAATCGACAGCCCGCCGCGCAGGCTTTCGGCCATGGATTCATAGTTGGCGTAGCAGTCGCCGCCCCAGTGCACCGGGAACTGCTGCGCACCCACGGACGCCGAACGGGCAAACAGCACCGCCTCTTCCTCCCCCACCGTCTCTTTCAGCACGTTCCACACCAGCTCGTTATAGATGTAGGCGTAGTGGTTGTGCATTTTCTGCGGATCGGAACCGTCGAACCACTGCACGTCGGTCGGGATACGCTCGCCGAAGTCGGTCTTGAAGCAGTCGACGCCGATCTCCACCAGGCCTTTCAGCCTGTCGGCATACCACCGGCACGCTTCCGGGTTGGTGAAGTCATAGATCGCCAGTCCCGGCTGCCATTTGTCCCACTGCCACAGGGAGCCGTCCGGGCGCCTGAGCAGGTAGCCCTTCTCTTTCAGCTCCCGGAAGATCGGGGATTTCTGGCCAATGTATGGGTTAATCCACACGCAGACCTTCAGCCCTTTCTCCTTCAGGCGGCGGATCATCCCTTCCGGATCCGGGAAGGTCACCGGGTCCCACTCGAAATCGCACCACTGAAAGGCCTTCATCCAGAAGCAGTCGAAGTGGAAGACGTGCAGCGGCAGGTCGCGCTCGGCCATGCCGTCGATAAAGCTGTTTACCGTCGCTTCGTCGTAGTTGGTGGTGAACGAGGTGGTGAGCCACAGGCCGAACGACCAGGCAGGCGGCAGCGCCGGACGCCCGGTTAACCGCGTATAGCGGTTCAGCACCTCTTTCGGCGTCGGGCCGTCGATCACGAAGTACTCGAGGTACTCCCCTTCCACGCTGAACTGCACTTTGGAGACCTTCTCGGAGCCGACTTCAAACGAGACGTTCTCGGGGTGATTCACCAGCACGCCGTAGCCGCGGTTGGTCAGGTAGAAAGGGATATTTTTGTAGGACTGCTCGGTGCTGGTGCCGCCGTCGCGGTTCCAGGTTTCGACCGTCTGGCCGTTGCGCACCAGCGCGGTAAAGCGCTCGCCCAGTCCGTAGACCGTTTCCCCCACACCCAGATCCAGACGTTCGAAAATGTAATTGCGGTCGGTATTGCTGTCCTGCACGTAGCCGTTATTTTTCAGCTGGCTGCCGGTAATACGCTGGCCGTTGCGCAGGAAATCCAGCGCCCAGAACTCGCCTTTGGTGACGCGCACGCTGACGCTGCCGCTTTTCAGCTCGGCAAACCCGGCGTTGTTTTCAATCTCTACCTTCACGTCTTTCAGAACGTTCAGCGGATAGTGCGGGCCGTTATTCAGCGCGCCCTGGAAGTGCTCGATGCGCACCCCGACAATCCCTTCCTGCGGGGAAAACAGGCGCACTGTGAACATCAACGTGTCGAGCTGCCAGGTGCGTTCGCGCACGTCGCGCGGCGCCACGTACACCACCAGGTCATTCCCCTGCTGCTCCACGTCGAACACCTGAACCGGATACGTCACGTTCAGGCCCGGTTGAATAAGCCAGTTTCCATCACCGATTTTCATGCTTGCGTCCTCTTAGTTCTGTAATTCTTTGCTGACCGGCAGGGTTTCAAACTCCTGCTGATTGCGGCGCGCGCCCTGCGCCAGCTCGCCCAGAATTTTGGTCAGGAAGGGGGTTTTCAGCGTGTAGTAGCGCTTGGCGATAATGGCGCTCAGCACGTAGCAGACCGCCGGGGCCAGGGTAAACAGGCCGATAATGATGCTGATGGTCGCGCTGTTCTGGGTTTTGGCTGCCGCGTCGTAGCCGCCGCCAGCCAGCATCCAGCCGATCATCGCTCCGCCCAGCGCCAGGCCGAGCTTCAGCACGAACAGCGTGCCCGCAAAGCTGATGCCGGTCAGGCGTTTGCCGTTGGTCCATTCGCCGTAGTCGACGGTATCGGACATCATCACCCACTGAATCGGCGTCACCAGCTGGTGCAATACGCCAATGACGAAGATAAAGGCGAACATCAGCACGGTGGCGTGCATCGGGACGAAGAACATCGCCACGCTGACCACTGCCAGCGCGGCGTTGGTCCACCAGAAGATGCTGACCTTGCACTTCCAGTCGGTGAGCGGTTTCGCCAGCGCGGAGCCGATCAGGTTGCCGACGCAGTAGGTGGTGAGGAACGCGACGAACACCTCCGGCGAACCCATGATCCAGGTGCAGTAGTACATCATCGCGCCGCCGCGCACGCAGACGGCGAGGATGTTGAGGATGGTGAGCACGCCGACGATGCGCCACTGGTCGTTGTGCCAGATGTCGCGCAGGTCTTCCCGCATGGAGGTGGTGCTCGGTGGCACCTGGATGCGCTCTTTGGTGGTAAAGAAGCAGAACGCCAGCATCAGGAACGCGACGACCGACAGCACGGCAATCCCGCCCTGGAAGCCGAACGCCTTATCGTCGCCGCCAATAAGGTTCACCAGCGGCATCATCAGCACCGTGGAGAGCATGCCGCCCGCCGTCGCCAACACAAAGCGCCAGGACTGAAGGGAGATACGCTGCGTCGGGTCGTTGGTGATCACGCCGCCGAGCGCGCAGTAGGGGATGTTGACCACGGTATAGAGCAGGGTCAGCAGGGTGTAGGTAACGGCGGCGTAAACCATTTTGCCGCTGAGGCTGAGGTCCGGCGTGGTGTAGGCCAGCACGCAGACGATGCCGAACGGGATGGCGCCGAACAGGATCCACGGTCGGAACTTGCCCCAGCGGCTGCGGGTGCGGTCGGCAATCAGCCCCATGCACGGGTCGGAGATCGCATCCAGCGCGCGCGCCAGCAGGAACATGGTGCCGACAAACCCGGCGGGAATGCCGAAAATATCGGTGTAGAAAAACATCATGTACAACATGACGTTATCAAAAATGATGTGGCTGGCGGCGTCTCCCATGCCGTAGCCAATCTTCTCTTTTACTGACAACACTTCGCTCATCTTTTTTTATCCTTCACGCTGTAGGGGGCGCTGAGACCGGTTACAGAGTTTTAAACCATTGTTTCAGGAGCGGGTATTGCGTTTTCTGGTTAGCAGATTACGTTTCTTGTTTTTTGTGATCGCGGTAAATGTTGGGAACCCGAGGGGCTAACATGAGGATTTTCTTAGGAATTAACTGAAACAGGGGTGTGCAGGTCAAAAGAGAGGTGAAAAAAGTGTGTCTGGGTATGTGGTAAATGCCTGAAAGTAGCTATAATGCGCCCCGCCTCCATGTAGCAATCGAGGCGCGGAAGATCGTCATCTCCGGTGAGGTGGCTGGACTTCAAATCCAGTTGGGGACGCCAGCGTTCCCGGGCAGGTTCGACTCCTGTGATCTTCCGCCAAAAGTTGAATTAGTGCATTTTGGCGTTTCAGCTTCTTTAATCCCCGTTTTCACTAATAGAAAATATACACAAGCTTTTTTTTATGGCAGAATAAATTTATTGGCTGATTACATGAAGACGAAAAAAAATGTCCGTACACATGCCTATAAATATAGAGTCATTTTCAGATCAAGATTTAAGAAAGTATATTGACTCCATCATAAACATTATTACAAATGGTATTAATGATACAAAAAAAGTTATCTTTATTTGTGGAAAAGATAAATCTGACAAAGAAAGTTTTCGCTTTAAAATATCTCAACTACTAGAACAAAAAACTAATTATCAGCTGGCATATCCCGAAGATCTTTTTGAAGATCTATTAGAGGGGCAAGCAAGTAACAGCTTATTATCTTTAGAGCAACAATTAGCTGAAGCAGTAGACTTAATAATCCTAATCCCAGAAAGCCCTGGTTCTTTCGCAGAGCTTGGTGCTTTTTCAACGCAAAAAGAACTAGCAGAAAAAATGCTCGTATTGCGGCCTAAAAAATATAAAAGCGATAAGAGCTTCATTAATCATGGCCCGATCAGACTTGTCAGATCTTATAAAGGAAAAATATTAGACATACAAAGTAAATTTGATAATCAAAAAATAGAGCATACATCTTCGATATTGAAGACTGTAAAAAAAATGATCCCATCAGGAAGAAAATCCAAATCAATAAATAACATCCTGTTGTATCAAAACCATATATTATTATTAATCTATCTTTTCGATAGCTTATCTATGAATGCTATCCATAAATTAATGGCATTAATACTTACCAAAAGAAAACTAACCAATCAAGAGGTTATTGGATGTAAAGCGGCCATACATTCACTTACAAGATCTTTATTTATCGAGAAGATTGGCGATGAATTCTCAATTACTAGCCGTGGTTTTTTGGACATACAAAATAAATATTATGCATTAAATGAAATAAGTAGCTTAAGAGTTACCATAATGAATAAACAATTGTCTCCTTAGGGGTAGACATTCATTTCTGTTTATAGAATAATGACTAAGCTAACTCCTAAGCGGGAACTAATCATACGCGCAAGGCCTTAAATGCGGTGTGACGTTCCAGAGGATAGAGAAGCATTACCTCTAGTCCTACAATTTAGCTGTAACATGGTAATGCGATCGATTCGCCAAACCCACCCCCAGTGGTTTTGGCGCCTCGTGCGCATTACGAGCCAATCAGGGCTTAAAAACCCTGTGCGCCAGGGTTTTTAAGCCCTGCCTGGCTCTCCTTAGCCGTTAGGAGTTAGCACCATTTACGCTTT
The DNA here is from genome assembly GCF_034427535.1 of Enterobacter sp. A103. NCBI lineage: Bacteria > Pseudomonadati > Pseudomonadota > Gammaproteobacteria > Enterobacterales > Enterobacteriaceae > Enterobacter > Enterobacter sp. A103. Next base: position 125,344 of record NZ_JAXQPQ010000008.1, read on the forward strand.
ATTAATTTGGAGCTTATTTTGGCCAAACACTCTCAAAGCTTATATACTCAAAGGTTACTTTCCTTACCCATCTTACAAAGCATAGAAGATCTTTCCGTTAAGACACGACTGCCACATGCATTGCTTTCGCAATATTTAACTGATAACTCTCGATACTATTGTCACATCAAAGTACCAAAAAAAACTAGTGGTTATAGGTCAATTGATAGCCCAAATCGACAGTTAAAAGCTTTGCAACGATGGATATTACGTAATATTCTCGAAAAACTGCAGTCATCACCATATGCCACTGGTTTTATATCAGGCATATCATTAAAACAAAACGTTCAGCCGCATTCCGGAAATCAATATATTCTAAAATTGGATATAAAAGATTTTTTCCCTAGCATTAAAGCGAGCTATGTTTACTCTATTTTCAGAGCCGCTGGTTACTCCAAAAAAATAGCTTTCCATTTAACATCTATATGTACTTTAAACGGCTATCTACCACAAGGTGCCCCCTCTTCTCCTTGCTTATCAAATCTTGTTTCTTTGAGAATGGATCAGCGAATTGGGAAATATTGTGATAGACATGCGCTTACCTATACCAGATATGCAGATGATATATCAATATCAGGTAATAAACTTAGTGTTATAAAAAAAGCTTGGACCGTTGTTAAGTTAATCATTTGTGAGGAGGGTTACTCAATAAACAAAAAGAAAGAAATGCTTTCTGGACCACGCTCCCGAAGAGAAATTACTGGAATTATAGCAACCCCTAAATTGGGCATCGGTCAGAACAGTTATAACTCTTATAGAAATAAAATATTTCACCTTTCTAAGAAAGGTGATCCTAATAGCAAAGAAATTATTCTTGGCATCTTAGCTTTTATTAAAAGCGTTGATTTAGAAAGGCATGATAAGCTATTACGATACTATAAAAAGTTGTAATTAGGATTATTAAGCTTAATACTTTCCAAAATTTTATCTTATTTTATCCTTTTGGAGTTACTCCCTTTTGCCTCAGAGCCTCCCTCGCTAGCTCCTTTAACCAGCTGGCGAGGCTCACACCTTCCTCAGCCGCCACAGCATCCAACTGCTCCTTCAATGCCGGATCAATACGCATCTTAAACTGCGGAGACTGCCCACCGCCTTTTGGTTTTTTTTCGCGCGATATGATTGACATGAGGCCACCTAAACCTCCTGTATTTGCAACGCTCCGATGTGCGGGAACACAACCGGAGCGTCTAACCTCACCAACTATCAAGGAGTTGATTATGGCTGATTCGCATTCTACCCCAGACACCGACCAATCCGGAACCGAGCGTTCGTTAATTGTGGGATACCGCCCGAATGTTTTCGACAAATCCACGCCGAAAATCATCCTTTCCGGCAAGTGGCTGCGCGCAGCGGGTTTTGATACCGGACAGCAGGTCACGGTAAAGGTGATGAAAGGGTGCATCGTTCTGGTGGCGTATAACGAGCAGGAGCAAAGGATTCTGGACGATTACAAACGCACTAAAGCAAAGTTATGCCAGATCGAGAGCACGCTGGCGAGCCTGCAATTATCATAATCGTTCCTGCTGTTATCCAGTTGGCTGCTGAGTATGCAGCCAACATAAAAAACAATATGGAATGCCAGATTTCTTCCATAACCTCCAAAAAGCAATCGAACCCAACATGTAATGCTAACTTACAAGTTCAATATTTGATGACATTCATCATTTCAATACCTGATGCTATTTTAAGTTAGCATTTCTCTTACGATGGCAACGAAATCATAATTCAACGTTATAATCTTTAAAAACCCATCTGAGAAACTTATACGTCGCAAAGAGCAATTTTAAGTCCCACTTCCATATTTTATTTTCTATTTTGAAATGAAAGTCACAATTTAAATCCATAATGAAGAGTAGTTTCCCTCAGTCTATAAAAGGAGATTGAGATGGCTATACCTGTTTACTTATGGCTTGAGGATGATTCAGGTCGGAGGATTAATGGATCTGTCGATATAAAGGATCGCGAAGGTTCAATAGAAGTGATTGAATTTATGCATTCTATAGAACAACCTATAGATAAATTCTCCGGTAAAATCACTGCAAAACGCATTTGTAGTACCTATGCATTCATGAAAGAGATTGATTCATCATCCTCTTATCTATACAAAGCCTTGTGTACTGGGCAAACACTTAAAAAGGCAGATTTCATATTTTACAGAATCAACTATAACGGACTCGAAGAGGCTTACTTTAAGACAACATTAGAAAACGCAAGAGTAGTTCAAATTGAACCTATCATGTTTGATATTAAACATCCGCAAAACGAACACTATACACACCATGAATATGTAGATCTGACATATGAAAAAATCACATGGCACTACATTGATGGAAACATCATTCACTCTGATACCTGGAAAGAACGCGCTTAAGGAGAAAGTATGTCCTGGGAATATGATGTAAAAGAGCATAAATTTTATCTGGATGGTGTCTACCAATTTGATGCTGATTACGCAGGTGCAAGTGGTTACAAAAACGATCCGTCACAAGAATGTGTAAAAAATAGCGGACCGCTGCCACGAGGTACCTACACTATTGGGTCCCCTCATAATTCAGCCCACACCGGGAAATATACTCTCAGCCTCACACCCTATTCGACAAATGATATGTGTGGTAGGGACTCATTTAAAATACATGGTAAAAGCAGTTTGCACCCTGACGACTCTTCAGAAGGATGCATCATTGCTCCTCTGAGCGCCAGAAGAAGTATCTGGAAAAGCAACGATACGGTATTAATTGTCAAATGAAGCGTTTATTTTGTTTATTGCCGTTACTCGTTGCAGTGAGTTCGCACGTCTCAGCAACGGGAATGACCGGCTTTGCGGCCCAGTATTACGATGAAGACGGCTCGCTGACGGAAATTTCTACAACAGTGCCCCTTTCCCCAACCATCACTATAGGCAAGCAAGCCGTACGAATGGAAGTTACTCATCTGGCAGACATCTCCATCACACCGGTCAACAAAGACAGTTCCGCACGCTGGGTCTGTCTTCATGACGACGATGGCACGAATTACTGGTTCATTTCTGATAACGAAATGGGTGCAGGGTTGTTAACTGCGCTAGTTATAGCCAAAGATGGCATCCATAACGAGTGTGCTAAAACAACGGAACCTGTCAGAGTCTCGGTCGCTAATGTTCCATTATTAAATGCGACGCATGGCAATTTAGTCGCATTGTTCGGCAAGAAAGAGATAGCCAAAAAGAAAGCGATGCTTTTTTATCAGGAGACGCCAGTACAGAATGGATTCATCCAGAGTAATACGGTCTCTTATTACTTCGATGGCGAAAAAGTGCGTGGCGTAATCATCGGGCAAATTACCAGTAACTAGCTTGCAGACTCCCTCTCCAGAGGGAGAGGGCGTTAAACCTGCTCACCCAACCGCATATGCAACAGCGGAAACGGATTCCCCTGCCCGTCCAGTTCCGAGCGCCCGACCTGCTCAAACCCCATATGGCGATAAAATCCCACGCCCTGCGGGTTCTGCTCATTCACGTCCACTTCGTTCGCGCCGAACGCTGCGGTGGCGTGTTGCAGCAGCAATTTCCCGACGCCCTTCCCGCGACTCGCGTCATCAACAAACAGCATTTCAATGCGGTTTTCATCCACGCCTAAAAAGCCGTGAATAACGCCTGCGTCATCGCGAGCGATCACGACCTTGAGGTTAGGCAGATAGGCGTTAAGCAATAGCGGGCGCAACGCCGCAATATCGCTTTCCTGTAAAAAGTGATGGGTGGCGCGGACGGAGGATTCCCAGATCGCGACCAGACGTTCAAAGTGTGTAGGGAGTGCGGTTTCTATTTTCATGGGGGGATCATTATAGAGCGCAGAGATTAAATCAAGTATCCAGAAGCATGGAGGCAATAAAACGAAGACCTTAAATGAAGTTATAAACTCTGGTACATCTGAAAGTAGAGAGCGTATCAAGGAAATGGCCCTAAAGTTGGTTCAGGAAACCAGGCAAATGATAGATCATGGCAAGTAAGAATCATCACCTGGGAATGAGAACAGGGAAACGAGTCAATCCTTCATGACAGTTGTTCGGTTTAACCGAACAACTGAGGAACGGTAAATATTGTTGCGCCCTGTTCCCCCTCACCCTAGCCCTCTCCCTCAAGGGAGAGGGAACCGATTGTGCGGTTTGTCATCCCACACCGTTCGAGCTAAACCTTAATCTCCATCACCGCGTACACCCCGTCCTTCGGCACCACCACGGTGACGTTTTCCACCGGTACGCCCGCCGCGAGGTGAATATCCTGCAGCTGCTGTAACGATCTCGGGTGAATATCCTCCCAGCCGATACCCCGCAGCACAAAGTCAATTTGCGGGCTGCTGGTGAGCATGTTCGACACAATCACCGCGCCGCCGGGCTTAACCAGCCGCAGCGCGCGCTGGAGAAAAATCACCGCATCGGTATCGTTGAAGTATTCAAAAATCCCCAGCGCGTCGACCAGTTCGGCCTGATGCTCGCCCAGCTCCAGCAGCAGGTCCTCGTTACGCACCAGCGTATGGAGCAGGTTGCGCCTGAGCAGCGTCAGCTGTTCGCCCACCACAATCCCTTCCTGCGCCGCCATGGTTTCGGCCCAGCTGAGCGCCACCGGGTCTTTGTCCACCAGCGTGAGATATACACGCTGGCCGTCGAGCTTTGCTTCGCGCAGCGCCTCCAGCACCGGGATGGCGGCACCGCTCGCGAGGCTAACCCAGTTGTTCTCGCTCTCATTATGAATGTACTTATCCACCAGCGCGGCCAGCACCCTGGCGCGGGATCGCACGCCAACCGCATCGTTAGCGTGGATAAACCACTGGCGGCTGTCGCTGTCCATTTTCGTGCCGTCGGGCAGGCGGTCCTCCAGCGGGTTTTGCACCACAAACAGCGCCAGCGCGGAGGGCACCAGCCGGGTGCGCCACGCGGTGAGCGCCGGGCGGTTGCGGAAGGCCTGTTCGGAATAGCGGTTCTGCGGGACAAGCACGGCCTGCCCCCCTTCGTCGTATTCCACCCTCGGAGGCCGGAGCGCAGGCTCGGCTTTCAGGGCGCGGTCAAGGGAGGCGATTTCACGGGCAGCGTCGTCTTTCATCGGCCACTGGTCGCTGACGTCGGGAAATGACGCGCTGAAAATCGTCATATTTTCCGGTGCATCGCCGCGAAAAGGCTGCCAGTTCATGTCGTCTTCCCTCCGTTAGGCTTTTAACGGAAGTCTATCCAGGCGAGCCAGTAATACCCTACGAAGAAAGCACGAAATAGGTGCATCAGTTCTGCGACGTGCGCCATACCCCCGGCGTGCAGCCGTACTCGGTCTGAAAATGACGAATAAAATGGGCGCAGTCGCTAAACCGCATCCGCCGCGCAATATCCGTCACGCTTTGCTGAGAGTTTTTCAGCAGCCAGCAGGCATAGCGCAGCCTGGCGCTGCGAATAAATTCCCGCGCCGTTTTGCCAAACTCGGCGTGAAACAGGCGGTTAAGCTGGCGTTCGCTCAGCTTAACGTCCTGCGCGAGCCTGGCGGCGTTCAGCGGGTGAGTCAGATACTGTTCGACGATCGTCACCGCCCTGCGCAGCCGTGAATCAGGGATCATGGCGATATTCGCGGGCCGCGGCGTGGCGGCGTCATGCGGAGGAAGGGACAGCCGCCGGGAGGTGGTGGCCGCAATGTCGTCTCCCCCGTGGGCGCGGATCAGCGCCGTTACCAGGGTGAGCGTTGAGATCCCGCCCGGGCAGGTCAGCACATCGCCTTCGTCGATAAAATCGAGGCCTTGCTCAGCATAAACCTGCGGAAAGCGTTGCGTGAAAACGTCATGGTGATGAGGATGAATCGAGGCGCGGCGCTCGTTCAGTAAGCCTTCCTCCGCCAGAATAAAGCTGCCGGTACCAATACCGATCAGGGGAACGTTGTTGTGATAAGCCTCCGTGAGAAACGCTCTGTCGCCACGGTGTCCCTGGTGAAGATGCTCCAGACCTCCGCCGATCGCCGCAATATAGTCGAAGTCGCCGGGCGGCGCATGGGCGGCCTCGGGCCGCACGCTGAGCCCTGAGCTGCTGACTACCGGTAAGTCGGGATAGGTGCTTATCAGGCTGAGTTTAAAGCGTATTTTCTGGCTACGCTTCTGGACGCTGGATGCAATACGTAACGCCTCTATTAATCCTGAATATGCGAAAAGCGAGAAATGGGGCCACAGGAGTAAACCCATATGCAGGGATTTATTCCGTGCAGGCGTCATACTGACGCTATCATCAATTATATTTTTCATTAACTTGCCGAAGAATAATTACATTATCGCAACATTATTGCCGCTGTTATATTTTCCTAAGATAGGTCCTGGCTGTTAAATCAAGCATAAATGATGCCCGCAAAAACTTAAAAACATTTCTCCCTGTCGCTATCCGTTTTTTGACGTGTGGCACACATAGGTCGGCAGCGTTCCCAGAATAAATAAATAATTCTCATTCTGCTGTTTCTTAATACGCATATAAATATTCTTATTCGGATAGATAAAAAATAAGGGCTCGTACTTCTCCAGCCAGCTGTCGCTGATGTTGTCGTCCGGAAATTTCATATTGCGTATGGACGTCAGATTATAGACGCTGTCTTTGCGCTCAATCTGAAAGAAAACTTTGCGATTCAGGGTCTTCGTAGGATCGCTTTTCAACCGGCCATTCATACTGAGTATTCCGCTGTTGCCCTCCACGGTGTAATTCAGCCACAGCGAGAGCGTTTCATCACGGTGATGCTGAATAAAGTTCGCCTGGCAGGAAAAGGGCTGGATGTAATGGCGATGCCAGAGGTAATACGCTGCCACGACAGCCCCCATCAACAGGCACAGGCAGAGCGCAACAAGCGTTTGACGGTAGCGAACCATACTAGCGATCCTCTATAAAATAATCGGACATACAGCGGTTGGGTTCCGTCATTGGCCTGTCACAGCGAATGACCGATGCGCGAGGCAGCAGGATGTAGCCGCTGACGTAAACCCAGGGATAGTTAGCGCACTGGTCCTTAAACGGGGCGGCATAGGCCAGGGCTTTATCCCTGTCGCGCTGCGTTTCAATATCGCGAGAAAAATAGAGCTGGCATTCGCCCATCTTCATCGCGAAGCGGTACCCGTCGACGAAATAGCTGTCATGCAGCAGGTTATGGCTGATAACGCTCACGCCAGCCAGCATCAGCAATAGCACCAGCGCGCCCGGCAGCCAGAAGCGGCGTGTCGGGGCCGTCGGGGCGACGGTCTCTTCGGCGGCATCCGGAGCAGCACGTTCTTCCTCATCAGCCTGCGGCTGCGTCTCTTTAACGGTGATTTGCGTATCGCTTGCGAGCGTCAGTCCAATGCGCGGGATAGTGACAATCGGATCGGTTTCAAACCCCACTTTCTTCAGCCCCTTACGCAGAATAGAAATATTCTGGTAGTAGGTATTAGGCGAAACCAGCATCCCCCGGCGCTGCCAGACAATATCCATGCACTCCTGTTGAGTCACAATACTTCCGACTCTTTCTATTAATAACAACAAACAGCGCCCCGCCGGGGAATTTAATACCACCACCCGGTCAGGATTGTTGAGATCGCGTAATGTGCTGGCCGCTGGATGAAACTCTACCAGGCCATTAATAATGTAATGCTTATGCATAGAATGGGCTAAATACCTCCGGTCAACGCCTGTTGCTCCAGTAGATTCCCTTCACGGTTAACCTGCGTATCCCTCGCCTGTGTAAGGATTAATGTGACGGATAAATGCGCAACTGTATATCCTGGCGCCTGGCGAAAAATCTTATTTTTCCTTTCTCTTTATCTGACCAGTCTGAAGTTTTCTTAACCGCCATTTTAAGCCGTCTTGACACTGACAAAACTCGACAAAGGCGCCCGTTGAACGCTTTAGCCATCATTGTCTGAATTATTCAGCGCGCTTAATTTGTTTTTTTAATCAAAAGCAGAGAGGACGCGCTCTGCCAGCGGGTTTCGAAATTACGACCAATTCGAAAGCTGTCGTCTTAATTAACAATTTCGGTGCGAAACTGTTAGCCACCGTCAGTAACAACCCTCGTCGCATGACGTCTCCAGACTATTTCCTTACAAAACATTTATTAAAGCCAACTTTTCAATAAAAACTACCGGTATGATTATTTACAGGCAAATAAGCAAAAGCCGGTTCAGCGAGGAGAAATTGACGCTACACCTAAACCGTACTTAAAACAAATTAAGATTAATTCAGGTTACCTCTTTTACGCCCTGAGTATAGTGGGCTCACACCGTGCAATGCTTAATTGCTTCGAAAATACAGGCATCGTTCTGCCAGACAGACGAGTCTCATTACAATTATAAATCGAGGGAATGACATGGCGAATAAGCTCAACAACACACGTCATTTAAATATCGCGCTATTGGGTGGAGATCACTTTGCGCGCCAGGGGATCGCCGCGTTATTAAAAAATATTGTCCCGGCTATGCAGATTACAGCATCGATCGATAATTACGCGGAGATCGAAACGATACTCGCAGCCGCACCGGTAGACGTGATTTTTTTATCCGGCATGGAGAAATATCACGCGGGATATGACTGCCTGAAATATATCAGGAAGATGAAAGTACTTTATCCCGACGTACTTATTTGCATGTATTCCGCACCGGCAAATTCCTGGCTGTGGATACGCGGTGAAATAGACGCCTATCTCTCGCTGCAGGACCCGCTTTATCACTGGCGAGCCAGCGTATTAAAAATGGTCGATAGCCGTTATCGCCCACTAAAAAAACCCACGGCGTTATCGCTGACGCCGGGTGAATGGAGGGTATTGAAGGAACTGCGAAAGGGTCTGGATATGCGTTACATCGCCGAAACAGAGCAGCTTTCTTACCGTCGTGTCAGCGCGTTAAAAAGCTCAGCGATAAGAAAACTCGGGCTCAGGAACAAGACAGATTTGCTGGTCTTTTTAACCAGTTAGACCTGCTGCTTTCAGAGCAAATCTCGACATAACACCATAATGGAATCAGGACAATGAAAGCTCAATTCAATAATAAAACGCTGCTCGCGATCGCTATTGCGGCATTACTGCCAGCGGGCACGGCCCTGGCTGCCGGCACCAGCGGCGGCACGGTGAACTTTAGCGGCAAAGTGGTGACCTCCGCCTGCGCCATCAGCGCAGGAAGCGCCAACATTGACGTGGACATGGGTGAAGTGCGTACCGCAACGCTGAAGACGGCAGGCAGCGTTGCCAGCACGGCAAAAGCGTTTGCCATCACCCTGGAAGATTGCGAAATCGCCGATACCTCAGCCTCTACGGATGAGAACCCGATTGCCGCCACAACCGTGGCCGTCACCTTCACCGGCACGCCGGACACTTCCGATGTTAATAGCTTGTCCGTCGGAGCAAACGGCAGCGCCAACTCTGCGCAAAACGTGGCTATTCGCCTTTATGACGAGCAGGGCAACGTGGTGAACCTGGGTGAACCTGCTGCGGCCATCCCTCTGCGTAAGGGTGCCAACACCCTGAACTTCAGCGCGAAATATTACTCGCCGAAGGGCGGCGCCACCGCGGGTGATGCCAGCGCCGTCGCAACCTACACCGTGACCTATTCGTAATCTTCAGGCCCGGTCTGCGGCCGGGCCTGTCTTAGCTTTCAGGAGAAACACTATGCGCGTAAACACATGGATTTGCCTGGCGGGTGCGTTATGTTCCTCCGCCGTCTATGCCGGCGGCGTGGGGCTGGGCGCAACGCGAATGGTCTACTCCAGCGCCACCAGCCAGGCCATGATGCAGGTGAGAAACACCCATCCCGACGCTACGTTCCTCATCCAGTCGTGGATGGAGAATGAGAAAGGCGAGCGCACCAACGACTTCGCGATCACGCCGCCGCTGTACGTCATAAAACCGGCCAGCGAAAGCGCGGTGAAAATCATGTTTAACGGCAAAGCCCTGCCAGCGGATCGGGAGACGCTCTACTGGATGACGGTCAAAGCCATCCCCCAGCAGGCGAAAAGCGGCGCCGGGAATACGCTGCAGTTTGCGTCGGCTAACCGCATCAAGGTCTTTTATCGCCCGGAGGGACTCAGCGAGAGCCCGGGAGAGGCGTGGAAAAAACTGGCCGGTGCCTACCGCGCCGGAAAAGTCACGCTCAGCAACCCCACGCCGTACTACCTCACCACCATCAACGTGAAAATTGACGGTATGCCGGTGCAGCCGGTGATGGTGCCCCCGAAAGGCAGCGTGACCCTGGCCGAAACCTTCAGCCATGCGGGCAGCATGAGCTATCAGACCATTAACGATTACGGGGCATGGACCCCCGCCACGCGCGCGTCGTTATCCCAATAATAAAAACAGTAAGGCGTGACCACGTGAAAATAAAAATCCTGTGCGCCACGGTGATCTCCCTGGTGATTCGGCAAGCCGTGGCTGCTGAAAGCGAGCTGCAATTTAACCCCGCGTTCCTCAACGGCGAGAGCGCAAACAGCGCCGATCTCGCCTGGGTCAACGCCGGGAGCGCGTTGCCGCCGGGTGATTACAACCTCAACGTGTATATCAATACGAATTATGCGTTCACGGGAAACGTCACGTTCCGCCTTGCTGAAGACGGCACGGGTGAAGCGCTGCCCTGCCTCACGCCTGAACAATTCGCCGCGCTGGGCATCGATAGCCATCAGGCGAAGGGCGGCGACCTGCCGCTGGCGCAGCGCTGCATCTTCCTAACGAAGGCATTTGCGGATACGCAGTTTGATCTGGACCAGAAGACGCTCACCCTGAGCTTCACCGTACCGCAAAGTGCGATGCGCAATTTGCCGCGCGGGTACGTCAGCCCGGAAAGCTGGGAGGCGGGCATTCCTGCCGCGTGGCTGAATTACGTGGTCAATGGCTCGAACAATGAGTATCGCGGCGAGACGCGCACGCGGGAACAGCAGCTGTTTGCGAGCCTCAACAGCGGCGTCAACCTGGGCGCGTGGCGGCTGCGTGATTTCACCACGTGGACCAAAGACAGCAATGAGCTCACCCACGTGCAGACCTGGCTGCAGCGCGATATTCACGCCCTGCGCGCGCAGGTGTATGCCGGGGAAACGTACACCTCGGCGCAGGTGTTCGACTCCGTGGGCCTGCGCGGTATCGCCCTGAAAACCGATGACAACATGCTGCCCGCCAGCCTCAGCGGCTATGCACCTGAAGTTCGCGGCATCGCGCGCAGCAACGCCACGGTCACGGTTCGCCAGAACGGCAACATCATCTATCAAACCTCCGTCCCGCCGGGGGCGTTTGTGCTGAAAGATCTCTACCCGACCTCCTCGGGAGGCGATCTGGCGGTCACCATTCAGGAGAACGACGGCAGCAAAACGCAATACACGCTCCCCTTTGCCAGCGTGCCGAACCTGGTGCGTAACGGACAGGTGAAATATGCCCTCGGCGCCGGGAAATACCGTCCGACGGGCAATCAGGACACGCCCGCTTTCGCGCAGGGCGAGCTGTTCTACGGCTGGCGATACGGCCTGACGTTTTACGGCGGGGCGCAGTTTGCCGATCGCTATAACGGCCTGGCCCTCGGTTTTGGGCAAAACCTCGGCCGCTTTGGCGCCTACTCCATCGACCTGACCCACGCCCGCAGCCAGCTGGCGGACGATCGGCACTATACCGGTGATTCGGTGCGCCTGCGCTACAGCAAGCTGCTGAACGACATTGGCACGCGGGTGAATTTCTTCTCGCTGCGCTACTCCACGAAAGGGTTTTATACCCTCAGCGACACCACGTACAAAGGCATGTCGGGCGGATCGCCAAAGCAGACGGTGGAAGACGATGGCACCGTCACCACCCAATACGACACCGTGTACAACCTGCGCATGTCGCGTAAGGCAAAAAACCAGCTGCTGCTGTCGCAGCCGATGGGACAATACGGCTCGCTGTCGCTGTCGTGGGATCAGCAGACCTACTGGAACACGTCAAATACCACGCAAAGCCTGCAGTTTGCGTGGAACGCCACGTTTCGCAACGTGTCGCTTGGCGTCAGCGTCCAGCGAAGCTCGAGCCTGTATGACGACAAGAAAGATAACATCCTGTCGATGTCGATTTCGGTCCCGCTGGGCAACCCGACGCTGTCGACCCGCGCGCGCTTTACCACGACCCATGCGGATTCCACCGGCACAACCACCAGCACGGGCGTGAGCGGCTACCTGCCGGGTGAGGAGAATCTGTTCTATAGCGTCAACCAGCGCTACAGCTCCCGACAGCACTACGGCGGCGATGCCACCCTGCAGTACGAAGGCGCGTGGGGAGACTACAACCTGGGCTACAGCTACGCCAGCGACTCCCGCAACCTCAGCTACGGCATCAGCGGCGGCGCGGTAGTGCATGAAGATGGCCTGACGCTGAGCCAGCCGCTCGGAAATACCAACATTCTGGTGAAAGCGCCGGGGGCCAGCAATGTCGCCGTGCTTAACCATAAGGGCATCAAAACGGACGGCCGTGGCTACGCGGTGATCCCGTACGCCACGCCGTACCGCGTTAACCAGGTCGCGCTGGACGTGACGACCGCCGGCAACGACGTGGAGCTGGAAAACGCCATCGCCAACAAAACGCCTACCGATGGCGCCCTGGTTCGCGCCACCTTCACCACGCACCAGGGGGCAAAAGCGATGTTTATCGTACGTCACGGCAACGACGTGCTCCCCTTCGGCACGCTGGTCTCGCTCGATGATGACAAAACCAGCGGCATCGTTGGCGATGGCGGCAGCCTGTATCTCTCCGGTTTGTCAGAGAAGGGCACGCTGAACGCCGTGTGGGGCCGCGGCAGCCGCCAGCGCTGCGCCATTACCTACGCCTTAAACAAGCAGAACTATAACGTCCGCACCGGTCTTTATTCTCAGGAGGTGGTATGTCAGTAACGCTTCGGATCGGCTGCCTTGCGCTGCTGTTGGTTTTCACGCTCCCCGTTCGCGGATATGACGTGCTGGTTTCCGTCACCGGCAATTTGATCGGCAACACCTGCGTGGTGGCGCAGGACTCCGGGGAGCAGAACGTGCCGCTGGGCACCATTGGTATTAAACAGTTCAGCCGTGCCGGGGCCGTCAGCAATATCAAAACGCCCTTCACGCTCAGGCTTGAAGCGTGCGGGCCAACCTTTGCTGGCGTAAAAATCCGCTTCAGCGGTACGCCGGATGATGCCAACCCGCAGCTGCTGAAAATTGCCGACGGTGGCGCTACCGGCGTGGCGGTACAGATCCTCGATAAAGAGAGCGTACTCATTCCCCTGAATACAAAGACCACCGCATACGGAACGGCGGGGGATGACAGCGTACAGATGACCTTCTACGCGCAGCTGGTTGCCACTGGCGCACCCGTGAGCGCCGGTGATGTGTCAGCCCTCGCCACCTGGACAACGGAGTATCTATGATGCGTTTAGCGTTTCTTCTCAGCGGATTACTTTTCTGCGCCAGCGTGCAGGCTCTGGACTGGAAATCGGACATTACGCTCTCCCCTCAGCCGATGACCTACAGCGGGCCAGCGGATTCCGTGGTGCCGGGCAGCATTATCGGCTCGACCTGGAGCGCCACCGCCAGCGTGCAGCAGGTGTTCTGGTGCGGGCTTATTTTTACCTGCAACAAAGGCACGCTGCAGCCCAGCAGCAGCGCCATCTCAAGCGGTGCGACGGTCACCGTCGACGGCGCGAATTACACCATTTTTGAGACCGGCGTACCGGGCGTGGGGTATATCATCGGGCTGAAGGATTTTAAGAGTACGCAATATATTCCCCTGCAAACCGGTATCACGCAAAGCTACCCGGCAGAGGGCACCAGTGGGTTTGCCCAGGATCTGGGATGGTCAGCAAAGGTCACCTTTATTAAAACCGGTGCCGCCCTGAAATCCGGCGTCTATAACATCCCGACCATCAACGCCGCGGTGCTCACCGCCTATAACAACGAAACGAAAACGGCGCAGGTGATCATCAGCCCGACCACCATCACGGTGACCGCCAGCGGGTGTACGGTCGGCAGCAAAAACGCCAGCGTGGCGCTGGGCACCATTGATATTCGCCCCCTGCCCACGGTGGGAAGCACGTCGCCATCGGGGACGTTTACCGTCGGCCTGACCTGCGACGCGAACGTAGCGGTTCACGCCGTGATGACCGATCAGACCACGCCGTCGAACACCTCGTCGGTGGTGACCCTGACCGGAGATTCCACGGCGTCCGGCGTTGGGGTGCAGTTTTTCTACAACGGCAGCGGGCCGCTGACGATGGGGCCGGACAGCTCGGCCGCGGGTGCGACCGGCCAGTTCTTCATCCAGAGCACCACGGCGGCGCAGACGCTCACGTTACCGTTCCAGGCGCAGTACATCCGAACCGGCGAACTGGTCCCCGGCTCGGCCAACGCGCTGGCCAGCATTACGTTTTCCTACCAGTAGGGCTACTGCTTCACCCACACCAGCTGATCGGTTCGGAAGCCCAGACCGCGCGCGGTGTTCAGGTAATCCTGCTTCACCGCATCCGGAATGGTTGGCGTGCGCGACAGGATCCACAGGTAGTCGCGGTTCGGGCCGCTGACCAGGGCGTACTGGTACTTATCGTCCAGCCTGATCACGTTATAGCCGCCGTAGAACGGGCCGAAGAAGGACACCTTCAGCGCGGCGGTGGTTGGCTCGCCGGTAAAGTACGCTTTGCCTTCGCTCTCGTTCCACTTGTTCTTCACCGGATCGTAGCCCCGGTTGAGCACGCTGATGCCGCCGTCGCTGCGTTTGCCGTAGGTGGCGGTTACCTGCTCCAGCCCGCGTTCAAAGCGGTTTTCCAGACGGGCGACCTCGTACCATTTGCCAAGATAGCGGCTGGCGTCAAAACCGGAAATCGGCTGCACGCCCTTCGGCGGCGTGGGGGATTTACAGGCGACCAGCGTCAGCGCAATGGCAACACCGGTCACTACAGGCCATAGCTTCATGAGAATTCCTTTCATTTGCACGGTTGGACGTTAAGTGTAGTGCACCGTTTCGGCGCTTCATCCCGTTCGGGAAAATTCGTAGTATATTGAGAGTATTCCTCCACTCTGGACACGGACATGGCTTACTCCATCGGCGAATTCGCCAGACTCAGCGGCATCACCGCCACCACCCTGCGGGCGTGGCAGCGTCGCTATGGTTTACTCAAGCCACAGCGCACGGAAGGCGGCCACCGCCAGTACAGCGACGAGGACGTCCAGCAGGCGCTAAAAATTCTCGACTGGGTCAAAAAAGGCGTCCCGATCGGCCAGGTCAAACCGCTGCTGGAACGCCCGATGCCGGGTCGGACCAACAACTGGCAAACCCTGCAGCAGAACATGCTGCAACGCCTGCAGGACGGCAAGGTCGAGTCCCTGCGCCAGATGATTTACGACGCCGGACGCGAATACCCAAGGCCGGAGCTGGTCGCGAACGTGCTGCGCCCGCTGCGCAGCCAGGTCTCGGCCAACGTCGCCGCCGCCATGACCCTGCGCGCGATCCTCGACGGCATCATCATCGCCTACACCTCGTTTTGCCTCGAAGGCGATAAAAAAGCGCCGGGCGATAACATTCTGCTCAGCGGCTGGCACCTGAACGACCCGTGCGAGATCTGGCTCGAAGCCTTAACGCGCACCGGGCAGGGCCACCGAATCGACATCCTGCCGGTTCCGCCTGACGCGCTGGCACCGGAAATTTTCCCGGAGCGCAAATGGCTTCTGGTCACCAGCGGCAAACTCACCGCCGGGCGGAAAAAACAGGTGGAGCAGTGGCAGCAGCAGGTATCGCTTGAAGTGATTATCCTCTGATAATTTTCTCCTGCGGGAATCTTCACGAAAAGTTGAATATTTTCCCGCGCCGCAGATGCTAACGTTTTCCTGTAACGAATAACTCAACAGGAAAACACCATGAAAAAAACTGCCCCTCTGCTGATCCTGGCCTCGATGGCCTTTGCCCCTGCTGCCTTTAGCGCCCCTGCCGGCACGCTGAGCGTCCACATTCTCGACCAGCAAACCGGGATGCCGCCATCAGACGTGACCGTTACGCTGGAGAAACAGCAGCAGGACAAATGGACCCCGATTGCCAGCGGTAAAACCGACCACGACGGCCGCATCAAATCGCTCTATCCGCAGGATCAAGACATGCAGCCTGGCGTGTATAAAGTGACCTTCAAAACCGCAGAGTACTTCCACGGCAAAAAGCTGGACTCCTTCTTCCCGGAGATCCCGGTGCTGTTTACCGTGACCCGCACCAACGAGAAGCTGCACATCCCGCTTCTGCTGAGCCAGTACGGTTACTCGACCTACAAGGGCAGTTAAGACGCATTGATTTTAAAGGAATAAAAAAAATAGTTCCGCTAATACTTGGACAAATTAGTCATGTTGTGTAAGTTTTAATTATATGAACGGGAGGACTACACCATGACAACGAAACCTGTGCTCGGTATTAGCGGATGTTTGACCGGATCCGCCGTTCGCTTTGACGGCGGACACAAGCGTATGGGCTTCGTCATGGATGAGCTGGCCCAGTGGGTGAATTTCAGGCCCGTCTGCCCTGAAATGGCCATCGGCCTGCCGACGCCTCGCCCGGCCATACGCCTGACGCTGACGGACAGCGGCGAAACGCAGCTCCGTTTCAGCAAGCCGCCTCATGATGACCTCACGCAGAAAATGGCCGACTTTACGGCGGACTATCTGCCAAAAATCGGCGATCTGTCGGGATTTATCGTCTGTGCAAAATCCCCAAGCTGCGGCCTGGAACGCGTGCGGCTGTACGATGAAAACGGCAACCGGGGCCGCAAGGAGGGCGTCGGGCTGTTCACCGCCGCCCTTCTTGAAACCTACCCGTGGCTGCCCGTCGAGGAAGACGGTCGGCTGCACGACCCGGTGCTGCGGGAAAACTTTATCGAGCGGGTATTTGCCCTGCACGAGCTAAACACGCTGCGCGCCAAAGGTCTGACGCGGCGTGGGCTGCTGGATTTTCACAGCCGCTATAAGCTTCAGCTACTGGCGCACCATCAGGCGGGCTACCGCGAAATCGGCCCGTTCGTTGCCTCGCTGCACGAGTGGGAAGACCTGGACGCCTTCTTCGTGGCGTATCGGGAAAAGCTGATGACCATCCTGAAAAAACCCGCCTCGCGGAAGAATCACACCAACGTGCTGATGCATATTCAGGGGTATTTCCGTAACCAGCTGAACACCCGCCAGCGCGGCGAGCTGCGCGACGTGATCCTGCACTATCGCAACGGACAGTTGCCTATTCTCGCCCCGATCACGCTGCTGAAGCACTACCTGGCCGAATACCCCGACCGGTATCTGATGACGCAAAACTAC
Organism: Enterobacter sp. A103; assembly: GCF_034427535.1. Classification (NCBI taxonomy): domain Bacteria; kingdom Pseudomonadati; phylum Pseudomonadota; class Gammaproteobacteria; order Enterobacterales; family Enterobacteriaceae; genus Enterobacter; species Enterobacter sp. A103. Next base: position 142,639 of record NZ_JAXQPQ010000008.1, read on the forward strand.
TTTGATCCCTATCCTGATGATTTGGGTCTGCGTCTGGCAGTCAAGTGATCATAAAAATGCGAAGGCCCCATTGACCCGTAGAGGCCCAAAGCAGTACCCCGTTTAGACGACATCCTCACTGTCGTCTCTTTTTTGCATTTCATCTCAAAGACTGTGATTATATACAGGCTTATTCTGCAAAAGGGGCCTGCCTGTGATCAACACCCTGCACATTCAAAACTACCGCTCCATCCGCGACATGTCGCTGGAGCTGGAGCAGCTCAACATCGTCTTCGGGCCGAACGGCACCGGGAAATCCAATATCTACAAGGCGATACACCTGATGCACAGCGCCGCCCAGGGACAATTTTCCCAGGCGCTGGCAAACGAGGGCGGCATTCTGAAGGTGTTCTGGGCAGGTAAAACCCGCAGCGACCAGCTGCGGCGGATGAATCTGGCGGTGGAAACAGAGACCTACGAATACGAGCTGCAGGTCGGGTTTGTGGAGAAGCTGCCCTATCCCTCGCAGTTTCAGCTCGACCCGGTGATCAAAGAGGAGTCCATCTGGCTGAGCGGCCAGCACCGTCGGCCTTCGTCACAGCTGATGAAGCGTAAGAACCAGGCGGTGTTTCTCAACAACGTGCATCACGAGAAAGTGACCCATAGCGGCACGCTGTACGAGAACGAATCGGTGTTCGGGCAGCTCGGCGAACCGCATCTTTACCCGGAAGTGTCGCAGATGCGCGAGTCCCTGCGTAACTGGCGCTTTTATCATGAGTTTTCCGTCTCGTCTGGCTCGGCGATGCGCGCCCCGCAGGTCGGCTTCCGCTCCCCGGTGCTGGCCAGCGACGGCGCCAACCTGGCGGCCGCGTTTCAGACCATCGTCGAGATCGGCGACGAGCTGCTGCTGATGCGCATCCTTGACCAGGCCTTCCCCGGCTGCGTGTTTTACAGCGACAACACCGGCGGACGTTTTCGCATGATGATGCAGCGCGAGGGGCTGAGCAGGCCGCTGGAACCGGCGGAGTTCTCCGACGGCACCCTGCGCTTTCTGTGCCTGACGGTGGCGCTGTTAAGCCCGCGCCCACCGGCGTTTATCGCGTTGAACGAACCGGAAAACAGCCTGCACCCGCAGATGCTTCCCGCGCTGGCGAGCTTAATCGCCGAGGCCAGCCGCTACTCGCAGATCTGGCTCACCAGCCACTCGCCGGAGCTGGCGAAGTTGATTGAGAAGCAGAGGTCGTTTTCGCTGTATCAGCTGTCAATGGTGGAGGGGGGGACTAGGGTGGAGAGGCTGGGGTAGGTCGGTTAGAAAAAATCGCAAGGAAAGTCTCGTTTGTAGCGAAGTTATGCCTGGAAAGAATATTTCCCAGGCATATCAAATGTCCATTCAACCCGGATTGGTCTGTCAATTAGTGGCGATATATTCAGGATGATTTTCTAGCTTTGCGTTCATCTAACTTTGCAAAGAGCCATACTCTGGCACCAGCGGCGACGCCAACTATAGCGCTCACCACAGATAGATAAATTAATGATTTTGATGATAAATCAATCTTTCCAGAACTTATAAACTCGATCAGTACATTGTTTACAATAAAAATAAATGCAAAAAAAAACACACCGTAATAAAAGGTACTAAGCAGAAAAACCAAAAACGTAGCCCGATGAAACGCCTTATTATTTGCCATTAACTTTATCCTTAACTTTATCGCCGATTAACTCCCCTCCCAAACCACCTATCAGATCATTAACTTCCCCTGGGAAAGGTGCTAGTTCACCGAGTTTACCGCCAGCCCATGAACCTAATGCTGAACCAATAAGCGATCCCGTATTTGGGCCATCAGTAAAGAATGCCCCTCCCATAGCTATGCCGATGTTTTGCCAGGTATTCCTTCCCGGAGCAAGCATCCCCCCCACGCCAGCACTAATGCTGCTTTTATAATCCCACGATTTGTTTTCATTGCCTGGCTGACTCAGGTTAAACCACTGGTACCCTCCGTTGGCGATTTCCGCAATCACTCCCCCGCCAACAACTTTACCCACCGACGCCGCAGGTCCTAAATACCAGGCGGCTCCGATCATTACCCCATCCTGGTAACCTTCGACAATCACTTTTGTGATGTTAGCCCCCTCAGGTAAGTCGCCTTTCGCCAGTTTATCCAAACCTGCCTGTTTTTCTTCTACAGATAAGCCCTTATTTTCGGCATATTGATTCCATGAACCCACGGCGTTCATGTAGTTATTCAGGCCAGAGGGGAGAGGAATGGAGGTAGCATTATTCTCAGCCGCGTTCTTTCCTCCTTGCGCCCCAGCAGCTGCCGAAGCCGTACTACCTCCCGCCAACCCACCAGCCATCCCCGCCGATACAGATGCCAGCGTAATGACCGTCTGCTTTTGATCTTCGCTCAATGTCGACAGGTCTTTCACATCCGGATAGAGCAGGCTGGCTATAGCATGCGCAGCCAGCTCACCCGTCGCGGCACCTGCCGCACCCGCCGCTGCGCTATTCCCCTGCAGTACCGCAACTGCGCCACCCAGTATCGCGTGCGCAATCGTGTTGATAGCCGGGTTATCCTCTGTCGATTTCAGCAGATGCGCCAGCTCCGGTGCCGACGCGCCCGCCAGCGCCCCTCCGATATTGCCGCCCGCCAGTCCCTGCAGCGCTGCCGTGGCCGCCTGGATGCCGCGCTGCATATCGCTGCCGGTTCCGTACGTCACCATCACGTTTTTGTATGCCTGGGTATCTCGCAGTTTCGCCAGATAATCCTGGCGCTGTTTCTCTGTCGCGTTTGCGGGGAGTGTTGCGCCGGTTTCTTTCTGGGCCGCCTTCAGCCCGTTCAGGTCACCCTGCGTCCTGGCAATATCCGCCACCTGGCTACCAATGTCGCTGATCATCCCAACCGCGTTCAGGCGGTTCTGCTCTTTCTCCTTGTCGAAGATCGGGCTGATGCTGTCGTTAGCATGTTCGGTGTCGCGACTCAGTTCGGCCACGTCCTGCTTCTGGTTTGCCTTGTCGCGGATAGTGAGGGAGCCCTCTGCCACGGCGGCCTGCGTGGTGCCTTCCTTATGGCCTTTATTACCCGCAGCGGAGATCATGCCACCCGGCAGGTTGCCCTGGAATTTATCCCCGAAGCTGCCGCCGCCGCTCAGGCTGATACCGGAGTGCGAGGTTTTAAAGTCCGCTTCGTTGTGGATATCGCTGAAGCCGAGCGTTCCGGTATCGAGGCTGTTTTTGTCCGGCGTGGCGGTGGACGCGATAACCGCGCCATCAAGCTGGGTGTGATGCCCCACGGTGATGTCGAAGCCGCCATCCCCGGCATACAGCCCGGTCTGTTCGGCCACCGAATCAAAGCGGCTCTTCATCTTGTCCTGGCTGGCGTTGATATAGCCTGAACCGGACATGGTGCCGAAGGTGAAGCTGCCCCCGGCCGCAACGCTGGTCTGCTTGCTGTCGTAGTCGCTGTTGTTCTGCTGGCTGCGCATCAGCAGGTCGTGACCAACGTCTGCCACGATTTTATTGCCGTTAACCTGAGCGCCATCAAGCACGGTGTCGTGCCCGCTTTTAAGGGTGACGTTTTTGCCGCTGTCGATTGTGGTTTCGGTCCAGTCGGTACCGTTACCTTTATCCTTGCCGTGCGCGGCGTTAACGTTGGCAAACACGCTGATACCCGCGCCGTTGCCTCCGGCACCGATGCTTACCCCAATACCGCCACCGCTGCTGCTGTTCTTGCCGCTGGTCTTTTGGGTATTCGCCGCGCCGGACAGCAGAATATCGTTCTGTGCATCCAGCGTGGTATCACCCCCGGCTTTCAGCTGGCTGCCCGCAATCACGATGTCGCCGCTGTTCGCGCCTTTGTTTGTGCCGTTCGCGGTGATGGAGAGATTATTGCCTGCGTTCAGCGTGCTGCCTGCCACCGCATCACTCTCAGCATGCTGCTGTGATTTCGACTTCTGGGTCGTCAGCGAGAGGCTCACACCCATTGCGTTCGGGTCGCCGGTGGTTGCCGCCATATCCGCAGCCTGCCCGGCCTGCACGCCGGACAGCACCGTTTTGGTGGCCTGAAGGGCTTTCAGACGGCCATCACTTTGCTCTTTGGTCTCCTGCGCCGCGCTCACGGCATTGTTAATAGCGCTACCGACGGTGCCGGAGAGCGCCACGGTGAGCCCACTTTTCTTCTGCTCGAAGGTTTCATCCCGGGTGCGCCTGTCGTGCCCCGGCTCGATGATGACGCTGTCGCCGCTGAGGCTTAAATCCTTCCCGGCGATAAGATCCGCGCCGCCGACATGGGCCTGGTTTCCGGCAGAAATCGCGACGTTACCCCCCGTCGAGCCCACCGTACTGAAGCTCTGGCTCTGGGTGGTGCCCTTCTCACGGAGATCGTGCGTGCTTTTGCTGCTTCCGATGGTGAAGCCAATCCCACCCGAGCCCATCAGGCCGGATTTTTTCTCTTCCTTAAAGCGCCAGGAGGTGTCGCTGTTCGTGGCCGCAACGATATCAACATTGTTGCCCGCCTTAAGCTGCACGTCGCCATCGCCCGCCACGGCGGAGCCGAACACCCGCAGGTTATTGCCCGCCACCACCTGCACGTTATCGCCGCTCAGCAAGGAGCCGGATTCACGCGTCGCGCTGTCCTCCTCGATGGTGTGGGTGGTTTTCTTGCTGAGGAAACCTTTTTTGGTTTTGGTCTGCTCTTTGTAGTGATAATCGCTTTCGGTTGCGGTATTGAGGCTGACGTCGCGGCCTGCCGCCACGCCGATATCGCCCTTCGCCGTCACCTGCGCGGCTTCGGTGGTGACATCGCGTCCGGCGAGGATTTGGGTATTCGCCCCGCTGGCGATCTCGGTTCCCTGCTGGCGCACCGATTCGTTAATAACGGTTTTCTTGCCTGACCTATAGCTGTCGCCCTGTGTGGTCTCTTCCGCAGCCAGATTCACGTCGCGACCCGCCTGCAGCCCGACGTTTTTCTCCGCCGCCAGCGCGGCGGCCCGGGCGTTGATATCCTGCCCGGCCTTCAGGACCAGGTTATCGCCTGCGGAAATCGTGGTGCGGTCGAGCCCGGTGCTGTGGGATTCGCTTTTCCCTTTCCGGCTGCTTTCGCTGGTCTGTGCCGCGTTCAGGTTCAGATCGTTGCCCGCGCTCAGCCCCGCGCTGCCGCCCGCCTTCAGGTCGCTGGCGGTCACGTCAAGGTTGTGCCCGGCATTCACCAGCAGGTTGCCGCCCGCACTGACGTTACTTCCCTGATACGTGACGGAGGAACGGCTGGTTTTCTCCCGGCTGGAGCTGAATGCGTCGTTGATCTGATTCGCGTTGACGGCAATATCGCCCCACGCGTTCAGCAGCATATCGCCGCCGGAGGCCAGGTTCGCCCCGGTGACGGTGATGTTTTTCCCCGCCTCAAGCGACAGGCCATCCTGCGCGGTAATCGACGCCGTGTTGCCCAGCAGGGTGTCCTTCAGGCCGATGTTGCCGTACTTCCCGCCGGCGTTGATATCAATCTGCTCAACCTGCGTCAGGTTGTTGATGCTGCCGTCCAGGCTCTCCAGCGCGACCGTTTTGCCGCTGATGGTGGAGCTGATGTTATTGATATCGCCGATGGCGCTCAGGTTCAGGTCGCCGCCCGCTTTCATCAGGCCGTTGCTGAGGTTGCTGATGCTGTTCTGGCTGTCGAGCGTCAGGCTGTTTTTCGCCAGCAGCGAGCTGCCGCCGTTGGTGATGCTGCCGCCCTTCAGGGCGACGTTGTTGCCCGCGATCACGCTGCCGTTGTTGACGGTGACGTCCTTCGGCGACAGGTAGAGCTTCGGCACCATCACCGTTTCGCCGTTGACGGTGGCTTTCTCCCACCACAGCAGGCTGTGGTCGAGCGCGGCAATCTGATCGGCGGTCAGCGAGACGCCAAACTGCAGGCCCAGCGACTGCTGCGCCGCCGCGGCGTTGTCCATCAGATAGCGCATCTGATCCAGATCGGAGCCGATGCCGTTCAGGTAGCGGTTACCGGTCTGGTTGAGCACCACGTTGGAAACGTAGCGGGTATCGAACGCCGCATCGCCGAGGAAGCGGTAGTCGTAGTCCGGGTTCAGGTTGAGGCGCCCCAGCATATAGGACGAGCCGAGGAACTGCTTCTCGTCGGTAAACGCCAGCCGCGTCTCCTGCGGCGCCGTGGACGACGGTTTGATCCCGAGCATCGCGTTCAGGTCGGCAAACAGGGCGGGATCAAGCTGTCCGAGACCGTTCAGTTTCGGGTTGATGCCGATCAGGTACGGGCTTTTCGGGTTGTCGGAGAAGACAAAATAGCCGTTGTTGCCCGACGGCAGCGGGTAAGCGCTGGTATCGACGCGCTGGCCCTGATAATGCCCGACGGCGCCGCCCTGCGCGGTTCGGAGATCGGCGGTGGTGACCCCGGCGTTCGCCAGCGCGCCCAGCTGACCAAGGTTCGCGTTGCCTTTCTGCGTGGTGGCAACGTTGCTGAGAGGCGTGCCGGACGCGCCGCCGTTTTCCAGCGCGCCGCCGCCGTTAAGCTGCTGCAGCGCCCCCTGAAGCCGATCGTTCCACTGCGGCGAGGTCACCGCCACGCTGCCGGTAGCGCTCAGGCCCTGTTTTTGAACGCCGCTGCCGACAGTCTGGTTGCTGAGGGTGTTCAGCGACGGGGTGGAGATAACGTTGCTGACGCCGCCCGCGTTGGCGGTGGTATTAGTGTTGCTGATGTTGCTGGTGAAGTTTGCGGTGACGTTGCCGCCCGCCTGGATGACGGCGCGGTATGTTTCACCATTTTCACTTTCTGTGACATGCCCATCTAATACATAGGTTACGTCATTGTCGTAGTAAGTATTGCGATGGGTTGGAGAGTAGGAGCCAGGAGAACCCCCGCCATATGAGGGGCTTACATATTTATATACAGCATATTCTGTATAAGTTCCGCTCTGATAGCTCTGATTATTCAGCGTGTTTCCTGCAAGCGTAATATTGCTATTCGCCAGGATTGTACTCGCCTGATTGTTCAACTCTGCGGCAGTGATAGTCAGGTTACGCCCGGAAGAAATACGAGCGCTTCCACCCTCAGCATTTACAACCTGCGCTATCTGATTTAGTGCATATTTACGTGTTTCATAGCCTGTAATTGGTTTGTAATAGTAATGGGTATCCTCATACAAGAAACAGGGAACTCCTCCACATGTACCTGAACCGTCATGGGTATAAGTGCTGTATTTATCCCGAACAAGCGTATCGATTCCGAGAACCGACACAGGTATGTCAACAGTTGCCTGCCCAACCCAACCATACGCTGGCGACGCACTTGTTGTTGTGGTTGACGTTAATCCATCACGCTGATTTAACAGGCTGGCAGTTTTAACCGTAATATCCCCATTCTGCGTCTCAATATTCCCCGACGTGTTCACCACCTGGCTGTTGGCATTCCCCGCCGCATCACGCTGCATCCACAGGTTGTTCCCCGCCATGATGTCGCCGCGCCGGTTGGTGATGCTGTCAGCAAACAGCGCCAGATTATTCGCCGCGTACAGCAGCGCGGTGTTGACGATGGACCCCGGCGCGCTCAGGGTCAGCGAGCCGCGCGTGCCGGTGAAGCCGTCGACGGTAATGTTGCTCCGGCTGGCGACGGTGATGTCGCCCCCGCCCTGCACCGTGCCCGCGGCATTGAGCGCCACGCTGCTGCCGGAGAGCGTGCTGGTGCCGCCGCCGGTGGTGATTTGTCCGTTGTTGCTGAGCTGCCCGCCCGCGCTGAGGTTAACCGCCTGCCCCTGCAGCACGCTGCGGTTATCG
>NZ_JAXQPQ010000009.1:0-138417 GCF_034427535.1 Enterobacter sp. A103
CACCAGCGCCTGAAGAATTGCCAGTAACAGACTCATGTCAGGCTCCTCGTGAAATCACAATGACCACCAGCACCGCCAGCTCGATGACCGCCAGACGGCGGAACAGCGCGGGTGCGGCGGCGCTCTGCCAGCCGGGTACCCAGCCTACCGGGTTCAGCCAGTGGCGCAGCTTCAGCACGGCGGCGAAGTTCTCCTTCACCGGCATGGCAAAACCGTGGGCGGTGATAACCATCGACTGTTCGTGTTCGTAGCCGCAGGCCCACGCCGCACCGCGCGAGCGGGAGGCGAGCCGGTCGCGTTTGAAGAACAGCATCAGGACGAGCGGCAGCAGCGGTGCGCCAATCAGCAGCAGCGCAATCATGGGCTGAGAGACGGTGGTATTCGCCACGGTCAGCGGCAGAGGAATAGCGTTGCCCAGCAGCGGCAGCAGCCACGGCGCGGCGACGCCGCCCGCGATACAGCACAGCGCCAGCGCGACCACGCTGATGCCCATCAACAAGGGTGCGCAGCAGGCATTTTCCGCTTCGCGGGTGCGCGGCGCGCCGAGGAAGGTCACGCCGTAGACTTTCGCCATGCACATCACCGCCAGCGCCCCGGTAATCGCCAGACCGACCGCCAGCAGCGGGCCGAGCAGGCGTGCGATAAATGCGTCGCTCTGGCCGAGCGCGAAGAAGGACTGATAGATCACCCACTCCCCGGCAAAGCCGTTCAGCGGCGGCAGCGCGGCCATTGCCATCAGCCCGACCAGCATCACCAGCGAAATCACCGGCATCTTTTTGCCAATCCCGCCCAGCTTTTCGATATCCCGATGACCGGTGCGGAACCAGACGCTGCCCGCGCCGAGGAACAGGGTGCTTTTAAACAGGCTGTGGTTGACGAGGTGATAAAGACCGCCGATAAACCCGGCGGCAATCAGCGCCGGATGATTGAGCGCCAGCCCGGTCACGCCCGCGCCAATGCCGAGCAGGATAATGCCGATATTTTCCAGAGTGTGGTACGCCAGCAGGCGCTGGATATTGTGCTCCATCAGCGCGTACAGGCCGCCGACGAACGCGGTAATCATTCCGGCGACCAGCAGCACGACGCCCCACCACAGCGGCGGTTGTCCGCCGGTCAGCGTAATCGCCAGAATCCCGAACAGACCCACTTTCATCACCACCGCAGAAAACAGCGCGGCGGCGGGCGCGGAGGCATTCGCATGCGCCTGCGGCACCCAGCCGTGCAGCGGGATAATCCCGGCGAGCAGGCCAAAGCCGAGCACGCCCAGCAGCCAGACGTCGTTCCCCAGCGGATGGCCGTTGAGCGCAGCGAAGTCCAGCGTGCCGAAGCGGTGCCACACCAGCCAGCAGGCCAGCGCCAGCAGCAGCGTCCCGAGGCGTCCCAGCGCAAACCACAGCTTGCCGGAGGTGCTGCAGCCGGTCAGGAACACGCCGCACAGCGCCATGATTTCCGCCATCACCACCAGCGCGCCGAGGTTGCTGGCGATAACGGTGCAGACCGCCGCCGCCATCAGCAGGTTAACCAGCAGGCCGTTAGCCCTGGCGTGCGGATGGCGGTGCCAGTCGATATTGGACAGGCTGATAAACAGCCCGCACAGGCCAAACGTCACCAGCCAGATGGCGTTCAGCGGCGTGATCGCAACCGTGTGGCGAATCAGCGGCATCACGGCCTCTGCGGACCGGCCGCCGAGCAGGACATCGCCGCCTGCCGCCAGCGTCATCAGGCTAGCAACCGCCCCGCCGAGCCCGGCGATCGCGCCGCTCAGAGTTTTATGGAATGAGAAGATCAGCGCCAGAACAGCGGCGGCAGCAAAACAGGCTACCGCGCTGGTAATCATCATCGCCGCGTTCATTTCGCCCCCTCGTTAAGCGCCTGTAGCAGAGAAAGGTCGCCAAAATCACTGTTGATGGTCAGCTCGCGTTTACGCTTGCTGGTACGGGCGATGTCGCGAATGTTAACCAGAATCAACGCCTTAGTCGGGCAGGTGCGCACGCAGGCCGGGCCCTGTTCATCGAAGCTGCACAGGTCGCATTTCACCGCAACGGCACGGATGCCGGGCACCCAGTCCAGCAGCGTACTTACACGTGCCGGAGCCGGTGGCGCGGGCGGGGCTTTTGGCGAGTTGGCGTTCGCCGGAATATGCAGCGGACGGCTGCCGGAAAATTCAATCGCGCCGAACGGGCAGGCAATGCCGCACAGCTTGCAGCTTACGCACAGGCTTTCGTTCAGCTGGACAGCGCCATCAACGCGGGTGATGGCATTCACAGGGCAGACACCCGCGCAGGGGGCGTCTTCACAGTGATGGCAGAGCTGCGGGGCAGACTCTTTTTCATTACGCATGACGTGCAGGCGCGGCATGGACTGCAGCCCATGCAGGCGATGTGTTTCCGAACACGCCGCCTCACAGGTTCGACAGCCAATACAGACCGTCGAGTCGGCAATTACAAAACGGTTCACCGGGTTATCCTCTGGTGATAGTCATTTTTGACGAAAAACTGTCTTGTCGACACTTCTCGACACGCAGGAGTCAGGCCACGTTCGCTGAGGCATTTCCGTCCATCAGCTGCTTCAGGTTGACCGGGAGATCGTGTTCAACGGCGGCGTACAGGCCGTTATAGACCGGCGCGATTTTTTCCAGATAGTGCTCCAGCACCTGCTGGCGATCGCGGTTGCTGACGTGGCCGTCCACCATGCCATCGGCCATCAGCTGCGCCTTCGCAATACACTGTTTTTCTCCGTCTTTTGTCTCGAGGTGGTACTCAATGGTGTGGCTGTTGAAGTTATCCGCCAGGGTAACGTTGATGATGAAATGGCCGAACAGGACGAAGCGCATGTCGCCCTGCGCCGCGCAGCTCATCGCGTGGTGAAGACGCGCTTTCGAGAGGGTTATGCCCTGAACCAGAGAGTTGCAGTAGAGGTGCCACTGGTCCTGCAGCTGCTGATGACGCTGCGCGATGTAATCCGCTTTTTCGCTGATTTCCCAAATAGTCATAGAAGGTATCCGGTTAATGGAGATAGCGGCTGTTAAGCAGATTCCATGCCAGTTTTTATATTGCTGATTTTAAATAGATTTAATTACAAAACCGCTGTCAACGCCGCGGTGTCGACGTGTCATTTCGACAGCGTTGACATCGTCACGCCTTAACAAAAATCAAGCTGGCACCGTTATTGCATTCAATGGCGCAATTCATTGAGGAGGCGTCATGCACGAAATCACCCTCTGCCAGCGGGCCCTGGAGCTTATCGAACAGCAGGCAGTGCAAAACCACGCGAAACGCGTCACCGGCGTCTGGCTGAAGGTCGGGGCGTTTTCCTGCGTCGAGCCCAGCGCCCTGCATTTCTGTTTTGAGCTGGTTTGTCGCGGCACGCTGGCGGAAGGCTGCGAGCTCCATATTGAAGAGCAGCAGGCGGAGTGCTGGTGCGAGCAGTGCCAGCAGTACGTCACCCTGCTGTCATCAAAGGTTCAGCGCTGTCCGCAGTGTCAGAGCACCGGTCTTCGCATCGTGGCGGACGACGGCATGCAGATCCAACGCCTCGAAATCGAGAAGGAGTAAAGTATGTGTAGCACCTGCGGTTGCGCCGAAGGCAACCTGTATATAGAAGGGGATGAACACCGTCCCCATTCCGCGTTTCGCTCCGCGCCCTTTTCGCCTGCCCCGCGGCCAGCTGCGGCTTTAACCGGTATCACCTTCGCCCCGCAGCGCTCCGCTGCGGGCGATCTGCACTACGGCCACGGCGAAGCGGGTACCCACGCGCCGGGCATCAGCCAGCGCCAGATGCTGGAGGTGGAAATCAACGTGCTGGACAAAAATAACCAGATCGCCGCCCGCAACCGCGCGCGCTTTGCCGCCCGCAAACAGCTGGTGCTGAACCTGGTCTCCAGCCCCGGCTCCGGCAAAACCACGCTGTTAACGGAAACGCTCAAACGCCTGAACGGGCGCGTCTCCTGCGCGGTGATTGAAGGCGACCAGCAAACCGTTAACGACGCGGCGCGCATTCGCGAAACCGGCACCCCGGCGATTCAGGTCAATACCGGCAAAGGCTGCCACCTGGATGCGCAGATGATTGCCGACGCCGCCCCGCGTCTGCCGCTGGCGGATAACGGCATTCTGTTTATTGAAAACGTCGGCAATCTGGTCTGCCCGGCGAGCTTCGATCTGGGCGAACGCCACAAGGTGGCGGTGCTTTCGGTGACCGAAGGCGAAGACAAGCCGCTGAAGTACCCGCATATGTTTGCCGCCGCGTCCATCATGCTGCTGAACAAAGTCGACCTGCTGCCGTACCTGAACTTCGACGTGGATAAGTGCCTGTCCTGCGCCCGGGAAGTGAATCCCGAGATTGAGATCCTGCTGGTATCCGCCACGCGCGGCGACGGCATGGACGCCTGGCTGAACTGGCTGGAGAGTGAACGATGTGCATAGGCGTACCGGGACAAATCCATTCCATTGACGGGAACCAGGCCAAAGTGGAGGTCTGCGGCATCCTGCGCGACGTGGACCTGACGCTGGTGGGCAGCAGCGATGAAACGGGCGCATCGCGTCTCGGCCAGTGGGTGCTCGTCCACGTGGGGTTTGCCATGAGCGTGATTAACGAAGCGGAAGCCCGCGACACGCTGGATGCCCTGCAAAACATGTTCGACGTGGAGCCGGACGTGGGCGCGCTGCTGTACGGCGAGGAGCGTTAGCCATGCGTTACGTTGATGAATACCGCGCGCCGGAGCAGGTGCTGCAGCTTATCGGGCACCTGAAAACGCGCGCGGCGCTGCTGGACTACACCAAAGAGAGACCGCTGCGGATCATGGAGGTGTGTGGCGGACACACGCACGCCATCTTCAAATTTGGCCTCGACCAGCTGCTGCCGGAGAACATCGAGTTTATCCACGGCCCCGGCTGCCCGGTGTGCGTGCTGCCGATGGGGCGCATCGACAGCTGTATTGAAATTGCCAGCCAGCCCGACGTCATTTTCTGCACCTTTGGCGACGCGATGCGCGTGCCGGGGAAAAACGGCTCGCTGCTGCAGGCAAAAGCGCGCGGGGCCGACATCCGGATCGTCTATTCGCCGATGGATGCCCTGACGCTGGCGGAGGACAACCCCGCGCGCAAGGTGGTGTTTTTTGGCCTGGGGTTTGAAACCACCATGCCCGCCACCGCCATCACGCTGCAGCAGGCGAAAGCGCGCGGCGTCAGGAATTTTTTCTTCTTCTGCCAGCACATTACGCTCATCCCCACGCTGCGCAGCCTGCTGGAAGAGCCGGGAAACGGCATTGACGCCTTTCTGGCACCGGGGCATGTCAGCATGGTAATTGGCACAGACGCCTACGGTTTTATCGCTGAACAGTACAATCGTCCGTTAGTGGTCGCTGGTTTCGAACCACTTGATCTACTGCAAGGTGTCACCATGCTGGTTGAGCAGAAAATAGCGGCCCTGAGTGCAGTGGAAAACCAGTACCGCCGCGTGGTGCCGGATGCGGGAAATGAACGAGCGCAGCAGGCGATAGCCGACGTGTTCAGCGTTGAGGGCGACAGCGAATGGCGTGGCCTGGGTCTGATTGCCGAATCCGGCGTGCGCCTGACGCCGGCCTATCGCGCGTTCGACGCCGAAGCGCATTTCCGCCCGCAGCCGCAGCAGGTTTGCGACGATCCCCGGGCCCGCTGCGGCGACGTGCTCACCGGTAAATGCAAACCGCATCAATGCCCGTTATTTGGCAATACCTGTAACCCGCAAACGGCGTTTGGCGCGCTGATGGTCTCCTCCGAAGGGGCGTGTGCCGCGTGGTATCAGTATCGCAACCAGGAGAGTGAAGCATGAATACGGTTGAAATGGCGCACGGCAGCGGCGGACAGGCGATGCAGCAGCTGATTAACCGGCTGTTTATGGAAGCCTTCAACAACCCCTGGCTCGCCGAACAGGAAGACCAGGCGCGCATTGACCTCGCGACCCTCACCGCGCAGGGCGACAGGCTGGCGTTCTCCACCGACAGCTACGTGATTGACCCGCTGTTCTTCCCCGGCGGCGATATCGGCAAGCTCGCCGTCTGCGGCACGGCCAACGACGTGGCGGTAAGCGGCGCCATTCCGCGCTACCTCTCCTGCGGGTTTATCCTCGAAGAGGGGTTACCGATGGAGACGCTCACGGCAGTGGTCAACAGCATGGCGCAGACCGCGCGCGAGGCGGGGATAGCTATCGTCACCGGCGATACCAAAGTGGTGCAGCGCGGCGCGGCCGACAAGCTGTTTATCAACACCGCCGGCATGGGGGCGATCCCCGCCGGTATTCACTGGGCGGCACAGCATCTTAGCGTGGGCGACGTGCTGATCGTGACCGGAACGCTGGGCTGCCACGGGGCGACCATCCTTAACCTGCGCGAAGGTCTGGGGCTGGACGGGGAACTGCGCAGCGACTGCGCGGTGCTCACCCCGCTGATCCAGACGCTGCGCGGTATTCCCGGCGTGAAAGCCCTGCGGGACGCGACGCGAGGCGGCGTGAACGCCGTGGTCCACGAATTTGCAGCAAGCTGCGGGTACGGGATTGAACTCACCGAGCGCAGCCTGCCCGTTAAGCCTGCCGTTCGCGGCCTTTGCGAACTGCTGGGCCTTGACCCGCTCAACTTCGCCAACGAAGGCAAACTGGTGATTGGCGTTGAACGCGCGTCAGCGGAAGCCGTTCTTGAACAGCTGCGGGCTCATCCGTCAGGAAAAGAGGCGGCGATGATTGGTGAAGTGGTTGAGCGCAAAGGGGTGCGCCTGGCCGGGCTGTATGGCGTGAAGCGGACGCTGGATCTGCCGCATGCGGAACCCTTACCCCGTATTTGCTAGAACCGCGCCAAAAGCGGTCAGCACTGAATGTCTCTTTTTTGCCAGTTTCTATTGGAAAGCAATATGCCGTATACACCGATGAGCGATCTTGGACAGCAGGGCCTGTTTGACATCACGCGCACACTTTTACAGCAGCCCGATCTCGGTGCGCTGAGCGATGCCCTGACGCGGCTGGTCAGGCAATCGGCGCTGGCGGACAGCGCCGCGATTGTGCTCTGGCATAGCGGAACGCAGCGCGCGAGCTACTACTCGACGCGTGATAATGGCAAAACGTTTGAATACGAAGACGAAACGTATCTTGCGCACGGCCCGGTGCGCCGCATACTCTCCCGGCCTGAAGTGCTGCACTGCAACTTTGCGGAGTTCCGCCAGGCGTGGCCGAAGCTGGCGGAAAGCGACCTCTATCAGCCTTTCGGGCATTACTGCATGCTGCCGCTGGCGGCTGAGGGCCAGATTTTTGGCGGCTGCGACTTTATCCGCACGACCGACCAGCCCTGGAGCGAGGCGGAATACGAGCGCCTGCACACCTTTACCCAGATTGTGGCCGTCGTCGCGGAGCAGATCCAAAGCCGCGTGACCAATAACGTTGATTACGACCTGCTGAGCCGCGAGCGCGACAACTTCCGCATTCTGGTAGCCATCACCAACGCCGTGCTCTCCCGCCTGGACATGGACGAGCTGGTCAGCGAAGTCTCGAAAGAGATCCACCACTATTTCAAAATCGACGCCATCAGCATTGCGCTGCGCGGCCATCGCAAGGGCAAGCTGAACATCTACTCCACGCACTATCTCGATGAAGCCAACCCGGCGCACGAGCAGAGCGAGGTGGACGAAGCGGGCACCCTTTCCGAGCGGGTCTTCAAGAGCAAAGAGATCCTCCTGCTCAACCTGAACGAGCAGGACCCTGTCGCGCCGTACGAGCGGATGCTGTTTAACACCTGGGGCAATAAAATTCAGACCCTTTGTCTGCTGCCGCTGATGTCTGGCAACACCATGCTGGGCGTGCTAAAGCTGGCGCAGTGCGAGGAGGGCGTGTTTACCACCGCCAACCTGAAGCTGCTGCGCCAGATTGCCGAGCGTATTTCCATCGCGCTGGATAACGCCCTCGCCTATCAGGAAATTCATCGCCTGAAAGAGCGGCTGGTGGATGAGAACCTGGCCCTGACCGAACAGCTCAACAACGTGGACAGCGAGTTTGGTGAAATCATCGGGCGCAGCGACGCCATGTACAGCGTGCTTAAGCAGGTTGAGATGGTGGCGCAAAGCGATAGCACGGTGCTGATTCTGGGCGAAACCGGCACGGGCAAAGAGCTGATAGCCCGCGCCATCCACAACCTGAGCAACCGCAACAGCCGACGGATGGTGAAGATGAACTGCGCCGCGATGCCTGCGGGACTGCTGGAAAGCGATCTGTTCGGCCACGAGCGCGGTGCATTCACCGGGGCCAGCAGCCAGCGGCTGGGCCGTTTTGAGCTGGCGGACAAAAGCTCGCTGTTCCTCGACGAAGTGGGCGATATGCCGCTTGAGCTACAGCCGAAACTGCTGCGCGTCCTGCAGGAGCAGGAGTTTGAGCGCCTTGGCAGCAACAAGCTTATCCAGACCGACGTGCGGCTGATTGCGGCCACCAACCGTGACCTGAAAAAAATGGTCGCCGACCGCGAGTTTCGCAGCGATCTTTACTATCGTCTGAACGTCTTCCCGATCTTCCTGCCGCCGCTGCGCGAGCGCCCGGAAGATATCCCCCTGCTGGTCAAAGCCTTTACCGCGAAGATCGCGCGCCGGATGGGGCGCAACATCGACAGTATTCCTGCCGAGACGTTGCGCACTCTTTCATCGATGGAATGGCCCGGCAACGTGCGCGAGCTGGAAAACGTCATCGAACGCGCGGTGCTGCTGACGCGCGGTAACGTGCTGCAACTCTCCCTGCCTGAGGTTACGCTTCCTGACGTGACCGCGCCCGCCGCCGAGACAGCGAAAGAGGGAGAAGATGAATATCAGCTCATTATGCGCGTGCTGAAAGAGACCAACGGCGTGGTCGCCGGGCCAAAAGGTGCCGCCCAGCGCCTGGGGTTAAAACGCACCACCCTTCTGTCACGCATGAAGCGTCTCGGGATTGATAAAGAGAGCCTCATTTAAGACCTTATTCCGGCGGTGTTTTTCTGACACCGCCTTTTGTTCCCCTGCGCAATTGTCCCTCATTGACACAAAATCGTTTCCTCTGTATAAAATTCCGCCTTAATAATGAGTTTCATTTGCATCAATAATAATTTTAATGAAGGGTAGCGTTTCATGAAAAAGGTCATCTGCGCGTTAGGCCTGGCGATTGCGTCGGTCGGTTCTGCTCTGGCAACCACCTATCCCCTGACGATTGAAAACTGTGGCTACAAAGAGACGTTCACCAAAGCGCCGGAACGCGTCGTGGCCCTGGGCCAGAACACCGTCGAAATTTTGCTCCTGCTGGGCCTGGAAGATAAGGTGAAGGCCAGCGCCTTCTGGCCGACCAAAGTGCTGCCGCAGCTGGCGGAACAGAACGCAAAAATCAAAACCCTGACGGTCGAAATCCCGACCCTTGAATCCGTTCTTGCGCAAAATCCTGACTTTGTCCCCGCGCAGTCCCCGCTGCTGCTGGGGCCTGAAAGTAAGGTCGCAAAACGCGAAGACCTGATGACCCTGGGCGTGAACAGCTACGTGTCGCCGGGCATGTGCGCGACCAAAAAAGCCACAGGCGATATGTACGGCAGCCGCCAGAAGCTGTGGGATATGACGTATCTCTATAAAGAGATTGAGGATTTCGCCAAAATCTTTAACGTTGAAGACCGCGGTCAGGCCGTTATTGCCGATTTCAAAAAACGCGAGGCCGACCTGCGTAAGGAATTCGGCAAGAGTAACAAAGACCTTTCGTTTGTCTTCTGGTTCTCCAGTTCATCCCCTTCTGCAGACGCCTACGTCGGCGGTAAAAATAGCCCCTCAGGGTTTATCGCCAGCCTGATGGGCGGCCATAACGCCATTACGTCCGAGACCGAATGGCCAACCGTGGGTTGGGAAAGCATTATTGCCGCCAATCCGGATGTCATTGTGGTGTCCAGCCTGGACCGCAACCGCTGGGCGCTGGATAACGCGGAAGAAAAAATCAAATTCCTGAAGAGCGATCCGGCGGTCAGCCAGCTGGACGCGGTGAAAAAAGGCCATATCGTGGTGATGGACGGCCAGGCGATGAACCCGACGATCCGTACGATTTACGGGGCTGGGCAGGTCGGCGAACAGCTCAGAAAGCTGGGGCTGAACTGATGACAACCGCCGTTCTTCAGGCCCGGCAGAGCCTGGTTCTGACGACCTCGGGTTTGCTCGCCCTGGTACTGTTATTTCTGACGATCGCGCTGAGCGTCAGCGTCGGCGAGCTGTCCATCCCGCTGGATAAGGTGTTTTACGCCATCAGCAATAAAATGGGGCTCACCGAGGTTCCGCTCACCCGCATCTATGAGAGCGTGATCTGGGACTTTCGCCTGAGCCGCGCGCTGGTGGCGGCCTGCTGCGGCGCGGGGCTGGCCATCTGCGGTGCCGTATTGCAGAGCCTGCTGAAGAACGCCCTGGCGGAACCTTACGTGCTCGGCGTGTCGGCAGGTGCCTCAACCGGGGCGGTGTCGGTCGTCGTATTGGGGATTGGCACCGGTGCGGTGTCGTTGTCTGCCGGGGCCTTTGCCGGGGCGTTCGCCGCCTTTGCGTTTGTCGCGTTTCTGACGAACGGCGCGCGCGGGGGAAATGAACGTACCATTCTGGCTGGCGTTGCCGCCTCACAGCTGTTCAACGCCATTACTGCCTACACCATCAGCACCTCCGCCAGCGCCCAGCAGGCGCGCGACGTGATGTTCTGGCTGCTGGGCAGCTTCAGCGGCGTTCGCTGGCCGGAATTCCAGCTGGCGCTGGTGGTGGTGCTGACTGGATTAGCCGTTTGCCTCTACTATTCCCGGGCGCTGGATGCCTTCACGTTCGGTGATGACGCTGCGGCCTCTTTAGGTATTGCCGTCCCGTGGGTGCGCCTGACGCTCTTTACCACTACCGCGCTGATTACCGCGACGATTGTCAGCATGGCGGGCTCAATCGGCTTTGTCGGGCTGGTGGTCCCGCACGTGATGCGTTTCCTGTTCGGGCCGCTGCACCGCACGCTGCTGATTGCCAGCGCGCTGGCAGGGGCGATCCTGATGGTGCTGGCAGACATTGCCTCGCGCATGCTGATTGCGCCGCAAAGCCTGCCCGTCGGCGTGGTCACCGCGCTGGTTGGCGTGCCTTTCTTTGCCGTGATTATCTACCGTTCAAGGAATAAGTGATGAGTATCTGCGCTGAAAATATTACCTGGAAGGTCGGCAAAAAGGTCATCGTTAACAACGTCTCGCTGAAGGTGTCACGGGGCGAAACGGTAGGGCTGCTTGGCCCTAACGGCTGCGGTAAATCATCGCTTCTGCGCATTCTGGCTGGTCTGCGCCGCCCGGATGCTGGCTGTGTGACGCTGGACGGCCAGGACATCTCCCGCATCGCCAAAAAGCAGCTGGCGCGCCGGGTCGCCTTCGTCGAGCAGCACGGCATGACGGACGCCAACATGCGCGTGCGCGACGTGGTGAAACTCGGGCGTATTCCGCACCACTCCGCTTTTTCCAACTGGAGCAACCACGATGACGAAACCGTCACTGCCGCCCTGCAGCGCGTGGATATGCTGGATAAAAGCGACCAGGGCTGGCTGAGCCTCTCCGGCGGAGAGCGCCAGCGCGTGCATATTGCCCGCGCCCTGGCTCAGACCCCAACGGAAATCCTGCTGGACGAGCCGACCAACCACCTGGACATTCATCATCAGATGCAGCTGATGCAGCTGATCAGCGAATTACCGGTCACCAGCATTGTCGCTATCCACGATCTCAACCACGCCTCGATGTTCTGCGACTCGCTGATTGTGATGCAGAAAGGACAAATTGTGGCGACGGGGACACCGCAGGACATCTTATCCGAGTCTTTGTTGTGGGATGTCTTCCGGGTGAAAACCAAAATCGAGATCTCGCCGTTCCATGGCAAAAAGCACATCCACTTTATCGTTTAGGGACGAGTGAACGACGATGCCCCTTCGCCCTGCCGCCACGCTCTGGCCGCCCGTCTTACTGGGTAGCCAGTTTGTTTTCAACATTGGCTTTTACGCCGTCGTTCCCTTCCTGGCGATATTCCTGCGCGACGACATGCTGCTCTCCGGCGGACTGATCGGGCTGATCCTGGGCCTGCGTACCTTCTCGCAACAGGGGATGTTTATCGTTGGCGGTGCGCTCTCGGACCGGTTTGGCGCGAAAGTGATTATCCTGAGCGGTTGTATTGTTCGTGTTTCAGGTTATCTGCTGCTGGCCTTCGGGGAATCCCTGTGGCCGATTATTCTGGGCGCGTGTCTGACGGGCGTTGGCGGCGCGTTATTTTCTCCCTCAATTGAGGCACTGCTGGCAAAAGCGGGCACTCAAAGCGAGACAAAAGGCAAACGCAGCCGCGCGGAGTGGTTTGCGCTCTTTGCCGTCTGCGGAGAGCTCGGCGCGGTACTGGGCCCGGTTGCTGGCGCCCTGCTCACCGGCCTCGGCTTTCGTCAGGTGGCGCTGGCGGGAGCTGGCGTCTTTATCATTGCGCTAGTGGTGCTCTTCTTTTGCCTGCCTGCTGCTGGCCACCGTTCACAAACGCTGAAAATACAGCCCTGGTGGACAACGTTCCGCCAGCCGCGCTTTGTCGCCTTTATCATTGCCTACAGCTCGTGGCTGTTAAGCTATAACCAGCTTTATCTGGCGCTGCCGGTGGAAATCCAGCGTTCTGGCGGTAACGAGAAAGATCTCGGCCCGCTTTTTATGCTGGCCTCCGTTCTGATCATCACCTTACAGCTGCCGCTGGCGCGCTTCGCCCGTCGCGTGGGCGCGGTGAGAATTCTGCCGGTGGGATTTTTGCTGCTGTCAGCCGCATTTGCGAGCGTGGCGACGTTTGCCCCGATGACGCCGCCGGAAGGCTGGCTGCGCTTACTGCCTTCTGTCTGTTTTGTGACGCTGTTGACGCTGGGGCAAATGCTGCTGGTGCCATCGGCTAAAGATCTGATCCCTCGGTTTACGGAGGAATCCACGCTTGGCGCGCACTACGGCGCACTCGCCACCGCCGGAGGCATAGCGGTACTGGCGGGAAACCTGGTGTTTGGCAGCCTGCTGGACCGCGCGCTGGTGCCCTCAACGCAGGCGATGTACCCCTGGCTGCTGCTGGCCCTCTTCCCGCTCAGCAGCGCGCTGGCCCTGAAGGTGATTTGCCGCCCGCTGAGACGCTGAACCGATCACTTTTTCGGACGGTATTTCTCCGGCAGTTCCGGCACGGGACGACGGTCATCCATCAGATGGCGAACGGTAAGAATAGGATGACGCCATAACATACGCGGGCCTGCCCAGCGCATAACCTGCTTCATCTCTTCACGTCTGGCAGGCTGGTAGCAGTGTACGGGACACTGCTTGCAGGCCGGCTTTTCCTCACCGAAAACGCATTTATCCAGGCGCTTATCGGCATACGCGTTGAGCGCCTGATAATACCCTTCCTCCTGAGAGGCCTGCGGGCACTGCTTTTCATACAACGCGATCATTTTCGCGATGGTCTCTTTTTCTCGTGAGATGCGTTTACCGGACATAGCGGATTACCGAATAATAAAGTGCATCGATAATACACCTTTCAACACTGGATTTCAGCGGTTGCATTTCGTTTCCTGAAGGCTGATTCCAGTTTTAGCCCTGCACCGGCGAACAATCACTGGTATTTTATACAGGCATCAGAAATGACCTTTTTCCGTGTTGTCTGGAGACCCTATGCAAGAGCTCACGATCGGCAAACCCTATCGCCATTTGAAAGTGGGATATTTTAGAAAGCGCCATGAAGACCGCAATACAAAGATACCGAAGCGCTACAGCGTACATGCGGCGCTGAGCTTAAAAGGTGACTGGCTTGAAAAGGCGGGGTTTACGACCCATTCCCGAGTCAGGGTGGGCGTGGAGCATGGAAAAATTGTCATCGAATTAATGGCGGAAGATGCCTCGTAAAGCCACGACATTTTTCTGCGCCGGACCTTTTTTTCATGCGACAATAGAAGGAACAAACGGCCATTGAGCCCATCAAAACGGTTTATTTTCAAAGAAATGGACATCATAACTCCATGAGCACAATCGACAATTTCGACGCACATACGCCGATGATGCAGCAGTATCTGAAGCTGAAAGCACAGCATCCGGAAATCCTGCTGTTTTACCGTATGGGCGATTTTTACGAGCTGTTTTATGACGATGCTAAGCGTGCATCGCAGCTGCTCGACATCTCGCTGACCAAACGTGGCGCATCGGCAGGCGAGCCCATTCCTATGGCAGGTATCCCGCACCACGCGGTAGAAAACTACCTGGCGAAGCTGGTGAATCAGGGCGAGTCCGTTGCCATCTGCGAACAGATCGGCGATCCGGCGACCTCAAAAGGCCCGGTGGAACGCAAAGTCGTGCGCATCGTCACGCCTGGCACCATCAGTGATGAAGCCCTGTTACAGGAGCGCCAGGATAACCTGCTGGCAGCGCTGTGGCAGGACGGTAAAGGCTTTGGCTACGCGACGCTGGATATTAGCTCCGGACGTTTTCGCCTGAGTGAACCGGCTGACCGTGAAACGATGGCCGCCGAACTGCAGCGCACCAACCCGGCAGAATTGCTCTATGCCGAAGATTTCGCCGAAATGGCGCTGATTGAAGGTCGTCGCGGGTTGCGCCGTCGTCCGCTGTGGGAATTCGAAATTGATACCGCGCGCCAGCAGCTGAATCTGCAGTTTGGCACCCGCGATCTGATTGGCTTTGGCGTTGAAAACGCCCCGCGCGGGCTATGTGCGGCCGGTTGTCTCCTGCAGTACGTGAAAGATACCCAGCGCACCGCACTGCCGCATATCCGCTCTATCACCATGGAGCGCCAGCAGGACAGCATCATCATGGATGCCGCCACGCGCCGTAACCTGGAGATCACGCAGAACCTGGCGGGTGGCGTAGAAAATACGCTCGCGTCGGTCCTCGACAGTACGGTAACGCCAATGGGCAGCCGCATGCTGAAACGCTGGCTGCATATGCCGATCCGCGATACCGAGACGCTGGTTTGCCGTCAGCAGACGATTGCCGCGCTGCAGGATCGCTATACCGAGCTGCAGCCGGTTCTGCGCCAGGTGGGCGATCTGGAGCGTATCCTTGCGCGTCTGGCACTGCGAACGGCACGACCACGCGATCTCGCGCGGATGCGTCATGCTTTCCAGCAGCTGCCGGAACTGCGTGCGCAGCTGGGTGACGTTGACAGCGCGCCGGTACAGAAACTCCGCGAAACCATGGGCGAATTTACCGAGCTTCGCGAACTGCTGGAGCGCGCTATTATCGATGCGCCTCCGGTTCTGGTGCGTGATGGAGGCGTGATTGCCCCAGGCTACAACGAGGAGCTGGACGAATGGCGCGCGCTGGCCGACGGTGCGACGGACTACCTCGATAAGCTGGAAATCCGCGAGCGCGAACGTCTTGGGCTCGACACACTGAAAGTGGGGTATAACGCGGTACACGGTTACTACATTCAGATTAGCCGCGGGCAGAGCCACCTGGCGCCGATTCACTACGTGCGTCGCCAGACGTTGAAAAACGCCGAACGCTACATCATTCCTGAGCTGAAAGAGTACGAAGACAAAGTCCTCACCTCGAAAGGCAAGGCGCTGGCCCTGGAAAAACAGCTGTATGACGAGCTGTTCGACATGCTAATGCCGCACCTGGGCGACCTGCAGCAGAGCGCCAGCGCGCTGGCGGAGCTGGACGTGCTGGTGAATCTGGCAGAGCGCGCTGAAACGCTGAACTACACCTGCCCAACCTTTACCGACAAGCCCGGCATTCGCATCACCGAAGGCCGTCACCCGGTGGTAGAACAGGTGCTGAACGAACCGTTCATAGCCAACCCGCTGAGCCTGTCACCGCAGAGAAGAATGTTGATCATTACCGGTCCGAACATGGGCGGTAAGAGTACCTATATGCGTCAGACGGCGCTGATTGCGCTGCTCGCGTATATCGGCAGCTACGTCCCGGCGCAAAATGTGGAGATTGGCCCCATCGACCGTATCTTTACCCGCGTCGGGGCAGCGGACGATCTGGCGAGCGGTCGTTCAACCTTCATGGTCGAGATGACCGAAACGGCAAACATTCTGCATAACGCGACGGAGCACAGCCTGGTGCTGATGGACGAAGTCGGGCGCGGAACGTCAACCTATGACGGTCTGTCGCTGGCATGGGCCTGTGCGGAAAGCCTTGCGAATAAAATCAAGGCCATGACGCTGTTTGCCACCCACTATTTCGAACTGACGCAGCTGCCGGAGAAAATGGAAGGGGTTGCGAACGTTCATCTGGATGCGCTGGAGCACGGCGATACCATTGCCTTCATGCACACGGTGCAGGATGGCGCGGCGAGCAAGAGCTATGGCCTGGCCGTCGCGGCGCTGGCAGGTGTGCCGAAAGAGGTGATCAAGCGCGCGCGTCAGAAACTGCGTGAACTGGAAAGCCTGTCACCGAATGCGGCAGCGACGCAGATTGATGGTACGCAGATGTCGCTGTTGGTGCCTGCGGAAGAGACGTCGCCTGCGGTGGAAGCGCTGGAAAACCTCGACCCGGATTCACTGACGCCGCGTCAGGCGCTGGAGTGGATTTACAGGTTGAAGAGTCTGGTTTAGTTTTCTGCGGTCTGTTTTGTCGGGTGGCGGCTTCGCCTTACCCGACCTACAAAACCGTAGGCCCGGTAAGCGCAGCGCCACCGGGCTTTTTTTTTACAGCAGCGGCGGAATTGTCGGCACCTGCGGCGCCTCGTCAATATCCTTCTGCGTCATGCGGAACGCTTCCGGGTAATGCTCGCGGCTGGTACGGCGAAGCGGTTCGGTATCGCGCCAGGTATACAAACAATGCTGGCACTGGTAAACGGTCCAGACCCCTTTTACCGGCGACGTCGCCATCACTTCAATATGCTCATCGGCACAACGTGGACAAATCATCTTTTCCTCCTTATTGACGTGCTGCCAGCATCGCGGTCAGTTTTTCTGCCCAGGCTTTGGTTTCAGGCAGATCCTGTACCGGCTGGCTGTAGTGGCCCCGTGTGTCCGGCGCGACAGGCGTGGTGGCATCGATAATCAGTTTGTCGGTAATGCCAGCCGGGCTGGAACCGGGATCGAGTTCAAGGACCGACATGTTCGGCAGTTGCACCAGATCGCCTGCGGGGTTCACTTTCGACGACAGCGCCCACATCACCTGCGGAAGGTTGAACGGATCGACATCCTCATCCACCATAATTACCATCTTCACGTAGCCGAGGCCGTGCGGCGTGGTCATGGCGCGTAAACCGACCGCGCGGGCAAAACCGCCGTAGCGTTTTTTGGTGGAGATAATCGCCAGCAGACCGTGGGTGTACATCGCGTTCACCGCCTGCACTTCCGGGAATTCCGCTTTCAGCTGCTGGTAGAGCGGCACGCAGGTGGCTGGTCCCATCAGATAGTCAATCTCGGTCCACGGCATGCCGAGGTAAAGGGATTCGAAAAACGGCCTGGTGCGGTAAGAGACTTTGTCGATACGGACCACCGTCATGTTACGGCCACCGGAATAGTGTCCGGTAAACTCGCCAAACGGCCCCTCGATTTCCCGCTTGCGGCCTTCAATCACTCCTTCCAGAATCACTTCAGAACCCCACGGCACATCGAAGCCGGTCAGCGGCGCGGTGGCAATCGGGTACGGGCTTTCACGCAGCGCGCCGGCCATTTCATACTCGGACTGATCGTATTTCAGCGGCGTGGCGCCCATCAGGGTGATGATCGGGTCGTTGCCCAGCGTAATCGCAATCGGCAGGTCTGCACCGCGCTCTTCCGCCTTGTGCAGATGCAGGGCGATATCGTGCATCGGAACAGGCTGCAGGCCGAGCTTGCGCTTACCCTTCACTTCCATGCGGTAGATCCCGACGTTCTGCTTGCCGAAGTTGTCCGGGTCGAGCGGATCGCGCGAGACAACGCACGCTTTATCGAGATAAAAACCGCCGTCACCGTCGTTCAGACGAAACAGCGGCAGGATATCGAACAGGTTAATGTCTTCACCGTCCACCGTATTCTGCGCCCAGGCCGGGTTGGCGCGGCGCTCCGGCGTGACGGGAAATTTATCCCAGCGGCGGATAAATTCGTCGATCTGTTTTTTTACCGGGGTGTTCGCAGGGAGCCCCATCGAAATGGCGTGGTTCTGCCAGGAGCCGATGGTGTTCATCACCACGCGGGCATCGGTAAAGCCACGAATGTTGTCGAACCACAGCGCGGGCGCGCCGTCGCCAATGCGGCCGGTCGCGTTGGCTGCCGCCGCCAGATCGGGCTCGGCGTTAACCTCTTCCTCAATTTTCAGCAGCTGCCCTTGCTCATCGAGCGCCTGCAGGAAGCTTCTCAAATCATCAAATGCCATTTTTATTCTCCTGTGAAAAATGTTTCGCCTCCCGCAGCCCGTTCCAGCGGCGCGCCTTTTTATGCTCCAGCCCGAACTGATCGAGCACGCGGGTCACGATGTGCTGGGTAATGTCATCTGCGGTTTGTGGGTGGTTGTAATACGCAGGCATGGGCGGCACCATCGCCACGCCCATGCGGGAAAGTGCAAGCATGTTCTCAAGATGAATGGTGCTGAGCGGCGTTTCACGCGGAACCAGCACCAGCTTGCGCCCCTCTTTCAGCACCACGTCAGCCGCGCGTCCCACCAGCCCTTCGGCGTAGCCCGCGCGGATCCCCGCGAGCGTTTTCATGCTGCAGGGAATGACGATCATGCCGTCGGTGCGAAACGAGCCGGAGGAGATGGTGGCGGCCTGGTCAGCCGGACTGTGGACAACGTCAGCCAGGGCAGCAACGTCCTGCGCGGTGTAGGGCGTTTCCAGCTCAATGGTGGTTTTTGCCCACTTAGACATGACCAGATGCGTCTCCACCTCCGGCATTTCCCGCAGCGCCTGCAGCAGCGCCACGCCCAGCGGTGCGCCCGTTGCCCCCGTCATTCCCACTATCAATCTCATTCATCACCTCAATATTTTGTTCGTGTACGAACATTATAAATAAGCTACTCCAGGATCGTTTACCTGACAAGATCGTTCGTATACGATCACACGAATGGCTAAAAGATGCCGCGTTAAAATTGAGAGCAATAGCGGCTATCATAGGGGAGAGATTTTTTCCGTCGGAGTGTTCATGGAACTAAGACAAGAGGCGTTCCACCTGTTACGTCAGCTTTTTCAACAGCATACCGCGCAGTGGCAACATGCCTTACCGGAACTGACCAAGCCACAGTATGCGGTGATGCGCTCTATTGCCGAGCATCCGGGTATTGAACAGGTGGCGTTGACCGAAGTGGCGGTCAGCACGAAAGCAACCCTGGCGGAGATGCTCAGCCGCATGGAGGCGCGCGGGCTGGTGAAACGCGAGCACGATCCGGCCGACAAGCGCCGCCGGTTTGTCTTCCTGACCCCAGAAGGTGAAGCCCTGCTTGCGGGCTGTAAACCGGTTGGCAACGAGGTGGATGAGGCGTTTTTAGGACGTCTTAACAAGGCCGAGCGCGAGCAGTTCTCTGCGCTCATCAAAAAGATGATGCACGATTAATTCACGCTGGTGCGCATAAAATCGATAAACGTGCGCACCTTCGCCGACACGTGCCGGGCATCGGGATAAACCGCATAGATGCCCTGCTGCGCAAAGGTATATCCCGGTAAAACCGGGACCAGTTTTCCCGCATCAAGCGCATCGCGCGCCAGCCATTCCGGCAGTAACGCCACGCCTCCGCCAGCAAGTGCAAAGGCCATAAGAGCCTGCGCGCTGTCGGCAAACAGGCGCGGCGCTTTTTTTATCTCCAGCGTTTCAGGCGCACCGCTGGCATCCTTCACCTGCCAGCGCAGCGGCGAGGCCAGGCGCTCGTGAATAATCCAGTCGGCGTTGGCAAGGTGCGCAAGCGTTTCGATCGGATGGTTAACGAGCCACCCGGGCGTCGCGACGGGGAGAATCGAGAAGTGCGAAATCAGCGCGGCGTGGTTGCGCGAATCGGCAAGCGTTCCCAGCCGGATAGCTACGTCAAAGCGCTCCGAGATAAGGTCGGCGTGCAGGGAGGACGAAACGTGCCGCACGCGAAGATCCGGGTGTTGCTGGCTAAACCTGGCCAGCAGCGGCACCACCACCTGTGAGCCATACTCGGGCGTCGTCGTGATCCGCAGTTCGCCAGTGAGCCCCGCATGATTCGCGCGGACATCTTCCTGCAGCCGTTCCGCATCCTTCAGAAGCGCCACGCTGCGTTGATGAAAAAGCGCGCCCGCCTCGGTTAACGTCAGACGGCGGGTGGAGCGCAGCAGCAGCGTAACGCCCAGCTCATCTTCAAGCTGGCGAATATTGAAGCTGACCACGGCTTTTGTCAGCCCCATTGCCTCGGCTGCGGCAGTGAAACTGCCGGTATCGGCCACCGCGACAAACATCTGCGCCCGCTGCAGGTTAATCATCATCACGCCTTTTACTGTCAAAATATTTTTGACAGTATATCGCGCTTTGTCAGGTTTATCCGTTCTTCCCGGATCGATACGATACGCCACCTCACCGGAGGATCCACCATGACGTATCGCAGCAAAGTCGCCGTTGTTTACCTGCTGGGCTTTTTTCTTGATTTGATCAACATGTTCATTGCCAGCGTCGCCTTCCCGGCAATGGCTCACGCCTTTAACACCACGCCTTCAGCCCTTGCCTGGGTCAGTAACGGGTACATTGCCGGCCTGACGCTGGTGATCCCGTTTAGCAGCGTGCTCACGCGCCGCATCGGGCCAAAGCGAGTCATCCTGCTCTCGCTTTTTCTGTTCAGCGCAGCCTCCGCTGCGGCGGGCCTGTCTGCAACGCTTGAAAGTCTGATCGCCTGGCGAGTACTCCAGGGCGTGGGAGGGGGCTTACTGATCCCCGTCGGACAGGCGCTGACCTGGCAACAGTTTAAGCCTCACGAGCGTGCCCGACTCTCCTCGGCGGTGATGCTGGTGGCGTTGCTTGCCCCGGCATGCTCTCCTGCTATCGGAGGACTGCTGGTGCAGACGCTCAGCTGGCGATGGATATTTTTCGCCACGCTACCGGTCGCTATCGTGACCTTTGTTTTGGCCTGCCTGTGGCTTAAACACGAAATGCCCGCGATGAATGCGGCCAGACTGTTAAACCTGTCGTTGCTCGCGGACCCGCTTTTGCGTTTTTCCATGCTTGTCTATCTCTGCGTACCCGGCATGTTTATTGGGGTGAACGTCACGGGCATGTTTTATCTTCAGCACGTGGCGAACATGAGCCCAGCCGCAACGGGGATGCTCATGCTGCCGTGGTCCGTGGCATCCTTTATCGCCATCACGGCAACGGGACGCTATTTTAACCGTATCGGCCCCCGACCGCTGATCGTCATCGGCTGCCTGCTGCAGGCGACGGGTATTCTGCTTTTGATTAACGTCAGTTCGGCTACGCTGCTGCCTGCCGCTGCGTTTATCCTGATGGGCGCGGGGGGAAGCCTGTGCAGCAGTACGGCTCAAAGCAGCGCTTTTCTGACGACGCGCCGGGAAGAGATGCCGGATGCCAGCGCGCTGTGGAATCTTAATCGTCAGCTGAGCTTTTTTGCCGGCGCCCTGCTGCTGGCGCAGGCGCTGAGCCTGGCGCAGACCTGGCTGACACCGCTCGCCGCATGGCACGGAATGTTTATTTTTGCCGCAGGCATGACCTTGCTGCCTGTACCGTACGTTTTTCGTCTTAACAATACGCAGGTGCTCACCCAGCTGCGACAGGAGAATTCATGACGCCTTTCGAACACGACATTATCGACCTCCACATTGCGCTTGAAAACTGGTTAGGCAAAGGTGAAGGAGATCCCGACGCCCTGCTCGCCCGCTTCAGCCCGGATTTTCTGATGATCCCGCCGGGCGGCGTTCAGATCGACTATATCGGTCTTGCCAGTTTTCTGGAAAACCAGCGCGGAAGCCGTCCAGGACTGAAGATCGTCATTGACGAATTATCCACGATCCAGCGCTGGGATCGTGGCGCGGTGCTCCACTACCGGGAGACGCAAACCCGGCCGGACCTGCCCGTCAACGTGCGCTGGTCAACCGCGGTGCTCAATCAGGAAGGCGATCGGATAGTGTGGCGTCTGCTGCACGAAACGGCTAAGCCGTAGCGCAAAAGAAAAAGGCCCCTCTCACGACGGGCCTTTTTTGACGAAAGGTTGCTTATTCGCGGAACAGCGCTTCGATGTTCAGACCTTGCCCCTGCAGGATTTCACGCAGGCGGCGCAGACCTTCAACCTGAATCTGACGAACACGTTCACGGGTCAGGCCAATTTCGCGGCCGACGTCTTCCAGTGTCGCAGCTTCATACCCCAGTAAACCGAAACGACGTGCCAGCACTTCACGCTGTTTGGCGTTCAGCTCGAACAGCCATTTGACGATGCTCTGCTTCATGTCATCGTCCTGCGTGGTGTCTTCCGGACCGTTGTCTTTTTCATCGGCCAGGATGTCCAGCAGCGCTTTTTCGGAGTCGCCACCCAGCGGGGTGTCAACGGAGGTAATGCGCTCGTTGAGACGCAGCATACGGCTTACGTCATCAACCGGTTTATCGAGTTGTTCGGCAATTTCTTCTGCGCTTGGCTCGTGGTCCAGTTTATGGGACAACTCGCGCGCGGTGCGCAGATAAACGTTCAACTCTTTGACGATGTGAATCGGCAGGCGGATCGTACGGGTCTGGTTCATAATAGCCCGTTCGATGGTCTGACGAATCCACCAGGTCGCGTAGGTTGAGAAACGGAACCCGCGTTCCGGGTCAAACTTCTCAACTGCGCGGATGAGACCTAAGTTGCCCTCTTCAATCAGATCCAGCAGAGCCAGACCACGATTGCCGTAACGGCGGGCAATTTTCACGACCAGTCGCAGGTTACTTTCAATCATGCGACGACGCGAGGCGACATCACCACGCAAAGCACGACGTGCGAAATAGACTTCTTCTTCGGCCGTTAGCAGTGGGGAGTAACCAATCTCCCCAAGGTAAAGCTGAGTCGCGTCCAGTACACGCTGTGTGGCACCCTGCGATAACAGCTCTTCTTCAGCCAAATCGTTATCACTGGGTTCCTCTTCTACTAAGGCTTTTTCGTCAAAAGCCTCTACTCCGTTCTCATCAAATTCCGCGTCTTCATTTAAATCATGAACTTTCAGCGTATTCTGACTCATAAGGTGGCTCCTACCCGTGATCCCTGAACGAGACACCCTGGCTGGCATGCCCCGTCAAATTATCGCTGCGGCAAGTACTGCAGCGGGTTTACGGATTTCCCCTTGTAACGAATTTCAAAATGCAAGCGTGTAGAACTGGTTCCGGTGCTACCCATGGTAGCGATTTTTTGCCCCGCCTTAACTTCTTGTTGTTCCCGGACCAGCATTGTGTCGTTATGGGCGTAGGCACTCAGGTAATCATCGTTATGTTTGATGATAATAAGATTACCGTAACCGCGCAGAGCGTTACCGGCATACACAACGCGCCCGTCTGCGGTCGCGATGATAGCCTGTCCTTTACTCCCTGCGATATCGATCCCTTTATTTCCCCCCTCGGAGGAAGAGAAGTTCTCGATAACCTTGCCGTCAGTTGGCCAGCGCCATGCAGAGATTGGCGAACTGGAGGTCATACTGCTGGCAGTCGGTTCAGTAGAGCTAACCACAGGTGCCGTCACCGGTGCTGTGACAACAGTCGCAGTCCCTTTATTATTCGGCAACATTTTGTTAGCAGTCTGATCACCTGAATCCTCAGAATACGTAATTACAGGTTGTGAAGCAACCACCGTGGTGGATTTTTGTGCAGGCTTAACGCTGTTATTTTGAGCCGTCACATCGGCCGCTGAAACGGTGTTGCCAGGCGTAAGCGGCGTGCCCGTCGCGTTACCAACCTGGAGCGTTTGCCCGACTTCCAGACCGTATGGGGCCTGGACGTTATTGCGCTGCGCGAGGTCACGGAAATCGTTCCCGGTGATCCACGCAATGTAGAACAGCGTATCCCCGCGTTTCACGGTATAGGTGCTGCCACCGGTATAGCTGCCTTTCGGAATGTTCCCATACTGACGGTTATAGACTATGCGGCCATTCTGGGTCTGAACAGGCTGTTCCACTGGCTGAATCTGCGTCGGCTGCGT
Organism: Enterobacter sp. A103; assembly: GCF_034427535.1. NCBI lineage: Bacteria > Pseudomonadati > Pseudomonadota > Gammaproteobacteria > Enterobacterales > Enterobacteriaceae > Enterobacter > Enterobacter sp. A103. The sequence goes on from NZ_JAXQPQ010000009.1 coordinate 24,059, forward strand.
CATTGGACGCTGAACCGGCTGGATTGGCGGATTTTGTTGCGCTGTAGAGGTACCCATTTTAGGCGGAGGAGTGATCAACATTCCGCCGGACGTGTTACCCGAGCCGCTGTTTCCGCCGACAGAACTGACGGGCGCAGGCGCGTTATTAGAACTTGTACAGCCTGCCAGCCAGAGCGAAACCAGTGATAATGCCGCAACACGGCTGATGGTGAATTTAGGGCTTCCCGCGCTCATTTATCCCCCAGGAATGTGTTAACTACCAGTGACTTAAAATTTACCGTGATGGCACGAATCTTTCGCGCCACACCATACGCTGAATTTGCCTTAATAACCCTGGATAATTCCGAGTCTCAGGCCAACTCCCCCTTTACCAGAGGCACAAAGCGCACGGCTTCCACGGTGTCGATAATAAACTCGCCGCCGCGCCGACGAACGCGCTTCAAAAGCTGCTGCTCGTCCCCGACGGGCAGAACAAGAATGCCCCCCTCATCCAGCTGCGACAACAGGGCCGCAGGAATTTCAGGCGGGGCCGCCGTCACGATGATCGCGTCAAACGGCGCGCGCGCCTTCCAACCCTGCCATCCATCACCGTGTCGTGTCGAAACATTATGTAAATCAAGTTGTTTCAGGCGACGACGCGCCTGCCACTGTAAACCTTTAATCCGTTCAACGGAGCATACATGATGAACCAGATGCGCCAGGATCGCGGTTTGATACCCCGACCCGGTGCCAATCTCCAGCACGCGGGAGTCAGGCGTCAGCTCCAGCAGCTCCGTCATGCGCGCCACCATGTAAGGCTGCGAAATCGTCTGGCCCTGTCCGATGGGCAGCGCCACGTTTTCCCACGCTTTGTGTTCAAACGCCTCGTCTACAAATTTCTCACGCGGAACCTGAGCAAGCGCTTCAAGCACGTGCTCGTCGCGGATCCCCTGCGCGCGGAGTTGTTCCAGAAGAGTTTGTACACGTTTGTTTACCATTGCGCGTTCACTCCTGCGCGATCCAGCCAGCCCGACACCACATCATGCGCGCTATACGCGGTTAAATCTACGTGCAGCGGGGTAACCGAAACATAGCCTTCCTCCACGGCGGCAAAGTCGGTATCCGGACCCGCATCGCACTTATCGCCGGGAGGGCCAATCCAGTAAAGCGTGTTGCCGCGAGGATCCTGCTGCGGGATCACCTGATCGGCAGGATGTCGGCTTCCGCAACGGGTGACGCGAATGCCTTTAATTTCATCGAGAGGAAGATCCGGCACGTTGATGTTGAGGATGCGCCCGGTACGCAACGGCTCGCGGCCGAGCGCCCGCAGGATCGAACAGGTCACCGCGGCGGCGGTGTCGTAGTGCGTGTGGCCGTTTAACGAGACCGCCAGCGCCGGGAATCCAAGATGGCGCCCTTCCATTGCGGCCGCCACGGTGCCGGAGTAAATCACGTCATCGCCGAGGTTAGGACCGGCGTTAATGCCGGAAACAACGATATCCGGACGCGGCCGCATCAGCGCGTTCACGCCCAGAAAAACGCAGTCGGTTGGCGTGCCCATCTGCACGGCAATATCGCCATTTTCAAAGGTAAAGGTGCGAAGCGACGACTCCAGCGTCAGGGAGTTAGACGCTCCACTGCGGTTACGATCGGGCGCCACGACCTGCACGTCCGCGAATTCGCGGAGGTGTTTCGCCAGGGTCTGAATGCCTGGCGCGTGGATACCGTCATCGTTACTCAGCAATATTCGCATAATCACCCGAGGTGTTGATAAGTTCCCTGACAACACTGGTGGCAAAGCTACCTGCCGGTAGCCAGAAGCGTAACTCGACGGTCACGTCATCCCACCAGTTCCAGCTTAACTGCTGCGGATAGAGCAGCATCGCGCGGCGTGCCGCTTCGACTTTTTCCCGCACCAGCAAGGATTGCAATTCTGGCGCATCCGCTACGGCTAACTGCTCGGCAGCCAGCGCGTCGCCCTGTGTTCCCCAGTCGCCCGTACCAGGCAGCGCGGCGGTAATCATCAGCGCTTTTGCGTCCACGCGCGACTGCACATCGGCCATTTCTTCAGCCGTTGCCACAAACCAGCTTCCGCGTCCCGCTAATTGTAGCGCATCGCCAACAACAACTTGATTCGCGTCCGGTTTTTTCAGCCTTTCGCTCACAATCTGATTAAACAACGCGCTGCGGGCCGCCGACAACCAAAAACTGCGTTTATTCCTGTCGCGCACCGGGGCATCGCTTTGCGCCCAGCGCAGCGCACCCTGCAGGTTGCTGCCGCCAATGCCAAAGCGCTGCGCGCCAAAGTAGTTCGGTACACCGCGTTCACTGATCGCGTTCAGACGTTTTTCAACGTCTTCGCGGTGAGACACTTCACGCAGCACCAGCGTAAAGTCGTTCCCCTTCAACGCCCCCAGACGCAGTTTGCGCTTGTGGCGGGCGAATTCCAGTACCTTACAGCCTTCAAGCTCAAATTTGCTTAAATCAGGCATCGTATTGCCGGGAACGCGCGCGCAGAGCCACTGTTCCGTGACGGCGTGTTTATCTTTCTGTCCGGCAAAGCTCACTTCGCGGGCATGGATTTTGAGGAATTTTGCCAGCGCGTCGGCCACAAAGCGGGTATTGCAGCCATTTTTCAGAATACGCACCAGGATATGTTCGCCTTCGCCATCCGGCTCAAAGCCCAGATCCTCCACCACGAGGAAATCTTCCGGGCTGGCTTTCAGCACCCCGTTCCCCTGCGGTTTAGCGTGCAGGTATGTCAGGTTGTCGAAGTCTGTCATTTGCTCGCCTTCAGCAGCAGCGCCACGGCTTCACAGGCAATTCCTTCTCCACGCCCGGTAAAGCCCAGCTTCTCGGTCGTCGTCGCTTTAACGTTCACGTCGTCCATATGGCAGCCCAGATCTTCTGCAATAAACACGCGCATCTGCGGAATATGCGGCAGCATTTTCGGGGCCTGGGCAATAATCGTCACGTCGACGTTGCCGAGGGTGTAGCCTTTCGCCTGAATGCGGCGCCACGCTTCGCGCAGCAGTTCGCGGCTGTCCGCCCCTTTAAATGCCGGGTCGGTGTCCGGGAACAGCTTGCCGATATCGCCCAGCGCGGCAGCGCCCAACAGCGCGTCGGTCAGCGCATGCAGTGCCACGTCGCCATCAGAATGCGCCAGCAGTCCTTTTTCATAGGGAATGCGCACGCCACCAATGATAATTGGGCCTTCTCCGCCAAAGGCGTGTACATCAAAACCGTGTCCAATTCGCATTATGCCTTCTCCTGATGGGTCGAACGGGTAAGATAAAATTCCGCAAGCTGTAAATCTTCCGGACGCGTCACTTTAATATTATCAGCGCGTCCTTCAACAAGCTCAGGGTGGAAACCGCAATACTCCAGCGCGGAGGCTTCGTCCGTGATGGTCGCACCTTCTTTAAGCGCTCGCGTTAAGCAGCCGTGGAGTAATTCGCGGGGGAAAAATTGTGGCGTCAGCGCGTGCCATAAATCGACGCGATCGACGGTGTGGGCGATAGCCTGTTTGCCCGGCTCGGCGCGCTTCATAGTGTCGCGCACCGGCGCGGCCAGAATCCCGCCAACCTTGCTCGTTTCGCTCAGCGCCAGCAGGCGCGCAAGATCGTCCTGATGCAGGCACGGACGCGCCGCGTCATGTACCAGCACCCACGGCGCGTTTCCGGCGGCCTGAATGCCCGCCAGCACGGAATCGGCGCGTTCGGCGCCACCGTCAACGACGGTAATGTGTGGATGATTTGCCAGCGGCAGCTGCGCGAAGCGCGCATCGCCAGGGCTGATAGCGATGATCACACGCGTCACCCGCGGGTGCGCCAGCAGCGCCGCCACGGCGTGCTCGAGGATCGTTTTATCGCCAATAGAGAGGTACTGCTTGGGACATTCTGTCTGCATGCGCCGGCCAAAACCTGCGGCCGGCACCACGGCGCATACGTCCGAAAAAGTTACTGCCATGTCGTAATCCTGGGCCTGATTATCGATTGTTTTGTGCTGAGCCCTGATTGCGTTTAGACGCATCCGGAACCAGACGATAAAAGGTTTCGCCCGGCTTAGTCATACTGAGTTCATTGCGTGCGCGTTCCTCAATCGCCTCTTGCCCGCCATTGAGGTCATCAATTTCAGCAAAGAGTTGATCGTTTCGCGCCTTAAGTTTGGCGTTTGTTGCCTGCTGAGCCGCGACGTCATCGCTCACCCGGCTATAGTCGTGCAGTCCGTTCTTACCGAACCACAGCGAATATTGCAGCCAGATTAGCAAAGCCAGCAACAGCAGCGTTAGTTTACCCATCCTGCCCCCTGAAAAACGGCATCATCATCCCAAGACTTCCCCAGAGCACTACGCCGGGGTAACAGAGATGCCGCAACATCGCGGGCAAATGTACCACATTTTTTCCGCAGAATCGTCCTGCTCAATATCGTTACACAGTTGGTTACGGTTTGAATTATGGCTGAAGTTAGCCCATGAGCCACAAAAATAACAGACCAAACATGAGAACCACCGTCACAATCGTGACCACGGTGCTGTACAGGAGCTTACCGTTGAGCAGCGAGTGCAGCGCAATGCCGACGACAACCGCCACGGGCATCAACGCCAGAAAGAAAGGCCAGGTGTAGAGAAAGAAGAACAGCGTGTTGCCGCCGTAGATGAGAAACGGAATGCCAAGCGCCAGCAGCCATGAGACGAAGCCAATGATGGCCCCAGGAAATGACCAGGTCGTTTCGTCGTCGGTCGCTAGCGGCTCCGACCCGGTGGTGGTGATGTAATGTTCACTGTTGCGCATAGCTAATCCTGTGACCGTGACTGATCGTTCGGGAAGACAGCTCCCGAACGATACCGCCTCAGGATCTGATAATATCGTCCCGTCTGAGCAGGTCTAATAATTGGCTTACTAAATTTGTTACCAATTGTTGACCTTCCAGGTGAATTTCAGGCGATTCAGGCGCTTCGTATACCGCGTCAATTCCGGTGAAGTTGCGCAGTTCTCCGGCACGCGCTTTCTTGTACAGCCCTTTCGGGTCGCGCGCTTCGCAAATCTCCAGCGGCGTATCGACAAACACCTCGATAAAGCGATCCTGGCCCACGCGTTCGCGCACCATCTGGCGCTCGGCGCGGTGCGGAGAGATAAACGCGGTCAGCACCACCAGCCCGGCGTCAGCCATCAGGCTGGCGACTTCGCCCACCCGGCGGATGTTCTCTTTGCGGTCATCGTCGCTAAACCCTAAATCGCTGCACAGGCCGTGACGCACGTTGTCGCCATCCAGCAGGTACGTGCTTACGCCCTGCTGATGCAACGCCTCTTCCAGCGCGCCTGCCACCGTCGATTTACCCGAGCCGGACAGCCCGGTAAACCACAGCACAACCCCACGATGACCGTGGAGCTGTTCGCGCTGGGCGACGGTGACCGGATGAGGATGCCAGACGACGTTCTCATCATGGGCGGCCATTACTTGCCTCCCAGCAGATCGCGTGCACCCCAGTGCGGAAAGTGTTTACGCACCAGCGCGTTCAGTTCCAGCTCGAAGGCGCTGAATTCAGACGTCGCGGCAGCCTGTTTAATCGGTTCGCGCACCATACCGGCCCCGACGGTAACGTTGGTCAGCCTGTCGATAAAGATAAGACCTCCCGTGACCGGGTTCTGCTGATACGGATCCAGCACCAGCGGTTCGTCGAAGGTCAGATCGACCAGACCAATGCCGTTCAGCGGCAGCTCGGTGACGTCACGCTGGGTCAGGTTGTTGATATCCACCTGGAACTGAATACCGTCCACGCGGGCGCGGGTTTTCTTGCCGGCAATTTTGATGTCATAGCTCTGGCCAGCGGTCAGCGGCTGTTCTGCCATCCAGACCACGTCCACGGAAGCCCCCTGCACTGCCGCCAGCGTTTCCTGCGCGTCGACCAGCAGGTCGCCCCGGCTGATATCAATTTCGTCTTTCAGCACCAGCGTTACGGCTTCACCGGCGCCCGCTTCCTGCAGGTCACCGTCGAAGGTGACGATGCGGGCGATGGTCGATTCAACGCCGGATGGCAGCACCTTGACGCGCTGACCTACCTTCACGGAGCCTGACGCGAGGGTGCCTGAGAAGCCGCGGAAATCGAGGTTTGGACGGTTCACGTACTGCACCGGGAAGCGCATCGGCTGGGTATCGACCACGCGCTGAATTTCAACGGTTTCCAGCACTTCCAGCAGCGTCGGACCGCTGTACCACGGCATGTTCGCGCTCTGGGAGGCGACGTTATCCCCTTCCAGCGCCGAGAGTGGTACAAAGCGAATATCCAGGTTGCCCGGCAGCTGTTCGGCAAAGGTCAGATAGCTCTGGCGGATCTCCTCGAACTTCTCTTCGCTGAAGTTCACCAGATCCATCTTGTTGACCGCCACCACCAGGTGTTTGATCCCCAGCAGCGTCGAGATAAAGCTGTGACGACGGGTCTGATCCAGCACGCCTTTACGCGCGTCCATCAGCAGGATCGCCAGGTCGCAGGTAGACGCGCCGGTCGCCATGTTGCGGGTGTACTGCTCGTGCCCCGGGGTATCGGCGATAATAAATTTGCGCTTCTCGGTAGAGAAGTAGCGGTAGGCCACATCGATGGTGATGCCCTGCTCGCGCTCCGCCTGCAGGCCGTCCACCAGCAGCGCCAGGTCGAGTTTTTCACCCTGGGTGCCGTGACGTTTACTGTCGTTATGCAGGGAAGAGAGCTGATCTTCGTAAATCTGGCGCGTATCGTGCAGCAGGCGGCCAATCAGGGTACTTTTCCCGTCATCCACGCTGCCGCAGGTCAGAAAACGCAGCAGGCTTTTGTGTTGTTGCGCGTGCAGATACGCTTCCACGCCGCCTTCGTTGGCAATTTGTTGAGCAATAGTGGTGTTCATGGCGGCTCCTTAGAAATAACCCTGACGTTTCTTCAGCTCCATGGAGCCTGCCTGGTCGCGGTCAATCACGCGCCCCTGTCGCTCGCTGGTGGTGGACACCAGCATCTCTTCGATGATCTCCGGCAGCGTCTGCGCGCTGGATTCCACCGCCCCGGTCAGCGGCCAGCAGCCGAGGGTACGGAAGCGCACCATCTGTTGTTTGATCACTTCGCCCGGCTGCAGGTCGATGCGATCGTCGTCGATCATCATCAGCATGCCGTCGCGCTCCAGCACCGGGCGCTCGGCGGCCAGATACAGCGGAACGATTTCGATGTTTTCCAGATAGATGTACTGCCAGATGTCCAGCTCGGTCCAGTTGGAGAGCGGGAAGACGCGAATGCTTTCGCCTTTGTTGATCTGGCCGTTGTAGTTGTGCCACAGCTCCGGACGCTGGTTTTTCGGATCCCAGCGGTGGAAGCGGTCACGGAAGGAGTAGATACGCTCTTTGGCGCGGGATTTCTCCTCGTCACGGCGCGCGCCGCCGAAGGCCGCGTCAAAACCGTATTTGTTCAGCGCCTGCTTCAGCCCTTCGGTTTTCATGATATCGGTGTGCTTGGCGCTGCCGTGCACGAACGGGTTAATGCCCATCGCCACCCCTTCCGGGTTTTTATGCACCAGCAGCTCGCAGCCGTAGGCTTTCGCGGTACGGTCGCGGAACTCGTACATTTCGCGGAATTTCCAGCCGGTATCCACGTGCAGCAGCGGGAACGGCAGCGTGCCCGGATAAAACGCTTTACGCGCCAGATGCAGCATGACGCTGGAATCTTTACCGATGGAGTACATCATCACCGGGTTAGAAAACTCGGCGGCCACTTCGCGGATGATATGGATACTCTCCGCTTCGAGCTGCCGCAGGTGTGTAAGACGTTTTTGGTCCATAACCGTTCCTTAAGCCAAATTTACGACAGAAGAACCAAAGCCTTCTGTATCGGTTGTGTGTTGGAACCAGGCGAGCGTGCTGTGCAGCTGCACCACTTCACCCACCACGATCAGGGCGGGCATCGGGGCGTCTTTCGCCAGGGTTGCAAGATGTTCCAGCGTGCCCGTCGCAACGTGCTGATCGACGCGCGTGCCGCGAGAAATGACGGCAACGGGCGTCGTCGCCTCGCGACCGTGCTGAATAAGCTGTTCGCTGATATCCGCCGCCTTCATCGTGCCCATGTAGATCGCCAGCGTCTGGCGGCTCTGGGCGAGATGCGACCAGTCGAACGGCGTGCTGTCGGCCTTGTAGTGGCCGGTCACAAAGGTCACGCTCTGGGCGTAATCGCGGTGGGTCAACGGAATACCGGCGTAGGCCGTTACCGCAGAGGCCGCCGTGATGCCGGGTACCACCTGGAACGGTACGCCCGCTTCGGCTGCCGCCTGCAGCTCTTCGCCGCCGCGACCGAAAATGAACGGATCGCCCCCTTTCAGGCGCACCACGGTTTTACCCGCTTTGGCGGCGGCAACCAGCATCTGGTTGGTGTCGTGCTGCGGCACCGAGTGCTCGCCAGCCCGTTTGCCGACGCAGATTTGCTCCGCGTCGCGACGGATCAGCTCGCGCACGCCGTCGGTGACCAGATGGTCGTAGAACACCACGTCCGCGTCCTGTAGCACCTGCAGGCCGCGCAGCGTCAGAAGCCCGGCATCGCCCGGCCCTGCCCCCACCAGAATGATCTCCCCGCCCGTGCTGCCGGGGTTATCCAGTTCGTCCTCGAGGATTTTCTGCGCTGCCGTCTCATTACCGGCATGCATCAGGCTGGCAAAGCGGCCGCGAAACACGCGCTCCCAGAAGCGACGGCGTTCCGTTACGCTGGTCAGGCGCGTTTTCAGGTGGTTGCGCCAGTAGCTGGCTTTTTCCGCCATGCGCCCGAGGCTGGTCGGCAGCAGCGCTTCGATTTTTTCACGCAGCACGCGCGCCAGCACCGGTGCGGTACCGCCGGAGGAGATCGCCACCAGCAGCGGAGAACGGTCAACGATCGACGGGAAGATGAACGAACATAACGGCTGGTCGTCCACCACGTTCACCAGGCGGTAGCGGGCCTGAGCGGCATCGGAAATCCGCCGGTTCAGGTCGCGATCTTCGGTCGCCGCAATTACCAGCACGACGCTGTCGATTTGTGATTCGTCAAAATCCGCTTCTGCCACTACCCGCACCTGCGCCCCTGCGCGCTGCAAAAACGCGATTTTGCGATCGGCAATTTCACCCGTGCCAACAACCAGCACCGGCTTCTCTTTTATCGCGGCAAATAAGGGCAGATAGTCCACAAGCAACAACTCACTAACAACGAGGAATAAAGGGACTATAGGGGGCGGCTTAGACCGAATGAAATTACGAATTGGAATGAGTAGTTACTCAATGGAATAACGCCGTGAAAAAGCTAATACCAAAAAGTGCTTAACACGCGAAATATCGGGCATTTAAGAGCAATTCAAATTGTGTATGGACGATCACAGTTTCATACTAGGCGGGTTAATATTTTGCTCAGTTTTTAAGGACTCACTATGTTTTCCGCAACGCGCCACCGTATTGCTGCCCTGGCGCTCGGCGTTTGCTTTATTCTTCCTGCCCAGGCAAAAAACCAACCTTATGGTGAAATCGCCACTATGCAGGCGCGGCATATTGCCACCGTCTTCCCTGGCCGCATGACCGGCTCGCCTGCGGAGATGCTCTCTGCGGACTATCTTCGCCAGCAGTTTGCCGGGATGGGCTACCAGAGCGATATCCGGTCGTTTCACAGCCGCTACGTCTATACCTCACGAAATAAAACGAAAAACTGGCATAACGTGACCGGCAGTACGGTTATCGCGGCGCATGAAGGTCGCGCGGCTGAACAGATTATTATCATGGCGCACCTTGATACCTACGCCCCGATGAGCGATGCCGATACGGATAACAACCTCGGCGGGCTGACGCTGCAGGGCATGGACGACAACGCGGCGGGCCTGGGCGTGATGCTCGAACTGGCCGAGCGGATGAAAGATATTCCAACCCAGTATGGTATTCGTTTCGTTGCCACCAGCGGTGAAGAAGAGGGCAAACTCGGCGCTGAGAATCTCCTTAAACGCATGAGCGCTGAGGAGAAGAAAAATACGCTGCTGGTGATCAACCTCGATAACCTGATCGTCGGCGATAAGCTTTATTTCAACAGCGGGCAGAGTACGCCGGGACCCGTGCGGAAACTGACGCGCGACCGGGCGCTGGCGATTGCCCGCAGCCATGGCGTTTTTGCCACGACCAATCCGGGCGGGAATCCTGCTTTCCCACGCGGAACAGGCTGCTGCAACGACGGGGAAGTCTTCGATAAGGCGGGCATTCCGGTGCTGTACGTGGAAGCGACAAACTGGGCATTGGGCAAGAAAGATGGCTATCAGCAACGCGCTAAATCGAAAGCCTTCCCGGACGGTACAAGCTGGCACAACGTGATGCTGGATAATCAGCTGCACATTGACAGCGCGCTGCCGCAGCGGATTGAGCACCGCAGTCGTGATGTGGTGAAGGTCATGCTGCCGCTGGTGAAGGAGCTGGCGAAAGCGGGGAAAGCCTAGTGCTTATTTTCCCCTCACCCCTGCCCTCTCCCTTAAGGGGCGAGGGAGAAAAGACGGCTCCGAGCAATCCCCTCTCCCCTTAGGGGCGAGGGTTAGGGTGAGGGGGGGATAAGGAATCATCCTTCGTGCAGCCCGCACTCGCGCTTCAGCCCAAAGAATCGCGTCTCTTCTTCCGCCATTCCCGGTTCCCATTTGCGCGTGGTGTGGGTGTCGCCCACCGACAGATAGCCCTGGTCCCACAGCGGATGGTACTTCAGCCCGTGTTTTTGCAGATACTGATACACCGTACGGTTATCCCAGTCGATAATCGGCAGCACTTTAAATACCCCGCGCTGGACCGCCAGCACCGGTAAGGTTGCACGGCTGCCGGACTGCTCGCGGCGCAGCCCCGCAAACCACGTCTGCGCATTGAGCTCTTTCAGCGCCCGGTTCATCGGCTCGACTTTGTTGATCTCATTGTATTTCTCAATGCCCTCAACGCCCTGCTCCCACAGCTTACCGTAGCGCGCCTCCTGCCAGGCCGCGCTTTCCGCCGCACGGTACACTTTGAGGTTCAGCTTGAGCTTGTCCGTCAGCTCGTCAATAAACTGGTAGGTTTCAGGAAACAGGTAGCCGGTATCGGTGAGGATCACCGGAATGTCCGGACGGATCTGATTCACCAGATGCAGGCTGACCGCCGCCTGAATACCAAAGCTCGACGAGAGCACATAGTCTCCCGGCAGGTTTTCCAGCGCCCACGCCACGCGCCCTTCGGCGTCCAGCTTTTCAAGGCGGGCATTGGTTTCTGCCAGCGCCAGAATGCGTTCGACTTTAGGCAGATCGTTAAGGGCGTTTAGATCGAGTACGGACATAATTACCTCTCGTGGTTACTCCCAGAAATCCCTTGCGGGATCGAGCACCGGGCGAATGATGCCCGCACGCACCGTAAAGTCGCCGAAGCCTTCACCCGCTTCGCGCTCTTTCGCCCAGCGCCCGACAAGCTCGTCGATGGAATCAAGGATTTCCGGCTCGGTAATGTTCTCGCGGAACATACGCGGAATGCGCGTGCCGATACGGTTACCGCCCAGGTGCAAGTTGTAACGACCCGGCGCTTTCCCCACCAGACCCAGCTCGGCCAGCATCGCGCGGCCGCAGCCGTTCGGGCAGCCGGTGACGCGCATAACAATATGCTCGTCCGGAATACCGTGTTTTTCCAGAATCGCCTCCACTTTGTCAGTGAATGACGGCAGGAAACGTTCCGCTTCGGCCATCGCCAGCGGACAGGTCGGGAACGACACGCAGGCCATGGAGTTTTCACGCTGCGGCTTAACCGCATCCATTAACCCGTGATCGCGCGCCAGCTTCTCGATCTTCGCCTTCTGGCTTTCCGGCACGCCGGCAATAATGAGATTCTGGTTAGCGGTAATGCGGAATTCGCCTTTATGGATCTTAGCAATTTCCAGCAGACCGGTTTTCAGCGGACGGCCCGGATAATCCTGAATACGACCGTTTTCGATAAACAGCGTCAGGTGCCATTTATTGTCGATACCTTTCACCCAGCCAATGCGATCGCCGCGACCGGTGAATTCGTAAGGGCGGATCGGCTCAAATTTGATGCCCGCACGACGCTCCACTTCCTCTTTGAACGTCTCAACGCCCACGCGCTCCAGGGTGTATTTGGTTTTCGCGTTTTTACGGTCGGTACGGTTGCCCCAGTCGCGCTGCGTGGTCACTACCGCTTCCGCCACGGCCAGCGTGTGCTCCAGCGGCAGGAAGCCGAACTCGCTCGCGGTGCGGGCGTAGGTTTTCTTATTACCGTGTTCAATGGACAGGCCGCCGCCCACCAGCAGGTTAAAGCCAATCAGCTTGCCGTTTTCAGCAATCGCCACGAAGTTCATGTCGTTGGCGTGCAGGTCGATATCGTTCTGCGGTGGGATCACGACCGTGGTTTTAAACTTACGCGGCAGATAGGTCTGGCCAAGGATCGGTTCTTCGTCCGTGGTCGCGACTTTTTCCTGATCGAGCCAAATCTCCGCATAGGCGCGGGTGCGCGGCAGCAGGTGCTCAGAGATCTTCTTCGCCCACTCGTACGCTTCGGCGTGCAGCTGGGACTCATACGGGTTCGACGTGCAGAGCACGTTACGGTTCATGTCGTTGGCGGTCGCCAGCGCGTCCAGCCCGACCGAGTGCAGCATCTGATGCACCGGCTTGACGTTCTTCTTCAGAATGCCGTGGAACTGGAAGGTCTGACGGTTGGTCAGGCGGATGCTGCCATAAATCGTGTTTTCACCGGCAAACTTGTCGATGGCCTGCCACTGTTTGGTGGTGATCACCCCGCCCGGCAGACGGCAGCGCAGCAGCATCGCATGACGCGGCTCCAGCTTCTGTTCGGCACGCTCGGCGCGGATGTCGCGATCGTCCTGCTGGTACATACCGTGGAAGCGGATCAGCAGGAAGTTGTCGCCTTTGAAGCCGCCGGTGAGACCGTCATTCAGATCTTCAGCAATGGTGCCGCGCAGATAGTTGCTTTCCAGCTTCATGCGCTCGGCGTCTGTCAGTTTACCTTCGACCACCAGTGGCCCTGGATGTTTTTCGCTCATTAGTAGACATCTCGCTGATAACGGCGCTCAACGCGCAGCTCACTTAAAAATTCATCCGCCGTTTCGGCATCCATACCGCCGAATTCGGCAATCACTTCCAGCAGTGCCTGCTCAACGTCTTTCGCCATGCGATTGGCGTCGCCGCAGACATAAATGTGGGCGCCGTCATTGATCCAGCGCCACAGCTCTGCGCCCTGTTCGCGCAGTTTGTCTTGTACGTATACTTTTTCTTTCTGGTCGCGGGACCAGGCCAGATCGATGCGGGTCAGTACGCCTTCTTTCACATAGCGCTGCCACTCAACCTGGTAGAGGAAATCCTCGGTAAAGTGCGGGTTGCCGAAGAACAGCCAGTTTTTACCCGGCGCTTCATCTGCCGCGCGCTGCTGCATGAAGGCGCGGAACGGCGCAATGCCTGTGCCTGGGCCAATCATGATGACCGGCGTTTCCGGGTTCGCCGGCAGGCGGAAGTTGTCGTTGTGCTCGATAAAGACGCGCACTTCGCCCTCTTCTTCCACGCGATCCGCCAGGAAGCTTGATGCCCCACCCGCGCGGGCGCGGCCTTCGATGTCGTAGCGCACCACGCCGACGGTAATATGCACTTCACTCTCCACTTCGGCCTGCGAAGAGGCGATGGAGTACAGGCGCGGCGTCAGCGGACGCAGCAGGCCGATCAGCGCATCGGCATCCAGCTGAGCCGGAGAGAAACGCACCATATCGACAATTGGCGTCGTCGCGGCGTAATGCTGCAGTTTCGCCTTGTCGCCCACCAGCGGCAGCAGGGATTCGCTGCGCGTTAAGGTGGCATAATTTTCGACGATGTTCGGGGTGTTGACCGTCAGTTCGAAATGCCACTGCAGCGCCTCTGCAAGCGGCTGGGTTTTGCCGTCAACGGTGACGGGCTCGTCACCCTTCAGCCACAGCAGCTCAACCAGCTCTTTCACCAGCGCCGGATCGTTCTGATACCAGATACCCAGCGCGTCGCCCGGCTGATAGCGCAGGCCAGAGTCGCCGAGATCGATTTCGATATGGCGCACGTCTTTTTCCGAATCGCGGCCGGTGATTTTCTGGTTCACCGACAGGCTCGCCGTCAGCGGCGCCTCTTTGGTGTACGGGCTGGTGTGAATGTCGTTGACGGCACCCGTCGCGGTGAACGCGGCCTGCGCCGACGTCTCTTTCGGCACGCGCGCTTTCAACACCTCAACGATGCGCGCACGCCATTCGGCGGCGGCGGTCTGGTATTCAACATCCGCGTCAACGCGGTCCAGCAGGCGCTCCGCGCCCAGCTCCGCCAGCCTGCTGTCGAAGTCTTTACCGGACTGGCAGAAGAATTCATAGGAGGTATCGCCAAGGCCAAATACGGCAAACGCCGTGCCATCCAGCTTCGGCGCTTTTTTCGAGAACAGGAACTTATGCAGCGCCACCGCTTCTTCAGCAGGCTCACCTTCGCCCTGGGTAGAGGCGACCACCACCAGCAGTTTTTCTGACGCGATTTGCTTAAATTTATAATCCCCGGCGTTGACCAGGTTCACGTTCAGTTTAGCGGCCAGCAGATCGTCACGCAGCGCTTCGGCCACGCGGCGCGCATTGCCCGTCTGCGAGGCGGAAATCAGGGTAATGGCCGGAATTTCAACGGCCGTTGCCGGTGCACCCGCCACAGCGCCAGGCTGCTGATTGAGCATTCCCCAGAAATAACCGGAGACCCAGGCAAGCTGAGTGGGAGAAAAATCAGAGGTGGCAGCCTGAAGGCGCGCCAGTTGCTCCGGGTTCAGGGGAAGCAAATTTGAAGGTGGGGCCTGTGTTGTCATGCGTCGTTATGTTCCAGTAGCCAAGCGGACTTTAAGCGAATAAATCCAAACTGAAGATAAGGTTAACGGCGAGGATAATAACAATTAAAGAAGGGATGGAAATAATAAATAACCAAATGGACTAACCTGTTTTAGTTGTCATACTTAGCGATAAAACCGATTAATTAACCCTCTGAAAATTATCGATAAAAGCATCAAAAAACGCCTGTTAACGAGACGCCAGGCTTCAGAGCCGTTTTAGTTAATGCTAAAAATTGTGCTTTCCGGTACTATGCGGCGGTTTTTTCCGCATTACTGAGAGCGATCATGTCCACCACACTGTTTAAAGATTTCACCTTCGAAGCCGCCCACCACCTTCCGCATGTCCCTGAAGGGCATAAATGCGGCCGTCTGCACGGGCATTCGTTCATGGTGCGTCTTGAGATCACCGGTGAAGTTGATCCGCATACCGGTTGGATCATGGATTTTGCCGAGCTGAAGGCGGCGTTTAAGCCGACCTACGATCGTCTGGATCATTACTACCTGAATGATATCCCGGGCCTTGAAAACCCGACCAGCGAAGTGCTGGCGAAATGGATTTGGGATCAGATGAAGCCGCTGGTGCCGCTGCTGAGCGCGGTGATGATCAAAGAGACCTGTACCGCCGGCTGTATCTATCGCGGGGAGTAAAAAAAGCCCGGCTAAACCGGGCTTTTTTTTAGGCAATATTCAGGTACTTATGCGTCTGCATCGACAGGCGCCAGTTGCGCGCAATACAGGTTTCAATGCACAGGCGCGTCGCGTCGTCTTTCTGGCTGATCGGCTGTAGCGCAATGACGCGCTGCTTTTCATCCGTCAGCGTTGCCAGCAGTTCATCCAGCGCTTCGATATCACGCACGCGCCCAACCGGGTGCTTAATCTCATCCGCGCGTTCCAGCGCCTGAGACAGCACGTCATACCCGCCGCGCATATTCACTTTTGGCGATACCGTCACCCAGGTGGTGTGTGAACAGCGCACTTCATGGGTGCCGCTGGTTTCAATCTGGCAGCTGTAGCCGTTCTTTTCGAGCAGCTCGGTCAGCGGCGTCAGATCGTGGATACAGGGTTCACCGCCGGTGATCACCACGTGGCGCGCCGTCCAGCCCTGACGACCAATAATGGCCAGCAGATCTTCTGAACTGCCCGCGCCCCACTTATCGCTCTCTTTGGTTTTCGCCAGTATGCTAAACAGCGACACTTCCCGATCTGCGAGCTTATCCCACGTATGTTTGGTATCACACCAGGCACAGCCAACCGGGCATCCCTGTAAACGAATGAAAATAGCGGGAACGCCGGTAAAGTAACCCTCGCCTTGCAGGGTCTGGAACATCTCGTTAATCGGGTACTGCATAGTCATCTCAGTAAAGGGGATAAACGATAAGTATCGCAGATCCCCGCCGGATGGTCATGCTCCATCGGTGCTTTGCGCGCCAATCGCCGCCATAAAACGCTCGGTAATTTGCTGTGGACGGGTGATGGCGCCGCCGACGACGACCATATGCGCGCCCAGCGCCAGGCATCTGGCCGCGCGTTCAGGCGTATCCACGTTGCCTTCGGCAACCACGGGAACCGTCACGGCAGCCAGCGCGGCCTTCAGGAACGCGCAGTCATTCTCCGGAAGCGAATGGCCCGCCGTTTCCGCCGTATAGCCGTAAAGCGTGGTCCCGACGCAGTCAAAGCCAAGCGCCTGCGCCGTCACTGCCTCTTCGACCGTGGAAATATCGGCCATCAGCAGTACTGAGGGGTAGCGCGAGCGGATGCGCGTGACCAGCGTTTCCAGGGATTCTCCACCGGGGCGCTCCCGCGCCGTCGCATCAAGCGCAATGATTTCCGGAGAGACGGTCATGAGCTCATCCACCTCTTTCATCGTGGCGGTGATAAACACCTCGCTTTCCGGGTAATCCCGTTTGATGATGCCGATAACAGGCAAAGAGACCTGCTGCTTAATGGCCTCGATATCCACCACGCTGTTGGCACGAATGGCAGCGGCTCCGCCCTGTGCCGCCGCCAGCGCCATGCGCGACATAATAAACGGGCTATGCAGCGGTTCATTTTCCAGCGCCTGACAGGAGACGACCAGTTTTCCCTTCAGGTTATCCAGTACAGTTTTCATTACGATAAGATCTCTTCCACTTCGTTTTTGATAATCGTGACGTGCGGGCCATAAATGACCTGAACCCCGTTACCGCGTACGATAACGCCGCGCGCGCCGGTGGCTTTCAGCGCCGCATCATTCACTTTGCTGCCGTCCTTCACCGTGACGCGAAGACGCGTGGCGCAGCAGTCCACCTCTTCCAGATTCTCTTTTCCGCCTAATCCCGCGATCACCGCAACGGCGCGCTCGCTCTGCGAGAAGGTCACCTCATTGGCCATCGCCTCCTTTTCCCGACCCGGCGTGGCAAAATCAAAACGGTTAATCAGGTAGCGGAAGGTGAAGTAGTAAAGGAAGAACCACGGCACGCCCACCAGGGGAACGAACATCCAGTTAGTTTTAGCCTCTCCCTGCAAAATGCCGAACAGCACGAAGTCAATAAAACCGCCGGAGAAGGTTTGCCCGATGGTGATATGCAGCATGTGCGCGAGCATGAACGCCAGCCCGTCAAACAACGCATGAATGACGTAAAGCACAGGCGCAATAAACAGGAAGGAGAACTCGATAGGCTCGGTAATCCCGGTCAGGAACGAGGTTAATGCCGCAGAGAGCAGCAGCCCGGCAACGCGCTTTTTGTTCTCCGGTTTTGCCGTGTGGTACATCGCCAGACACGCGCCGAGCAGGCCAAACATCATCGTAATAAAGCGCCCGGACATGAAGCGCGACGTGCCCTCATAGAAATGCTGCGTGTTCGGGTCGGCCAGCTGGGCGAAGAAGATCCGCTGTGTGCCCTCAACGAGGTGACCGTTGACAATCTCACTGCCGCCGAGCGCGGTGGTCCAGAACGGCAGATAGAAGATGTGGTGCAAACCAAACGGGCCCAGCATGCGTAAAATGAAGCCGTACAGCAGGGTGCCCAGATAGCCGGTGGCATCCACCAGCCCGCCGAGACCAAAAATCAGTTTCTGAAAATGCGGCCAGACCACCGTCATGAGCGCGCCGACGAGTATCGCCGCCAGCGAGCTGATGATGGGAACAAAGCGCGACCCGCCAAAGAACCCGAGGAACTGCGGAAGCGCAATTTTATTAAACCGATGATGGAGCGTGCAGGTCACCAGACCAATCACCACGCCGCCAAACACGCCGGTTTCCAGCGTCTGGATCCCCAGCGTCATGCCCTGCCCAACTGCACCCGGATTCTCATGCGCCAGTTTGCCGGTGAGGATCAGCAGCGCGTTGATGGTGGCATTCATCACCAGAAACGCGAGCAGCGCCGCCAGCCCAGCCGTGCCCTTATCGCTTTTTGCCAACCCGACGGCAACACCAACCGCAAACAGCACCGAGAGGTTCGCAAACACGATTGAACCGGCGCTGCTCATGATAGTGAAAATGGCCTGCAGCCAGCCCACATCTAAAAACGGATAAGCCGCCAGCGTATTGGGATTCGATAACGCGCCGCCTATCCCCAGCAGCAGGCCCGCCGCGGGCAGCACGGCGATGGGCAACATAAAGGATTTACCAAAGCGCTGCGCTTTTTCAAACCATCCCCCCGAAGAAGCACCACTGAACATTTGCATCATTTTTTCATCTCCCCGTTAAACGATGAAAATTTTTACCACATAAACATCACCAAGTGAAAATTATCATCAAAAACCAGGAAGCCGATCATACTTTTTCAAAATGACTGGCATCTTTCCCCTCCTTTCCGCCACACTAGTCGCAGCGAAACACATTAAGGACGTGGCATGTCGGACCATGAAAATCTGCTGCTGAAGCTCCGCCAGGAGGCTTCCGGGTACAGCCCAACGCAACAAAAACTCGGTGAGTTTGTCCTCAGCGATCCTGCCCGGGTGCTCTACCTGACGATCACTGAACTGGCGCGCGAGAGCCGCACCAGCGAAGCCAGCGTCACGCGCCTTTGCCGGACGCTGGGCTGCAAGGGCTATAACGAATTTAAAATGGCGCTTGCGCTGGATATTCAGCAGGGCCAGCCCGCGCGTCAGGCGGGGGATGAGATTGATAACGTCGTGGATGAGTCGGTGCAGGCTTTGCAGGATACCGCCAGACTCCTCGACCGCGCGCTGCTTGAAAAAGCGGCGCTGGCGCTGCATCAGGCGCAATCCGTGCAGATTTATGGCGTCGCGGCCAGCGCGATCCTCGGGGAGTATCTGCATTACAAGCTGCTGCGGCTGGGCAAACCCGCACAGCTGTTTAGCGATATGCACCGTGCGGCCATGAATGCGACAACGCTTTCGAAAGATACGCTGGTTGTGGCCATCTCCAGTTCGGGTTCAACGCGGGATTTACTCCACGTGGTGAAGCTTGCCCGCAAGCGCGGCGTTAAGGTTCTGGCGCTCAGCAATACGCCCCGCAGCCCGCTGGCGTCTCTGAGCGACATGCAGCTGGTTGCCGCCAAACCAGAAGGCCCTCTAAGTGCAGGCGCGCTCAATGCTAAGGTTGGAGTGATGCTGCTGGTCGAGCTGTTGACCACGTCCATGATTGCGCTGGATGGTCATTACGGCGACGTTAGCCAGCAAACAGCCAGCGCCACGCTTCCCCTTTTGCTCTGAAAATCATTCGCAGGCTAAATAAATCGGCCTGCGACTTATGTTGTCTGATTTGAGTTAAGGGGTATTTAAAACATTTATTCGATAAATGTTTGGTGTAACAAATTATTATATTTATTACATTTTGAATTACGTTCACCATTCGGCACAGACCTCATAAAAACATTTAAATTCAATTAGTTAAAATTTAAATCTTAATAGAGTGAATTTTTACCCTTGTGATACTGTCCAATATATCCACCTGATTTCCTTTCCTTAAAATAAGCTTAAGACGCCATTGATTTCGGCGTTTTATTATTTAAATGCCGTTTACTTTTGCACGCCTACAATCCGCCTCATCAATCATAATGAGACGGTATTAATGAAGATGTTATTGATTACAGGCGTGACCGGATTTCTGGGCGGTGCAGTTCTTGAAAAAATCCTGACCAGCGATCAACCCGCAAAACTCCTTTTGCTTGCGCGCGCCAGCGATCCGCAGAGCGGGCTGGATCGCGTGCTGGAGAACATGCGCAAGTTCAACGTTCCCGAGGACAAACTGGCCTCACTGGGCGTGGATAATATCCTGATTGGCGACCTCAGCCAGCCGGATGCCTTCCTGAACGATCCCCGTCTGGATCGGGTCACGCACGTGATTAACTGTGCGGCCGTCGCCTCATTTGGTAATAACCCGCTGATCTGGAAGGTCAACGTTGAAGGTACGCTCGCGCTGGCGCGCCGTATGGAGCAGGTTACAGGACTGCAGCGTTTCCTCCACGTCGGCACCGCAATGTCATGCACGCCGGAGCAGGATTCACTGGTCGCCGAAAGCGCTGAATTCAGAGAGAATGCTGAACACCTGGTGGAATACACGTTTTCGAAGTCAACCATCGAACAGCTGATGCGCCAGGAGTGCCCTAACCTGCCGCTGCTCATCGCCCGTCCGTCCATCGTTGTCGGCCATACCCGTCACGGCTGCACGCCGTCGAGCAGCATTTTCTGGGTCTTTAGCATGGGCCTGATGCTGCAGAAGTTTATGTGCTCAATGGAAGACCGGATTGACGTTGTTCCGGTGGATTATTGCGCCGACGCGATGTTAATGCTGCTCAACAGCAATGCTCGTCCGGGAGAAGTGGTGCACATTTCTGCGGGAGAAGAGAACAGCGTTCGCTTTGCGGATATCGATCAGGCAATGGCGCAGGCGCTGGAGAAAGCCCCCGTCGGGGATAAATATGCGCAGGTTAGCTACGAAACGCTGGTCAGAATGCGCCGTGAGCTGAAACATATTTTTGGGCCGTGCAACGAACGTCTGATGCTGAAAGCCATGCGTTTATACGGTGCATTTGCCACGCTTAACGTGCGCTTCAGCAACGATAAACTGCTGAGCATGGGGATGCCGAAGCCGCCCCGGTTTACGGATTACATCGCCCGCTGCGTGCAAACCACCCAGGGGCTGACCATTCCGGAGCAAATGGCGGTCGATTTTAAATAGCTAAAAAAAATGCCAGTCATTCGACTGGCATTTTCATTTTAAGGCTTAAGCAATTATGCCTGGCCTTTGATCTCTTTCAGACCGTTGTATGGTGCTTTTTCGCCCAGCGCTTCTTCGATACGAATCAGCTGGTTGTATTTAGCAACACGGTCAGAACGGCTCATAGAACCGGTTTTGATCTGGCCTGCAGCGGTACCTACAGCCAGGTCGGCAATGGTAGCGTCTTCAGTTTCGCCAGAACGGTGAGAGATAACAGCGGTGTAGCCAGCGTCTTTCGCCATTTTGATCGCAGCCAGAGTTTCGGTCAGAGAACCGATCTGGTTGAATTTGATCAGGATGGAGTTAACGATGCCTTTCTCGATGCCTTCTTTCAGGATCTTGGTGTTGGTTACGAACAGGTCGTCACCAACCAGCTGGATTTTGTCGCCCAGTACTTTAGTCTGGTATGCGAAGCCAGCCCAGTCAGACTCGTCCAGACCGTCTTCGATAGACACGATTGGGTACTGTTTGGTCAGGTCTTCCAGGAAGTGAGTGAACTCTTCGGAGGTGAACGCTTTGTTGCCTTCGCCAGCCAGAACGTATTTACCGTCTTTGTAGAATTCAGATGCTGCACAGTCCATCGCCAGGGTGATGTCTTTGCCCAGCTCGTAGCCAGCAGCTTTAACTGCTTCTGCGATAACGGCCAGTGCTTCTGCGTTAGAACCCAGGTTTGGCGCATAGCCACCTTCGTCACCAACAGCAGTGTTCATACCTTTAGCTTTCAGAACTTTAGCCAGGTTGTGGAACACTTCAGAACCCATACGTACCGCTTCTTTCAGGGATTTCGCGCCAACTGGCTGAATCATGAATTCCTGAATATCAACGTTGTTGTCTGCGTGCTCACCACCGTTGATGATGTTCATCATTGGTACAGGCATGGAGTATTTGCCTGGGGTGCCGTTCAGTTCAGCGATGTGCTCGAACAGTGGCATACCTTTCGCAGCAGCAGCCGCTTTGGCGTTCGCCAGAGAAACTGCCAGGATTGCGTTCGCACCGAAGTTAGATTTGTTTTCAGTACCGTCCAGATCGATCATGATCTTGTCGATGCCAGCCTGGTCTTTGGCGTCTTTGCCAAGGATTGCCTGAGCAATCGGACCGTTTACAGCGCCAACCGCTTTCAGTACGCCTTTGCCCAGGAAGCGGGATTTGTCGCCATCGCGCAGTTCCAGCGCTTCGCGAGAACCAGTAGAAGCACCTGATGGAGCAGCAGCCATACCAACGAAACCACCTTCCAGGTGAACTTCGGCTTCAACGGTCGGGTTACCACGGGAGTCGATGATTTCACGACCGATGACTTTAACGATTTTGGACATTAGATTTTCCTCAGTACAAGTTAAACTAAAACTCCAGACAAACAACGCGTACCAAAGGTACGCGTTGCCGTTCTAACTTTTTTTACTTCGCCTGACGCTTCTGGTAGTCGCTGGCGGCCTTCACGAAGCCTGCAAACAGCGGATGCCCGTCACGTGGCGTTGAAGTAAATTCCGGGTGGAACTGGCAGGCGACAAACCACGGATGGTTTGGCACTTCAATGATCTCGACTAACTGATCATCCCCGGAGCGGCCCGCAACACGCAGGCCCGCGGCTTCAATAGGTTTCAACAACATGTTGTTGACTTCATAGCGGTGACGATGGCGCTCGGTGATGACCGGCTCGCCGTACAGCTTGCGAACCACGCTATCGTCAGACAACTGGCAGGCCTGTGCGCCAAGACGCATGGTGCCACCCAGATCGCTCTTCTCGGTACGGACTTCGACGTTACCTTCTTCGTCACGCCATTCAGTGATAAGCGCCACAACAGGGTACTTACAGTCTGGCACAAATTCCGTAGAGTTCGCGTTTTCCATTCCCGCTACGTTGCGCGCAAATTCGATCAGCGCAACCTGCATACCCAGACAGATGCCGAGGTATGGAATATTGTTTTCACGCGCATAGCGCGCGGTAGCGATCTTACCTTCTACACCACGGTAGCCGAAGCCGCCAGGGATGAGGATAGCATCCAGATCTTTCAGGATTTCAACGCCACGCGTTTCAACATCCTGCGAATCAATCAGCTTGATGTTCACGGAAACACGGTTCTTCAGACCACCGTGTTTCAGCGCTTCGATCACTGACTTATAGGCATCCGGCAGTTCAATGTATTTGCCGACCATACCGATAGTCACTTCCCCTGCCGGGTTGGCTTCTTCATAAATAACCTGTTCCCATTCAGACAGGTTCGCTTCCGGACAGTTCAAGCTGAATCGTTTACAAATATAATCGTCCAGGCCCTGAGATTTCAACAGGCCCGGGATTTTATAAATGGAATCGACATCTTTCATTGAAATAACGGCTTTTTCAGGCACGTTACAGAACAATGCAATTTTCGCACGTTCGTTCGCCGGAACCGCACGATCGGAGCGGCAAACCAGGATATCTGGCTGAATACCAATGGAGAGCAGCTCTTTCACAGAGTGCTGAGTCGGCTTGGTTTTCACTTCACCTGCGGCGGCCATGTACGGCACCAGAGTCAGGTGCATGAACAGCGCGTGCTCACGGCCAATATCTACCGCCAGCTGACGAATCGCTTCCAGGAATGGCAGGGATTCGATATCACCCACGGTACCGCCGATTTCAACCAGCACCACGTCGTGGCCTTCGCCACCCGCAACAATGCGTTCTTTGATTGCGTTAGTGATGTGCGGGATAACCTGAACGGTTGCACCAAGATAGTCACCACGGCGCTCTTTACGCAGAACGTCGGAGTAGATGCGGCCAGTCGTGAAGTTGTTACGACGGGTCATTTTGGTGCGGATGAAACGCTCGTAGTGGCCAAGATCCAGATCGGTTTCAGCGCCGTCTTCAGTAACGAACACTTCCCCGTGTTGGATTGGGCTCATGGTGCCTGGATCGACGTTGATGTACGGATCCAGTTTCATCATGGTCACATTGAGGCCACGGGCTTCAAGAATGGCTGCGAGGGAGGCTGCGGCAATGCCTTTACCCAGAGAGGATACGACCCCGCCGGTCACAAAAATATAGTTCGTTGTCATGCTGAACCTGAGAAGTTAGGGTGAAACGATGGAATAACCAGGACGGGAAAGTAGTATACCCGAACACGGCGAGCGCCACAAACTTTCATTCTCCGTCTCCATTCCAGGCCATGACAAACATAAGGAGTGAGAAAATAGCCCCTTTTGGGTAAATGTTTTTGACGCAAATCAAGCGCTTGTCATTTAAAAAATCACACAAATTGCGCTTGATCGCAAAATCTCGTTAGAGATCAGATTCCTGGCGCTTTACTTCCTGCCAGACTTCTTCCATTGCCTCGAGGTCAATTCCGCTCATTTCCAGGCCTCGCGAGGCGACAATCCGCTCAACTTCGCGAAAGCGTCGTTCGAATTTTAGGTTGGCTTTTTGCAGGGCGGTTTCCGCTTTTACACCCAGATGGCGAGAAAGGTTGACGGTTGCAAACAGCAGGTCGCCCATCTCCTCCTCAAGCTTTGCTTCATCCACCACCGCCTGCTGCGCTTCGTGCATGACTTCGTCAATCTCTTCGTGCACTTTATCCAGCACCGGGCCGAGGGAGGTCCAGTCAAAACCGACGGCGGAGCAGCGTTTCTGGATTTTATGCGCGCGCATCAGCGCGGGCAGGCTCAGCGGAATATCATCCAGCGCCGAGTGCTGGGATTTTTCCGCCCGCTCGGCGCTTTTGATCTGCTCCCAGCGGGCCAGCACCTCAGCGCTGTTCTCTGCGGTGGCATCGCCGAAGATATGGGGATGACGGCGCTCAAGCTTGTCGCTAATGGCAGCGCAGATATCGTCAAAGTTAAAGCGCCCCTCTTCCTGCGCCATTTGCGCATAGAACACCACCTGGAACAGCAGGTCGCCCAGCTCGCCGCGCAGGTCGTCAAAATCTTCGCGGGAAATGGCGTCCAGCACCTCGTAGGTTTCTTCGAGGGTATAAGGCGCAATGGTGGCGAAAGTCTGCTCTTTGTCCCACGGGCAGCCGTTTTCCGGGTCGCGCAGGCGTTTCATGATGCCGAGCAGGCGGTCGATTTGAGTCATAGTGTTTTCCATTAAAAAAACAAGCCGGGTGGCGGCAAAGCCTTACCCGGCCTACAGAAGAGTGTGTTTAACCGCCGTGCAGACGACGCGCGTCAATCACATCCGGCACCTGGTTCAGTTTGCCAAGCACGCGGCCCAGCACCTGCAGGTTGTAGATTTCGATGGTCATATCGATGGTGGCAAGCTGCTCGCGGGTATCGCTGCGGCTGGCGACGCCCAGCACGTTGACCTTCTCGTTGGCGAGAATGGTCGTGATGTCGCGCAGCAGGCCGCTGCGGTCGTTGGCAGTGACGCGCACCACCAGCGAGTAGCCGGCAGAATAGCTCTCACCCCAGACCGCTTCCACGATGCGCTCCGGCGCATGCGACTGCAGCTCGGCAAGCTGGTCGCAGTCGGAACGGTGAATCGAAATCCCGCGTCCCTGAGTGATAAAGCCGACGATATCGTCGCCCGGAATAGGCTGACAGCAGCGGGCGATGTGGTGCATCAGGTTGCCCACGCCCTCGACTACCACGCGGCCGTTGTCTTTGCTGCGCTGCTGCGGCGCATAGGTTTTCTGCTGCAGCTGCTTCAGCGCCGCCGCGTCCTGCTCTGCCGCGCTTGGCTTATTGAACTGCGCCTGCAGGAAGTTCACCATCTGATTCAGACGGATATCACCGCCGCCAATGGCCGCTAGCAGCTCGTCAAGCTCGTTGAAGTTGTAGCGCGGCAGCAGGAATTTCTCCGCCTCTTTCAGGCTTATCCCGATATGCTCCAGCTCGTCGTCAAGGATCTGGCGGCCGGCAAGGATGTTCTTGTCACGATCCTGTTTACGGAACCAGGCGTGAATTTTCGAGCGCCCGCGGCTGGTGGTGACGTAGCCCAGGTTCGGGTTAAGCCAGTCACGGCTCGGGTTGGGCTGCTTCTGGGTAATGATTTCAATCTGGTCACCCATCTGCAGCTGATAGGTGAACGGTACGATACGTCCGCCAATTTTCGCCCCGATGCAGCGGTGCCCCACATCGCTGTGGATGTGGTAGGCAAAATCGAGCGGCGTAGAGCCCGCCGGCAGGTCAACAACGTCCCCTTTTGGGGTAAAGACGTAGACGCGATCGTCAAAGACCTGGCTGCGCACTTCGTCGAGCATCTCGCCGGAGTCGGCCATCTCTTCCTGCCACGCAATCAGCTTGCGCAGCCAGGCAATGCGGTCTTCGTGGCCAGAACGCGCTCCGCCGGAGGTACCTTCTTTGTATTTCCAGTGCGCGGCCACGCCCAGCTCGGCGTCCTCGTGCATCTGTTTGGTGCGGATCTGAATCTCGACCGTTTTGCCGCCAGGGCCAAGCACAACGGTATGGATAGACTGATAGCCGTTCGGTTTGGGGTTGGCGACATAGTCATCGAACTCATCGGGCAGATGACGGAAGTGAGTGTGTACTATCCCCAGCGCGGCGTAGCAGTCCTGCAGACGCTCCGCCACGATACGCACGGCGCGCACGTCAAACAGCTCGTCAAACGCGAGGTGTTTCTTCTGCATTTTGCGCCAGATGCTGTAGATATGCTTAGGCCGGCCGTAGACTTCGGCGCGCACGTTCTCTTCTTTCATCGCCTGGCGCAGGCCGCCGACAAATTCCTCGATATAGTGCTCGCGGTCGATACGGCGTTCATGAAGGAGTTTGGCAATACGTTTATATTCCGCCGGGTGCAGATAGCGGAAGCAGTAATCTTCCAGCTCCCATTTCAGCTGACCAATGCCTAAGCGGTTCGCCAGCGGCGCGTAGATATTTGTACACTCTTTGGCCGCCAGCACGCGCTCGTCTTCCGGCGCATCCTTCACCTCACGCAGATGGGCAATCCGCTCGGCAAGCTTGATGACCACGCAGCGGAAATCATCCACCATGGCCAGCAGCATCCGGCGAACGTTATCGACCTGCTCAGAGGAGACGGAATCGGTGTGCGCGGCTTTGAGCTGGCGAATGGCCGCCATATCGCGCACGCCGTGGATCAGCGCGACGACGGATTTCCCGACGCTGTCGCGCAGCACGTCTTCGCTGACCACGTCCGCATCCGCGAGGGGGAAGAGAAGCGCGGCCTGCAGCGTTTCAATATCCATGTTCAGCATGGATAAGATTTCCACCATCTCCACGCCGCGCCACAGGAGAAGATCGGCGTCGGGATGCCCCTGCGTGGTGCGCAGACAATAGGCCCAGGTTTCGGTTAAGCGTTCACACGACTGCTGGCTGGAAATTCCCAGACTTGCGATCCATTTTTGTGGGTCAAATTCCCCAGCTTTATTGAGATGTGCACTTCTTACCGCAACCATTGTCCTCTCCTTTAGGGACTTGGGCCTGTCGAAGTCGACAAGCCAAACAAATTAGATGTGCTCGAACAACACCATCGATTCCAGATGTCCAGTGTGCGGGAACATGTCCAGCATTGCCAGACGCTGAATCTGGTAACCCGCGCTGATTAATGCCTCGCTGTCCCGGGCAAGCGTTGCCGGGTTACAGGAAACATAGACCACACGCTTCGGCGCGAGTTTAATAATATGTGCCATCACACCCGGGGCACCGGCACGCGCCGGGTCGAGCAAAATTTTATCAAAGCCCTGTTTTGCCCACGGCTGTTGGGTGACATCTTCTTCAAGATTTTGATGAAAGAATGTCACATTTTGCAAGCCGTTCTGCTGCGCGTTCTCTTGCCCTTTAGCCACCAGCGCCTCGACGCCTTCCACGCCGACGACGCTGGCCGCTTTTTGCGCCAGCGGCAGCGTGAAGTTGCCCATTCCGCAGAACAGGTCGAGCACCCGATCGCTTTTCTGAACATCCAGCCACGTCAGCGCTTTCTCAACCATCAGTTGGTTAACGCCGTCATTCACCTGAATGAAATCCCGCGGGCTGAACGTTAAGCGTAGCCCGTTTGACGCATACCAGGGCGCCTCACCGGTAACCTGCTCAAGTATCTCGCTTTGTGGTGCAAGGAAAAGCGCCAGGTCGTGGGAATGCGAAAAGCGTTCCAGTTTTTCGCGATCTTTTTTCGACAGCGGCGCGGTATGGCGCAGCACCATCAGCGGTCCATTGTTGGCCATGACCAGTTCGACATGCCCGAGGTGGCGAACGCCGTCCAGCCCGGAGAGACAGGTGCGCACCTCCGGAAGCAATGCCTCAAGATGGGGCACCAAAATGGGGCACTGCTGCACATCGACGATGTCACTGGAACCGGCCTTGCGAAACCCCATCTCCAGCCGCGCCGTTTTTGGCTGATAGCTGAGGCTCAGGCGCGCGCGTCGCCGATAGCCCCAGGGCACATCGGCGAGAATTTCGTTAACGTCATGTTTAAGCTGACGCGCCAGCGCGCGGCTTTTGCTTTTTTGCTGTAATTCTGTGCTCGCATGCTGTTGCTGGCAGCCTCCGCAAACGCCAAAATGTGGGCAGCGGGGCTTCACGCGATCCGGGCTATCGTTGAGGCGACGCTTAACCTGTCCGCGCGCGAACTGGCGTTTATCTTCCGTCAGCGTAATTTCTGCTCGTTCTGTCGGCAGTAAACCTGTTATAAACAGAGCCTTACCGTTGTGACGTGCCACTCCCTGACCAAACGGATCGAGGTCCGTGGCTTCAACAGTAATGATTTGACGCGTCGTCACGCGTCGCTTTGCAGAGTAGAATTGCGCCATCGCCGAGATTTTTCTCACATAAACATAATTATCTTAATTGTCCCATAACGGAACGCCATGACCAACTACAGCCTGCGCGCGCGCATGATGATTTTGATCCTCGCCCCCACCGTTCTCATCGGTTTGCTGCTGAGTATCTTCTTTGTTGTGCACCGCTATAACGATTTGCAGCGACAGCTTGAGGATGCAGGCGCCAGCATTATCGAACCGCTTGCCGTTTCCAGCGAGTACGGCATGAACCTGCAAAACCGCGAATCCATTGGCCAGTTAATCAGCGTGCTCCACCGCCGTCACTCGGACATCGTACGCGCCATTTCCGTTTACGACGAACATAACCGCCTGTTTGTCACCTCGAATTTTCATCTCGATCCGGCGGCCCTGAAGATCCCGGACGGTACGCCGTTCCCGCGCCACCTCACCGTCTTGCGGCGCGGCGATATCATGATCCTGCGCACGCCGATCGTGTCGGAAAGCTATTCCCCCGATGAGTCAGCGCAATCCGACGCCAAATCCAGCAACAATATGCTGGGATATGTGGCGCTGGAGCTGGATCTCAAGTCGGTCCGGCTACAACAGTACAAAGAAATTTTTATCTCTGGCGTGATGATGCTGTTCTGCATTGGCATTGCGCTGATCTTCGGCTGGCGCCTGATGCGCGACGTGACGGGCCCCATCCGCAACATGGTTAATACGGTTGACCGCATCCGCCGGGGACAGCTCGACAGCCGGGTGGAAGGGTTTATGCTGGGCGAGCTGGACATGCTGAAGAACGGCATCAACTCAATGGCCATGTCGCTCGCGGCGTATCACGAAGAGATGCAGCACAACGTTGACCAGGCGACGTCCGACCTGCGCGAAACGCTGGAGCAGATGGAGATCCAGAACGTTGAGCTGGATCTGGCGAAAAAGCGCGCCCAGGAAGCGGCACGTATTAAGTCGGAATTCCTGGCCAATATGTCGCACGAGCTGCGTACGCCGCTCAATGGCGTGATCGGCTTTACCCGCCTGACGCTGAAAAGCGAGCTTAACCCGACTCAGCGCGATCACCTGCACACCATTGAACGTTCGGCTAACAACCTGCTGGCGATCATCAACGACGTGCTGGACTTCTCCAAGCTGGAAGCGGGCAAGCTGATCCTGGAAAGCATTCCGTTCCCGCTGCGCAGTACGCTCGATGAGGTGGTGACGCTGCTCGCGCACTCGTCGCACGACAAGGGCCTTGAGCTGACGCTCAACATTAAAAACGACGTGCCGGATAACGTCATTGGCGATCCGCTGCGCCTGCAGCAGGTCATTACCAACCTTGTCGGGAATGCGATTAAATTCACCGAAAGCGGTAACATTGACATTCTGGTAGAAAAACGCTCTATCAGCAGCAATAAGGTGCAGATTGAAGTCCAGATCCGCGATACCGGCATCGGTATTCCTGAGCGGGATCAGTCGCGTCTGTTCCAGGCGTTCCGTCAGGCGGACGCCAGTATCTCCCGCCGTCATGGCGGTACCGGCCTGGGGCTGGTGATCACGCAGCGCCTGGTGAACGAGATGGGCGGCGATATCTCTTTCCACAGCCAGCCGAACCGCGGTTCAACCTTCTGGTTCCACATTAATCTGGACCTCAATCCGAACGTTTTGACCGATGGCCCGGTGACGGACTGCCTGAAAGGCAAGCGCCTGGCCTACGTCGAACCTAACGCGGCGGCAGCGCAGTGTGCGCTCGATATTTTAAGCACCACGCCGCTGGAGGTAGTTTACAGCCCAACCTTCTCAGCGCTTGCCGTTGAGCATTACGATATTCTGCTGATGGGGATCCCGGTCACCTTCACCGGCGAACTGACCATGCAGCAGGAGCGGCTGGCGAAAGCCGCCTCAATGACCGACTATCTGCTGCTGGCGCTACCCTGCCATGCCCAGATTAATGCAGAGGAGTTGAAAAACGACGGAGCCGCCGCGTGTCTGCTTAAGCCGCTCACCTCAACCCGCCTCCTGCCCGCGCTCACGGAGTATTGCCGTCTTAGCCAGCATGCTCTCCCTCTGATTAACGACGAGCAAAAATTGCCGATGAGCGTGATGGCGGTGGATGATAATCAGGCCAACCTGAAGCTGATTGGCGCATTGCTTGAGGACCAGGTTCAGCACGTTGAGCTCTGCACCAGCGGCGCGCAGGCGGTTGAACAGGCGAAGCAGATGCAGTTCGATTTAATCCTGATGGATATTCAGATGCCGGGCATGGATGGCATTCGGGCCTGCGAGCTGATCCACCAGCTGCCGCACCAGCAGCAAACCCCGGTCATTGCGGTCACCGCGCACGCGATGGCCGGTCAGAAAGAGAAGCTGCTGAGCGCCGGAATGAATGACTATCTGGCGAAGCCCATCGATGAAGAGAAACTTCATAACCTGCTGTTACGCTATAAGCCGGGTCACATTGGCGGGACGTACACGGTTTCCAGCGAGCCGGTTGAAATCAGCGTTAACCAGAACGCCACCTTTGACTGGCAGCTCGCGCTGCGCCAGGCGGCAGGTAAACCCGATTTAGCCCGCGAAATGCTGCAAATGCTGGTCGCGTTTCTGCCGGAAATTCGCAATAAGGTAGAAGAGCAGCTGGTGGGTGAAAATCCGGAAGCGCTGCTGGAAGCGATCCACAAGCTGCACGGCAGCTGCGGGTACAGCGGCGTGCCGCGGCTGAAAAACCTCTGCCAGCTGCTGGAGCAGCAGCTGCGTGCCGGCACGCCGGAATCGGAGCTTGAACCGGAGTTTCTGGAGCTGCTGGATGAGATGGATAACGTAACGCGCGAAGCGACGAAGTTGCTGGGAAGCTGAGATAAAAGCCCGGTGGCGCTACGCTTACCGGGCCTATGATTGCGGGTGCGGCCTGATGCCCTCACCCCGCCCCTCTCCCTCAGGGAGAGGGATAACTACATTCCCTGCCCCACCTTCAGTACCGCCGCGATATTCCTGGCGGCCATCCTGACGTTCTCGCTGGCATTTTCCAGCGCATCCTCCAGTGAGCAGATGGTGTAGATCACGCTAAACACCGCATCAATGCCGTGATCGTGTACCACGCCAACGTCCGCCGTCAGGCTGCCTGCAATGCCGATGACGGGTTTGTTAAAGCGTTTCGCCACTTTCGCCACGCCCACCGGGACTTTGCCGTGGATCGTCTGGCTGTCGATGCGGCCTTCTCCCGTGATCACCAGATCCGCATCGGCCACATGGTCGGCCAGGTGTAGCGCATCGGTCACGATCTCAATGCCCTGGCGCAGCTGCGCGCCGCAAAAGGCGTACAGCGCGGCCCCCATGCCACCCGCCGCGCCGCCGCCAGCCAGGTTTAGCACATCGATATCCAGATCCCGGGCAATGACTCTCGCATACTGCGCCAGCGCGTTGTCCAGGGTGACGATCATCTCGGGAGTGGCCCCCTTTTGCGGACCAAATACGGCTGATGCGCCATCCTTTCCGGTGAGCGGATTCGTCACATCACAGGCGACCTCAATCCGGCACTCCGCCAGACGTCTGTCCAGCCCGCTCAGGTCGATACGCGCGAGTTTTCCCAGCTCGCCCCCGCCCTGCCCAAGGGGCTGCCCGCTGTCGTCCAGCAGCTTTGCCCCCAGCGCCTGCACCATCCCTGCCCCGCCGTCATTGGTGGCGCTGCCGCCAATGCCGATGATGATATGCTTAACGCCTGCGTCCAGCGCGTGACGAATAAGTTCGCCCGTGCCCCACGAGGTGGTTTTCAGGGGATTACGCTGCGAAGGAACGACCAGCTCCAGGCCGCTTGCCGCCGCCATTTCAATAAAGGCACTTTGCTCGTCACCGGATAAGCCATAAAATCCTTCCACGCGCTCACCCAGCGGGCCGGTCACCGGAACATGCACAATGCGTCCCTGCGTTGCCGCGATCATCGCCTCAACCGTCCCTTCGCCACCGTCCGCGACCGGCAGTTTGACGTAAACCGCCTCGGGAAAGATCTCGCGAAAACCACGTTCTATCGCTGTCGCAACCTCAAGCGCACTCAAACTTTCCTTATACGAGTCCGGTGCGATAACAATTTTCATAAGCCATCCTTACGCATAGTCGTTACGTTAAGCATACACCACGTAAAAGACCGCTTGTGGGAGCGGTCCCAATGCGTTTATCGTACCATGCACGGGCGTTTATTGTCGAATGTCCAGTCGGGGATCAGATACTGCATCGCCATGGCGTCGTCACGGGCGCCCAGACCGTGTTTTTGATACAGCTCATGGGCTTTCATGACCTGGTCCATATCCAGCTCAACCCCCAGCCCCGGCGTGGAAGGCACCTGCACCATGCCACCTTTGATCTCAAACGGCTGCTTAGTCAGACGCTGATTACCCTCCTGCCAGATCCAGTGCGTGTCGATAGCGGTAATCGTGCCCGGCGCGGCGGCGGCAACGTGCGTGAACATCGCCAGCGACACGTCGAAGTGGTTATTAGAGTGCGAGCCCCAGGTCAGGCCAAACTCGTGGCACATTTGCGCCACGCGCACCGACCCCTGCATCGTCCAGAAGTGCGGGTCCGCCAGCGGAATATCGACGGACTGCAATGACAGGGTGTGTCCCATCTGACGCCAGTCGGTGGCAATCATATTGGTCGCGGTCGGCAGCCCCGTGGCGCGACGGAACTCCGCCATAACTTCACGGCCCGAGAAGCCCTGTTCAGCCCCACACGGATCTTCCGCATACGCCAGCACGCCTTTCAGCTGCTTGCCAATTTTGATCGCTTCATCTAGCGACCACGCGCCGTTCGGATCCAGCGTCACGCGGGCCTGCGGGAAACGTTTTGCCAGCGCGGTAACGGCTTCCGCCTCTTCCTCACCTGCCAGCACGCCGCCCTTCAGTTTGAAATCGTTAAAGCCATATTTTTCGTACGCGGCTTCCGCCAGGCGCACCACCGCATCCGGGGTCATCGCCTCGTCGTGGCGAAGTCGGTACCAGTCGCATTGTTCATCCGGCTGGCTCTGATAAGGCAATGGCGTCAGCCTGCGGTCGCCGACAAAGAACAGATAGCCCAGCATTTCCACTTCGCTGCGCTGCTGACCCTCGCCCAGCAGCGACGCAACGTTGACGCCCAGATGCTGACCCAGCAGATCCAGCAACGCGGATTCAATCCCGGTCACCACGTGGATGGTGGTGCGCAGATCGAAAGTCTGCAGGCCACGCCCTCCGGCATCGCGATCGGCAAAGGTGTTACGCACGGTGTTGAGGACATTTTTATACTCACCCAGCGTTTTGCCTACCACCAGCGGAATGGCATCTTCCAGCGTCTGGCGGATTTTCTCCCCGCCCGGAATTTCGCCCACGCCCGTATGCCCGGAATTGTCTTTGATAATGACAATATTGCGGGTGAAGAATGGCGCATGCGCGCCGCTCAGGTTCATCAGCATGCTGTCATGGCCCGCAACCGGAATGATTTGCATGGAAGTGACGACAGGGGTCGTAAAAGTACTCATCGTGTAATCCTTTTATCAGTGACGTCCAAAAACAGGGCGCTTACGGTCAAATGTCCAGCCGGGGATCAGGTACTGCATCGGGCCCGCGTCGTTACGCGCGCCGCCCGGTAGCTTTTTATACGCCTCATGGGCTTTATGGATCTGATCCCAGTCAATCTCCACGCCCAGCCCCGGCGCATCCGGTACGGCAATCTTGCCGTTGATGATTTCCAGCGGATTTTTCGTCAGGCGGGCTTCCCCTTCCTGCCAAATCCAGTGGGTATCGATGGCGGTCGGGTTACCCGGCGCCGCCGCGCCAACGTGGGTAAACATCGCCAGCGAAATATCAAAGTGGTTGTTAGAGTGACAGCCCCAGGTCAGCCCCCAGTCATCGCACAGCTGCGCCACGCGCACTGCGCCTAAAAGCGTCCAGAAGTGAGGGTCCGCCAGCGGTATGTCGACGGCGTTCAGCATCACCGCATGACCCATTTCACGCCAGTTGGTGGCGATCATATTGGTCGCGACAGGCAGCCCGGTGGCGCGGCGAAACTCGGCCATGACTTCACGGCCCGAGAAGCCCTGCTCCGCACCGCAGGGATCTTCCGCATAGGTCAGGACATCCCCCAGCCCCTTGCACAGGCTAATCGCTTCCTCCAGCAGCCAGGCGCCGTTGGGATCGACGGTGATCCGCGCATCAGCAAAGCGTTTTTTCAGCGCCCGGGCCGTATCAATCTCCTGCTCGCCGGGCAGCACGCCGCCCTTCAGCTTGAAATCCTTAAAGCCGTAGCGATCCTGCGCAGCCTCGGCCAGCCGCACCACCGCGTCGCTGGAGAGCGCTTCCTGGTGGCGCAGGCGATACCAGTCGTGATCGCCCGTGGATCGAGCCAGATAGGGGAGATCGGTCTTAGTGCGATCGCCAACGTAGAATAGATAGCCCAGCACGGTAACCGCATCACGCTGTTTGCCGGGCCCCAGCAGCTCGCAAACCGGAACATTGAGCGCCTTACCCAGTAAATCGAGCAGGGCGGCCTCCAGCGCGGCGACCGCGTTGACGCGCAGTTCAAACGTCCAGGCACCTTTACCGAACGTATCAAAGTCTGCCGACTGATTGCCCTTATGCACCCGCTGAACCACCTTGTTCAGACGGGCGACCTCCTGGCCCACCACTTGCGGAATGGCATCGACCAGCGTCTGGTAAATCACCTCTCCGCCCGGGGCCTCGCCCACGCCGGTATTCCCAGCGCTGTCTTTCAGCACGACGATATTACGGGTAAACCAGGCGTTATGTGCCCCGCCGATATTGAGCAGCATGCTGTCCTGCCCGGCCACCGGAATAACCTTCATCTCCGTAACGGTTGGGCTCGATTGCGTTGTCATCATCCACGCTCCGCAACAGGTTTAAGTTCGACGCGTTTGATATCCCCTACCAGCACCAGGTAACTCAGCACCGCCACCAGCGCATGCACACCCACGTAGATTAGCGCACCGTTGAAAGAGCCGGTGGTGCCGACGATGTAGCCGATAGCGATCGGCGTAACAATCCCGGAGATGTTGCCGAACATGTTGAACAGGCCGCCGCTCAGGCCGCTGATCTCTTTCGGTGCCGTATCCGCCATCACCGCCCAGCCCAGCGCGCCAATGCCTTTGCCGAAGAAGGCCATTGCCATAAAGCCGATAATCATCCATTCGGCGTTGACGTAGTTACAGAACACCATGGTCATGGAGAGCAGCATGCCGAGCACAATCGGGGTTTTACGCGCGATGTTCAGCGAGCCGGTACGGCGCATCAGCCAGTCGGAAATCACTCCGCCGAGCACGCCGCCGACGAAGCCGCAAATTGCCGGGACCGACGCGACAAATCCCGCTTTCAGAATCGACATGCCGCGTGCCTGCACCAGGTATACCGGGAACCAGGTGATGAAGAAGTAGGTTAAGGCGTTAATACAGTACTGGCCCAGATAGATACCGATCATCATGCGCGAGCCGACGAGCTGCTTGATCTGCGCCCATTTCTGGCTGAACGGGACTTTTGCTTTTGCGGATTTCTGATCCATATTGATCAGCGCGCCGCCTTCCGCGATGTACTCCAGCTCTTTTTTGTTCACGCCAGGATGCTGATTGGGTTCGTGGATCACTTTCAGCCAGACGAAGCTGATGACGATCCCAAGCCCGCCCATGAAGAAGAAGACGTGCGACCAGCCCACCTCATGCGTCAGCCAGCCCATGATTGGCGCGAAGATCACCGTCGCGAAGTACTGTGCGGAGTTGAAAATCGCCACCGCCGTTCCCCTCTCCTGCGCCGGGAACCAGGCAGCGACAATGCGGCTGTTCCCCGGGAAGGAAGGTGCTTCCGCTAAGCCTACCAGGAAGCGCAGCGTGAAGAGCGCCACGATAATGCCGAAGCCGCTGAAGATATCGACGAAACCCTGCAACAGGGTAAACATCGACCAGATAAAGATAGACCAGAAATAGACGCGTTTAGATCCAAAACGGTCCAGCAGCCAGCCGCCAGGAATTTGTCCGATGACGTAGGCCCATGAGAATGCGGAGAAAACGTAACCCATGCCCACCGGATCAAGGCCGATATCTTTTGCCATTTCCGAACCGGCAATCGACAGCGTGGCGCGGTCACCATAGTTAAAGGATGTGACGATAAACAGCATCACCACTATCCAGTAGCGGGCATTAGTGCGCTTTTCAGCGCTGCTCGCTGCGTGGCTTAATGTACTCATTGTTGCACTCCTGAAACATAGCTTTCGCCTGGTTCATTCTGTACAGCACCGGTAGGGTAATCAGAATGAGATTGGTGTTTTGTCGTTTTGGTACGGCCTGACGCCGTTTTATAGTGACCGGAAAAGTATATGAAGGAGTGCCTCATCACCTCACCGTGCAGAAACACAGTATTAAAGGGTGTATGAGAGGTTGTTTATGGCATAAGCCCAGGGGAATGGAAGGTGGTTCACGGATTTGGCGTTTGGAGCGGGGTGTATCGCCGGGTGGCGGCTATGCCTTACCCGGCCTGGATAACTATTTAAGGAGAGTTGCCCAGTGCTCGACCCATGGGTTCGATTCGCTTTCGGGTTCAGGATGCTCCCCGGCATCAATCAGCAGCATCTCGCCGACGCGCTGAGCGCTCTGCTCCTGCAGGAGCGCATCGAACTGCTTGCCGCCGCCGCAGAAGTTGGCGTAAGAGCTGTCGCCCAGGGCAATGATGCCGTAGTGCACGTCTGGCTGATAGCCAAGCTGGTCTTTAATGCCCTGAAACAGCGGCACGATGCTGTCCGGCAGATCGCCCTGCCCGGTGGTGGAGGTCACCACCAGAATGTATTTATCTTTATACTTTTCCCAGTCTGCCAGTTCCGGGTCTTCATAGACCGTGGCTTTATGGCCCTGGCTGGCGAGTATTGCCTCAGCCTCTTCCGCTACCAGCAGCGAGTTGCCGTACATTGTGCCGACAAAAATGCCTACTTCAGCCATGATATTTTCCCATAATGAATGCGTTTACCGTTCATCCTGAACGTTGCCCGATACAAACTCAACCCTTTCATTTTCGGGGAGTTGTCCCAGCCAGCCAAACTGTGACAGCGCCTGCATCCAGACGTCGTCCAGCCCCGCACGGATGGTCAGCGGCTCGCCGGTAAACGGGTGCATCAGGCTCAGCTCGCTGGCGTGCAGCATCAGACGATGGCAGCCAAAGTGTTCGGCCGCACTACGGTTCTGGCGCAAATCACCGTGTTTGCTGTCGCCAATAATCGGGTGGCGCAGGTGCGCAAGATGGCGTCGCAGCTGGTGCTTACGCCCGGTTTTAGGCAAAAGCTCAACCAGGCTGTAGCGTGTGGTCGGGAATTTGCTGGTTGCAACCGGCATTTCGGTCGTCGCCATGCCGCGATAATCCGTTACTGCGGGCTGCGGACCTTTGTCATCGCGGGCAAATTTATCGGCGATTTTGTCCAGCTCCTCCACCAGCGGATAGTCCAGCGTGGCGGCTTCCGTCAGCCAGCCGCGCACGATCGCGTGGTAGCGCTTTTGCATCTGATGCTGTTCAAACTGCTGTGACAGCAGACGCCCCGCCTCGCTGGAAAGCCCCATCAGCAGCACGCCGGAGGTCGGCCTGTCGAGACGATGGGCGGTAAAAACATGCTGACCAATCTGGTCGCGAACGGTCTGCATCACCACCACTTTCTCATCGCGATCGAGCCAGCTGCGGTGTACCAGCCAGCCTGACGGTTTATTCACCGCCACCAGCCACTCGTCCTGATAGAGGATCTCAAGCGTCATGCATCTTCACCGGCAAACAGGGCATCCAGTTTTTCCAGTTCGACCAGCATCACGTCGCGCGCCGGGTGTGTCGCCTCGAGCGCCATTTCATAGTAGGGAGAGACAGCAAACGCCTGCGGAAGCGGGTGATCGCCCTCAAGCAGGGCGTGCATGCGCGGAATTAACACCCACTGCAGCCATTCAAACGGGGCCAGCGTATCCAGGCAGAAGGGCTGAGTGCTCGCGAACGCTTCTGGCTGCGGCGCGGTCTCCTGCCACAGCTGATGTTGGCGCAAAAGGGCTTCGATGGCGTGCAACTGAGCACGAACGCTATCGTGTTGCGTCATAGTAACCTCAACTGAAAAAGTGAACGGCGCGCAGCATAGCATTGCGGAAGGCAGAAATAAAAAAAGGGAGCACTGTAAAAACAGTGCTCCCGGTTCGTTTCGCAGCATTCCAGCTACAATTCGTGCTCCCTGCTCATCCGTGACAACTTTTCCTGACGCCCGAAGGCCTGGTCATCCGTAAGCCGATGCATCCTGCACACATCTTCCTGACGTGTTTGTCTCATCCTGAAACGTCCTGGCCTTCCTGACCCACCGACCATCCTGACCGGCTCTCGTTCTCCTTCCTGGAGGTGTCCCTTACGCATCCTGCGTTATCCACTTCGCTTCATCCTGAAGCCTTCCTGAAGCGCCATCCTGACGAGTCCTGTGTAAGAAACGCCATCATCCTGATGTTCGTTTCTCGTGTCGGCGTCCTGTCGACAGAAATAGAATCCGCTATTCCGCTTCGTCTTACAACCCACCCTTTCTGGGTTGTAAGCCGTAAGAAATCCCTAAAAACAATACGATGAACAAGTAATTCGTTGAAAAATAGAGTGATATTAATCTGAATTAAATGAGGTAATACTGAATCTTCAGCGATCTCTCACAAACGTTGTAAGAGATCTCTCACACGCGCTATAGCATCAAGGATTACAGAAGTGGCTCAAGTCGGGTAAGGAAATCCGCAAGAGAGGGGGCGAGAGTCTCGCGATTGCGGGTGCCGATAGTCTCTTTAACCACTTCACCTGACAGGTTACAGACGGAGATAACGTCCAGTTCGCTGTCCAGCGTGGCAATAAAGAGCGTCGGAGAAAGCTTCAGGCGTTTTTGCGTGACCAGGTGACCAATCAGGTTTTCCTGAACACGCTGCAGATCGTCTTCGCTCCAGGTCTGCAACAGCGTCAGCGTGATATCAGCAAAGCGCGCAGGCATATCCCCTGCGAACTGCGTGGTATAAAACGCATGAACTGCTGGTTGTACCACAATGTCCATTGCCCGCTCAACCGCATTTACATTTTGCTCGCCGTCGAAAGGTTTTGGCTGCCAGATAACGTAATCGTCGACTGAAGAGATAATGCACGGCGAAGGTACGCCATACAAATCAGCACTTTGCGGCCATGTCTGGTCCTTTTCATGCCATGCGTCGCAATAGCGGGTCGTGAAGCTAGTGAGGGCATTTGCAGTTTCGATGTCCACCGATTTCTCTCTTCTTGTCAGACAGGATAAACTCAGGCCATAAGTGTACCTGTAAAGTGGCTATGAAACATGTCTTACGAAAATCATCAGGCGTTAACCGGCTTAACGCTGGGGAAATCGACCGATTACCGCGATACCTACGATGCAAGCCTGCTGCAGGGCGTGCCGCGCAGCCTGAACCGCGATCCTCTGGGCCTGCATGCAGACGCATTGCCGTTTGTCGGCGGTGACATCTGGACGCTGTACGAACTCTCGTGGCTTAACGCGCGCGGTCTGCCGCAGGTGGCGGTGGGCCACGTTGAGCTGGATTACGCCAGCGTTAATCTCGTGGAATCCAAAAGCTTTAAGCTCTATCTCAACAGTTTTAACCAGACAAAATTCAACAGCTGGGACGACGTTCAGCACACCCTGGAACGTGATTTAAGCGCCTGCGCGCAGGGAAAGGTGAGCGTTTCACTGTATCGCCTGCACGAACTGGAAGGGCAGCCGGTCGCCCACTTCAACGGGACCTGCATCGACGATCAGGATATTGAGGTGGAGAATTATGAATTCAGCGCCGATTACCTCGAAAACGCGGCGAGCGGAAAGGTGGTCGAAGAGACGCTGGTCAGCCATCTGCTGAAATCCAACTGCCTGATCACCCACCAGCCGGACTGGGGCTCGGTGCAGATCCAGTACCGCGGTCCGAAAATTGACCGGGAAAAGTTGCTGCGCTACCTGGTGTCGTTCCGCCATCACAACGAATTTCACGAGCAGTGCGTGGAGCGTATCTTTAGCGATATTCAGCGTTTCTGCCAGCCAGAAAAACTGAGCGTTTACGCGCGCTACACCCGCCGTGGCGGTCTGGACATCAACCCGTGGCGCACCAACACCGATTTTGTGCCAGCAACGGGGCGGCTGGTGCGTCAGTAATATAAATATTTTCACAATATGCGCGGTATCTTCCGCGCTTTAGGTTGTGAAACGTCACGCGCCAGGGCTATTGTAATCAACAGGGAAAGACGATAATCGTCCCGTAAGGAGCTCACTTGATTACACATATTAGCCCGCTTGGCTCAATGGATATGTTGTCGCAGCTGGAAGTGGACATGCTTAAGCGCACGGCCAGCAGCGATCTTTATCAACTGTTTCGTAACTGTTCACTTGCCGTACTGAACTCCGGAAGCCTGACAGATAACAGTAAAGAACTGCTGTCCCGCTTCGAAAGCTTTGATATCAACGTGCTGCGCCGCGAGCGTGGCGTGAAGCTTGAAGTCATCAACCCGCCGGAAGAGGCCTTTGTCGACGGCCGTATCATTCGTTCACTTCAGGCTAACCTGTTTGCCGTGCTGCGTGACATCCTGTTTGTTAACGGGCAGATCCACAACGCAGGCCGTTTCCAGCATCTCGACCTGGAAAGCTCAGTCCATATCACCAACCTGGTGTTCTCCATTTTGCGTAACGCCCGTGCCCTGCACGTTGGCGAAGCGCCGAACATGGTCGTCTGCTGGGGCGGCCACTCCATTAACGAAACCGAATACCTTTATGCGCGTCGGGTGGGCACACAGCTTGGCCTGCGCGAGCTGAATATCTGTACCGGCTGCGGTCCGGGTGCGATGGAAGCGCCAATGAAAGGTGCCGCAGTGGGACACGCGCAACAGCGTTACAAAGAGGGACGGTTTATCGGCATGACCGAGCCGTCAATCATAGCCGCTGAGCCGCCTAACCCGCTGGTTAACGAGCTGATTATCATGCCGGATATCGAGAAACGTCTTGAAGCGTTTGTCCGTATCGCCCACGGCATTATCATCTTCCCGGGCGGCGTGGGGACAGCGGAAGAACTGCTCTATCTGCTGGGTATTCTGATGAATCCGGCC
Organism: Enterobacter sp. A103; assembly: GCF_034427535.1. Taxonomy (NCBI): domain Bacteria; kingdom Pseudomonadati; phylum Pseudomonadota; class Gammaproteobacteria; order Enterobacterales; family Enterobacteriaceae; genus Enterobacter; species Enterobacter sp. A103. The sequence continues at coordinate 65,836 of NZ_JAXQPQ010000009.1, forward strand.
AACAAAGATCAGGTTCTGCCGCTGATCCTGACCGGTCCAAAAGAGAGCGCCGACTACTTCCGCGTGCTGGACGAGTTTATCGTACACACGCTGGGCGAATCCGCGCGTCGTCACTATCGCATCATCATTGACGATGCCGCAGAAGTGGCGCGCCAGATGAAAAAAGCGATGCCGCTGGTAAAAGAAAACCGTCGCGATACCGGCGATGCGTACAGCTTTAACTGGTCAATCCGTATCGCGCCGGACCTGCAGATCCCGTTCGAGCCAACGCACGAAAATATGGCGAACCTGAAACTCTATCCGGACCAGCCGGTGGAAGTCCTGGCTGCCGATCTGCGTCGTGCCTTCTCCGGGATTGTTGCGGGCAACGTGAAAGAGATGGGCATCCGCGCCATTGAACAGTACGGTCCGTACAAGATCCACGGCGACCCGGAGATGATGCGCCGCATGGACGACATGCTGCAGGGCTTTGTCGCTCAGCACCGCATGAAGCTGCCGGGCTCAGCCTATATTCCTTGCTACGAAATCTGCACATAACGCTCAACAGCATCTGATCAAAGCCGGGTCGCCCTGTTGCGCGTCCCGGCTTTTTTTATTACGAGGTAATTCATACGCATCACTTATGTCTTTTACAAACTATGCGCAAACGCAAACGATTACCTAGTTTTTTCAACCGTAAATTATCAGCCTTAATCCAAATTATCTGCCAGAAAATACTAAAAACCCATTTCTTTACAGCTAAAGACACCTATATCACGGGCCAGTCTTTCAGCTCACATGTCGTTGGTGGTAGCCTTCGCGCCCGTAAATTCTCTTTGACGTTTTTTTAACAGATAAATGGTCTAAAGATGCCCACATCATAAGTGGATTATTGCATTTGGGATCAGGATCACTGATAGATTCATAACTAGAATGTATCTTTCCGCCCGCCAATAGTTACGGGCGAAAATTATTAAAAAACCGTCACTGAACGAATTTCATATTACCGTCAGGCACTTTTTCATCGGATTTGACTAAAAACCTGACAATTTGCTTCCTCCAGGAGATACAGATGGAAACCACTCAAACCAGCACCGTTGCTTCGATTGAATCCCGAAGTGGTTGGCGCAAAACGGATACCATGTGGATGCTTGGCCTTTACGGCACAGCAATCGGCGCTGGTGTACTGTTCCTTCCTATCAACGCAGGCGTCGGCGGTCTGATCCCGCTGATCATCATGGCTATCATTGCTTTCCCGATGACCTTCTTCGCACACCGCGGTCTGACCCGCTTCGTGCTGTCCGGTAAAAACCCGGGCGAAGACATCACTGAAGTTGTTGAAGAGCATTTCGGCGTTGGCGCAGGTAAACTGATTACCCTGCTCTACTTCTTCGCGATTTACCCTATTCTGCTGGTCTACAGCGTGGCGATCACCAACACCGTTGAAAGCTTCATGATGCACCAGCTGCACATGACGCCGCCGCCGCGTGCGATTCTGTCGCTGATCCTGATCGTGGGCATGATGACCATCGTTCGCTTCGGTGAGCAGATGATTGTGAAAGCAATGAGCGTACTGGTCTTCCCGTTCGTTATTGCTCTGATGGTACTGGCTTGCTACCTGATCCCACAGTGGAACGGTGCAGCGCTGGAAACCCTGTCCCTGAGCAGCGCATCGGCAACCGGTAACGGCCTGCTGATGACCCTCTGGCTGGCAATTCCGGTGATGGTATTCTCCTTCAACCACTCTCCAATCATCTCTTCTTTCGCTGTGGCGAAACGTGAAGAGTACGGTAATGGCGCAGAGAAGAAGTGCTCCAGCATCCTGGCGCGCGCTCACATCATGATGGTACTGACCGTAATGTTCTTCGTCTTCAGCTGCGTACTGAGCCTTTCCCCGGTGGATCTGGCGGCAGCGAAAGAGCAGAACATCTCTATTCTGTCTTACCTGGCGAACCACTTTAACGCACCGGTCATTGCGTGGATGGCACCAATCATCGCGATTATCGCCATCACCAAATCCTTCCTGGGCCACTACCTCGGCGCGCGTGAAGGCTTCAACGGTATGGTGATTAAATCTCTGCGCGGTAAAGGCAAGAGCATTGAAATCAACAAGCTGAACAAAATCACTGCGCTGTTCATGCTGCTCACCACCTGGGCGGTAGCGACCCTGAACCCAAGCATCCTGGGCATGATTGAAACCCTGGGCGGCCCGGTCATCGCGATGATTCTGTTCCTGATGCCGATGTACGCGATTCAGAAAGTCCCTGCTATGCGCAAGTACAGCGGTCATGTGAGCAACGTCTTTGTGGTTATCATGGGTCTTATCGCAATCTCTGCGATCTTCTACTCCCTGTACACCATGTTCTGATTATCACCCGCGCCGTCTTCGGACGGCGCACTCCTCCCTCTCTGACTGAAAGCAATGGACGCATCATGATTAGCGTATTCGATATCTTCAAAATCGGTATTGGTCCTTCCAGCTCTCACACCGTCGGACCAATGAAAGCCGGTAAGCAGTTCACGGATGACTTGATTGCACGCGGCATCTTGCATGACATTACCCGCGTGGTTGTCGATGTATACGGCTCGCTTTCCCTGACCGGGAAAGGCCACCATACCGATATCGCCATTATCATGGGCCTGGCGGGAAACCTGCCGGACACCGTTGATATTGATGCGATCCCTGGCTTCATCCAGGATGTGAACACCCACGGCCGCCTGCTGCTGGCGAACGGTGAGCATGAGGTTGAATTCCCGGTTGACCACTGCATGAATTTCCATGCGGACAACCTGTCGCTGCACGAAAACGGCATGCGCATTACCGCGCTGGCCGGCGACAAAGCGGTATACAGCCAGACGTATTACTCTATCGGCGGCGGCTTTATCGTCGACGAAGACCACTTTGGTCAAACCAATACCTCTTCTGTAGAAGTGCCGTATCCGTACAAAACGGCGGCGGATCTTCAGCGTCACTGCCAGGAGACGGGCCTTTCCCTCTCCGGCCTGATGATGAAAAACGAGCTGGCGCTTCACAGTAAAGAAGAGCTCGAACAGCACTTCACTAACGTCTGGGAAGTGATGCGCGGCGGTATTGAGCGCGGGATCACCACCGAGGGCGTTCTGCCGGGCAAGCTTCGCGTGCCGCGTCGCGCTGCTGCGCTGCGCCGTATGCTGGTGAGCACCGACAAAACGACGACGGACCCGATGGCCGTTGTAGACTGGATCAACATGTTCGCCCTGGCGGTAAACGAAGAGAACGCCGCAGGGGGCCGCGTGGTCACCGCGCCGACTAACGGTGCCTGCGGTATCGTTCCGGCGGTGCTGGCGTACTACGACAAGTTTATCCGTGAAGTGAACGCGAACTCACTGGCACGCTACCTGCTGGTCGCCAGTGCGATTGGTTCGCTGTATAAGATGAACGCGTCTATTTCCGGTGCGGAAGTGGGCTGTCAGGGTGAAGTCGGCGTGGCGTGCTCCATGGCGGCGGCGGGTCTGGCCGAACTGCTGGGTGCAAGCCCTACACAGGTGTGCATTGCTGCGGAAATCGGCATGGAACATAACCTGGGACTGACCTGTGACCCGGTTGCCGGACAGGTACAGGTACCGTGCATCGAACGTAACGCGATTGCCTCCGTGAAGGCGGTGAACGCGGCACGTATGGCGCTGCGCCGCACCAGCGAGCCGCGCGTCTGTCTCGATAAGGTTATCGAAACCATGTACGAAACCGGTAAAGATATGAACGCCAAATACCGCGAAACCTCTCGTGGCGGCCTGGCGATGAAGATTGTGACCTGCGATTAAGCCTCTCAGGAAGCCTCGTTTTGCGAGGCTTCTTCCTGTTTTCCCCACCATTCATAGTTTCACGCTGCTGACAGTGTTACCCTTCACGCATGAGATAGAAGGGAGATTATCTGTGGCCGTTCATTTACTTATCGTCGATGCTCTTAACCTGATCCGCCGTATCCATGCGGTACAGGGGACGCCTTGTAAAGACACCTGCCTGCACGCGCTGGAGCAGCTTATCCGCCACAGTGAGCCCACCCACGCGGTCGCAGTATTTGATGACGAAGCCCGCAACACGGGCTGGCGTCACCAGCGTCTGCCCGACTACAAAGCCGGACGCGCCCCGATGCCGGACGATCTTCACGCTGAATTGCCCATGCTGCGCGCTGCATTTGAACAGCGTGGCGTTCCCTGCTGGGGTGCACAGGGAAATGAAGCCGACGATCTCGCTGCCACTCTGGCCGTAAAGGTGGCAAGCGCCGGGCATCAGGCCACTATCGTTTCAACTGACAAAGGCTACTGCCAGCTGCTTTCTCCGACTATCCGCATTCGCGACTATTTTCAAAAACGCTGGCTGGACGCGCCGTTTATTGCCAGCGAGTTCGGCGTCTCGCCTGAGCAACTGCCGGATTACTGGGGGCTGGCAGGCATCAGCAGCTCTAAGGTTCCGGGTGTCGCCGGTATTGGGCCGAAGAGCGCCGCGCAGCTGCTGAAGGATTTTCAGAGTCTGGAAGGGATTTACGCCCGTCTGGATGAGGTGCCAGAAAAGTGGCGCAAGAAGCTGGAGGCGCATAAAGAGATGGCGTTTATTTGCCGGGAAATCGCAACGCTACAGACGGATTTACAGCTGGACGGGAATTTACAGCAGTTGCGGTTAGAACGTTGATATCCCCTCACCCTAACCCTCTCCCCATGGGGGAGAGGGAACTGCCCGGTGCGGTCTTTTCCCCCCTCGCCCCTTTGGGGAGAGGGCCGGGGTGAGGGGCAATCAGCGCACTATCGCTCGTCGCGACGCCCGCCAACCGCTGCCCACCAGCGACGAATATGCACCGTCACCTCTTCACGGTCGTGATACAGCTGACGCGCCTGGATCTCCACGTTAATACCGTGCTCGTCCATCTGCTCCTGAATGTAGGCCAGGTTCTGCGACACTTCCTCATAGCGCTTTTTCATCGGCAGCTTGAGGTTGAAAATGGTCTCACGACACCAGCCGTTCACCAGCCAGGAGGCCATCAGCGCGGCCACTTTTGCTGGCTTCTCAACCATATCGCACACCATCCACGAGATGTTGTTACGGTTCGGGCGATAGCGGAAACCGTCTTCCCGCAGCCAGGTAACCTGCCCGGTGTCCATCAGGCTTTGCGCCATTGGACCGTTATCAACGGACGATACCCACATATTGCGTTTCACCAGCTGATAGGTCCAGCCGCCCGGGCACGCGCCAAGGTCGACGGCGTACATGCCGTTTGCCAGACGTTCATCCCACTCATCCGCCGGGATAAAGACGTGGAACGCCTCTTCCAGCTTGAGCGTGGAACGGCTTGGCGCATCGGACGGGAAGCGCAAACGCGGAATGCCCATAAAGAAGGGAGAGTTGTTGGTGGTGTACGAATAGCCTGTATAGCAGCAGCCTGGTGCGATAAAGAAGATATGCACCACCGGACGCTTCGGCGTTTCGTAGTTCGTCAGCACGCCTGCATCACGCAGCGCCGCACGCAGCGGCACGGTGAACTTACGGCAGAACTTCATCAGCTCTTTACTTTCGTTGGTATCCGCCACTTCAACGCGCAGATCGCCGCCCTTCTCCACCACGCCCTGCAGCATGCCGACAATTGGCGTGATGCGGTCTTCCGGCGGAAGATCCTTCAGCAGCTCACCCGCGACAAACATCTGGCGAGCAAAGATCAGCGAGCTGAACGGCAGCTCGCGCGCCAGCTTGTCTGCGTCTTCAGGCTGATAGCACTCGAATACCACATAGCCCGCGTTTTCTTTAACGCGGGCAAAGCCGAAGACTTCGCGCTTCGCCGCTTTATCGGTAATTTCCGCGGCGCACTCTTTCTCAAACCCCGGGCGACAATATAAAACAACCTTATTCATGAACAACGCCCTTGCGTTTCAGACGGATAGCTCCGATAAACATTAATACCCAACCCGCCAGGAAGCTGAAGCCGCCGACAGGTGTAACGAACGCCCACAGGCGCAAATGTGAGAGCGCAAGGCAGTACAAGCTACCGCTGAACAACACGGTACCCAGCGCCATAAACACGCTGCTCCAGTAAAACCAGATACTGATACGACGCTGCATCGCCACCGCCAGCCCAAAAATAGCCAGCGTGTGGAACGCCTGATATTCAAGGCCGGTCTGGATCCAGCCCATCTCTACTGCGCCTAAAGACTTGCTTAATACATGTGCGCCAAAGGCGCCCAGTGCAACAAAAATAAAGCCACTCACCGCGGCAAAAATCAGCATGAATCGGCTGGTCATGTTTAAGTCCTGAGTTGATGCGTGCCCGGCACACAAACGTTATTGCTCATACCTGAAGCGGAATTTTTCTTGCTCGGTTGCCGCTTTCGCCAGTATCCACTGCCGGAAGGCGGCTATTTTACCCAGTTCTGCCTGACTGTCATGACAAACCAGATAAAACGCATTCTTGCTGACCAGTACATCATTAAAAGGGCAAACCAGGCGGCCTGCCTCAATTTCGGACTGCGCCATGACGTTGTTCGCCAACGCCACGCCCTGCCCGTGAATGGCAGCCTGTAACACCATCGCACTGTGGCTAAAAATGGGTCCCTGCTGCACGTTAATATGTGTAAGACCTAATTGACGGGTATAAGTTTGCCAGTCGCGGCGAGAGGCATCATGCAAAAGCGTATGCTGAGCCAGATCGGCGGGTGACTTCAGCGCCTTCTCACCTGTTAACAGCAGAGGAGAACAGACCGGCAGGAGATATTCTGCGTATAATTTTTCTACGCGCAAGCCCGGCCAGTTACCGCGACCATAAAAAATGGCGACATCCACGTCATCGGCCAGCTTGTCCTCCTGACGATCTACCGCCTGGATTCGAACGTCGATCCCCGGATAAGCTGAGTTAAAGCTTGAGAGTCTTGGCACCAGCCAATGAATGGCAAAACTGGGCAATAAACTGACGGTCAGAGCACCTTTTGCACTGCGAGCCTGCAGCTTACGCGTGGCTTCCGTAAGCTGGGAAAAAATCTCTTTAATATCCTGAAAATAGCTCTGCCCCTCTTCAGTCAACAGCAACGAACGGTTGCGTCGACGAAACAGCTTAAGGCCCAGAAAATCCTCCAGAGACTTGATTTGGTGACTTACTGCGGCCTGTGTCACAAAAAGCTCATCTGCTGCGCGGGTAAAGCTCAGATGACGTGCTGCTGCATCAAAAACTCGTAATGCATTAAGAGGTGGCAATCGCTTTGACATGGTTATCTGGCTTAGATGTTAACGGAATTTAACAAACAGGAAACAACGTTTAACCTATTAGTTTTTTTTATCTGAGCCATTATAATTTGTCCGTTGAGGAACTACCAGCAAATACCTATAGTGGCGGCACTTCCTGAGCCGGAACGAAGAGCTTTTTTCGGAATGCGTGTTCTGAAGGGCTTTTGGCTTACGGTTGTGATGTTGTGTTGTTGTGTTTGCAATTGGTCTGCGATTCAGACCACGGTAGCAACGCTACCAATTTTTCACTTCCTGTACATTTACCCTGTCTGTCCATAGTGATTAATGTAGCACCGCCAATTTGCGGTGCTTTTTTTTCGCCTGCGATCTGTTAATGCTCGATCTCTTTCATCTCTTTCACGTCCGTGCGGTTGATCTGCTGCTTGTTCCCGTTAGCATCTTTGTACGAAATCATCCCGGTATCATTATCGGTAGTCGGTTTCCCTTCCGAAACGATAGAACGACCATCGTTGGTGTGCATCACGTAGTTGTTACCGGAACAGGCGCTCAGGGCAAAAGTAAACGCACAGGCAGAAATGATTGCAGCTGTCTTATTCATGATTATTCTCCTTTAGCAATTAATGCTATTCAAACCTCGATTTATAACAGGCTAAAACATCCGCCTAACACTATTTAGCATAACCTGCTTTTTTGAGGCCGTAAGGATAAGCAGACAATTCTGATAGATATCAACCTCCTTGCCCTGCCGCTGAAATTGCGCGACGATCGCTATATTGAAATGAGGAATCCCATGAACGCTTTCAGTCCTGCGCAGTTCCGCGCACAGTTTCCGGCCCTGGCCGATGCCGGTATTTACCTGGATAGCGCCGCCACCGCCCTTAAGCCACAGGCGGTGATTGAGGCCACGCAGCAGTTCTACAGCCTGAGCGCCGGGAACGTGCATCGCAGCCAGTTTGCCGAAGCGCAGCGATTAACCGCGCGCTACGAAGCCGCACGCGATCAGGTCGCTCGCCTGATCAATGCCGAAAGCGGGAAAAACATCGTCTGGACGCGCGGCACGACCGAAGCCATCAATATGGTGGCCCAGTGCTACGCGCGCCCGCTGCTTCAGCCGGGCGATGAGATCGTCGTCAGCGAGGCGGAACATCACGCCAACCTGGTGCCATGGCTGATGGTGGCGGAGCAAACGGGTGCGCGCGTGGTGAAACTCCCACTGGGTGCAGACCTTCTGCCCGACGTAGCCCGTCTCCCCGAACTGATTACCCCTCGCAGCCGCATTCTGGCGCTCGGACAGATGTCGAACGTCACGGGTGGTTGCCCGGACCTGGCTCAGGCTATTCGCATCGCCCATGCCAGCGGGATGGTGGTGATGGTCGACGGCGCTCAGGGCGTGGTGCACTTCCCCGCTGATGTGCAGGCGCTTGATATCGACTTCTATGCCTTCTCAGGACATAAGCTCTACGGTCCAACCGGTATCGGGGCGCTGTACGGCAAGCCAGAACTGCTGGCAAAAATGACGCCGTGGCTCGGTGGCGGCAAAATGATTACCGAAGTGTCGTTCGATGGCTTCAAAACTCAGGATGTTCCCTATCGTCTGGAAGCGGGTACGCCGAACGTGGCGGGGGTGATTGGCTTAAGCGCGGCGCTGGAGTGGCTGGCAGAAACAGACATCGTTCAGGCTGAAAGCTGGAGCCGGGGGCTGGCGACGCTGGCAGAGGAAGAGCTCAAAAAGCGCCCGGGTTTCCGCTCGTTCCGCGTTCAGGACTCAAGCCTGCTCGCCTTTGATTTTGCGGGCGTTCACCATAGCGACATGGTGACGTTGCTGGCCGGATACGGCATTGCCCTGCGTGCCGGACAGCACTGCGCCCAGCCGCTGCTGGCGGCGCTTGGCGTTAACGGTACGCTGCGCGCCTCGTTTGCGCCGTACAATACCCAAAGCGATGTCGACGCGCTGGTTGCCGCCGTTGACCGCGCACTTGAAATACTGGTGGATTAATGACTAGCGCTGCTTTAGCCGGACATCCGTTTGGCACCGTCATCACAGAAGAGACCTTAAGACAGACCTTCGCCCCGCTCCAGCAGTGGGAAGATAAATATCGACAGCTGATCCTGCTGGGTAAACAGCTCCCGGCCCTTTCAGACGATCTTAAAGCGCAGGCGAAAGAGATCGCAGGCTGTGAAAACCGCGTCTGGCTGGGGGTTAGCGTTTCCGGCGAGAAGCTGCACTTCTTCGGCGACAGCGAAGGCCGCATCGTCCGGGGCCTGCTGGCCGTATTGCTGACCGCTGTGGAAGGGAAAAGCGCGGCGGAATTGCTGGCACATTCGCCGCTGGTGTTATTTGATGAGCTTGGGCTGCGCGCGCAGCTCAGCGCCTCGCGCGGTCAGGGGTTGATCGCGCTCAGCGACGCGGTACTGGATGCCGCACGTCAGGCTCAGGCCTGACGTTCCGCCTTCGCCATCATTTTCTTGAGGGCGTGAGACACCGCAACAAAGCCGAAGGAGGCGGTCACCATGGTGGCCGCACCAAAACCTGAGGCGCAGTCCATTCGTTTTGGCCCTTCCGCCGTGCTTTTCATCGCGCAGACTGAGCCATCCGCCTGCGGGTAGACCAGCGCTTCGGTCGAGAACACGCAGTCGACACCGAGCTTGCCTTTGCTGTTCTTCACCACGTTAAAATCGCTCTTCAGGCGCTCGCGCAGCTTGGCCGCCAGCGGATCCTGGATCGTTTTCGCCAGGTCGGTCACCTGGATCTGCGTCGGATCGATTTGCCCGCCCGCACCGCCCGTCGTGACCAGCGGCACCTTGTACCGACGGCAGTAAGCGATCAACGCCGCTTTTGGCCGCACGCTGTCGATGGCGTCAATCACATAGCTGTAGCCTTTGCTCATGTACTCCGCGACGTTATCTGCCGTCACAAAATCATCAATCACCGTGACCCGACATTCCGGGTTTATCAGGCGAATACGATCCGCCATGACCTCAGACTTCGCCAGGCCGACGTTATCGCGCAGGGCGTGGATTTGACGGTTGGTGTTGGTGACGCAAACGTCATCCATGTCAATCAGCGTGATTGCGCCAATACCGGTTCTCGCCAGCGCTTCTGCCGCCCACGACCCCACACCACCAATGCCCACGACGCAGACGTGCGCATCCGCAAACAGCTGCAGGGCTTTTTCACCATATAAACGTGCCGTCCCGCCAAAACGCTGGCGCCAGGCGTCGCTGATTACCACAGACATAAAACCTCAAATGTAAAAAGGGTGAGGTTTTCCTCACCCTGAACAGTAATCCGTATTGTGCTCAGAATACCACAATCAGCCGCTGAATACGTTTCCAGCTCCCGGAGCTGCCTTCAGTACCCACACGCGTCCGTAGTGGTTATACCAGCCCGCGCGATGGCCTGCGTCAGGGCCAATGCCCTGATAGATGTCAAAGTGCTGGCCTTTAATCGCCCCGCCAACGTCCAGCGCCACCATCAGACGCAGCTCATACTGGCCGTTGAACTTACCGTTATTGTCCAGAAGAGGGACTTCAGCCAGCAGCGTGGTGCCTGCAGGAATAATCGAACGATCCGATGCTACCGACGCGCGGCCAATCAGGGGAACCGCACTCGCCCCTTTCACCGGCGCGAAGTTTTGCGGTTTGAAGAAGACGAACGACGGGTTCTGCTCCAGCAGCTCGCGAACCTCGGCTTCGCTGTGTTTCTCGCCCCACTCGCGGATCGCCTGCATCGACATATCTTCTTTCTTCACTTCGCCGCGGTCGATCAGCACTTTACCGATGCTGCGATAGGCGTGGCCGTTTTTACCGGAATAGCTGAAGAAGTTAAGCGGCGACCCGTCGCCAAAATCAATGTAGCCGCTGCCCTGAACGTCCATGATGAAGTTATCCATCAGGGAGTTGCTGTAGGCCAGAACATAGTTTTCGCTCAGCGCACCGGCGTAGATCTCAGCGCGAGACGGCAGACGACCGCGTTTTGGCGGCATACGATAGATAGGATACTGGAACTCGCCCTGACGCGAGTGTCGTGCCTGGATAACCGGGGTGTAGTAACCGGTAAACTGGACGTTGCCGTAGTTATCGGCCCCTTCCATCTGCCAGGCGTCGATACCAAACTGGCGCATGTTGCGCGTATCGCCGCCTGCTTTAAGCCAGTCCTGGACCGCGCTATAAACATTGTTCTGTGAGCTATACAGACGCGGCGACGCGTTGCGGATCTGGTAGACCTGCTCGGAGAAATCACCGGCATTAATCGGTGCGCCGACAGCATCAGGCTGATTAACTAAAGAGAAAGGCTGGGATAACTTCCCGTCTTTATACTGTTGACCGCGATCGGTCGGTTTGGAAGAACAGGCCGCAAGAATCGCTACCATTGCGCCCGCCATCAGATACTTCGCCCAACGTCCTTTCATTATATCTCGTCTTTAAGTTGCCCATTTCCGCGTGATGAAGATAACAAACCGCCAGGGCTAATGAAATGCGATCGCATGCCCTTTGGCAAATTTTGCGCAAAAAATAGTCCGAACAGAGCCATGTCGTTCAATTTGCATACAAAATCATGATTTATGTGAAAAAGGGGTTGCATCACAAACCTATCCGAGTATAGTGCGCATCCACGGACGCGGGGTGGAGCAGCCTGGTAGCTCGTCGGGCTCATAACCCGAAGGTCGTCGGTTCAAATCCGGCCCCCGCAACCAATTAAAATTTGATGAAGTATCTTCTACGACGGTAGAAAGACGGACGCGGGGTGGAGCAGCCTGGGAGCTCGTCGGGCTCATACCCCGAAGGTCGTCGGTTCAAAGCCTGCCCCCGCAACCAATCAAATTTGAAGAAGTAAGTTTCTACACGAGTAGAAAGACGGACGCGGGGTGGAGCAGCCTGGTAGCTCGTCGGGCTCATAACCCGAAGGTCGTCGGTTCAAATCCGGCCCCCGCAACCAACACTTCTGAAAACAATAAACACCCTCAAGGGTGTTTTTTTGTATCTGTCGTTTGTGAATTTGCCGGGCGTTTACCCGGCTGAAAGCATTATCCGCGTCGCGCCAGCGTCGCCCCGTCAGAGAAATACGCCCGTATCCCCGCCAGAATCGACTCCGCAACCTCCTGCTGGAATTTTGCCGTCTTGAGCTTACGCTCCTCTTCGACGTTACTGATAAACGCGGTTTCGACCAGGATGGACGGGATATCCGGTGCCTTGAGTACCGCAAACCCGGCCTGTTCAACGCTGTTTTTATGCAGCTTATTGATGTTCCCCAGCTTGCCCAGCACCGCTTTACCAAACTTCAGACTGTCGTTAATGGTCAGCGACTGCACCATATCGAACATAGTGTGGTCGACGTAGCGGTCGCCGCTTTTGCTCACGCCACCAATCAGGTCAGAGGCGTTCTGGCTGTCTGCCAGGAATCTTGCTGCGGTACTGGTCGCGCCTTTGGTTGAGAGCGCAAACACCGACGAGCCGCTTGGCTGGCGGCTGGTAAAGGCATCCGCATGGATCGACACGAACAAATCGGCGCGCTGCTTCTGCGCTTTCGCCACCCGGACCTTCAGCGGAATAAAGATATCTTCATTGCGCGTCATATAGGCGCGCATATTGCCTTCTTTATCAATCAACGCCTTCAGGCGACGTGCAATTTGCAGCACCACGTCTTTTTCACGCGTGCGGTATTTACCCACCGCGCCGGAGTCTTCGCCGCCGTGGCCGGGATCGAGCATGATCACAATCGGACGATCGCGCCCTGCTTTTCCGGGCTGCGGACCGCTTTGCGCAGGCGGCACCTGACGCTGAAGATCGCCCTTGTTGTAGTCTTCCAGCAGAGCGAGAAGCGGATCCTGGATATCCGTTGCGTTGGCCGGGTAGAGATCCATCACCAGGCGCTCTTTAAACGTCGCGACGGGCGCCAGGGCGAACAGCTGCGGCTTAACGTTCTGTTTAAGCTCAAACACCATGCGCACGGTTTGCGGATCAAACTGCCCGACGCGCGCCGATTTAATAAACGGATCGTCGCCGCGGATCTGCGCCGCCATCCCTTTCAGCACGGAGTTGAGGTTAACGCCTTCGAGATCCACCACCACGCGTTCCGGGTTGCTGAGGGCAAATTGCTTATATTTCAGCACGCGATTGGATTCGACCGTCACGCGCGTATAGGTCGACGACGGCCAGACGCGCACCGCCACCACCTGACTCGTGGCGGCAAGACCGACCTGACTGACGCTAAGCAACCACATTGCCCCGGCCCCTTTTAACAAACGGCGGCGGCTTATTGCTGAATTGGATCCCGACATGCTTCTCCCGAGCAAGAACACTGACTGATATACAAAATGTCCAAATTGACCGAAAACTTTAACGAATGACGCATAAACTGTCATCTATAAAAGGGTAAACAATCATACGCTAACGCACGGATTACTTACCAATTTCTGTGGGTCGCGGAAAATTTGCGCTTGCACACGCGGCCACAATCGAATAAAAATACAGAAATTACGAATAAACATTCATTAAGGGTTGTGCCATGGTGAAGGAACGTAGAACCGAACTGGTCCAGGGATTCCGCCATTCTGTTCCCTATATCAACGCCCATCGGGGAAAAACGTTTGTCATCATGCTTGGCGGCGAAGCCATTGAGCATGAAAATTTTTCCAGCATCGTCAATGACATTGGCCTGCTGCACAGCCTCGGGATCCGCCTGGTGGTGGTTTATGGCGCGCGTCCGCAGATCGACGCCAACCTGGCCGCTCACCACCACGAGCCGATTTACCATAAACATACCCGCGTCACCGATGCCAAAACCCTGGAGCTGGTGAAACAGGCGGCGGGTCTGCTGCAGCTGGATATTACCGCGCGTCTCTCCATGAGCCTGAACAATACGCCGCTGCAGGGCGCGCATATCAACGTCGTGAGCGGCAACTTTATCATTGCCCAGCCGCTCGGCGTGGACGATGGCGTGGATTACTGCCACAGCGGCCGTATTCGTCGTATTGATGAAGAAGCTATTCACCGCCAGCTGGACAGCGGTGCCATCGTGCTGATGGGCCCGGTCGCCGTTTCCGTGACCGGCGAAAGCTTTAACCTGACGTCAGAAGAGATCGCCACGCAGCTGGCAATCAAGCTGAAGGCGGAAAAAATGATTGGGTTCTGCTCCTCCCAGGGCGTCGTGGACGGTGAAGGAACAATCGTACCGGAACTCTTCCCGAATGAAGCCCAGGCTCGCGTGGAGGCGCTGGAAGCCGAAGGTGATTACCACTCCGGCACCGTCCGCTTCCTGCGTGGCGCCGTGAAGGCCTGCCGCAGCGGCGTGCGCCGCAGCCACCTGATCAGCTATCAGGAAGACGGGGCCCTGCTGCAGGAGCTGTTCTCCCGCGACGGTATTGGTACACAGATTGTGATGGAGAGTGCGGAGCAGATCCGCCGCGCCACCATCAATGATATCGGCGGCATTCTGGAGCTGATCCGCCCGCTGGAACAGCAGGGCATTCTGGTACGTCGCTCACGCGAACAGCTGGAGATGGAGATCGATAAATTCACCATTATTCAGCGCGATAACCTGACCATTGCCTGCGCCGCGCTCTATCCGTTCCCGGAAGAGAAGATCGGTGAAATGGCCTGCGTGGCGGTGCATCCTGATTACCGTAGCTCTTCACGCGGCGAAATGCTGCTTGAACGCGTGGCGGCACAGGCGCGCCAGATGGGACTGAGCAAGCTGTTCGTCCTGACGACGCGCAGCATTCACTGGTTCCAGGAACGCGGATTCACGCCGGTGGATATCGATTCTCTGCCGGAAACGAAGAAAGAGATGTACAACTATCAGCGTCGTTCAAAGGTGCTGATGGCTGACCTGGGATAATACAACGCTTGCCGGGTCGCGCTGCGCGTACCCGGCCTGGATGTCTGGCGTTGTTGTTCAGAGTGACTCAAATATCGCGCCCAGCCCGCTTCGGCGTTCCGTTCGGGTGGCGATCGCCTGCACCAGCACCCGTTCATCGGCATACAGCGACAGACGCTGACGCGCGCGCGTAATGGCGGTATAGATCAGCTCGCGGGTAATGACGGGTGAAAGCTGCGTGGGCAGGATCAGCGCCGCATGGTTAAACTCGGAGCCCTGGGATTTATGCACCGTCATCGCCCAGGCGGTTTCATGCTCGGGCAAACGGCTGGGCTGGAAGGACTTCACGCTCCCGTCCGGCATCTGGAACCAGACGCGCAGGCCCTGGCCGCAGTCGAGCGCAATCCCGATATCCCCGTTAAACAATCCCAGCGCGCTGTCGTTGCGGGAGATCATCACCGGTCGCCCTTCATACCAGCGCGAGTGCTGGGTACGGTTAATTTTGCGTTTTTGCGCCAGCAGCTGTTCCAGCCTGTCGTTCAGACCCCGGACGCCAAAGGGGCCTTCCCTCAGCGCACAAAGCAGCTGGTATTCGCCAAACGCGGCAATGACCTGCTCCGGCGTACTTTGCTGTTGTACGCCCGTCAGAAAGTGCTGGTACCCCTGCTGGGCATCGTCCAGCATCGCCTGATACTCTTCCCCGTTTTGCAGCGATTTTTTCTCAATATCCGTAAAGGTACCGTCAAATACCGCTGTGGTGGTGCGCCGGTCGCCCCGGTTCACCGCCGCCGCAAGCTGGCCGATGCCGGAGTCGCTGCCGAAACGGTAGCTTTTTTGCAGCAGACACAGGCTGTCGCGCAGCGCCCCTGCAAGCGAATGGTTTTCAGACGTGAGCGAACATCCGGTGAGACGGGCTAACTCCTGCGCGCGTTCCGCGGTATATCCCAGGCTGGCATAGGTGCAGATATCCCCCAATACGGCCCCGGCCTCAACGGAGGCAAGCTGGTCGCGGTCGCCGAGGAAAATGACGCGCGCGTGCGGCGGCAGCGCATCGATCAAACGCGACATCATCGTCAGGTCAATCATCGACGCTTCATCCACGACCAGCACGTCAAGGTGCAGTGGGTTACCGGCATGATAGCGCAGACGCTGGCTACCCGGCTGTGCGCCAAGCAAACGGTGCAGCGTGCTCGCCTCATTGGGGAAAAGCGCAAGCTGATCCCCGGTTAGCGGCAGTTTTTGCAGCGCGCCGCCTAACGACTCCGTCAGACGTGCCGCCGCTTTACCGGTGGGGGCCGCCAGGCGAATACGGCACTTTTGCTCACCCGATAACTGAATCAGCGCGGCAAGCAGTTTTGCCACAGTGGTCGTTTTCCCGGTGCCCGGGCCACCAGAAATCACCGAGATCCGTCGGGTTAAGGCCACGGCTGCCGCCACTTTCTGCCAGTTTGTCTCGTCGTCAGAGGTAAACAGCGTATCCAGCGTTTGCCGGAGCTGCGCTTCATCGCAGGGAAGCGGGGCGTTGGTCTCGCTGAAGAAGCGCGCTACCGTCAGTTCGTTACGCCACAGCCGGTTAAGATACAAACGCTCGCCGACAAGGATCATCGGCGTCCCGGTATCGGCTCCGCTCACGGCAGGCGAGCCGAGTAATATCCCCTGCCAGTCCACTTCGTCACCCAGCAGCGCGAAACACGCCTGTAAAGCCGGAGGCATTTTCTCATCCACCGCCAGACGCGACAGCGGCAGACATACGTGCCCTTCCCCCGCGTCTTTGCTCAGAATGGCTGCGGCCAGCATGACGGCAGGCTCCTCGCCTGCCACCATCATGGCGAACTGCACATCCAGGTGACGCAGTAACCGTTGTTCAACCGCGTCCAGCAGTAGCGCCTGCATCGTCATGCCACCTCCTCCGTGCTTGCAGCAAACAGGTTATCCATTTTTTCAATCAGTTCCGCAGCCGGACGCGTGCTAAAGACGCCGGAACGCGGGTCGTTAGCATCCACTCCGCGCAGGAACAGGTAAATGACGCCACCAAAATGATCTTCGTAGCGGTAATCGGCCATGCGATGGCGCAGGTAACGGTGCAGCGCAAGGGTGTAAAGCTGGTACTGCAGATCGTAGCGATGCATTTGCATTGCCGAGGCCATCGCGTCCTGGGTGTAGGCTTCGCTGCTTTCACCCAGCCAGTTCGATTTGTAATCCAGCAGGTAGTAGCGCCCTTCGTGGCGGAAAACCAGGTCGATAAAGCCTTTAAGCATCCCCTGCACCTGGCGGAAATTCAGCGTCGGGCACCCGGCGGATAACGGATCGTACTCGCGGATCAGCGCATCAAGCGCCTCGGCCCTGAGCGGGCTGGCGATGGGGAGATAAAACTCCATCTCCACCTGCTTATCTTTGGCAGTCAACTGGTTCAGCGAGATCCCCTGCGTCGTGAGCGGCGCGTGCAGTACCGCGCGGATCCAGTCGGTGAGAACCGGCTGCCACTGCGCGTCGTAGCCGCCACTCTGTAACATTTTCAGCACCCACTCTTCGGAAACCGGCTGGGTAAAATCCAGCTCTTCAAACAGGCTGTGCAAAAACGTACCCGGCGAGGCGCCGCGCGGGAACTGGTGCGGCGTGAGCACCGGCTCAGCGGGTACGCTACCGGCTCCTGCGGCATCCACGTCCAGTTTTGGCATCAGATCCTGCGCAATACTCTGCCCGTGCTGCTGTAAACCGGAGTAGCTGGTGACGCGCCAGTCGTCGGCAATGGTACGTACAACCTGGCGGGCATGGAGCGCTGACTCACGCAGCTCCGGCATCTGCCAGCGGCTGTTGTCGGGCTGCGACGGAATATGCAGGGCAACATGCTCCGTGCAAAGCGATTCGATGCACTGGCGCAGGCCCACCGCATCTTTGGGTTCGCCGTGCTGAATAAGCCGCCCCAGCGCGCTCAGATGAAAATCACTCTCCCCGCTCTTTTCGCCACGGCGACGGAACAGCGGCGCAACGCCCAGGCTGCAGTGCCAGACCGAACGGGTCAGCGCCACGTAAAGCAGGCGCAGGTCTTCCGCCAGACGCTCGGCTTCGGCCAGCTCAACGCTGGACTCCGCGTTGCTGAGATCGAGCACCGCCTCAAAAGACTCGCGATCGTGGTAAAAGGCCTGATCCTGCACGCGATAATTGGCGATAAACGGCAGCCAGACCAGCGGATATTCCAGGCCTTTCGACTTGTGAATGGTGACGATCTGCACCAGATGTTTATCACTCTCTAGTCGCATCTGCTGGCTGGACGAATTACTGTTCGGATCGGCAATCTGCTGCGCCAGCCAGCGTACCAGGGCGTGTTCGCTCTCCAGCTGCGTACCGGCTTCCTGCAGCAGTTCGCTGATATGTAAAATATCGGTCAAACGGCGCTCGCCGCCTGCTGTCGCCAGCATATTCTCCGCAATGTGGCGCTGCGCCATGAGCTCACGCACCATCGCCATGACTCCACGCTTCTGCCATTTTTCGCGGTAGTGAACAAACTCTTCTACTACGGCATCCCAAGCGGCTTCGTCATTGTTGAGCGCATCAATATCCCGCGCGTTCAGCCCGAGCATCGCGCTCGCTAATGCGCTACGCAGCGTGCTTTCCCGCTCCGGGGCCAGCACGGCCTGCAGCAGCCATAGCATCTCCTGCGCTTCCAGCGTTTCAAAGACGCTGTCGCGGTTTGAGAGATAGACGGAGGGAATATTCAGTAACGTCAGGGCATCGCGGATGAGCGCGGCCTCCTGACGGCTGCGCACCAGCACCGTGATATCGGATGCCTTTACCGGGGTTGGTTTATCCCCCTTCCACAGCAGCGCTTTACCGTGCGCGCCCGCACTGAGCCAGTCGCGGATTTGCGCGGCACAGTACTGGGCCATGGCATTTTGATAGTCGGCAACGCCGCAGCCTTCCCCGTCCAGTAGCCAGAAGTTCATGGCAGGCTGCGTCTCGCCGTTGAACTCAAAGCGCAACGAGGCATTTTTCTCGGCGAACTTTACCGGCTGAAACGGGATCTCCCGGAACATAAACGCCGTATCCATGCGGCTGAAGAGCGCGTTGACGCTTTCCACCATGCCGGGAGAGGAGCGCCAGTTGGTGTCGAGCGTATAGTGCGCGTCAACCTCGCTGCGGGCTTTCATGTAGGTGAAAATATCCGCACCGCGGAAGGCGTAGATGGCCTGTTTCGGATCGCCGATTAACAACAGCGCGGTACCGGGCTGCTGGCGCCAGATACGGCGGAAAATGCGGTATTGCTGAGGGTCGGTATCCTGAAATTCGTCAATCATCGCCACCGGGAATCGGGTGCGGATCGCGGCGGCAAGCGCTTCGCCATTTTCACTGCACAGCGCAGCATCGAGGCGGCTCAGCATATCGTCAAACCCCAGTTCACCCCGGCGGCGTTTCTCACGCGCGACGGCGTCGCGAATTTCCGTCATGGCGCGGGTAATCATCAGATCGTTGAGCGTTAAGGGCTCAGCCAGCAGGGTTTCAATCGCCACAAACAGAGGATGCTCAGGCACAATGCCGTCGGCTTTGGTCCGCTCAGCCAGGAAACGTTGGGAGAATTTCTCCAGCGCATCCGGGAGCTGGTAGCCTCGCGTCTCCTCCTGCGCCCAGGCGCTGATCTTGTCGATCCATTTTCCCTGATTGCCACGGTTAAACTTGCGTCGGTCAATCCCGGAATTTTCGATGATTGCGTCAATCTCGCCAACGGACTCAATCCATTTTTGCTTGATGTCGGCAATTCTCGCGATGATTTTTTCATGCCGTGAGGCCAGGGTTTCATCCGCTGGCGGCGGGGATTTTATGACCGGCGCTTCACCCTGCAGATAACGATCGATAGCGCGCAGCAGCGCCTCCGGACCCTTCCACAGCGCATGAACCGCTTCGGCGATATCGCGCTGTAACGGGTAGCAGTGGCGACGCCAGAAATCCGCGCAGGCCTGATAGCGAAGCACGGATTCATCTTCAATGAGCTGCTGTTCAAACAGCATCCCGGATTCAAACGCATTCAGGCTCAGCATACGCTGGCAAAAACCGTGAATGGTGAAGACGGACGCTTCATCCATCTGCCGTTCAGCGAGCAATAGCCACTGGGCTGCCTGTTGCTTATCGGCAATTTCTTCCAGAAGGCTCGCGTAGAGAGGGTTATCCGTGCTCTGACGCAGACAGGCGATGCGCAGCTCGTGGATATTGCTGCGAATACGGCCCCGCAGCTCAGCGGTGGCAGCCTCGGTGAAGGTCACCACCAGCAGTTCCTCCACGCTCAAAGGACGTGGAAAAGCGGCGTTGCCGCCAAGCCCCAGCAGCAGACGCAGGTACAGAGCGGCAATGGTGAAGGTTTTTCCCGTTCCCGCTGAGGCTTCAATCAATCGTTCACCCTGCAGAGGTAAACGTAAGGGATCAAGGGACTCAGCGGTATCGGTCATTCTTTCTTACTCCAGGGCATAGATTGCTGCAGCGCGCTGACGCTCTTCCAGACTTTCCAGCCTTTCGGGTTCACGTACTCCGTTTTCCCGTTCTGGCTACCGGAAACCTGAGACAGGATGGTGATTCCCTGCGGCTTAATGACCGCCTGATGGAAGAAGTCGGCAACCTTCTGCGGCGTCAGCTGTTTTATCTCGGCCACTACTTTATCACGCGAATCAAATTTCAGATTACCGCGATCGAAATCTTTGCTCAGCTGCGAGGCTTCTTCACCCAGCGTCTGCGGCGGCTGCATCACCTGTGCGATGACGGCCTGCTGGATCTGCGCAAACTCTTCCGGCTTCATGGCGCGCAGTTTCGCTTCCACCTGCGGGAAGAAGGCCTGGTAACGCTTCCAGAGATACGCCGGCTGTTTATCGCTGCTTTGCAGCAGGAAACCCAGCCCCCACTGTCGGCCTACGTTCATGGAGAAGGCAAACACCGCGTAGCCAAGCTGCTCCTCTGTGCGTAACTGGTTGTAGAACCACGGCTGAATAATTTGCCCCAGTACGGCACTCTGCGCTGAGCTGGCGAATTCATCGTAGCCCGTTGGCACAAATACCGCGGCCAGCGCGGAATCCGTGCTGTTACCCGCCTTTTCAAAAATCACATTCTGTATTTTCTCAACCAGCACGTCCTGGTTGCGGCACCACTCGTCGCCTTTCGAACCGAGCTGAGTGCGTACATTCTCTGCCAGGGTTTTGGCCTGATCCTCACTCATGTTGCCGACGATCAGGAACTCCGGACGCGTGTTGGTTTTCAGCGCATCACGGTAAACCAGCACGTCTTTTAAGGTGATCGAAGGCAACAGCGCGCGGCGATCCTCTCGCTGGAAATAAGGAACTTGCGACAGCATTTGCGCCGGCATAAGCGCCATATCGTAAGCTTTGCCCTTCTCCGCAGAATCCATCATCTGCGCATACCACGATTTAGCCTGTTCAAGCTGCTCTTCCGTTGGCGTATAGCTGAAATAGCCCTCCAGCAGTGCCTGGAATAGCTGAGGCAAACGCTGGGTATAGCCGTTTGCATTGAGCATCAAACCGTTGTTGGCGTTGGTGGAGAAGCTGATCCCGCCCACGGCCGCCTGGTTGCTGAGCTGATCGAGCGCAATCCCGGCGAGATAGTCATTGAGCGCGAACATCACCTGATTTTTAGCGCTGTTCATCGCTTTCGGGTTACGCAGCACCACGCTGACATCGGCCTTTGGCTCGCTTGCGAAGTAGCGGCTGGGGGTGTACACCACGCGCAGCGTCGGTTCATCAACGATGAGCGCCGGGTGCGGGTAATCTTTAGTCGTTTTGGTCAGCGAGAAGTCATCCGGAATATAGGGGTTCAGCTCCGGCAGCTTCAACGCAATCTCCCCGGCCTTCTTCTGCCAGTCGGCGAAGGTCTGCGCGCTGATTTTGTCCACCTGATAAGGAGCATCGACAAAATACGCCGTCTTGTTATGCGGTTCGTTCGGGCTGATGTACCAGATGCGGGCATTCTCCGGCGTCATCATCGCCAGGCGGGCTTTTACCGCATCGGCATCATAGCGGTCGGCAATATTGACCGCATCGAGGGTGTGTTCCACCGGCACGCGGATCATGGTATCCGCCAGCCACTCAACGTAATCCATATCGCGGGTAATGGACGGGTAACGGAAATCGAGATCCAGCACGTGGGCGAGCTCATCAAAGTAGCGCTTATCGACGCCTTTCTCACGCAGTAAAGAGAGGTAGCTGAAGATCGCCGCCACCACTTCGTCACGGTTTGCCAGGCCCTTGTCGGTCAGGGTGGCGGAGATCGCCAGCACGCCGCTATTGCCGTTCACAACCGGATCGGAGTCGGCGCGAATACCTTCCACCAGCCCCTGTTTTTGCAGCCAGTCAGAAAGCGTACCCGGGCTACGGTTACCTATCAGATAGGTCACCAGCTCATCGGTTTTACTGCGAAACTGTGCGGTGTTGTTATCGATGCGGAATTCCACGCGCAGCACTTTGCGCGGCAGCGCAGGCACGTAGTGGATCACGATGCCCTTTTGCGCATCCGTGACCACCGGTACGTCTATCTGCGGCAGGTCGATATTTTTATTCGGCACCCGGCCAAACGTTTTAGCCGCCATGCCTGCCAGTTCTGGCAACGGTTTATTGCTGTAGATGACCGCTTTCATCAGGTTGGCGGAGTAGTATTTATCGCGAAACGCGTGCAGGGCATCAAGCACCGGGCTGTTCGGTTTGTCGCTTAACGTCTCAAGGTTACCGCCGGAGAAGCGCGAACCCGGGTGCGCAGGGTTGATGGTTTCGGCGCTGACCTGGGCCATGCGCATACCGTCTCGCGTGCGGGCAAGGGTCAACTCAGCATTGACGGCATTGCGTTCACGGTCGGCATATTTTTTATCCAGCAGGGGGGCGGCGATGGAATCAGCAAGGCGATCGACCGCGCCTTCCAGCGCATCATTTTCGACTTCAAGATAAAAGGCCGTGCGGTACGGTGCCGTACTGGCATTGTGGCTCCCGCCATGCATTTTCAAAAATTCGGACAGGCTATCCGGCTGCGGGTATTTTTTTGACCCCATCAGCGTCATATGTTCCAGATAGTGTGCAAGCCCAGGATGCGCGTCAGGATCTTCCAGCGATCCAACCGGCACCACTAATGCCGAGAGGGACTTCACCGCCTGCGGATCGGAAACCAGCAGCACGGTCATGCCGTTATCAAGACGAATAGCCTGATATTGACGGGTATCTTTTTCGCTTTTACGAATAGTTTCCTGAACGGGTTG
This sequence comes from Enterobacter sp. A103, assembly GCF_034427535.1. Lineage (NCBI taxonomy): Bacteria > Pseudomonadati > Pseudomonadota > Gammaproteobacteria > Enterobacterales > Enterobacteriaceae > Enterobacter > Enterobacter sp. A103. Next base: position 89,074 of record NZ_JAXQPQ010000009.1, read on the forward strand.
CCAACCGGAGTCTGCCTGAGTGACAGGTACCCAGAGGGCGAAAAACAAAACAAACGCTTTAAACAAGGTGCTACCTCTTTATCACGGCTACATCATTAATACATTGCGTGCTGGACACGCCAACATCTCTTTATTGGGTACATCAGTCCGTGATAAGAAGTGCATCATAATTGAACACCCCACACTGCGCAATTTTTATACAGCGCTCAGGACTGATTAAATTTAAACAACGGCAGCAGGTAGCGCTGCGCCTCTTCCGTGATGGCCTCAAAGTACTCTGGCTCAAGCGTTCGCCATAAGCGCTGATACCAGACATCTTCACCTTCGCCCCGCACCATCATGTTTCCTTCGTAGGCCTGCATAAATTTACTGCGCGCTTTCTGCAGTGACGCCTCATCCGTTAACATCGCATCATTCTGTGCGTCATAACAGGCTTTTATCCAGGCCCCGCCACTTTCCGGCAACAGCAGGAGCGGTTTGTTCATTCCCTGACGGTAGCCCTCAATGTACAAAGACAGATACCGTAACGCCTGCTCAGACTCCATCGGCGGGAAGCGCCATTCGCCCTCTTTGCGCACGAAAATCCGACTTTCACCTTTATGACCATCCGCACTGTAGACAAGATGTTCCAGCCAGAGTTGCAAACCCTGTGAAACGCTCAGTATAGAAGGCCGCCAGCGCAGCAGCCCGTCCGGCTGAACCTGGGTTAACCAGCCCGTAAGCTGTACACCATTGCAGTTGAGATCGATTTCAATGCTTTTCCCTGGCTGTCGGCACGCTCTTACGCGCTCTGCCAGGGCGGTCATCTCCTGACACTGCGCCTCCCACACAATTTCTCCGAACGCCCCATAGGGCAGCTGTCCTGCAGCACGGTAGCGGCGGTAAAGTTTGTCCGCATCTTCCTCTTCAACCAGCGCATTCAACAGCTGCAGGTTTAACTGGTAGCGCTCCAGCCCTTCCAGCGTAAAAGGCTCTGCATCAGGAATTTCACTCTCTTCAGAACGGAAGTTGACCTGCAATCGCTGCTGGAAGAAGGCGCGCACCGGATGCGCCCAAAACCGCTGAAGCTGTTCGAAGGTCAGGGTATCGACAGGGCGCGGGTCAAGCTCCTGAATGAAATCGGTATGCGCACTCCCCTCCTTTTTCGCCGCCGGTAGCCACTCCTGCGCATAGCTCTGGCGCTCGCTGGGCGTGTAGTTCACCGGGTCAAACGGCATGCGGCTGTGGAAACAGGTGATATGGGCTTTCACCCTCATCTCGCTTTCATCGCAGTTGCGCTCTTCATCCCCCGTCAGATAGTGACTCTGGCCGATATAGTCCACCAGCTCCTGCACCAGAACGGAGGGAAAACGCTCGCTGTTGTCCTGAATGGAACGGCCGATATAGCTAATATAGAGCTTACTCTGGGCGGAAATGAGCGCCTCAAGGAAGAGGTAGCGGTCATCATCGCGGCGGCTACGGTCGCCCCGCTTTGGATTTGCGCTCATCAAATCGAACCCCAGCGGCGCCAGCGCGCGCGGATAAACGCCGTCGTTCATGCCAAGCAGACAGACCACTTTAAACGGGATAGAACGCATTGGCATCAGGGTGCAGATATTGATGGGGCCTGCCAGGAAACGCTGGCTGATTCGCTCCTGGTCAAGCCGCTGCGTTAGCTCATCCCTCAACAGCGACAGTGGGATTGCATCCTGATAGTGGGAATTCACGCCTTCATCGACGATCGCCTGCCACTGCGTTTCAATCAGTGCCATTGCCGCTTCGGTGTCACTGTCTGGCAGGAAGAAATCATTAAGCAATGCCCTGCAAACCGGGAGCCACGCTTCAAGCGGACGCGGCTGCATCAGTTCGTGTCGCCAGCGGTTAAGCTGCATCAGGAGTGACGCTAAATGCCCCACCAGTTCAGCAATTAACCCGCTGGACTCATCGTAAGGCAGCACCTCATTCCACTCGCCCTGGCTGCTCTCCATGGCGTAGCCCAGCAGCATACGCGTCAGGCCAAAACGCCACGTGTGCTGCCCGGTTGGAGGAAGTTCGAACTCCTGAACGTTATCGTCATCGATCCCCCAGCGTACGCCAGATTCATTCACCCACTGGCGAAGGTAGCGCAGCCCCTCTTCATTGATGTTGAAGCGTGCAGCCAGCACGGGAACATCCAGTAACGCCAGGACATCTTCGGAGATAAAGCGGCTATCCGGCAGTGAAAGCAGAGTGATAAAGGCCTGCAGTGCCGGATGCGACTGACGGGCACGACGGTCAGAGATAGCGTAAGGCAGATATCGCTCGCCCGTCGCACTGCCAAAAACGGCCTGAATGAAGGGACTGTAGCTGTCGATATCCGCCACCATCACCACAATATCGCGTGGCGTCAGTTCGGGATCGTCATGCAGCATCGCCAGCAACTGGTCGTGAAGCACTTCGACCTCACGCTGAGGGCTATGGCAAACATGGATCGTGATGCTGCGATCGTCAGCATCCAGCTTGCGCTTGCTGTCGCTGCGTTCGAATTCTTTCGCCGTCACGCCCATCACGGCACGGTTTTCCAGATCGAGGATATCCAGCTGAATATGATGCAGCAGGCTATCCGGGGCAATATCGACAAAGGCATCCACGTCACCTTCGCCTGATGAAGTGATGTCTGAAAGCATGTGAATGTAGTCACGCCCCAGCTTCCCCCACGAGGCAAGCAGTGGATTGGGCAGGTTCTGGATACCGTCTTCATCAAAAAGCTGCCCGGCAGTCGAGCCGTCTTTAAACAGCGGGACGGAACGTTCTTCAAAAAGGCGCTTTCGTTGGCGAGTCACCAGCCGCGCAAGCCAACGTTCGTCGAGGATATCCCCCCAATACTGTCGGCAAGGGTTGGTGAACAAAATATGAATATCAATATGTTTACCCAGCGCGTTCAACGCCTTCAGATAAACAGGCGGTAATGCGGATATCCCGCAGATAAAAACGCGTGACGGCAGTCGGGCCGGGCGCTCCGACGCATTCTCGAGTATGGAGATAAACCGATCGTACAGGTTGGCACGGTGCCACTTAGGCTGCCCAAGTTTCTCCGTATGCTCTACCAGCGCTTTCCACAGCGGTGCCTGCCATATTTGCGCCTCCGGTAGCCCTTCAACCAACTCGCCCGCTTCCCAACGAATTAACCAGTCAGAACGGTAAACAAGGTATTGATCGTAGAGATCGGCGGTGCGCGACGCCAGCTGGAACAGCTTGCGCTTATCGGTATCATCATTGAGGTAGTGGCGCAGCATGGCGAATTCATCGTGCTGCAGCATTTCCGGCAGCAGCGCCATGAGCTTCCAGCTCATGCCTTGCTTGTTGAAGGCGCTCTGCTCCGGGATGTCCGGCAACACGCGCACAAACATCTCCCAGATAAAGCTCGCGGGCAGCGGGAAATCAATATTTGCGGCTATGCCAAATTTACGGGAAAGCGACATTTGCAGCCACTGTGCCATACCGGTGCTCTGCACCAGCACCATTTCAGGCTCAAAAGGATCGTCAAGCCGCTCGCGCTCAACGATAAATTCCATCAGCGCTTCCAGCACATCCAGACGATTTGAGTGGTAGACCCTTAACATAGACGCTCCCGACTACTGGCTAACCGGGCAATGCAGGCGCGTTATCTCACCGCGCCGCCCCAGAGGAGAAATAAGTGTGACCGTGATGCTGACACATCCTGCGTGCGTTGTCTGCCCCCGACTGGCCTGCCAGCCAGCCGGGAGAACATTTGTTGAGAGCTGAGACTGATTCCAGGCATGATGCCAGAGCTGTCGATACTGGTTAAACAGGGTAAACCGAGCCGCCAACGCCCGATGATAACCGGACAAAGCCGTCACGACGATCACCAGCAGCATCATCGCCAGCAGTACCTCAACCATGCTAAACCCTTTTTCTCTGTTCACGGCAGCTGGCATAACGCGCTCTCCTTAAGGGGACAAAAATCACTCCAGCCGTGAGGCGAAAAGCGAACGTTCCCGTCGACAATCTCTCCTGAGCGCCAGAGCAGCAGGTCGCTGTCTCCGGCAATCAGCAGCACACGCGCCCCACTCAGCTGGCGCAAACACGCTCGCCACGCAGGAGTCTTCTTGCACTGAACCTGTGGCTCTGACGACCAGCTCTGAACTCGTCCCCACTCAAGCGCGGACTGCACCGTCGCCTGCTGCTGAAGCGAACGGCTCTCACCGCCGACGAGCGCGCTAAACGTTGTGAGCTGCTGATAGAGACCGGTGAGGATCAGGGTACCGAGCACCAGTAAAAGCAGAACCATCGCCAGCGAAGACATGCCGCGTTGACGATTCACAGGTTGTACCCCGTGACCGTATACAACGCCTGCCAGGGCTCCCCCTTCTCGCCTTTACGAATCGCCGCCAGTTCGATATTCACCTCTGGCGCAAAACCGGCATGTTCCACTGTCCTCACCACAAAATGCGCGATAGTAAGCCTGTCCGGGTCCGTGAGCTTTTCCCATCCTTTTCCTTCACATGAGGTCGCTCCACGCTGGGTTTCAAGCGCACCAGACTCCAGTCGAAAACCGGTGCTGTCATTTTCTGATGCGCTGTTATCCCAGCTGCCGTTACTGTTGGCATCCCACCGCACAATGACGCAACTTCCTTGCCTGGCTGTCACCAGCGCCTGTCCCTGACAGTTTCCCGCGCAGTACCCCGCACGCTGGAGCTGTTTGCCCAGGGCGAACAGGTGGTGCCAGACCTCTTCCTCCAGTTGTCTCTGGCCGGATTGCGCTAAGACCGCACGCTGCAAGCCGGGTAAAAAACGCGATGCGCTTATCAGCAGGAGGCTGCTAATCGCCGTGGCAATCAGAACTTCAGTCAGTGAGAAACCTCGCTGCTTCATCGACATGAACCTCCCGCAGAGACCTTACACATCCTGATGCGTCCTCCATTTGAGACAATAATCAGCCATTCTCCTGCACGACTTTGAACGCGTATCCGCCCTGCCCATGCCGTATCCTTTAATCCATAGAACGCGAGCGACGGCGTTACCTCGCCGATCGCGACCTCAGGCCAGAGTGGTATCAGCACAAAGGGATTGCCCTTCTCACAGCCTTGCGCGGCAGAGCTCAGCAGACAATCCATGCCTCCCATCCGCTGATGGGTAATTTGATGGTCGCGGTTGTAGCGGTTGGCATGATTGCGCAGAAACAGCAGGTAATCTCGTACCTGACTGGCGGTTTGCCACAGCCGCTGCTGCCGCTGCCAGCTGTCCCAGCCGTAAAGACCTGAGGCGCTGAGGATAACGACAAGTGAAATCGCGACCAGCGTTTCGATAAGCGTAAAACCGTTCTCTTTTTTCATATCGGGAGTGTGGCGAAGCGCGGTGAACATGACGAGCGACGGATCCTCGTTTTACGAGGCGTTATCCGGAGAATCAGGAGTGTTGCAGCGCGTTGCACGCTTTCTGGATAGCGCTTAGGGAAACGGGATAAAGCCGAAAAAAAACCGGCGCTAAACAGCACCGGTTGTGTCACGATTTATCGCATCAGATAGCGACGGGCGCTTTGATGCCCGGATGCGGGTCATAACCCTCAATCTCGAAATCATCAAAGCGATAGTCGAAGATTGATGCCGGTTTGCGTTTGATAATCAGCTTCGGCAGAGCACGCGGTTCGCGGGTCAGCTGGAGATGCGTCTGTTCCATATGGTTGCTGTAAAGATGGGTATCACCACCGGTCCAGACAAAATCGCCCACTTCCAGATCGCACTGCTGCGCCATCATGTGGACCAACAGCGCATAGCTGGCAATGTTAAACGGCAGGCCGAGGAACACGTCACAGGAGCGCTGATAGAGCTGGCAGGAGAGCTTGCCGTCAGCGACATAGAACTGGAAGAACGCGTGGCAAGGTGCCAGCGCCATTTTATCCAGTTCGCCGACGTTCCAGGCGGAAACGATGATTCGGCGCGAGTCCGGATCGTTTTTCAGCTGGTTCATCACGGTGGTGATCTGGTCAATATGGCGGCCATCAGGCGTTGGCCAGGCGCGCCACTGCTTGCCGTAAACCGGGCCCAGGTTGCCATTTTCATCTGCCCATTCGTCCCAGATTGAGACGTTATTTTCGTGCAGATACGCAACGTTGGTATCGCCTTGCAGGAACCAGAGCAGTTCATGAATGATCGAGCGCAGATGGCAGCGCTTTGTCGTCACCAGTGGGAAGCCTTCTTGCAGGTTGAAGCGCATCTGGTGGCCAAAAATGGAGAGCGTACCGGTGCCGGTGCGGTCGTTTTTCGGCGTGCCCTCGTCGAGCACTTTTTTCATCAATTCAAGATACTGTTTCATGGTTCCTCAAGAAATTTGTTGCTGTGGACGACGACGATACGCCCAAATCATCATAATGGCACCCGCGACAATCATCGGAATGGAGAGGATCTGCCCCATGCTGATGTACTGTACCCATTCGCCGGTAAACTGTGCGTCTGGCTGACGGAAGAACTCGACGATAATACGGAATGCGCCGTAGCCAATCAGGAACAGGCCGGAGACAGCGCCCATCGGACGCGGTTTGCGGATAAACAGGTTGAGGATGATAAACAGCACCACGCCTTCCAGCGCCAGCTCATAAAGCTGAGACATATGGCGCGGCAGAACGCCGTAGGTATCGAAAATGGACTGCCACTCCGGGTGTGATGGCAGCAACGCGATATCTTCTGCGCGAGAGCCCGGGAAGAGCATCGTGTACGGCACGCTCGGGTCGACGCGGCCCCACAGCTCACCGTTGATAAAGTTACCCAGACGGCCAGCGCCCAGCCCAAACGGGATCAGCGGTGCGATAAAATCTGAAACCTGGAAGAAGTTGCGTTTGGTGCGTTTGGCAAAAATCACCATCACCAGGATCACCCCAATCAGGCCGCCGTGGAAGGACATGCCGCCGTCCCACACGCGGAACAGATAGAGCGGATCGTTCAGGAATACCGGGAAGTTATAGAACAGCACATACCCAATACGGCCACCGAGGAACACGCCGAGGAAGCCCGCATAGAGCAGGTTTTCAACTTCGTTTTTCGTCCAGCCGCTGCCTGGACGACTGGCGCGACGGCCAGCGAGCCACATGGCAAAAATGAAGCCCACCAGGTACATCAGACCGTACCAGTGAAGCGAAACAGGTCCTACTGAGAAAATGACCGGATCAAATTCCGGAAAATGCAGATAACCACTGTTCATCTGTCACCACAAGATGTTGTTATTCCGCTGAAAGTGGACAGCGGTAGAAATGCGATTCTGCCGTAAGCAGAGGCTCCAAAGTTGCGAATCATAGCACAAGGCGGGCGCGGAGGATGCGCCAGAGATGTAAAAGATGTGTATAGGGTTTTATGCGCGCTGGAGCCCTCTCCCGGAGGGAGAGGCAGAAAGATGATTAGCGGCCGCCGCGGATCAGGCCGCCCATACCGCGCCGTTCCATAAACGCCGCGACCTGATGACGAACCTCAGCGGCCAGCTGCGCGTCAAGGCTGCGTTCAGCCAGCTCGCGGGCATCGTTGATGTCGATATGCCGCAGCAGGTACTTCACGCGGGCGACAGCGCGACCGTTCATCGACAGATGGCGGTATCCCAGACCAATCAGGATCGCAACGCACATTGAATCCCCGGCCATTTCACCGCACAGGCGTAAATCAATGCCGTACTGTTCCGCTTCACGGGCAATCATCGCTAACGCGCGAATGATCGCCGGATGCAGGCTGTCGTAGATACTGGCGACGCGGGTATTGTTACGGTCGACGGCCAGAATATATTGCGTCAGGTCGTTCGTGCCGACAGAGATAAAATCAACACGGTTTGCCAGCTGCGGCAGCATAAAGACCATAGACGGCACTTCAAGCATCACCCCGATCCGCGGTTTCGGGATCGCATAGCCGATCATCTCTTCCACTTCACGGCCTGCACGTTCGATCAGTCGCCTGGACTCGTCGATCTCATCAATGCTGGTGACCATCGGGAGTAAGATGCTGAGATTGCCCGTCGCCGCGTTGGCGCGCAGCATCGCACGCACCTGGATCAGGAAGATCTCCGGCTGATCGAGCGTAATGCGGATCCCACGCCAGCCCAGGCACGGGTTTTCTTCGCTGATCGGCATATAGGGCAGCTGTTTATCCGCGCCGACATCCAGGGTTCGCAGGGTGACAGGTTTGTCGTTAAACATCTGCAGCATCCCCTGATACTGCGCCACCTGCTCCTCTTCGGAGGGGAAACCGCTCTGCAGCATGAACGGGATTTCAGTACGGTACAGGCCAATACCGTCGATGCGGCTGCCAAGCTTTTCTTCATGCTCAGGGCTTAAACCGGCGTTGAGCATGACTTTGATCCGCTCACCGCTCTTAAGCTGTGCGGGCAGGTTAACGTCATCTTCCGCCAGCTTGCTTAATTCATTCTCTTCGCTTATAAGACGCTGGTATTCCTGGAGCAGAACTGGCTCAGGATCGACCAGCAGCTCACCGCGATAGCCGTCAACTACCAGTGTACGGCGGTGCAGTACCGACGGCTGGATATCCGCCCCCATAACGGTTGGGATACCCAGCGCGCGCACCATAATGGCGGCATGCGAGTTGGCGGCGCCATCGCGCACCACCACACCGGCCAGCCTGTCCTGAGGCAGTTCAGCCAGCGTCGTTGCCGAGAGCTCATCGGCGACCAGAACAAACCGTTTTGGCCAGGCATTCGGCCCCTGAATGGTGTCATCGAGATGGAACAGCAGACGCTGTCCCAGGGCGCGGAGATCGCCAGCCCGTTCTTTCAGGTAACCGTCGGTCAGTGCCGCAAATTGGTCGGCAAATTTTTCGATGACCTTCTTAACCGCCCACTCTGCGACCGAGCCTTTATCCACTTCCGCAAACAGCTCACGACGCAGACGCGCGTCGGAGAGCAGGTGCGAATAGAGGTCGAAGATGGCCGCCGTCTCTTTCTGTGCGCCTGCGGCAAAGCGCTTGCTGTAACGACGAAATTCATTCGCCGCCTCTTCCAGCGCGGCGGTAAGACGCTCTCGCTCAAGCGCTTCATCAAGCGTTGAGGCTTCGTAAACCTGCTCCATCAGTGGCAGCGTGGCGTCCATCCAGCCTTCCGCAATCGCTACGCCTGGTGATGCCGGAAGGGCACGAATGCGCGTATGGCGATACTGACCAAAGAGCGCGGCAAGCTGGGACTGGGAGAGGATCGCCGCCATCTGAGTGGCCAGCGTGACGAGGAAAGACTCTTCGCTTTCATCGTACTGACGTAGCTCGCGCTGCTGGACAACCAGCACGCCAAGCAGCTGGCGACGCTGGATAATCGGCACGCCAAGGAAAGCGCGAAAGCGCTCTTCTTTTACGGAAGGGATGTATTTAAAGCTGGGGTGTTTTTGCGCGTCAGCAAGGTTGATGGGTTCAGCCAGCCGCCCAACCAGGCCCACGATACCTTCATCAAATGCGAGCGTGACGGTGCGTCCACGTGGTTTTTTCAAACCACGGGTCGCCATCAGGTAATAGCAGCGCCGATCGTGGTCGGCCAGATACACCGAACAGACCTCGGTCTCCATCGCAAGACAGATGTCAGTGACCAGAATATTCAGCGCCTCGTTCAGACGCGGAGCACTGGCCACCTTCTCGACTATTTCTCGCAAGCGGGTGAGCATGATTTGCGTAGCTTAACCTCTTTTACGTCGCCAGGCAGGTGCGCTCTGCGGCTTAGGCGGGATCTCCTGAAGCTGCATTACCACACTTGCAAACTCTTTCATCACCCTACGGTAAACATCGCGTTTAAATGACACGACCTGACGAACAGGATACCAATAGCTCACCCAGCGCCAGCCATCGAACTCCGGCGTACTGCTGGTTTGCATATTGATGTCTGAATCGTTGCCCACCAACTGCAACAGAAACCACTTCTGTTTCTGGCCGATACAAACCGGCTTTGTGTCCCAACGCACCAAACGTTTCGGTAACTTGTAACGCAACCAGTTGCGGGTCGAAGCCAGGATGCGAACATCTTTTCGGCTTAAACCGACCTCTTCAAAAAGCTCCCGGTACATCGCTTGTTCTGGGGACTCTCCCGGATTGATCCCGCCTTGAGGGAACTGCCAGGAGTGCTGACCATATCGCCGGGCCCACATTACCTGGCCCTGACGATTACAAATTACTATTCCTACGTTCGGGCGGTAGCCATCGTCATCAATCACCGGACTACCCCAAACTAAACCTTATATATGAATGATTGTTTCACACTACAGGGAGGCGGTAAACCACTCTCTTACAGGGCTGCAACCTAATAACATTTGAATAACTCACAAATAAGTGCTGAGTTATAAACAGATGAGAGGTGGTGAAGGGAATTTTATTCACCTTTTCTGTGGATATAGTTGTGAAGAAGTGTCTGATTACCGATGAACAACCTCAAACGATGCAGTCTCCCCTTTTTCACCTTAATTAGATAATGCAATTATTTTCAAATAGTTAAATGTATTTCCATGAGCACAAAACAGAATATCGTGACGATCGTCACATCAGGGATCGTCGTGCTGATGAAAGATCGAACAGCGTCGGTTTTATCCACAGATTGTGCCAATAAGTTAGTCACAATTTGTTTGAAAATTCGATTTTCATCGCACGTCAAGGCTGTAAATTGAAACAGTAGTCAGGGTTATGCCCAGTTATCCCATTTTTCTGTGGATAACATGGTGTAAGATCCTGTTCATTGTCAGTGACCAGATTTGAACAACCGGTTTTCTGAGTCTGGCAAAACGATTTCAAACCAATAAAAAAACATATAAATCATAGACATGGAATATTGGTACAGAAATAGTTAAACTCTATCCACAGGGGACAATTTCTTCGTTTATTTTTTAATCAAAAGGTTACCTTCATGCATCCGCTTACACCCTTGCTCTCACCGCCATCCAGCGAAGGTCAGTTGCTACAGCAGGCACGGCGTCTTGCAGGCTTTTCGCTTGGCGAGCTGGCGGCAATGGCAGGGCTTCAGATCCCGAAGGATCTGAAACGGGATAAAGGCTGGATCGGCATGCTGCTTGAGCTGTGGCTGGGTGCCAGCGCAGGAAGCAAACCCGAGCAGGATTTTGCAGCGCTTGGCGTGGAGTTAAAAACCATCCCTATAGACAGCCAGGGCAAGCCCCTTGAGACCACCTTCGTCTGCGTTGCGCCACTAACCGGCAACACCGGCGTGACGTGGGAAACCAGCCACGTTCGCCACAAGCTGAAGCGCGTGTTGTGGGTACCGGTCGAAGGTGAACGTCAGATCCCCCTGGCTGACCGTCGCGTTGGCGCGCCGCTGCTCTGGAGCCCGAACGACGATGAGGAGCAACAGCTGCGTCTGGACTGGGAGGAGCTGATGGACATGATTGTGCTTGGGCAGGTAGAGCGCATCACCGCCCGACACGGAGAAGTTTTACAATTGCGCCCGAAAGCGGCCAACAGCAAAGCGCTTACCGAGGCAATCGGCGCGAAGGGTGAGCCGATACTGACGTTACCGCGCGGTTTTTATCTCAAAAAGAATTTCACCGGCGCACTCCTTGCCCGTCATTTCCTGTTAAAAACATAGTTTTTTACTTATTTTGCGAGCTCTCAAACATAATCGACTGCTTTTTAAGATTTTACCGCTTCCTCAAGTCGCCATATCGGGTTAATACTAGATTATGATTTGATACGCGCCAGATGAGGACGATAACGATGAAAAAATGGGCAGTGTTAGTTTCAGCAGTCGGTTTAGCGTTTGCCGTATCGGGCTGTAGCAGCGATTACGTCATGGCGACAAAAGATGGTCGAATGATCCTGACCGACGGCAAACCCGAAGTCGACGATGATACCGGTCTGGTCAGCTACCGCGACCAGGAAGGCAATAAAATGCAGATCAATCGCGACGAAGTATCGCAAATTATCGAGCGATAAACAGATAAAGGTCAGTCGCTTGCTGGCCTTTTTGATTTTTTTCTTCCCCTTTTGCTTCCCCTCTGCCATGTTTATATTCCTTTGTCGGGCACGCCCTGACGCGGTCTATAAGTCTACTGAGGAAGCCGGCTATGCATTATCACCGTATCCCCCACAGCGCTCTGGAAATTAGCCAACTGGGGTTGGGCACGATGACATTTGGTGAACAAAACAGCGAAGCCGATGCCCATGCACAACTCGATTACGCCGTCAGCCAGGGGATTAACCTGATTGATGTTGCAGAGATGTACCCTGTTCCGCCACGTCCGGAAACGCAGGGACTTACCGAAACCTACGTCGGTAACTGGCTGGCAAAACATGGCAACCGTGAAAAGCTGGTGATTGCCTCAAAAGTCAGTGGCCCCGCGCGCAACAACGATACCGGGATCCGCCCGAATCAGATCCTCGATCGCAAGAATATCCGCGCCGCACTGGACGCCAGCCTGAAGCGCCTGCAAACCGACTACCTCGACCTGTATCAGGTGCACTGGCCGCAGCGCCCAACCAACTGCTTTGGTAAGCTCGGCTACAGCTGGAATGAGAGCGCCCCCGCCGTAACGCTGCTGGAAACGCTGGAAGCGCTGACCGAGTGCCAGCGCGCGGGAAAAATCCGCTACATTGGCGTCTCTAACGAAACGGCCTTTGGCGTAATGCGCTATCTGCATCTGGCGGATAAACACGATCTGCCGCGTATCGTTACCATCCAGAATCCGTACAGCCTGCTTAACCGTAGCTATGAAGTGGGTCTGGCCGAAGTGACGCAATATGAAGAAGTGGAACTGCTCGCCTATTCCTGTCTCGGCTTTGGTACGCTGACGGGGAAATACCTGAACGGTGCGAAACCGGCCGGGGCGAGAAATACCCTCTTTAGCCGCTTTACCCGCTACAGCGGCGAGCAGACGCAGAAAGCCGTTGCAGCCTATGTGGATATCGCAAAGCGTCACGGTCTTGACCCTGCACAGATGGCTCTGGCCTTCGTGCGTCGTCAGCCGTTTGTTGCCAGCACCCTGCTGGGCGCAACCACGATGGAACAGTTGAAAACCAATATTGAGAGCTTCCATCTGAACCTGAGTGAAGAGGTGTTAGCGGAGATTGAAGCGGTGCATCAGGTTTATACGTATCCTGCGCCGTAATAAAAGCAAAACGGCAACGCAGGTTGCCGTTTTTAGGGTTTACTCCCTCTCCCTGTGGGAGAGGGCCGGGGTGAGGGCATCAGGCCGCACTTATCAGCGCCGACGTTGCCAGACCCACAATCCCGCAATCGCCAGCGCAAACAGCCCACCAAACCCGACGCCAATCCCCACCACCGGCACACCCACTTTTACCGCCAGCGAGTAGAGCCCCAGCATTAACAGCATCGCCAGGTTTTCACCCAGGTTTTGTACCGCGATGGCATTCCCCGCCCCGACGGTCTGTTTGCCACGTTCCTGCAGTAACGCGTTCAGCGGCACCACGAAGAAACCGCCCAGAATACCAATCAGGATGAGGAGGGCATAGGCAGGCAATAATGCATGTTGCAGCGAGAAAACAAGCACCACAACGCCAATCAGGATCCCTGCGGGCATGCAGCGTGCTACCGTCTCGAGCGTCACCAGCTTCGCCGCCGCACCGGCCCCCACCACAATGCCGATGGCCACCATCGCATTCAGATAGGTCGGCGTCGCGTTGTCGGTAATCCCCAGAGCTACCGGCACCCACAGCACCAGCAGGAAGCGCAGCGTGACGCCCGCGCCCCAGAACATGCTGGTTCCCATCAGGGAAAAACGCGTTTCTCCGTTACGCCACAGCACGCGACAGGCGGTAAAGAAACTGCCGGTCATTGGTTTAAAGCGCCAGGATTGCCCCGGGCGAGCCACCGGCAGTTTGGGAATAAACAGGTTCGCCACAACCGCCCCGCCATACACCACCGCGCAGATGCCCAGTGCCGCCAGGACATGCCAGTCGGCCAGTACGCCGCCCGCGACGGATCCGAGCAGGATTGCGGCAATGGTTGACGACTCCATCAGGCCGTTGGCTTTCACCAGCTTATCGCCCGTGGTCAGCTCTCCGAGAATGCCATACTTCGCCGGGGAGTAAGCGGCAGCGCCAATGCCCACCAGCGTGTAGCCAATAAACGGATTGAAGCCAAAGCAAATGCTGGCGGCACCCAGCAGCTTGAGGCCGTTGGCAAACATCATCACCCGGCCTTTCGGGAAACTGTCCGCCACCTGCCCGACGAACGGAGCAAAGATAATGTAAGCGCCCACAAACACCATCTGCAGGATCGGCTGGCTCCAGTCGGGGTAAAACTCGGCCTTCAGCAGCGCCAGCGTGGCAAACAGCAGCGCGTTATCACCGAACGCAGAGAGAAACTGCGCGGCGATGACGGCCATCATGCCTTTCGACCTGAGTGATGTGTTAGTGTGTACTGACTCACGCATTTTGCTGTTCCGCCTCTTCAACCATGCCTTTCAGGGTCACGAAATCGGGCTTCCCGCTACCCAGCACCGGGAGCTGCTTCAGGTAGCGAATATCGCGCGGCACTGCCAGTTCAGGAATACCGTGTTCACGCGCATAGCTCAGTAACCTGTCGCGCTTAAGCTCAGCGTCGGTCGTAAACAGCACCAGCGCCTCGCCTTTGCTGGCATCGCTCTTCACCACCGTCGCATGCATCTTATCCGCGGACACGGCCGTCGCCAGTTGCTCAACCATTTCCAGCGAGACCATTTCACCGGCGATTTTGGCGAAGCGCTTCGCACGTCCCTGAATCTGTACAAAGCCTTGTTCATCAAAACGGACAATATCACCGGTGTCGTACCAGCCGGTTTCAACCTCGCCGTTGACGTTTTCAGCCGTCGGCACCTCAAGCACGCCTGGGTTTTCCACGCGCAGATAACCGTTCATCACGTTTGGCCCTTTCAGCTGCAGACGGCCACCGTCTTCAATGCCCGGCACGGCCAGCAGACGCGCGTCCATCCCCGGCAGAATTCGGCCCACCGTACCCGGCTTCGCCGCCATCGGAACGTTAATCGAGACCACGGGAGCACACTCGGTAACGCCATAGCCTTCGAGAATGCGCAGGCCAAACTTGTCCTGCCAGATCTGACGCGTGCTCTCCTGCAGTTTTTCCGCACCGGCCACCACATACCGCACGCGATAGAAGTCATACGGATTGGCGAAGCGCGCGTAGTTGCCGAGGAACGTTGAAGTGCCGAACAGGACGGTGCAGTTACGGTCATACACCAGCTCCGGCACAATGCGATAATGCAGCGGACTTGGGTAGAGGAACACTTCTGCGCCGGTCAGCAGCGGCGTAAACAGCCCCACCGTCAGGCCAAAGGAGTGGAACAGCGGCAGCGCCGACATAAAACGGTCATTCGCGGTAAAGTCGGCAATGCTTTTGATCTGCTCAACGTTCGCCAGAATGCTCTTGTGGCTGTGGACAACGCCTTTCGGGTTGCCCTCCGAACCCGACGTGAAGAGGATAATCGCGTCATCTTCCGGCTGCTGTTTGACCTGCGCCAGACGCGGCATCATCAGGTGAGCAAAAATCCACAGCTTGTCGCCGGTGGTTACGTCCGCTTTCAGATCCTCCAGGAAGACCCAGCGCACCTGGGTGAGCTGCTCGGGAAGATGCCAGAGCTTGCCTTTGTCCAGGAACTGACGAGAGGTAAAGACGGTATTAATCTGGGCAGCGGTGATGGCGCTGGTCAGTCCTTTCACCCCCGCCGTGTAGTTCATCATTGCCGGGATGCGCCCCCGGGAAACCGCACCAAAAATCACCGCCGCGCTGATGCCCGCGTTAGGCAGCATCAGGCCAATCTTTTCGCCCTTTTTGCTGTACTTCTCCAGAATGCGGCCCACAAACAGGGTCTTGGTCAGCAGCTTGCGATAGGTATCCGGGGTAAAGTTGATGTCTTCGATGCAGTTTTTCTTCGCGCCATAGCGGTGCTGCGCGGAAAGCAGGGACTCGTACAGCGTTTCGCGCGGGCGCACGGCCATGCGCGCTTCCATCATAATCTGGTGCAGCATTTCCCCGGCGATTTTACGGCGATCGCGGGCACGCGGCGCGTCCGGCATCGGTAACGACGTGGGCGGCAGAATATGCAGCGTGATTTTTGGGAACAGACGCTGCTTCACCAGCCCCTTCAGGCGGCTGAAATGGGTCAGTTCTGCGCCTTCAATGCGCAGCGGCACCACGGTCGCTTTTGATTTCGCGGCAACAAACCCCGCCCCGTCGTAGATTTTCATCAGCGAACCGGTCACTGAAATACGCCCTTCCGGGAAAATAACCACCGGACGCCCCTGCTCAACCAGACGCACCAGATGCTTAATCATCATCGGCTTTGTCGGGTCAAGCGGTACAAAATCAATCAGCGGCGTGAGCCAGCGCATGTACCACTGCTGGCTGATAGAGGTATAGACCGCAAAGACCGGGCGCACGGGTAAAAATAGCGCCAGCAGAATGCCGTCTATAAAGGAAACATGATTTGGTGTGATAAGAACGCGTTCACCGCGAAGCGCCTGGGCATCGCCAGTGACGCGGATGCGAAAAAGAATACGGAACAGTGTACGGAAGAACCCAAATAGCATCTCAACTCCCTTTGCCGGCCAGTGTGGAGGGTTGATAGTAAATGGTGGCAGATTACACGAGAAGTGATACGGGAGCGACAGCAAAAGTGGAGGCGAAAAAAAACCTGCGCATCCGCGCAGGTTGGTGCAAGAGATGAGTACGAAACCGTACTAAGAATTCTCACCAATCAATACCTCTGGGATCTTGATTGTGGCCGTTCGTCCTGCGCTTCGCCAGCAGGAAAACGCAAGGGAATGAGCCTAAGTGCAACCAGGTGTGAATATTCTCTGTTGCTGTTACAGATTGAACTATCAGGCAAAAAAAACCTGCGTAAAAACGCAGGTTGGTGTAAAGCGTGTTAATCAACCGGAGTTGATTCCACCTATCAATACCTCTGGGACTTTGACTGTATCAACCTCTTTGACCACCTCGCCATTGGCCAATCGCAACAGCCTGACGCAAAGTGTAACCAAAGGTTCAGATTGACATTCTTCAGACACGACTGCGCGTGTAACGATTACACTACCAGGGTTGTCCTGCGTCACGTTTGTGGAGCGAGGAAATCCGCTCCCCTTGAATGCGTGCCGCTTTTCCGCAACACTATTTGGTGTGTAAACGCTTACCCCCAATAAGAAGGTAATGAATGGCGACAATAAAGGATGTGGCCCGTCTGGCAGGTGTGTCGGTGGCAACCGTCTCTCGTGTGATTAACGACTCCCCAAAAGCCAGTGACGCATCGCGCCAGGCGGTACAAACCGCCATGGAATCCCTGAATTATCATCCCAATGCTAATGCCCGCGCGCTTGCCCAGCAGTCCACCGAAACCATTGGGCTGGTAGTGGGTGATGTTTCCGACCCCTTTTTCGGCGCCATGGTGAAAGCGGTTGAACAGGTCTCTTATCAGACAGGCAATTTTTTGCTGATCGGCAATGGCTATCATAATGAGCAAAAAGAACGCCAGGCCATCGAGCAGCTGATCCGCCACCGCTGCGCGGCGCTGGTAGTTCACGCCAAAATGATCCCGGATGCCGAACTGATTCACCTGATGAAGCAGATGCCCGGAATGGTGATCATCAACCGCATTATTCCCGGGTTTGAAAAACGCTGTGTGGCCCTAGACGACCGCTACGGCGCCTGGCTTGCGACCCGTCATCTGATTCAACAGGGCCATACCCGAATTGGCTATCTCTGTTCCAATCACCCGATTTCTGATGCGGAAGACCGCCTGCAGGGCTACTACGACGCCCTGCGCGAAAACGGCCTGCCGTGTAATGACCGTCTGGTGGCCTACGGTGAACCGGATGAGAGCGGCGGTGAACAGGCCATGACCGAGCTGCTGGGTCGCGGACGAAATTTCACGGCGGTTGCCAGCTATAACGACTCGATGGCCGCAGGGGCAATGGGGGTGCTGAATGACAACGGGATTGAGGTACCGGCAGAAATTTCGCTGATTGGCTTCGATGACGTGCTGGTCTCTCGCTACGTGCGCCCGCGTCTGACCACCGTGCGCTACCCGATTATCACCATGGCAACGCAGGCCGCCGAGCTGGCGCTAGCGCTGGCTGAACAGCGCCAGCCGCCGGATATTACGCATCTGTTTAGCCCGACGCTGGTTCGCCGTCACTCCGTTGCTTCACCTGCGGAAGCGCAGAGCGAATAACGATAGAGGTGAACCCGCGTGTTGGGGTATTCCAGCCCATCACCGATATACTGCCAGCCGTAACGTTCGTAGAAGTCGCGGCAGGCAGACCAGAGGTGCAGTTCTTCATATCCCGCCTGCGCGGCCCAGGTAATAACGTGCTGCTGTAGCTTTCCTGCCAGCCCCTTGCCTCGCGCCGCGTCGTCAACGTAGAGCGCCGCCAGCCACGGAAAGAGATCCTGACGGGTGATCAAATCGCAGCGCCAGAGCCCTACCGTACCAACAAGCTGTTCGTCTTCTACGGCGATAAAGGTCAGCGGTAATGCTCCCGGCGTCTGGCTGTGCTCAACAATGCTGTGGAAAAATTCCCGAGAAAGCCCTTCGCCAAAGGCCTGCCAGAGCCAGTCGGTGACCTGCTCCGCATAGTGCGGTGCCTGGTAAAGCGGGAGGATGGCTATCTTTTTCACGTTTCACCTGCGTTTTCTCATGTTTTGCTGGCCTGTCGCCCCAGCTCGGTTCGGCGATTATTTTACCAGAGTCAGACTATTTAGTTTTACTTCACGCAGGCCAGACGAATCGTGACCAAAAAGCGTGATCGTGGCAGAAGTTTTGCGCTTCCCGCATCGCTTATACGCCGTGAGGTCTGTGTTAAACTGCAAATCATTACGTGGAAGCAGGAATGTAGAATGGCAACAATGCTGGATGTCTCACTGCGTGCGGGCGTGTCGAAGGCTACCGTCTCGCGCGTGCTGAACGGCACAGGTCAGGTTAAAGAGAGTACGCGTCAGCAGGTCTTTGCTGCGATGGAAGAGCTGGGCTATCGCCCGAACTTTCTCGCGCGTTCACTGGCTAACCAGACCAGCAACAGCATTGGTCTGGTCGTCTCGACCTTCGACGGCTTTTACTTTGGTCGTCTTCTCCAGCAGGCGTCGCGGCAGACGGAAACTCACGGGAAACAGCTGATCGTTACCGACGGTCACGATGCGCCGGAACAGGAAGAACAGGCGGTGCAGATGCTGGCCGATCGCCAGTGCGATGCCATCGTGCTTTACACGCGCTACATGAGCGAAAAAGCGATCGTCAAACTGATGAACACCGTGAAAACGCCGCTGGTGGTCATTAACCGTGAAGTGAGCCAGGCGCCGGATCGCTGCGTGTTTTTCGAACAGCAGGATGCCGCATTTAAGGCCGTGGATTACCTGATCGCCCAGGGCCATCGGGAGATCGCCTGTATCACCGTTCCGATCCACACCCCCACGGGTAAAGCGCGACTGATGGGCTACCGTAAGGCGCTGGAAAAGCACGGCATTCGTCTGGACGAACGTCGGATAAAGTACGGCGATGCGGGAATGACGCGGGGATACGAGCTGTGCAAGGAGTTGATTGCCGACGGAGTGCCGTTTAGCGCCCTGTTTGCCTGTAACGACGATATGGCCCTGGGTGCATCCAAAGCGTTACACCAGGCGGGGCTTAAAATTCCGCATGATATTTCACTGTTCGGCTTTGACGATGCCCCAAGCGCGAAATGGCTGGAGCCTGCGCTCTCATCGGTTTATCTGCCCATCGACAATATGATTGTCACGGCCATCGATCAGGCGATCCGGCTGGCAAAAAACCAGCCGGTCGATGCTATCCCGCCGTTTACCGGCACGCTGGTGTTACGCGATTCGGTCACAACGGGGCCGTACTTTCATCAGATGAGTTCTAAAGCCAGCAGTTCCTGAATGGTCTGGCGACGACGGATCAGCCGTGCCTTGCCGTTATCAAACAGCACTTCCGGCAGCAGCGGGCGGCTGTTGTAGTTAGATGACATCGACGCCCCGTAGGCACCGGTATCATGCAGCACAAGATAATCACCCGGTTTGACCTCTGGCAGCGCGCGGGTCTCCACTTTGCCGCCTTCCTGCTGGGTAAACACGTCACCCGATTCGCACAGCGGCCCCGCAACGACCGTCTCAACGCGCGGCGCCTGCGTTAAATCACGGCCGTCGGCAGCCAGGGCGGTAATGTGGTGATAGCTGCCGTACATGGACGGACGCATCAGATCGTTAAAGCCTGCATCAATCAAGACGAAGTGGCGAGACCCCATATCTTTGACGCTGCGCACCTGCGAAACCAGCACGCCGGCTTCCGCCACCAGGAAACGACCCGGCTCAATTTCCAGCTTCACCGCGTGACCAAGATGCGCGGCGATTTGGTCGCGCGCGGCGCTCCACAGACCGTAATAGTGATCGGTATCGATCGCCTCTTCGCCTTCGCGATAAGGAATGGAGAGGCCGCCACCGGCGGAGATCGCCTCCAGATCCTGACCGAAGTCGACAACCTGGCGCACCATCGCACCGCACACCTGCTCCAGGTGGCCGTAATCGACGCCAGAGCCAATGTGCATATGAATCCCCACCAGCTTCAGGCCATAGCGCTGTAATACCTCCAGCGCGGCAGGCATATCGGCATACCAGATCCCGTGCTTGCTGTTTTCACCGCCGGTATTGGTTTTTTGGCTGTGACCATGACCAAAGCCTGGATTCACGCGCAGCCAGACGCGATGGCCGGGAGAAACCTGGCCCAGCTGCTCCAGCATATCTACAGAACCGGCATTCACCGGGATCTGCAGTTCGTGGACGCGCGCAAGCGTCGCATCGTCGATCACATCGGCGGTGAAGACGATCGCGTCGCCGTCGGCTTTCGGATCGAATCCGGCCGCCAGCGCGCGCTCGATTTCGCCAAGCGAGACGGAGTCGACCTTCACGCCCTGCTCACGCATCAGGCGCAGAATATGAATATTCGAGCACGCCTTCTGGGCAAAACGCACCACGTCAAACTGATGCAGGGCGGCGATCTTCTCGCGAACGATCTGCGCGTCGTAGACCCACACCGGGCAGCCAAACTCGGCAGGCAGGCGCAGCAGGTTGTCGGCGTTCAAATCGGTCTCAGTCTGGTTCAGCGGGCGTGGCATGGTCTTCTCCGGGTAAATGCGTTTTGAAGATTACGCCACAGCGCGAAGAGAATAAAAAATATCGTTTTATCGCGAGTCTATGCAAAAATGATATGGACAGTTATCTGCTTTCAGGTGCCCTATGCCCGCCGTCAATTTACGCCACATCGAGATTTTTCACGCCGTGATGACCACCGGCAATCTCACCGAAGCCGCACAGATGCTGCATACCTCACAGCCGACGGTGAGCCGCGAGCTGGCGCGCTTCGAGAAAGTGCTGGGGCTGAAGCTGTTCGAGCGTACCCGGGGCAGGCTTCACCCGACGGTGCAGGGGTTGCGCCTGTTCGAGGAAGTCCAGCGCTCCTGGTACGGACTGGACAGAATAGTGAGTGCAGCGGAAAGCCTGCGCGAGTTTCGCCAGGGCGAGCTGTCGATCGTCTGTCTGCCCGTCTTTTCGCAATCCTTTTTGCCGATGCTGTTGCAGCCCTTTCTGGCCCGATACCCGGAGGTCAGCCTCACTATCGTGCCTCAGGAATCCCCTCTGCTTGAAGAGTGGCTTTCGGCCCAGCGCCATGATTTAGGGCTAACCGAAACCCTTTCCACGCCAGCGGGAACGGCACGCACGGAGCTGATCTCGTTAGATGAAGTGTGCGTTCTGCCCGCAGGACATCGGCTTGCCGGTAAGGCAGTGCTCACGCCGGAGGATTTCCACGGGGAAAACTACATTAGCCTTTCGCAGACAGACAGTTACAGACAGCTGCTGGATACGCTGTTTGCCGAGCATCAGATCAAACGGCGAATGGTGGTGGAAACGCACAGTGCGGCTTCGATTTGCGCGATGGTGCGTGCGGGCGTCGGCGTCGCGGTGGTGAATCCGCTCACGGCGCTGGACTATGCCGGAAGCGGGATCGTCATCCGCCGCTTTAGCGTGTCCGTCCCGTTCACCGTGAGCCTGATCCGCCCGCTGCACCGTCCGGCTTCCGCGCTGGTGGACGCTTTCACCGAACACTTAATGGAGCACGCGCGTCAGGTGGCGCTTCGTTTACCTGACCTGCAAAACCCCTTATGACAGCATAAACGCCACGGCATCTGCCGCGTGAATGGCGGTGGTATCAAATACCGGGACGGGGCTTCGATCGGCCGGCACCAGCAGGCCAATCTCGGTGCAGCCGAAGATCACCCCTTCAGCCCCCTGCTGCGCCAGCTTTTCAATCACGCTGACGTAATACGCCCGGGAAGATTCGCTGAAGGTGCCAAGGCAGAGCTCGTCAAAGATAATCTGATTGATGCGCGCCCGATCGTCTTCATCCGGGATCAGGCTCTCGATCCCAAATTCACTGTGCAAACGCCCGCGATAGAAATCCTGTTCCATAGTGTAGCGTGTGCCCAAAAGCGCTACGCGGCGCATACCGGATGCGGCAATCGCACGACCGGTCGCGTCCGCGATATGCAAAAACGGCAGCGAGCAGCGGTCCTCAATATGCGACGCCACTTTGTGCATGGTATTGGTACAAAGCACGATACCCTCGGCGCCGGCACGCTCCAGTCCCAGCGCCGCCTGGGCCAGGATCTCTCCGGCTTTATCCCACTCCCCGCTCGACTGGCAGGCTTCGATTTCATGGAAATCAACGCTGTGCAGCAGCAGGCTTGCGGAGTGCAGACCACCCAGACGCTGCTTTACCCCTTCATTAATCAGGCGGTAATAAGGGATTGTCGATTCCCAGCTCATTCCACCTAACAGGCCGATCGTTTTCATCATCCCTCCTTTTCTTTGTTTCTTTTTTAACACAACCGAAGTACATAAAAAAAGGCGCTGTATTCAGCGCCTTTTTAAACTGCAGAGCTTATTTCGCCACCGGCTCTGGCGGCGAAGTACGGGTGAGCATCGCCTCGCGCAGTAAAACGCTACCGCAGGCAAACATCCCCCCCAGAAGCGCCGCTAGAACGACAATCAGCGCCTTGCCCGGGCCATCCTTTTTCACCGGCATGGAGGGAGAAAGCTGGTATCTGAATGGCTCAAGTTTAACATCGGCAAAGGAGAGCTTTTTCAGCTGTGCGAGGTAGTATTCCCTGTTCTGGAAATCCGCATTCAGCTCGGTCACGTCCTTCAAATTTTTTTCAATCTGCAGCTTTTGCGCGATACCGTCAGCACCGAGCGCAACGGAGTAATCCGGGTCATCTTTTACGGCCTGCCCGTTGCTGTAAACCGGCCTCTTGATGCCTGCGGCATTTGCCACTTCCAGCGAATAATTCAGTCGCTGCAGGTTGGTATTGTGAATATTGGTCAGACGAACTCGATCCAGTTCCAGCTGCTGCTCAACGACGTTCGTTTTTAGGGCGATCAGGTTGCGGATATTCTGCACCGTCTCTTTTTCTACAATAGCCGCGATATAATCAATATACCCCGCCAGGACGGCTTGCGCATCGTCAGCTGTCGGCGCAGTAAAGCTCAATGTCCAGGAAACATAAGGCGTTTTATCCGCCTCTTTTCCCTGAGCGTTATTCACCGCTTTCATTCGATCTGAAATGTTGACTATCGCGCGATGCAGCTCAAGCGGATCCACCGTGGTGCCTTGCAGCTTCGATGTTACGTAAGGAGAGGTTGTCATATACTCTTCGAGCAATGACTGAGACTGGAACTTTTTAATAAACAGGTCAAAAATTTGCGGACGGGTAATCTTCACGTCCACATCAAGCACCTGTAACGCCACCATCATCTGGCGCAGTGGGTTCCACTGCAGCTGTTCTGCCGGGGTGATCACCGCTTTACTGGTCCATTTCTGCGGCAGTAAAAATGAAACGGCCAGCCCCACCAGCGCGAAAGTAAAGATAATGGCGGCGATACGTTTTTTCGCCGCCAGAAGGACCTCAAACAATCCCAGAAGATCTATCTCTTTTGCGCTTACAGCCGGGGCGGCAAAACGGGGAAAGTCGAGGTCCGTGCTTTTTCTTAAATCCATTTCTGACATAGTGATTCTTCTTTTTCCGGCTGCAACGCGTCTTTGCTCAATTGATAGCGGTGGCCCGACAATTCAACAATCTAAGAAAAATCCTAATGCCAGTTCCCTCTCTGTATCTACTCCCTACCAGAGTTAGTAGTGATCTTAGTCACATTATTATTGTGGCTAAGCCACCTTTTTCTTTTCCCGTTACGGCATAGAGTGAAACCTTCGAACATGCAAAACAATCACACGCCAATGTTTCGCAGTTTCTCTCCTGCCATCAGCTTGCGCTCGATATGTTCCAGCGTCACGCCTTTGGTTTCCGGGATCAGCCAGAACGTAACGCCAATAAACGCCACGTTCAGCACCGTATAGAGCCAGAACGTTCCCGCTGCGCCAATCGCGTCCAGCAGCGTCAGGAACGTCGCGCCGATGATCATGTTCGACACCCAGTTGGTGGTCGTGGAACAGGTGATGCCAAAGTCACGGCATTTGAGCGGCTGAATTTCGGAGCACAGGATCCACACCACCGGCGCGGCGCTCATCGCGTAACCTGCGATACACATCATGGTCATACCGACAGAAAGCCAGGAAAGCCCGCTTGAGGCCGTGCCGTTATCAAACTGCATCAGGCAGTAGCCCAGAATCAGCGTGCCGAGCGCCATCACGCTGAAGCCAATTTTCAGCGCCGGTTTACGCCCGGCTTTGTCCACGGTGAATACCGCAATAAAGGTGGCGAACATGAAGGTCAGCCCGACCACCAGGGTTGCAATCATCTGCTGTTCCGTGGTGGTGAACCCGGCCATTTTGAAAATGCGCGGCGCGTAATACATGATGATGTTCATGCCGGTGAACTGCTGCATTGCCTGCAGCAACATGCCGAGGAAGACCGCGCGGCGCACGTTGCGGTTGATCTTAAACAGCACCCAGCCGCCCTGTTTTAGCTTCAGGCTTTCGCGGATTTCGTTCAGCTCTTCGCGCGCTTTTTCCGAGGTATCGCGCAGCATGCGCAGAACCTCTTCTGCCTCCACGTGACGCCCTTTTTGCGCCAGCCAGCGCGGGCTGTTTGGCAGGAAAATCACCAGGACGATCAGCACCAACGCCGGTAAGGCCAGCACGCCCAGCATCGCGCGCCAGTTCCCGCTGTAGCTGAAGTAGGTGTCAGACAGGAACGCCAGCACAATACCCAGCGTGACCATCAGCTGATACATGCTGATCATCTTGCCGCGCACGTTTTCGCTCGCCATTTCGGAGAGATAAAGCGGCGCGGTGTAGGAGGCAATCCCCACCGCCACGCCCAGCAGCACGCGGGAGAGCAGGAGGATTTCAACATTAGCGGCAAACGCCGAGCCAATGGAGCCGGCAACGAACAGAATCGCCCCGACCATCAGGCTGTATTTGCGCCCCAGGCGGAACGACAGCCAGCCGTTGAACAGCGCGCCGATGGCCGCGCCGAGCATCATGCTGCTCACCACCCACTCCTGCAGACGACTGCTGAGGGTAAAGTGATCGGTAATAAACGGTAGTGCGCCGGCAATGACGCCGATATCCAGTCCAAATAACAGGCCCGCCACGGCGGCGGCAATGGAGACAAACTGGTTCATGCGGCGAGTATCACGCAGCGCAGCGGGCATTAGGGTAGAGTCATTTATCGATGTCATATTTTTCCTGCCTCAACAGCAAAATTCGTTAACTGAAATTACGAGAAAGCGAAGAAAAGTGTCAGGCAGGAAATCGCGAAGTTATGGATTATTCCGCTACGGCATACGGTTCTGTGATGGACATTACAATTTCAACTCGTGGCGAATAATCACGTATTTTTACTAATCAGTTAATATTTAAGCAATAAAAGTGTGATTGCCGTCATTTGCGATTTTTTAGTATGGATTTTTCATCTTTATCGATATGGACTAAGCCAATTATTGCGCAAAAAAACCTCCGCCCACAGGCAGAGGTTCTTAATACAGGTGGAATTAACGCGCCAGCCAGCCGCCGTCTACAGCCACGGTGTAACCGTTGATGTAATCCGATGCGGAGGAGGCCAGGAAGACAATCGGCCCCATCAGATCGCTCGGCAGACCCCAGCGTCCCGCAGGGATACGCTCCAGGATCGCCGCGCTGCGCTCTTCGTCAGCACGCAGCTGCTGCGTGTTGTTGGTCGCCATGTAGCCCGGCGCAATCGCATTCACGTTGATGTTATGTTTCGCCCATTCGTTTGCCAGCAGGCGGGTCACGCCCATTACGGCGCTTTTGGACGCGGTGTAAGACGGCACGCGGATGCCGCCCTGGAACGAGAGCATAGAGGCAATGTTAATGATCTTGCCGCCTTTCCCCTGGGCAATAAAATGCTTCGCCGCCGCCTGGGACATGAAAAATACGCTCTTGATGTTCAAATCCATCACGTCATCCCAGTCGCGCTCGCTGAAGCTGATCGCGTCTTCGCGGCGGATCAGCCCGGCGTTGTTCACCAGAATGTCGATATGACCGAATTCAGCCACCGCGCGGTCCAGCAGTTCAGGAATGGCATCGATTTTACGCAGGTCAGCGGTCAGGCTCAGGAAACGGCGGCCCAGGGCCGTCACGCGTTCGATGGTCTCAGTCGGTTCAACGATATTAATTCCGACGATATCGCAGCCCGCTTCCGCCAGGCCTAACGCCATTCCCTGACCCAGCCCGGTGTCACACCCGGAAACCACAGCCACTTTCCCCTGCAGAGAGAATGCATCCAGAATCATGTTTATTCCTTACTCTTTCAGAGCCTGTCACTCACAGGCAGGTTTATGCTTCACCGCCCGCGACTAGCGCAGATCGCTGACCGCAACGTGGTCCATATCATCAAAGACCTGGTTTTCCCCCACCATTCCCCAGATAAAGGTGTAGGCTTTCGTCCCTACGCCGGAGTGAATGGACCAGCTCGGTGAAATCACCGCCTGCTCGTTGTGCATCACGATATGGCGCGTTTCCTGCGGCTGTCCCATCATGTGGAATACGCAGGCGTCCTCATCCATATTGAAGTAGAAGTAGACTTCCATGCGGCGCTCGTGGGTATGGCACGGCATGGTGTTCCACAGGTTGCCCGGTGCCAGCTCGGTCAATCCCATGCTGAGCTGGCAGGTCTCCAGCACGTCCGGCACGAAGTATTTATTGATGGTGCGGCGGTTGCTGGTGAGGTTGTCACCCAGCGTCACGGGTGCGACGTCTGCGGTGGTCACTTTTTTGGTTGGGTAGGTAGAGTGAGCCGGCGCGCAGTTGTAGTAAAACTTCGCAGGCCTGCTGCCGTCGATGCTGGCAAAGACCACGTCTTTCGCCCCTTTACCCACGTACAGCGCCTCGCGATGGCCAATCTCATAGCATTTTCCGTCTACGGTGATGGTGCCCGGCCCGCCGATGTTAATCACCCCCAGCTCGCGACGCTCGAGGAAGTAGCTCACGCCCAGCTGTTTACCGACCTCACCGCCCACGGAGACACTTTTCGTGACGGGCAGAATCCCGCCCACAATGATGCGGTCGATATGGCTGTAAACCATGGTGTACCTGTCGGCCTCGAATACCTGCTCGACTAAAAATGCATTGCGCAGCCCCTGAGTATCCAGCGTTTTGGCGTGCGCACTGTGGATGCTTTCTCTGACGTCCACGGTAACCTCCAGATGTGGTCATGCCCGAAGGCGGAAATAAACGAAACAGCGTTCCGTTTTTCATAATGAGCACATACTATCGGCATAAAGCGGGCTTTTCAATTATATTTAAAACAACGTTTCATTTTTATTTTTGTTTATAGCGAAAATGATGTTCGGATCACAATTAAGCCGCCGGGAGAAAAAAAACGCGAAAAAAAACCTCCCGGAGGAGGTCATTTTTAATGAGAAGAGGTTAGCGTTCGATAGCCAGCGCCACCCCTTGCCCGCCGCCTATACAGAGTGTGGCAATCCCTTTGCGGGCATTGCGCTTTTTCATTTCGTGAACCAGCGAAACCAGGATTCGGCAGCCGGACGCACCGATAGGATGGCCCAGCGCGATCGCGCCGCCGTTAACGTTGACCCGCAGGGGATCCCACTCCAGCATTTTTCCGACGGAGATCGCCTGCGCGGCATAGGCTTCGTTCACTTCGATCAGATCCACATCCGAAAGCTGCCACCCCGCGCGCTCCAGGCAGCGGCGGGTCGCGTAGACCGGAGCGATCCCCATCAACGCAGGATCAACCCCTACGCTGGCGAACGCCTTGATGCGGGCCAGGACCGGAAGATCGAGTTCAAGGGCTTTGCTTTCGCTCATCATCATAACGGCGGCAGCGCCGTCGTTAATGGAAGAGGCATTTCCCGCCGTCACCGAGCCCTGCATTTCAAACGCGGGGTTCAGCCTCGCCAGGCCTTCAGCGCTGGCGTCGGTGCGCGGCTGTTCATCGGTATCCACGAGGATACGCTCGCCGCTCTGACGCTGCGTGCTGACCGGGACAATCTCGTCGCGAAAGCGACCGGAATCAATCGCCGCACGCGCTTTTTGCTGCGAGCTTAGCGCATAGGCATCCTGCACCTCACGGCTGATGCCGTACTCGCGCGCCAGGTTTTCCGCCGTCACGCCCATATGATAGTCATTGAACGCATCCCAAAGCCCGTCATGCACCAGGCTGTCGAGCAGCTGACTGTTGCCAAGCTGTGCGCCGGTCCGGCTGTCGGTCAACACGTGCGGCGCGCGGCTCATATTCTCCTGCCCGCCCGCGATGATCACGTCCGCTTCACCACACTGAATGGCTTGCGTCGCGAGATGCAGCGCTTTTAATCCTGAACCACAGACGTCGTTGATGGTGATGGCCGAAACGGTATTGGGCAGCCCGCCCTTCAGCGCCGCCTGACGCGCAGGGTTTTGCCCGGCACCGGCCGTGAGGACCTGTCCCAGGATCACCTCATCAACTTCATGTGCTGCGATCCCGCTGCGTTCCACCAGCGCTTTTACCACCACGCTGCCCAGGTCAACCGCCGAGTGACGCGCGAGCGCTCCCTGAAAACAGCCGATAGCTGTACGCAACGCACCCACTATTACGACATCTTTCATCACGACCTCTGTGTTAAATGACATGACGATAGTAGAGGATTGTTACTGGCAATTATCTTAATTGTTTAAAAATAGTGAGTTTAATCACAAGGATCAGCGCGCATCCTGCAGATACTGCCGCAGCCAGCTGCCGGCAACGCCGGGAGGGGATCGTTTATTCCACAGCAGATCGATGCCGATCGCCCGCGGCCAGCCGGGAACATTGAGCTGTACCAGGGATTTCGCGGCGGCAAATTCATCCACCAGCGCGCACGGCAGCACGCACCAGCCAAATCCCTGTACCGCCATACTCAAGAGTAACAGGTAATTCGGGGCTGACCAGACGGGCCCGCGCGCGATCTCAGCCTCGCGCTCAAGATAGGTGCTGAGCCGCAGCTCTCGCCAGCCGTGCAGCTCGTCATGCTGAACGTCATGTTGTCCGGCCAGCGGATGCGTGGTCGCGACATAGATCGCCATGCGGGTCTGCATCGGCAGGCGAGTGACGCCAATATCCGTAGGGTAACTGTCGCGCGCTTCCGTCAGGCCAATCTGCGCTCGCTCCTTTTGCAGCAGATCGATCACGTCCTCTTCCTCGCCAATCAGACATTCGAATTCCGTATGGGGAAAACGCGCGTCAAACTGCTTCATCATCTCTTCCAGCACGTCCGGGTTGAGGGTATCGGAAAGGACAAACGTCAGACGCGCCTCCGTTTGCGCCGTTAGCGATACCGCCAGCTCATCCAGCCGCGTGCTGGCGGCGAGAATAGCCTGCACGTAGCCCAGCACCTGTTCTCCCTGGACCGTTAACACCGGCTGGCGTGCCGAGCGGTCAAACAGCTCGAAACCGAGATCGGCTTCAAGATTGGCAATCGACGTGCTGATCGTCGACTGGCTTTTACGCAGCCGGCGTGCGGCAGCGGAAAAAGAGCCCGCCGCAACGGTCTCGACAAACGCCTTAAGGGCTTCGGGTGAATAGCGCATAACCTATCTACTTTAGCGATGGATACTATCTTTAATATATCAGCTTTAGCGATGAAAATAGGTTGCATCAACGCCCATACCGGCGAATTAATGAGGTCTATGACTATGCAACATCAGGATGCACTCCAACGTAAACTGCCGGAGCGGATCTTTCATGCTGTCTGTTTCGAAGGGATTGCGACGGCGATCCTCGCCCCTACGGCGGCGTGGCTTATGCAGCGTTCCGTGGTGGAGATGGGTGGGTTGACCATTATTCTGGCCACCACCGCCATGCTGTGGAACATTATCTATAACTTCGGCTTCGACCGTTTCTGGCCGGTTCAGCGCGTCAAACGTACGGCGAAAGTGCGCGCGCTGCATGCGCTGGGGTTCGAATGCGGGTTTATCGTGATTGGCGTGTCGATTGTCGCCGCCGTGCTGGGCGTTACGCTGCTTCAGGCATTCACGCTTGAAATAGGTTTCTTCCTGTTCTTCCTGCCGTACACCATGTTCTATAACTGGGCATACGATTGCCTGCGCGAGAAATTTCTTAAGCGTCGCCAGCAACGGCGCGCCCTGGCAGGCTAAACCGCCTCTGGCCGGACGCCCGTTCCGGCCAAACTCCGTCGAAGCAACTGCGCTCTTCAGGCATAACTATGGTAAATTGCACGCCATTCCGATGGTTTGATAGTTGATACGTTGCTCTAATGTCGAAAATTTGGTCAAAAGATGAGACTCTCTGGAGTTTCGCTCTCTATGGCACGGCCGTGGGCGCAGGAACGCTGTTCTTGCCCATTCAGCTGGGCTCCGCAGGCGCTATCGTCCTGTTTATTACCGCCCTCGTGGCCTATCCCTTAACCTACTGGCCGCACCGGGCGCTGGCGCAATTTATCCTGTCGTCGAAAACAAAAGGCAACGAAGGGATCACCGGCGCCGTCTCGCACTATTACGGCAGGAAGATTGGCAATCTGATCACCACGCTCTATTTCATCGCCTTCTTTGTGGTGGTGCAGATTTATGCGGTCGCCATCACCAACTCGCTCACGGAGCAGCTGGCGAAACACCTGACGGTAGATACCGCCGTTCGCGTGCTGGTCAGCCTGGGGGTGGTGCTGGTTCTGAATCTAATCTTTCTGATGGGGCGCCATATCACGATAAAAGTGATGGGCTTCCTGGTGTTTCCGCTGATTGCCTATTTCCTGTTTGTCTCGCTCTATCTGACCGGAAGCTGGCAACCCTCGCTGTTGACCAGCCAGATGGCCGTCGATCGTCATACGCTGCATCAGGTATGGATTTCGATTCCGGTGATGGTGTTTGCTTTCAGCCATACCCCGATTATCTCAACGTTTGCCGTTGACCGTCGCGAGAAGTTTGCCGACGGTGCCATGGATAAATGCAAGAAAATCATGAAAGTGGCGTACCTGATCATCTGCCTGAGCGTGCTGTTCTTTGTCTTTAGCTGCCTGCTCTCAATTCCGCCGTCGTACATTGTTGCCGCCAAAGAGCAAGGGGTAACGATCCTGTCCGCGCTGTCGATGATGCCTTCTTCTCCGGCGTGGCTGGGCATTTCCGGGATTATCGTGGCGATTATTGCGATGTCGAAATCGTTCCTCGGCACCTATTTTGGGGTGATTGAAGGGGCGACGGAGATCGTGAAGTCGTCGCTCAATCAGGTGGGCGTGAAAAAGAGCCGCGCCTTTAACCGCGCGATTTCCATTATGGGGGTGTCGTTAATCACCTTTGCCGTCTGCTGCATTAACCCGAATGCCATTTCGATGATTTACGCCATCAGCGGCCCGCTTATCGCCATGATCCTGTTTATCATGCCGACGCTGTCGACGTATCTGATCCCCTCCCTGAAACAGTACCGCTCGATTGGCAACCTGCTGACGCTGATCGTCGGCGTGCTGTGCGTGTCGGTGATGTTTGTCGGCTAATTTCCTTTCCTGCCCGGCGCTCTGCCGGGCATGCCTCTCAGTCTCGCCCAGCTGATTCCAGCGGAAAAGGTCTGTCCTGCACGACCGTTTTCATCACAAGCGTAGAGCGAAGGTGCTGCACGCCGGGCATGGCGGAGAGCTTCTCGTCGTAGAGTTTCTGGAAAGCGGACAGGTCGCGGGTCACGACGTGCATCAGATAATCGGGATCGCCAAACAGGCGCTGTGCCAGCACGATCTGCGGAATTTCCTCCACCGCTGCTTCAAACGCGCTAACCGCCTTTCTGTCCCCCTCCTTCAGCGTCGCAAACACTATCGCCAGGAAGTTGAATCCCATTTTGGCGGGGTCGAGGCTGGCACGGTATCCCGTTATCGCCCCGCTTTGCTCCAGCGCCCGCACGCGACGATGGCACGGCGAGAGGCTCAGATTCACTCTTTCCGCCAGCTCGGTCAGGGATAAGCGGCCATCAGACTGTAGCTCAGCAAGAATTTTTCGATCGATGCTATCCATGTGGAAGATTTTCTCAATTTCACGGTGTTATGAGCATAACATTGAAAGCCTATTTCGCAGGGTTAGCGATATTCTTTTTCTCAACGTTTGACGCACTGCGGGAGTTTTCACGACGATGGAAATGAGTATTGTGGCCGGCTTTTGGGTGGTTTCTTTTCTGCTCATCATGACGCCGGGCGCCGACTGGGCCTACGCCATTAGCGCCGGGATTAACGGGCGACGCGTGGTACCGGCGGTGATGGGGTTAATGTCCGGGCATCTGTTAGCTACGCTGATTGTGGTGGCTGGCGTGGGCGTAGTGATTGCTCAGCATCCGCTGGCGTTAACCGGGCTGACCGTTGCGGGGGCCCTGTATCTCCTCTGGCTTGGCATCGGGCTGTTGCGTCACCCGGCCGCACCGGAAAAGGCCACCCACCATGCGGGAAACTGGAGACAGTGGGCGGTGAAAGGGCTCTGCATTAGCGGCCTTAACCCGAAAGTCTTTTTGCTTTTCCTGGCGCTGCTTCCGCAGTTTACCGACCCGACCGGAAGCTGGTCGCTAGCGATGCAGATGTCCGCGCTTGGCGTGATGCACCTTATCACCTGTACGCTGGTCTATCTGCTGGTGGGGTATGGTTCGAAAGCGGTACTGGCGACCCGGCCACAGGCGGCGCGTATGGTGAGCATGGCGTCAGGAGGGATAATGGTGCTGATCGCGATGGTATTGCTGTTTGAGCAGGTAAGATAAAAAAACACCGGCCATCGCCGGTGTTATTTACGCCCGAATATCGTCATATTCCCGCGTTTTATCAAACTCATGCTTCGCGAACGGGCACAGCGGGATAATTTTACGGTTCTCACCGCGCATCTTCTCCACCACTTTCGCCACCAGCTGTTTACCGACGCCCTGCCCTTTCAGGCTTTCATCCACATCGGTGTGCTCGATAATGCTCAGGTGCTCGCCGGTCGGTACAAAGACAATCTCCGCGACCTGGTTGCCGTTCGCATCATTGACGTAAAACTTGTTATGGCCTTCCAGAATATCCATGGTTCCTCGCTTATTTTTGGCGATACTTCAGCGCACCGCTCGGGCAGGTATCAATCACGCGTACAACCGTTTCAACGTCCACTTCATCGGGAATGATCCACGGCTTACGTTTCAGATTAAACAGCTTTGCGCTCCCACGCACGCAGTTACCTGAGTGTTTGCAGATCCCGGTATTGAAGTAAACGTCAATTTTCTCGCCGGTATAGGCCCGGTAACCCGCATCCAGTAGTTCTTTATCCATGACATTGCCTCTGTAATTATTATCGTGCTGAATGAAGCATAGCCTTACGAGATCCTGATGGCTATAACGCCGAAAACGAAAAGCCAGGTCACAACTCTTTTCTCGCCAGATTGCGTCCGCTATTGGCCCATGTCAGGCTCCGCAAATATCTTACTTTTACAGGGCTAGCGCAGGTTGAATGAAACGCAGACTCTCTTTTCAGGTAAAGCTGTTTTTAGCGCTGGTGTGCTTCTCCTGCCTGCTGTTAGTTCTGCTGGGAACAATCCTTTTCCATTTTATTGACCGACAGCTCCATCACGATCTCGGCCAGCGCGCCCGGGTTCAGGCCAGCCAGATCGCGCTGATGCCGGGTCTGGCGGCAATGGTAGCGGCCAGAGATATTCCGGGAATAGCCCGGTTAATTCAGCCGCTGCGCGCCGAAAGCGATGCCAGCTACATTGTGATTGGCGATACCGAGGAGCAGCACCTTTATCATTCGGAATCCCCGGAGCGTATTAATTTACCGATGATCGGCGGGGATAATGCCGAGGTGTTAAAGGGCAAAAC
The DNA here is from genome assembly GCF_034427535.1 of Enterobacter sp. A103. Classification (NCBI taxonomy): domain Bacteria; kingdom Pseudomonadati; phylum Pseudomonadota; class Gammaproteobacteria; order Enterobacterales; family Enterobacteriaceae; genus Enterobacter; species Enterobacter sp. A103. The sequence goes on from NZ_JAXQPQ010000009.1 coordinate 123,310, forward strand.
CATTATTTCCGTGCGTCAGGGCGGAATTGGCGTGTCGCTACGCAGCAAAGCGCCCATCTTCAACGCGCAGCATCAGGTGATTGGTATTGTCTCGGTCGGCTATCTGACGTCGTATATTGCCAATATTAACGCCCGCATTCTCTGGCAGTCCGGGCTATACGGCGCTGCGCTTCTGCTGCTGCTGTTTATTTTCTCCTGGCTGTTTACCCGCAATTTAAAAAAACAGATGTTCCGGCTGGAGCCGAAAGATATCGCTCAGCTGGTTTTGCAGCAGCGCGCGCTATTAGAAGCCATGTACGAAGGCGTATTTGCCGTTAATGGCGAGAAGCAGCTGATTTTAATTAACCGCGCGGCACGCGAAATGCTGGATATTCGGCAAAGTGAGAAAGAACTTATCGGGAAACCGCTGGAAGACATTCTGCAGACGGCGCCGGGGTTTTTATCCCAGCGCTACGCCTCGGTGAGCGCTGGCAGCCACGACCAGATTGCGGTGCTGAACCAGCGCGAGGTGATCGTCAACCGGGTAGCCATTGAGGTCGAACCGGGCGTTGAAAGCGGTTGGGTATACAGCTTTCGCGACAAAAATGACATCAACACGCTCAGCAGCCAGCTCAGTCAGATCAAACGCTATGCGGATAACCTGCGCATTATGCGCCACGAACAGCTGAACTGGACCGCCACTCTCGTCGGGCTACTGCAGATGAAACATTATGACGAGGCGATCCGTTACATTCAGGTGCAGTCAGAAGGCGCCCAGCGCGTGCTGGACTTTGTCTCAGCCCATTTTGTCTCCCCGGCGCTGTGCGGGCTGCTGCTCGGAAAATACGTCAGCGCGCGCGAAAAAGGCATCGAGCTGCTGTTTGACCCCGCCTGCCAGCTCACCCGGATGCCTGCCGCGCTGAGTGAAACGGAGCTGATGTCCATTATTGGTAACCTGCTGGACAACGCCGTGGAGGCGACACTCAACGCGCCGGTCCACGCGCCGGTAGAACTCTACATTTCTGACCGTAACCAGGAGCTGCTGATCGAGGTGGCTGACCGGGGCTGCGGGGTGGACGATGCGTTGAAGCCGCACATTTTCCGCCAGGGATTCAGCAGCAAGCCGGACAGCGAAAACGACATTGTGGGTACCGAGCACGGTATTGGCCTGTTTCTGGTGGCAGGATATATCGACAAGGCCGGCGGCAGCATTGAGATTGCCGACAACACGCCGCAGGGCACTATTTTTTCTGTGTTTATTCCGAATGGGCGACAGCATGACCCGACCACTTGACGTTGTGATAGTTGAAGATGAGCCGCACCTGGCGGAGCTGCATCGCGAGTATATCGAGCAGAATTTCCATCTGCGCGTGGTGGGCATCGCCGCGTCGATTGAGCAGGCATGCAGCCTGATTCGTCAGCACCAGCCGCGACTTATCCTGCTGGACAACTATCTCCCGGACGGTAAAGGCGTTGAGCTCATCGATAATCCGCTGCTGAAAAGCTACGAATGCTCGGTGATTTTCATCACCGCCGCCAGCGATATGCAGACCTGCAGCCACGCCATGCGCAGCGGCGCGTTTGACTACCTGATTAAGCCTGTCTTTTTCCAGCGCCTGCACGCCTCGCTGGAGCGGTTTATGCGTTTCATCCACACCGTGCAGCAGGTGAAGGTGGTCGACCAGCATGCGCTGGATCGCCTGTTTAATCTTCCCGCCGCGGAAGCCTCCATTACGCCGTCGACGAAGGGCATTGAACCCCAAACGCTGGAACGGATTAAAAACCTGTTCGCCGAGCATCCCGATACCGCGATGTCGGTTGAAGAGGTGGTGGAAAACGTGGGGATCAGCAAAACCACGGGGCGCCGCTACCTTGAATACTGCGTGGAGAGCGGGTTAATCAGCGTCGAAATGCTGTATGGCAATATAGGTCATCCGCGAAGGTTATACCGCAAAGCGCCCGATAAACCGTAATCCAGAATCGTTCACAGGCTAACGTTCGCGGATTTTATGGTGTTAATTGCTGAAACGACGGCGACAATCACACTTCGGAATCATTGCCCGCTTCCCCCTCTTGTGGGTGGAGCCCGATACGCTATGTTGACAATTAGTTCCTCAAATGTAACTAAAAGGTTAACTATAATGTCGAACACGTTCCGAATTTCTCTGCTTACCGCTACTGTACTGTTCTCTGCTTCTGCACTCTCTGCCCTGCCGCAGGGCTATCCTGCTGAATATCAAAAAGTTGTTGATGCCGCAACGAAAGAGGGCAAGGTTGTTATTTACTCCACCACCGACATCAAGGCCGCCGGACCGCTGATCCAGGGCTTCGAAAAAACCTACCCGGGCATTAAAGTCGAATACAACGACATGAACAGCACCGAGCTGTACAACCGCTTCATCAGCGAACAGGCCTCCGGTGGCGTGAGCGGCGACGTGGTCTGGAGCTCCTCTATGGACACCGGCCTGAAGCTCGCCACCGACTACGCCATGGAGTATAAATCGCCGGAGCAAAGCCAGCTGCCGAAATGGGCGGTCTGGAAGGATAAGGCTTACGGCACCACCTATGAGCCGGTGGTCTTTATCTACAACAAGCGCCTGATCCCGGCCGGCGACGTGCCGGATTCTCACGCCGCGCTGGCGAAGCTGATTGCCAGCCAGACGGACAAATTCAAGGGCAAAGTCACCACCTACGACATCGAAAAATCGGGTCTGGGCTTTATGCTATCGGTTCAGGATCACAACGCCGATCCTAATTACTTCAAAACCCTGGCCGACGTCGCCAAAGGTGGCTTATCGGTGCAGTCGTCTACCGGCACCATGATGGAGCGGGTCTCCTCCGGTGAAAACCTGATCGGCTTCAACATCCTCGGTTCCTACGCGGAAGCGCGCGCGAAGAACGATCCTTCGCTCGGCATTTCCTATCCAAAAGATTACACCCTGGTGCTGTCGCGCGTGTCGTTCATCAGCCAGCAATCGCAAAACAGCAACGCCGCGAAGCTGTGGCTGGACTATGTGCTGTCTGAACAAGGGCAAAACATTCTGGCCAATCAGGCGGATATTCCCTCCATTCGTAACGATATCGAAGGGAAAAATGATATCGACGGCCTGACCAAAATCCTCGGCAACGCGCTGAAGCCAATTCCGGTTGATGAAACGCTGCTGGAATACCTGCAGCCGAAAAAACGCCTGGAGTACATCAAAGAGTGGCGTACCGCCGCCGGTAAATAAGCGTCTGAGCGCGGCGCAGGCCGCCGCGCTCCCTTATCGACTGAGTTCGTTTTTCTGGGCCGCAACACCAGGGATACCCCATGAATACATTACGCAGAAAGTGGCAAAGCCTGCCGCGAGGCATCGTCGTGCTGATAACCGCCCTGGTTATCTACACCCCGCTGTCGTTTATCGTGATACAGAGCTTCCTGTCCGCCCCGTTCTTTTCGCCGTCAAAAGAGTGGAGCTTTGAATCATTTGAGTTTATTTTCACCGACCCTGATTTTTATAGGGCCCTGAAAAGCGGCTTTATTCTTGCTTTCGGGCTGGTCTTTATCTCCATCCCGCTGGGTGGCGTGCTGGCGTTTCTGATGGTGCGTACCGACCTGCCCGGCCGCCGGCTGATTGAGCCGCTGATCCTGGTCCCGATCTTCGTTTCACCGATGGTGCTGGGCTTTGGCTACGTGGTGGCCGCCGGTCCGGTGGGCTTTCTCTCCCAGTGGGCTCAGGCGCTGATTGGTTTTGTGCCGTGGAATATCTACGACATGTCGAGCATTGTGGTCATCGCCGGCCTGACGCACGTCCCGCACGCCTATCTGTATATCTCGTCTGCGCTGCGCAGCGTGGGCTCCGATGTGGAAGAAGCCGCGCGCACCGCGGGCGCGTCGCCCTGGCAGGTGATGACCTCCGTCAGCCTGCCGATGGTGCGCCCGTCCATTCTGTACGCCACCGTGCTGCTGTTCTTCCTCGGGCTGGAAGTGTTCGGCCTGATGCTGGTCCTCGGCGACCCGGAAGGCAACATGGTGCTGGCGACCTATCTCTATAAGCTGACGAACAAGATGGGCACCCCATCCTATAACCTGATGGCGGCGGTTGCCGTGGTGCTGATCTGCATCACCATCCCGCTGGTGATGCTCCAGCGTCGCCTGATGCGCACCGCCAACCGCTTCGTCACCATGAAGGGGAAAGCCTCGCAGGCACGCGCGCTGCCGCTGGGTAAATGGCGCTGGGTGGCTGGCGGAGTGATTGCCTTCTGGCTCACCGTCACCATCGGCGTTCCGCTGCTCGGCGTGGTATTGCGTGCGTTTATCTCCAACTGGGGCGTGGGCGTTTCGCTGTGGGACGAGCTTTCTCTGAACACCTTCCGCACCATCTGGGCGCAGCCCAACCTGCTGCGCGCCATCGTCAACTCCATGGCGATTGGCGTGTTTGGCGGCGCGCTGGCCGTGGTGTGCTACCTGTTTGTCGGCATTGCCATGCACCGCAAGCCGGACAACACCACGCGTTTTCTGGACTACAGCGTGCTGGTGCCGCGCGCCGTGCCTGGCCTGCTGGCGGGTCTGGCGTTCCTGTGGGTGTTCCTGTTCCTGCCGATGTGGCTGGATAACTCGCTGAAATCCGGCTGGCTTTCCGGGTTCGCCTGGACCGACTGGATGCGCGAAAACGTCATCGTCTGGCTGCGTTCGCTGCGCAGCACCATTTTCAGCGTCTGGCTGGCCTATACCGTGGTGTGGATGGCTTACGGGCTAAGGCTGATCTCTTCCACGCTGCTGCAGGTGGGGCCGGAGCTTGAGGAAGCGGCGCGCAGCACCGGGGCGACGCGCGGGCAGATCACCCGCCACGTCACCATCCCGCTCTCCCGCTACGGTCTTATCGGTTCGTGGCTGCTGATGTTCCTGATCTTTGAGCGCGAATATTCAACGGGTGTGTACCTGCTTTCACCCGGCACGGAGACCATCGGCTCGATGCTGGTTTCCCTCTGGGCCGCGGGTGCCATCGATATCGTGGCGGCGCTCTCTTTCATTAACATCCTGCTGGTCGTGGTAGGTCTGGGCATTGCCCTTCGTTTCGGAGTGAAAATACATGATTGAATTAGCGGTTGACGATCTGCACTTAACCTACGGCGACAATCCTGTTTTAAAAGGTGTCTCCATGAACCTGAAGCGCGGCGAAGTGGTCTCCCTGTTAGGCCCCTCCGGCAGCGGTAAAACCACCCTCCTGCGCGCCGTTGCGGGTCTGGAAAAACCGACGCAGGGGTCGATTGTCATTGGCAATAATAAAGTTTACGACGGCACGCCGCGCAGCGAGGTCCCGGCGGAAGAGCGTAACCTGGGGCTGGTGTTCCAGTCCTATGCACTGTGGCCGCACAAGACCGTGTTTGAGAACGTGGCCTATCCGCTCAAGCTGCGCAAAGTCCCGGCCAAAGAGATCCAGCAGCGCGTGCAGGACGTGCTGGACCAGCTTGGTCTAGGCCATCTTGGCAAACGTCACCCGCACCAGCTCTCCGGTGGACAGCAGCAGCGCGTGGCGATTGGCCGGGCGCTGGTGTACAACCCGCCGGTGATTTTGCTGGACGAACCGCTCTCTAACCTCGACGCCAAGCTGCGCGAAGAGGCCCGCGTGTTCCTGCGCGAGCTGATTATCAAGCTCGGGCTATCGGCGCTGATGGTGACGCACGACCAGAATGAAGCAATGTCCATTTCCGACCGCATCCTGCTGCTCAACAACGGCAAAATTGAGCAACAGGGCACGCCGCAGGAGATGTACGGCTCGCCGAAAACGCTTTTTACCGCCGAGTTTATGGGCAGCAACAACCGCCTGCACGGCAAAGTCACCGAAGTGCGCGACGGCAAAGCGCGTATCGAAGGAAAAGGCTGGGTGCTGTGGGGCCAGGCCGGTGAAGGGGTGCAGAGCGGTGAAGAAGCGACGGCTGTGATCCGCGTCGAGCGCGTGGCGGTGGTCGATGGGCCTGGGGAAAATCAGCTTGAGCTGCCGCTGCTCACCAGCATGTATCTCGGCGACCGCTGGGAGTACCTGTTCCGCACGGTGGGAGATGATTTTGTCATTCGTGCGTATGGGCATGAGGTTCGGGATCCGCAGCACTGCCATCTTTCGCTGCCTGAGAAGCATGTGTGGGTGTTCCCGAAAGGGTGAATGTGAGGAGAAAAGGCTGCGGGATGCAGCCTTTTTTGCTTTTACTAGCATGCTACAAAGCTGGCAGAAGAAAGGGCATTTCAGCTTTCAACTATCCATCGAAATTGTCTGGCTGCGTTTATAGCCGGAGCGGTAACATGTTACAAGACTGGGTTTGCTTCAGGTAATGAGAGAACGAAATTCTAAGAGCGCTCCGGGAGCAACCGGCAGAGCGATTTTTATCAGCGATTAAGGCGATGGCAGTGAACAAGCGAATACATGGATTACTTCTAGCAATGATGGTCTGCATCATTTCTGCTCACACAAATGCAGCAACGCTCAGTGAGATGCGGGCGATCAATGCCAGTCAGAAACCTGGTATGACAGTTATTTGCCACGGTACAACAGTGATCTCATTAAAAGGAATGACTGTGCCAGTAATTATTGATGAAATGATTAAGGGCTATGTCGTTAGTAATACAGGTGGCAAGATGGTACTTAATGTCATCTATGAACAGCGAGACGACATCCATCCAGCTCCCTTTCATACACGCACATACCGTCTAACGACTACTTTAGAAAAAGTACGCCAGAGACTGGAGATTGATCCAGGCACCGTCAAAATCTCGGTGCCGAAAACCAGACAAATGGAGGAAATACTACGTAAAGCAATTGAAGCAGAACCGGTGAGTTATTCGGATTATACGACCTATCGCATTACAGAGTTCCCAGCCTATGACATTCTAGCGGGTACTGACAATCCCGGCGCGGCAACGCTGCATTGCATGCCCTCGAGAACATCAGCTTTATAGAGAGAATTCCGGTGAAACATCAACGCTTAATGGGCATCGTTTAACTGACTGAGCCGGGAAGAATCATTGAGTAATGCCACATAAATCTGATGCAACTGCTCATCTTGTGAAAATGTATCCTTTGCTGATGTGGTTGGACAAACCCCGAGTAAAGCCCCGAGACCACTTGCAACCTGCTGATCAGTGAGAGGATGAAATGTACAGACACCCCTGCGCAGCCCGTTTACCGTCCTGTATAACGGCATCCAGCGAGTTATTCTCAACAACAACATACTCTGACGCAGGTTGCTGCGATGAACCTATTTTTTCGTGTGCTTTCGGAGGCTTACAACCGTTTTTACCTGCTGCGTTTCCGGCGGGCAACTTTTCCCCGACGCGCCTTTTTCGCCCTGTTAGCCATGTTCCCGATGCTGTTAAAGAGCAACCACAACAGTATAACCGCGGCGCAAGCAACAGCAGATCCTGGGGTTTATCGAGGTGATCACCACCAAGCGACCACCTGCCGGGAAGTAGATTTGATGGTTGGCTTAGAGGTAAAAGAATCCTGGCGACTTGGCCGAGATTGCTCATTTTAATTGCTTACGTATATGTTTCAACCATTCTTCAGATGAAGGCCATTCGTTAGGGTAGTAATAGCTACAATCAATTTCGTTAAGGAGAATGTTCTGTAATTCATTATCTGATAGCGAAAGAGCCAGCAGATAATCTATTTCAACTTTCAACTGCAACTGCTCTTCCGCAGCCTCAGTAGTTTTGTAAGCTGCCAATGTTTCATCCGCATTACCAAATAACACCTCAAAATCTTGGTTAAAATAACACCTTAATAGATATGATAGAGATGGGTATTTTTCTTCAATATTCACTGTGTTGGATATCCCGTAATAATTTTATACCCGCCAGGCATTGAAGGATCTCTCCCAATGATGATTCTGGCATTTGTAGCTGGCTCAGCACTTGTTGAGCCGCGAGTAACGCTAATACCAATGGCAGTAGAGGATTGATAATCAAGCTCTAAGTAGCCCTTTTGGTTACCAGATAAATAACTCTGGATCTTTGCTTGATTACTATCAATGGCTTTGCTAGTTACGGCTTCTGCTGTAGCCCTATCTGTAAATGAAGATGCTGTTTTTGTATTACCTGTAGACACTCTATCAAATAACTCCGCTTCAGATTTTCCTACATGTCTATCAATCAAATGACCGCCTGCTTGCTCATGAGCGGTCAACCCGCCACCAGGAACGATAGTACTTCTTTGCCCTGCTTCAGTTCCTTTCGCTCCAGCTTTCCCAACCCCCGCAGCGATTCCTGCCGCACTGGTTCCTGCTAACTGTGCCAGTGAGTTTATCGCAAGCTGCTTCGCTTCCGCAGAATCGCCAGACATTAGCGCATTATGTATGGCTGCCGTCCGATCCGCATCCAACTGAATCGATGTCACCTGAAGAATCGCTAATTCGTCCTGTTCTGCCGGACTTAACCCACCATTATTACGAGATTTTTCAAGCAACTCATTGGCACGGTTGGCATAATCGGCCTGTAACTGACTAACTTCATTGGCCTTATTAACGCAGTCCTGAGCGCCTTTGCATCCAACAACGCTTTCATGCTGCTCGGCATTGATCTTCTTGTACTTATCAATAACGCCGTTTTCACAAGCAGAACTGCCCTGACACTGCGCCATCTCCTGAGAACGTGACTTGTTCTCAGTAACACTCAGCGAGTTATTCTCAACCTCCACCTTCGCCGTTTCAGACGCCGTCGCCGCCATGGAGACACTGCCATCCGTCACCGCAGCGCCTGCCAGCCCACCCGCGATACTCACGAGGCTACTGACCAGCCGTTTCTCCTCTGCAGTCAGGTCACTGGATTTTTTATCTCCATACAGCGCGCTGACCAGGTGGTCGGTCATCGCCGAGGCCGTAATGGCTCCAATGGCACCAGCCTTCAGGCCATCCGTACTGCTCCCGCCACTCAGCTGCGTCAGCGCCGCCGCCACAATACCGTGCAGCGCGGCACGGGCTGTCGGGTCTTTCTGCTCCTTGACCAGGGTCGCCAGCAGAGGGGCCGCCCCCGCTGCCGCGCCTGCCTTCAGGTTACCGCCAAGCGCACCTGCCAGTAATCCCGCCGCTGCGCTGCCCTTCGTCCAGAAGGCACTCCCCGGACCGTATTCGGTATTCTGATATCCGGGCTGCGTCTTCAGGAACGCTTCCTGCTCCTGCGGCGTATCGCCCTGCAGTTTTCCTTCTGACGCCAGCTTCGCGCCCAGCGCCGCATTGGATTCACGCGCTTTCTGCTCCGCATACTTGCCGTAAGCATCCAGCGCAGAGGTAGCCAGGGCCGCGCCTTCGCTCTGGACCGCCAGGTTATCCCTGACCTTCTGCACATCACCGTTCACGTCCACGCCGTGGTGGGCGTCAGCCGTATCACGGCTCAGGTCAGCAATATCCTGTTTCTGTCCCGCCGGGTTGCGAATGACAATGCTACCGCCACTCACCGCTGATGAGGTCGTGCCGGTGTGGCTCTCTTCTGCCTGGCCCGTACCGATGGCCGGTGCCAGGTTGCGGTTTTCACCGTTTCCGCTGCCGCCCGCGCTGCCGGAAAGCGCCACCGTATAGCCGTTGCCGCTGGTCTGGCTCTCGTTGTGGAGATTACTGAAACCCAGCGTACCCGTGTCGAGGCTATTTTTATCTGCAGACGCCGTGGATACAATCACCGCGCCGTCAAGCTGGGTATGATTTCCGGTGGTGACAGCAAAGCCGCCCTTGCCTGCGAATATCCCGCTCTGTTCAGCGACGCTCTTACCATTCTGGGTGATATTCTCACCCGATGCACTGACGCTACCGGAAGACGCACCATAACACAGCGGCGGTATGCACAGGCTGAGGGACGCGCCTGACGAAGACTGCTTGCTGTCATAACTGGCCGTATCCTGCACGCTGCTGATGGTGAGATCGCGCCCGGTGTTGACCACCACACGGTTACCTTCCAGCTCCGCACCTTTCAGGGTGGTGTCGCGTCCGCTGTTCACCGTAAGCTGTTCATCAGCATGGACAACGCTGTTCGTATTGCGCTGCGACTGGCTGTTTTCCTTGCCCTTATGCTGTGACGCTCCCAGTTCCACCGAGATGCCGTTTTGCGCACCAATCAGGCTCACACCGACACCGACGCTGAACTGGCTGCCGCTGTTTTTACTCTCAGAGTGGGTTGTGTTCTGGGAGGCAGACAGCAGAATATCCCGCCCCGCATCCAGCGCCACGTGTTTACCCGCGATCTGTACCCCCATACCGGCAATGTCATTTCCGGCACGAACAGAGACATTCTCGCCGGCATTAATGGTGGTGCCCTGCGTGTCGGTACTGTGGTAACGACTGTCCTGAGATGACGTCCCCGCCGTTAAAGACACTTTAGCCTTGATGAGCGACGAGTCCGACATAGCGCCCTGCGCCGCGGTTGCCGCCGACTGGCCTGTTCTGATGGCAGTCAGCCGTGGATCATCGCCGTTTTCTGCGCTGCGGGCAGCCGTCTCAGCGGCTTTAGCAGCCTCAACAGCCCAGCCCCCAGCAGATGCCGTCACACCATACTGGGCGCTGCTGCTGTGGTTTTCACCGTCACGGGTATCCCGGCTCACCCCCATGAGGACATTTTCGCCACTGAGTGAGACCGATTTACCAGCACGGATATCCGTACCTGACAGGGAGAGATCGTTACCGGCCTGCGCGACAACGCTACCGTTTTTGCTGCTTAGCTGGCTGCGCAATCCGTTTTCGAGGCTGCTATCTTCCCGACTGCTGTTTTTTTCATGGCGGTAGCCTGCCGTGGCGCTGTAACCATCGCCTCCCAGAGTCCCCAGCAATTTGCTGCTGCCGCTGCTCTCACTGCGCGATGTATCGCGTCCGGCAGAAACGGAGATATCTCCATTTGTGGCTGACAGCAGAAGATCGTCCGTGGCGGTCATCAGGCTGCCGCTGATATTCACGCTGCCGTCACGACTGTTAACGTAAATATCTGAGCCCTGAATGACCGACGCGTTTTGTGTGGTCCGGGTGCCGCTACTGTTGCTCTCCGCCTTGCTCATCCCGCCCGGCAGGAGCTGATTGCCGTGGGAACCCCCACCCGAGATGGCGCGAACAGCACTTCCGGCGCTCAGGTCGCTCGAAAGATTCCAGCCGCTATTTTTAGTGCTGCTGCCGTATTTCTCGCTGTCTGTGGAGGTGGTGATATCAACGTCGCGTTTCGCATCGAGGATCACCGTTTCACCGGCCTTAGCCTGGCTCCCGGCAATCAGGATATTGCCGCTGTTGCTGCCTCCCTGTTTACCGGTGGCAGTCATCTGGATATTGCCTGCGGCGGCAAGATGGCTGCCGCTGTTAAACTCGCCCTCGTAGTGCGACTCAGAGGAAGAGCGGGTGCTTCCTGCGGAAATGGCCATCATCTGGCCTGGTCCGTCAAGCGCGAGCGCACCGCCTTCCGCCCCCAGCCCCTTCACTTTATCGACGGTGCTATTGCCACTGTTGCCCTTACCGCGCACGATATCGCGCACGTTACGCACAGTGTCTTCAAATGGCGCTTTCACACTGACCGTGACGCCAGACGATTTGGACTCCTGCTTCATGGACTCAGTGGTCGTATCCCGTCCAGGAAGGATGGCAATGCTGTCGCCAGTGATATCGATATGGCCGGTTTTGCGGGAGGAATCATCCTTCGCTCTTCCGGCAACCACATCTGCCGCGCTCAACTGGACGTCATTTCCGGCGCTGATGATGACATTACCGCCAGCAGTGCCCACCGTGCTGCGGGCATCGCTCTGCGTTGTATTTGCCCCCTGCCGGGTGCTTTTTGAAGACTGCGACCCGATGGTGATACCCAATCCCGACCCGCTGGAGAAAACGCCGGATTTCTTCGTCTTTTTCATGTCGTAGTACGTGTCGGTGTTGGTTGCTGCCTCCACGGTCAGATCATTTCCAGCCTTCAGGGCCACATCGCGCTCAGCGGCAACTGATGAGCCCTGCACCGTCAGGTTGTTACCAGCCCGGAGAGCAACGTTGTCACCGGAAAGCTGCGTACCTTTCTCACGCGTATGCGTCTCTTCGTGGATGGTGTGAGTGGTTTTCTTGCTGAGGAACCCACCGGACGTCTTTTTCTCCTCCCGGTACGTATAGTCACTTTCCGTCGCAGTGGAAAGGGTGATATCCCGCCCGGCGGCCACGGCTGTATTGCCTGCGGCATAGACATCTGCAGCCTGTGCCGTTACATCCCGTCCGGCGATAACAGTCACATTCCCGCCCGCAGTGATGTCGGTTCCCGACTGGCGAACCGACTCGTTAATCACTTTTTTACGGCCTGATTTATAACTGTCGCCCTGCGTGGTCTCTTCCGCAGCCAGATTCACGTCGCGACCCGCCTGCAGCCCGACGCTTTTCTCCGCTGCCAGCGCGGCGGCCTGGGCGTTGATATCCTGCCCGGCCTTCAGGACCAGGTTATCGCCTGCGGAAATCGTGGTGCGGTCGAGCCCGGTGCTGTGGGACTCGCTTTTCCCTTTCCGGCTGCTTTCGCTTGTCTGTGCCGCGTTCAGGTTCAGATCGTTGCCCGCGCTCAGCCCCGCGCTGCCGCCCGCCTTCAGGTCGCTGGCGGTCACGTCAAGGTTATGCCCGGCATTCACCAGCAGGTTGCCGCCCGCACTGACGTTACTTCCCTGATACGTGACGGAGGAACGGCTGGTTTTCTCCCGGCTGGAGCTGTATGCGTCGTTGATCTGATTCGCGTTGACGGCAATATCGCCCCACGCGTTCAGCAGCATATCGCCGCCGGAGGCCAGGTTCGCCCCGGTAACGGTGATGTTTTTACCCGCCTCAAGCGACAGGCCATCCTGCGCGGTAATGGACGCCGTGTTCCCCAGCAGGGTGTCCTTCAGGCCGATGTTGCCGTACTTCCCGCCGGCGTTGATATCAATCTGCTCAACCTGCGTCAGGTTGTTGATGCTGCCGTCCAGGCTCTCCAGCGCGACCGTTTTGCCGCTGATGGTGGAGCTGATGTTATTGATATCGCCGATGGCGCTCAGGTTCAGGTCGCCGCCCGCTTTCATCAGGCCGTTGCTGAGGTTGCTGATGCTGTTCTGGCTGTCGAGCGTCAGGCTGTTTTTCGCCAGCAGCGAGCTGCCGCCGTTGGTGATGCTGCCGCCCTTCAGGGTGACGTTGTTGCCCGCGATCACGCTGCCGTTATTGACGGTGACGTCCTTCGGCGACAGGTAGAGTTTCGGCACCATCACCGTTTCGCCGTTGACGGTGGCTTTCTCCCACCACAGCAGGCTGTGGTCGAGCGCGGCAATCTGATCGGCGGTCAGAGAGACGCCAAACTGCAGGCCCAGCGACTGCTGCGCCGCCGCGGCGTTGTCCATCAGATAGCGCATCTGATCCAGATCGGAGCCGATGCCGTTCAGGTAGCGGTTACCGGTCTGGTTGAGCACCACGTTGGAGACATAGCGGGTATCGAACGCCGCATCGCCGAGGAAGCGGTAGTCGTAGTCCGGGTTCAGGTTGAGGCGGCCAAGCATATAGGACGAGCCGAGGAACTGCTTCTCGTCGGTAAACGCCAGCCGCGTCTCCTGCGGCGCCGTGGACGACGGTTTGATCCCGAGCATCGCGTTCAGATCGGCAAACAGGGCGGGATCAAGCTGCCCGAGACCGTTCAGTTTCGGGTTGATGCCGATCAGGTACGGGCTTTTCGGGTTGTCGGAGAAGACAAAATAGCCGTTGTTGCCCGACGGCAGCGGGTAAGCGCTGGTATCGACGCGCTGGCCCTGATAGTGCCCGACGGTACCGCCCTGCGCGGTGCGGAGATCGGCGGTGGTGACCCCGGCGTTCGCCAGCGTACCCAGCTGGCCGAGGTTCGCATCGCCTTTCTGCGTGGTGGCAACGTTGCTGAGAGGCGTGCCGGACGCGCCGCCGTTTTCCAGCGCGCCGCCGCCGTTAAGCTGCTGCAGCGCCCCCTGAAGCCGATCGTTCCACTGCGGCGAGGTCACCGCCACGGTTCCGGCAGCGCTCAGCCCCTGTTTTTGCACCCCGCTGCCGACAGTCTGGTTGCTGAGGGTGTTCAGCGATGGCGCAGGAATCGCATTGCTTATTCCTCCGCCATTCGAAGTCGTCGCCGTATTGCTTATATTACTGGTGAAATTAGCCGTGACCTGACCGCCGGCCTGAATCACCGCGCGGAGGGCTTGTTCGGTGGTATGGGTTTCGTACTGAGGCGCGCCATCCAGCGTATAAGTCACACGACGGTTGTTATCGTTGCCGGAGGCAGGGCTTCCTTTCAGGCTGGATACCTTGCCTGTTTTCCCACTATAACGATAGACCTTATATTCATCCTCTGAATAACCAAACCAGGACTGGTTATTCAGGCTATTGCCGGAAAGGTTCATCCCATTCCCGGCCAGTAAATAACCGGCACGGTTATTCAGCGTAGCGGCATTGATAGTCAGATCGTGGTTAGCGGCGATGCGCGCAACGCCACCTGTTGCGGTCACATCGACCATGGTCGATCCGACCAGATAACGTTGTACTGCTCCACTTGGCATCGGCGCGACAATTGAGAAGATATTACCGCCACCCGCACCACTGTAAATTGTATAAATATACCCCCACTCATCAGGGGGCAGGTCTGTGACTTTTACACGAATAGAGGTCGCGCCGCTCGCTGCAGGGCTGTCCGTCGCGGCCTGATAGCTGCGTGTTTCACTGATCCCCTCGCGCTCATTCAACAGGCTTCCTGTCCTGATGGTGACATCCCCATTCTGCGTCTCAATATTCCCCGACGTGTTCACCACCTGGCTGTTCGCATTCCCCGCCGCATCCCGCTGCATCCACAGGTTGTTCCCCGCCATGATGTCGCCGCGCCGGTTAGTGATGCTGTCGGCAAACAGCGCCAGGTTATTCGCCGCGTACAGCAGCGCGGTGTTGACGATGGACCCCGGCGCGCTCAGGGTCAGCGAGCCGCGCGTGCCGGTGAAGCCGTCGACGGTAATATTGCTCCGGCTGGCGACGGTGATGTCGCCCCCGCCCTGCACCGTGCCCGCGGCGTTCAGCGCCACGCTGCTGCCGGAGAGCGTGCTGGTGCCGCCGCCGGTGGTGATTTGTCCGTTGTTGCTGAGCTGCCCGCCCGCGCTGAGGTTAACCGCCTGCCCCTGCAGCACGCTGCGGTTATCG